>JBBRTH010000009.1:0-108316 GCA_038244615.1 Mycobacteriales bacterium | reverse complement strand
GGCTCAGAGTCTTCCCTTCGCGACCTCCCGCAGTGCGTCCTTCTCCAACACGGCTTCGGCCAACAACCGCTTGAGGCGGTCGCTCTGCTCGCGCAGCTCCTTGAGTTCCTTGGCGGCGTCGGTGTCCATCCCGCCGTAGGTGCGCCGCCAGTTGTACAGCGTGGCCGCCGCCACTTGCAGCTCGGCGGCGATCTCCTCACCCGTCTTGCCCTCGGCAGCCAACTCGTCCGCGCGGCGCAACTTACGCACGGCGGAATGCCGCTTCCGACCAGCCATCTGTTCATGCCACGCGGTGGCATCGTTCGGCTCGTGTCGCCCGCCATCCGGATACGTCTGGCGCGGTACCGCGGAACGACCACCACCGCGCCCGGCCGGACGCGGTGAAGCCGCAGCGACGGCCGGATTGCCGTTCCAACAACACCGCACGGCCAACGGGCAAAGCGGTTCGGCGGCGTGTTGTCTTTTGCCACACCCGGCGGGCGCGGTGTCGGCGTTTCTCTGAGCGTGACACCAAATCGATTGCCTAGCGGCCCTCAAGCTCGAAGGTCGAGATGCCGTGACCGGCAGGTCCCGCGGGCGAAGAAGGTTGCTGCCTCGTCGGCTGGTCGGGCTGACGATGGGGTAACGTCGACTCGTCCGATTCATGAATCTGGGAAACTTGAGGAGCCACGATGGGCACGCACAGGACGACGTCGAAACATTCGAAGGACACGCTCACCGGCGCAATGGTGCTGGGGGCGGTGGCGTCGGGCGCGTTGGCGGTGGCGTCGCTGAGCGGGGCGGGGGCCGCCACCGCGACGTGCGCGTTGAACCTCGCCGCGGCGGTCGGCACCGGCTCGTCAGCAACGTCAGTCGGCAACTTCGGCCAAGCCGTCGCGTTAGGCAATAACTCCACTGCCTACGCTGGCGGCACCGCAGGTGATGTCCTCAACACCGCCATCATCGTAGGCAACGATAGCAGCGCGTATGCAGGCGGCGCGGGTGCACCAGGCTTTGGCAATCTCGCGGTCAATCTGGGTAACGGCAACAACGTGCAAGCGATAGGCGGCCTGAACGCCGCGATCAATGTCGGAGGCAACCAGCCCTTCCCCAATAATGGGGTTACGGCAATCGGCGTCGCCAATAGCGCCTACAACCTCGGCGGTAACGGGAACGTTGTCCAGGCCCTTGGCGGGTCGAGCCTGACGCGGCCGGGCCTCAACACCGCATTCAACTTCGGTGGCGGCAACAACACCGCAACCGCGGGTGTATTCGGAGCACCTCCCAGTGGCGGGCCCTTTGCCGTCGCCGGCACTGTCGGTGGTTCGGGCAAGACCGCCGTTCGGACGACCACCGGCGTCACGGTCCAGTGAGCCGCGTCAGCGAGGGGTTCCATACCGGCAGACGGTGATGAACTTCAGGGGTGATCCGAGATCCGCAATACCACAGCGGGGACGTGGGATGTTCCCCACGTCCCCGCCTTGGCGTTCCCTGCGGTGAATGCGTCGTGCGCTGGCAAACCTAAACAAAGATGAGGTCAATATTCATTGACTCTCGTTACGTCATGCAGATCACACGAGGTCGAGCTGCCCGAAGCCCCTCCGGCGAAGTGGAAAAGCTGATCCTCCGCGGAATGCCGCTTCCGACCAGCCATCTGTTCATCGTCCAATCCAGCCCAACATCGGGCCACCAGACTCTAAACAAGCTGGACTCATTCAGCGGGAACACGCCAAACCGCTTCCGCACGTTCGACGCCTGGTTCCTGCACAGCCAGCCCATCGCCGGTGCGTTCTCCCTGTGGATCGTCGAACACCTCCTCTCCAACAACGAGCTCGTCGACGGGAGCCTGCCCGTCGGCAACCGCTCGGTCGACCTCGCCCACATCACCTGCCCGCTATACCTCTCTTGCGAGACCGATCACATCACCCCGCCGGTCCAGGTGTTCGCCCTTGCCGAATACGTGGGCACCGATCCGGGCCACGTCTCTCGACGTCAGGCCAAAGAGCGGCCACCTCGGCCTGTTCATGGGTCGAGAGGCGCTTCGCAACCAATGGTTGCCACCGTTCCGAGAGATCGCGGCGCGGTAGACGTCGGGGCGAGGTCACCAGGACAGCTACCTACCCCTCGTCCGACGGACGGCATTCGCGTCAACGAAGCCCCGGTAGATCTCGACGAGCGCCCTTCGCTGGGAAGTCGTGAGCTCGGCCGCCGCTTCGATCTCGGCTTCCAAGCCGCCCTGGCCCTCCGCATCCCGACTCGGAACCGGTTCGACGAATCCAGCCTCTTCGTACAGGCGGTCCACGGAGGTCTCCAGGGACTCGGCGATGGCGTTCAAGACCGCCTCTGAAGGCGCCCTCAGCCCCCGTTCGATCTGAGAGAGATAGGGGTTCGAAATGCCCACCGCCGCCGCGAGATTGCGCATCGGAAGCTCGGCAAGCTCGCGTTGCGCGCGAATGATCCGTCCGAGCATCAGCTGAGGGGATTCGGCGCGCGCCACGAATTCAGGATAACCCGGTGGGCCCACCCCTTCTCAGCTCCGCGAGATCGGGAACACGGGAAGCACGGTGCGGCCCCACGTCGGGTTGACGACGCCAGCGGCGGAGCCGTACCAGGCGACCGCCGCAACCAGCAGCCCGACGTAGCCGCCGGCGTGGCGAAGGGCGGCGATCTCGGCGAAGTCTCCGATGGTGAGCGCGACGAAGGTGACCAGAAGCGAGCTGAAGATCGCGATCAACACGGCGTTCGTCTTCAGCGCCGCCAGCGTCATGTAGGCGGTGAAGATCGCCCACATCAGCAAGAAGATGCCCGTCGCCGTGTGCGCGTCCGCCGGAGGCAGCGTCGGCACGATCTCACGCACGTAGAAGAAGTACGAGATCCAGAACGCGCCGAAGGAGGTGAACGCCACCGCGCCGAACGTGTTGTCGTTGCGAAACTCCCACATCCCCGCCAGAACCTGTGCCAGGCCGCCATAGAGCAATGCGAGCGGCAGCACGACCGCGACCAGCGACGCCGGCCCGACCAACCCGGCGTTGAACAGGCTGAGGACGAACGTGGTCCCTGCGAAGGCGGCCAGACCCAGCGGCGCGGGATCGGCGATGGGGACGCCATTGTCAGCGGGCGGCAGCAAGAGTGCAGTCCGCCCGCCATCGGTCGGGCCGTCGCTGCGCTCCCGCCCGTTCTCATGCGTGGTCGGTTCGATGGTCGAAGTCATGATGGTCTCCTTGGAAGTAGTGGTTGCTGCGTCACGAGAAGGCGCCCACGCCGGTGATGTCGCGCCCGACGATCAGCGTCTGGATGTGCTCGGTGCCCTCGTAGGTGTAGATCGACTCGATGTCGGCCATGTGCCTGATTACGTGGTAGTCGAGCAGGATGCCGTTGCCGCCCAACAGGTCCCGTGCCTCGGCGATTACTCTGCGGGCCTTCAGCGTGTTGTTCATCACGCTGCGTCCGAGAACCTGCCCAACCCGGCCCCCGGGGTCGGAGGTCGTGAGTTGGAGCGTTTGCCCGAGGATGTACGTGATTCCTTGATCGCTGCTCGTCACATCGCCTGCCTAGACAAGGCACGAGCGAAGCAATTCGAAGTCCGGACAGATCCAGGCGCGCTGAGAACACCACGTTCGCACATACCCGAAGGTCCGGCTAGAGACCAAGGGGCGCACGCCAGGAGTACTTTGGCACTTCCCTGCGCTCCTTGGACCTCGGCGATGACGGCCAGGGCGTCGGTCGGTGAAACCTGCAGTCCGCAACGGTCCTCGCGAATCTTCGCCTACGAACCCATTGACATCATCCCTAGTTGTCTGACATCTTACATCTCATGAACCCCGGCCCGGCACAACGGCGCCAGCAGCGACAGTTGCTCTCCGAAGAGGTGCGTCAACAACTCGCTGAGGAACTGGCGAACGGTACCTACGCGCCGAACGAGAAACTCCCCTCCGAGCCCGAGTTCGCGCAGCGGTATGGCATCAGCCGGCCCACCTTGCGCGAGATTCTCAGCGGCCTCGAACGCGACGGGCTGATCCGCCGAGTACACGGTGTTGGCACGTTCGTCACGCTCAAGCAGACTCGCGTGCGGAGCGTCCTCGACCTTGACATCGGCGTCACCGAAGCGGTCACCGCAGCCGGGGCCAACCTCAACGTCGAAGTAGTCGAAGCGAGGGTCGGCCCGGTCAGGGCGTGGATCTCGACCGCGCTGGAGCTCCCGAAGGACACCGGGGCGTTCAGAGTCGAGAGAATCATCCGCGTCGACGGGGTGCCCGCCACTCACGGCTTCGACGTCATTCCGCTGGGCATCATCGAGGCGGCGGGCTCGCCGGTCTACGACGGCGGATCGATCTACCGGTTCCTCGAACGCGAGTGCGGTGTCCACCTGGTCGGCGGTATCGCCGAGGTGGCACCCGTCTCGGCCAGCGCCCGCCTGGCCAAGATGCTGGACTGCCCACGCAACAGCCCGCTGCTACGCCTCGAGCAGACGGAGCGCTCCGCGGAGGGTCAGCCCGTCCTGCTCTCACAGGAGCATTACGCCCCAGGCGTTTTCAGCCTGACCGTGCACCGCCTCCGCCGCGACCGAACGACACTGACCGGTCGGCACACGCCCACGGACGATGACTGACAACGGAATTCATCACACCCACCAAGCAGATTGCACTGGCGCGAGATGCCCGCAAAAGGATCAGGAACAAGGAAGGGAGCAATACCGTGACCGATGATCAATTGTCCGATACACCAGCGGCGATGGCCGCCTCCGATGAGGACGAGTTGCGAGCCTTCGGCTACGAGCCACAGCTCGAGCGATCCATGGGGGCGTGGAGCTCGTTCTCGATCTCCATCTCCTGCATGTGTGTCACCGCAGGAGTTTTCACCACTTTCGCCTACTCGCTAGGCATGGTGGGCCCGGTCTTCGTCTGGACCTGGCTGATCGTCTCGATCGGTCAGCTCCTGGTCGCGCTGGTCTTGGCCGAACTCGCGGGCCGCATGCCGATCAGCGGCTACGCCTATCAGTGGACGTCTCGCCTCATCAACTCGCACTACGGGTGGTTCGTCGGCTGGGCAGGCCTGATGGCGTTCATCCCCGGGTTCACCGGGCTCAACTTCGGCTTGGCACCGGTGCTCTTGAACAGGTTGGGAGTGGAAATCACCACGACGTCCACCCTGGTGGTCGTCGTCGTGGTGCTGGCATCCCAGTTGGCGATCAACCTGGCCGGTGTCCGAGTCGCGTCGCGCATCAACAACGCGGTCGCCTTCGCCGTCGAGATCGGGCTGTCAATCATCCTGACCGCGATCCTGTTGGTCGTCGGATTCATCACGAACCCGGTGCAAGGGTTCAGCTTCCTGACCACCACGACTGTCGACGGCAGCGGCTTCGCCACGGCAATCCTGCTCTCCGGCCTGCTGGCCATGTGGGTACTCACCGGGTTCGAGGGTGCCGCAGACCTCGCCGAAGAGACCAAGATGGCAACCCGATACGTGCCTCAGGCCGTGATCCGCGCACTGGTGTTCGCCATCGTCGTCGGATTCCTGATGATCGTCGGCCTCACCATCAACATCGACAACCTAACGGACACGATCGGTGCCGACGTACCGGTGTCCCACATCCTGCAGTCGGCCCTCGGATCCACCGGTGCCGCGATCTTCGAATTCGTGGCGATCATCGCGCTGTATGCCGGCGGTTTGGCCAACATGACTGCCGCCAGCCGGCTGATGTTCTCGCTGTCCCGCGATAACATGTTGCCTGCCTCGTCGACACTCAAGAAGGTATCCCCGAAGACGAAGTCCCCCAGCGCCGCACTGCTCGTCGTCGCGGCGTTCAGCCTCGCTCTGGTACTGGTCGGCACCTACGGTTCGTCGCAGGCGATGGCGCTGATCGTGGGCATGGCCGCGTTGGGCTATTACGCGGTCTACGGACTGACCGTGATCGCGGTGCTCATCTCATCGCGGAACGGATCACTGCCTACGCGAACGAGTTTCGACCTCGGCCGCTACGCAGGTCCGGTGCGGGTGGCCGCCCTCCTGTGGACGATCTTCGTCGTCGGTTGCCTCACGGTCCCCGAGCTCAACCATCAGACGGCGCTGATGGCTGGAGGATTCTTCATCATCGCCGGCGTCTGGTACGCGGCGGTTCTGCGAAACCGGATCAAGAATGAGGCAGCCGGCGTTCCCCAAGGAGGCACCATCCGATGAGCGATACAGTCAACCGTTACGTCAAGCAGGGCTTCCGCGCCGCCGCGCCCTACAACGCCGAGCATCACGACTTCGCCTGGCAACACCGGCAGCTCGCGCGAATGATGTCGAACGAGTGTCCGATACCGCCGTCCGAAGGGGTGCGAGCGGCGGTACGGGACGCCTTCGGCATCGGACATCTCTACCCGTACTCGGGCAAGGATCTTGTCGCAGCGCTAGCGCGCTACAACTCCGTTTCGGCCGAATCCGTCGTACTGGGAAACGGCTCTACGGAAGTGCTCGACGTCCTAGTGCGGCTGCTGGTCGGACCCGGCGACGAAACCATCATCGCGTCGCCCACGTACGCGTTCTTCGAGAGTCAGACGCGCATCAACGGAGGCGTTCCGAGGTTCGTGCCTCTCGTTCCCAAGTCGTGGGAACTCGACGTCGATGCGATGCTCGCGGCCGTCACCGATCGGACGACGATCATCTTCCTGTGCAGCCCCAACAACCCGACCGGGAAAGGCTGGAGCACAGCGCAGTTGACCCAACTGCTGGAGACCGGCATCCCGGTCGTCGTCGACCAGGCCTATCTGGAGTGCGGTCACGCCGAATCGTTCGCCCCGCTGGTGGCGTCACATCCCAACCTGGTCATCGCACGGACCATGTCCAAGGGATTCGGGCTCGCCGCGCTTCGAGTCGGCTACCTGATCGGCGATCCGGAACTGATCGACATCGTGCAACGGGTTCGCATCCCCTTCAGTATCAGCCTGATGGGGATCTGGGGATGTCTGCAGGCGCTGGACGAGCCGCACGAACTGGAACTGCGAAGGGAATTCATCAGCACGGAGGCCGATCGGCTGCACGCCGAGATGCAGAAGATCGAAGGTGTCGAGTCGTACCCCTCCGACGGCAACTTCGTCTTGGCTGACATCTCCTCGAGTGGTCGGTCGGTCTCCGCCGTCGTGGATGCCCTACTGGCCGAGGACATTCTGATCAGGGCGATGGGTGCGCATGGACTCAAGGGCTCGCATGTACGGGTAACGGTCGGAACAGTCGAACAGAACGACCGGTACCTGCAACTGCTGGAGGAACTCCTGCTGCCGGTCAGCCAGGACGCCTGATTCATCGCGATGAGCGCACACTTCCTGGCCTTCGACATCGGCACCAGTGGCGTCAAGGCGGTAATCGTCGATGCGGACGCCCACCTATTGGACAGCGCCTATCGACGCTACGGCTTGCAGATGGTTGCCGGAGCAGGCGTCGAGCAGGATCTGGACCAGATCATCACCTCGGCACTCGAGGCGGCGGATGAGCTGCTCGGGCGCGCCGTCGTGACGATCGCAGGGATCAGCGTCACGGCCCAGATGTTCAACCTGGTCGCGGTCGACGACGCGGGTCGGCCGTTGATGCGGATGATCAGCTGGTTGGATCAACGCTCAGAGGAGAACGCCCGCGCACTGGCAAAGGTCATACCGCCCGACGAACAGTTCCGTCGTTTCAACGCGGTGATGTCCGCCAAGGACATCGTCCCGAAGATCCTCTGGCTCCGCGACCGGGCGCCCGATACTTATGCCCAGACCGCCAAACTGCTGGACTGCAAGGAAGCCGTAGTCATGCATCTGACCGGGGCGGCTGTCACCGACCACGCCGGTGCGTCCGCATACCGACTGTTCGACCATCGGACGCGCGACTGGGATGCGAACGCCTGCGATGCGGTCGGCATCGAGATGGACAAGCTGCCCAGGGTGTGTTCGGCCACCGATGTCGCGGGATGTCTGTTGCCCGACATAGCGACTCAGCTCGGATTGACCGGCGATGTCCCGGTCTACGTCGGAGTCGGCGACGTCCCGGCGAGCCAACTGGGATCAGGCGCGTTGAAGCCTGGGGACTTGCACATCAGCCTAGGCACCGCGGCGTACTTCGGCCTGACGATGTCCGAGCCCAGACGCGATCCCCGGAAACGACTCGGCGTGCTGGCCCACGCCGATCCCGAACAGTGGATTCTGTGGCTCGAAATCGCCACCGGCGGTGCCGCACTCGCGTGGGCAGTGCACATGCTCGGCCTCGACGATCCCGGGCCGGTGGACTATGCACGGGTGGATCGGATGGTCCGCGACAGTGCTGCCGACATGGATGGACTGCTGTTCGCGCCGTGGCTCAGCGGTGAACGCGTGCCGGTGTTCGACGACGCCATCCGTGGCTCGTTCGTTGGACTGTGCCTGCACCACGGTCCTGGACACCTGCTCCGCGCGGTCATGGAAGGCGTGGCGTTCCAGATGCGTTGGGCGCTGGAGTACGGCATCGACTACGGGCAGGTGATCACGCGGGTGTGCGCCGTCGGCGGCGGATCGATGGGCTCGGAGTGGACGCAGATCATCGCCGACGTCCTCGAGCACCCGCTCGAGACCATCGCGGCACCTCAGGATGCCGGTGCGGTGGGTGCGGCCGCGTGCGCCATCGTGGGGAGCGGTGCGCAGTCGAGCTATGGGTTCCTCGCCGACCGTGCGGTCGTGACGCGGACCTTCGCGCCAGATGCGGCACGTGCGCTCGAGTACGCAGATCGGTACGCGGACTTTCGCCGCCTCTACGACGCCCTTCACCCGATCTATCACGGCCCGCGTCGGCAGGAGGAATGACGATGACAGTCCACTCCAGAAGCGATCGTTGCGTCGTGCTCGACCTCGACGGGGTTCTGGTGATGTCCGAGCACCTGTGGGAACAGGGCTGGCATTCCGTCGCCGCCGACCTGGGTTACGCATGGCTTCCCGAGGACACCAGGACCTGTCAGGGCAAGAGTGTGCCCGAATGGGCACACTACGTGAGCGACCGCACCGGTATGGATCCGAAGGCCGCAGCCGATAGCGTGATCGGCGCGGTGGCCGCCGCCTACGATCGCGGTGAGGTGCCGTTGATCACCGGTGCCCTCGAACTGGTTCGGTCCGCTGCCGCGAGAGTTCCCGTGGCGCTGGCATCCTCGGCTCCACGAGAGATCATCGACAGGGTTATGACCTCGACGCCCATCGGCGAATACTTCAGCGCCACGGTGTCGAGCGCCGAGGTCGCCGCGGGGAAGCCTGCCCCCGATGTATACCGGGAGGCGATAGCGCGACTGGGCGCCGGAAGCTCGGGCAGCCTCGCGGTCGAGGACTCCAGCAACGGCGTTCGGGCCGCGGCCGCGGCCGGCTTACGGGTGCTCGGCATGGAGCACGCGCAATATCCCATCGATCACGATGCCGCGAGTCGCACCTTTGGTGTTTACCACGGCCTCGACGAAGTGACACACGTGCTCGTGCGGCTCCTCGACGAGGAGCCCGCTCGCCGTCCGACCTTCTAGACCTCGGCGCCCGTGGCGCTACGGATGTGGCACACGAGCTAGCTGGTGCTGGCCAGGGCGAAGGGCAACACGTCCGGTGCGCCTGCCTACCTGACGACGCGCGCCGCCATGGTCAGCGTCCATCCGGTATCGATCATGTCGTCGACCAACAACACCGGTCCGCCCGCTCCGCCGATCACGGCGGGATCGGGTGGTAGCCAGGATCCGTCCAGCACGGCGACGCGGTATGCGGAATTCGCCGCCGTCACCGGACGGCGTTCCGGCGCGTAGTGCAGGGTGCCCAGGTCGGTGAGCCGGCCGAGCCTGGCGAGTTCGTGGGCCAGCGAGGAGATCAGCAATGGATGACGGTCGGAGTCCATCGCCAGCACCGCGGTGGGCCTGGTCGTCCAGTCCCAGGACGCCAGCACCTTTACTGCGGCCTGGACGACGTCTTCCGACACCTCGGCATCCGGTTCGTCGAGCAGTCGACGAAGCCGGGCACCCCAACCCAGGTCGGTGAGCCTGCCGATGACCCGTCCCGGTGACGGACCGTCGCTGATCTTGCCGCTCAGTTTCACTCCGAGCTTGACCAGGCCGGACGGCCACTGCTTGCGGGCCGCGACTTCCACACCCGGCCGCATGAGCCTCTGCCGGGTGTCCTCCGCCGACGACGGGTCGACGTCGGCGTCGTACCGCTTTCCGGTGCAGTTGTCGCAGCGGCCGCAACGTTCGCCGTCCACGAGTTCCGGATCGTCGAGTTGGCCGCGCAGGAAGGCCATTCGACAGCCGTCGGTCACCTGGTAGTCGAGCATGGCCTGCTGCTCGCGCTTGCGGGCCTCGTCGAGCTTGCGGTAGCGGCCCTCGTCGTACTCCCACGGCATTCCGGTGCCGATCCAACCGCCCTTGACACGACGCACCGCTCCGTCGACGTCGAGCACCTTCAGCACCATCTCCAACCGGGTCCGGCCGAGGTCCACGAGTGGCTCGAGCGCGGGGGTCGACTGCGGCCGCTCCGATTCGAGCGCGTCGATCACGTTGCGCACCATGGCTTCCGAAGGAAACGCCACGGAGGAGAAGTAGCGCCAGACGTCCTGGTCCTCGTGGCCGGGCAGCAGCACCACCTCGGCACTGGCCGTCGAACGGCCCGCGCGGCCGACCTGCTGGTAGTAGGCGATCGGAGAAGACGGCGCCCCGAGGTGGACGACGAACCCGAGGTCCGGCTTGTCGAATCCCATGCCGAGCGCCGACGTGGCGATCAGGGCCTTCACCCGGTTGCCCAGCAGGTCGGCCTCGAGGTGTTCGCGCTCGGAGGTCTCGGTGGCTCCGGTGTAGGCCGCCACCGCATGGCCCTGATCGCGCAACAGCGCCGCGACGTCGTGCGCCTGCGCCACGGTCAGCGTGTAGACGATTCCCGACCCCGGCAGTGAATCAATTTGCGCGGCAAGCCAAGCCGCGCGCTTCGCCGGATTCCCCGCCTTGACCACTGACAGCCGCAACGACTCGCGGTCCAGACCGCCACGAAGCACCAGCGTGTCGCGGCCCCCGACTCCCAACTGGCTCGCCACGTCGTCGACGACGCGGTCGTTGGCCGTGGCCGTGGTGGCGAGGACCGGAACGTCGGTGCCGAGTTCGGCGATCAGCGTGCGGATGCGCCGGTAGTCGGGCCGGAAGTCGTGGCCCCAGTCCGACACGCAGTGGGCCTCGTCGACCACGACGAGACCGGCGTCGTGCGCCAGCGCGGGCAGCACAGAAACGCGAAAGTCAGGATTGTTCAGGCGTTCCGGGCTGACCAGGAGGACGTCGAGATCGCCGCGCCGCACGCGGTCGTGGATCTCGTCCCAGTCGGTGACGTTGCTCGAGTTGATCGTGGCGGCGCGGACGCCCGCCCGGTCGGCGGCCTGCACCTGGTTGCGCATCAATGCGAGCAGCGGCGAGACGATGACCGTGGGTCCGTGCCCGCTGGCGCGGAGCAGCTTGGCGGCGATGAAGTACACCGCCGACTTTCCCCAGCCGGTGCGTTGCACGACCAGCGCGCGGCGGCGCTGCACGACGAGCGCCTCGATGGCGGTCCACTGGTCGTCGCGCAGGATCGCCTGCGGTCCGGCCAACTGTTCGAGGATCGTCTGCGCCTGCTCCCGGGTGGCCATCATGGGCGAACGCAGCGACGGGAGGAGATCATGGCCCCATCGTGCCCGCCCGGTCCGACGGGCTAGCGATCGAGGCAGCGTCGAAGCGCTGCGGTGAGACTATTCGCGCGGTGATCGCGCGGCGCAATGAGGTTGTTGACGTAGCCGAAGCCGGTCTGACTGTCGGCATCGGCGAACCCGAGGCTGCCGCTGGCGCCGTCGTGTCCGAACGACGAGTCCGACAGCAGCGGACGGAACGGGATGCCGTTGATCAGGAAGCCCGTCGAGAACCGGATGCCCGGCGCGTTGAGCGCGGAGGACCAGCCGTCGCCCGCCGAACGCACGGTGACGGCATCGGCGATCGAGGCCTCGGTCAGCAACTGCGCACCCGTCACCGGGGACACCGCCGCGCCATAGATGGTCGCGAGGGCACGGGCGTCGAGGATGACGTTGGCCGCCGGGATCTCGGCGGCGTGCACCGCGGGTGTGTTGAAGTCACCCGCGCAGCCGTCGATCAGCGAGAAGGGAAACGCCGAACCCAGGGTGACGGTACGCACCGCGGGTGCCTTGCCGATGCGACGCAGAATCTTGGGGAGCGCGCGGTAACCGGTGCGCAGAAGCCGCGAACGCGGTGCGTGCATTCGGGCTACGCGATGTTCCAGGTCGGCGGGCAGCCCGATCCAGGCATTCACACCGAGATCGTTGGTGAGGTACTCGGCCAACAGTGCACCCGGCATCCTACCGGTCGCGCGGCGCAGGATCTCGCCGGTGAGCCAGCCGAAGGTCAGGGCGTGATAGGCGAATGCCGTGCCCGGCTCCCACAGGGGTCGCTGAGCTTCGATGGCGCGGATCACCGGCTCCCACGCCAGTACGTCGTCCAGAGTCAGATCGGCGTCCAGAGCCATCAATCCGGCCCGGTGCGCGAAGACGTCGCGAATCACGATGTCCTGCTTGCCATTCGTCGCGAACTCCGGCCACAACGTCGCAACCGGCGCGTCGAAGTCGAGCAGTCCGCGCTGTTGCGCCAGGTACCCGCAGAGCGCCATCAGTCCCTTGGAGATGGAGAAGCCGATGGTGAGGGTGTCTGCCGTCCACGGCCGGCCGGCGACGGCGTCGGCGGTGCCGCCCTCCAGGTCGACGACCAGGCGGCCATCGTGATAGACCGCGCACGCCGCACCCAGCTCGGTGCCACGCCGAAAGTTGTCGACGAATGCGTCGGCGACCGGTCCGAAACCCTCGTCGGCGAAACCGGGGAACTCGTTCACGGCCGCCATCCAAACACCTCAGCACGCGTACGCGCTGGCCGGTTCGTCGATCGGCGTCACGCTAGCGACCGTCACGGTAGGGCGAAGCCGTCTCCGCGCCCGCTCCCCGATGGCCACCACCCCATCCAGATCAGTGTCGAATCACGCAGTGATTGCTCTGCCGTTGCCGGGCGGTCGACAGTCGCGGTGGAGCCGTAGCCGGGGCTGAACAATCCCATCAGACCGTGGAAGTGCGCCCCGGCGTTGGCCTCGGCGACGGTGACGGCGAACTGGTCGGTAGTGGCAACCAGCACGCGCCGTTCGTGCCGGGCCCGAACAGCCGGCGCGCGATGGGAACCGAGCCGCACTCGCACCCCGGCAGCGCTGACGAAGGTGGCGATCAGACCGCTCACGACGACGCCGAGCACCAGGAACGGCAGAACCTGGACGAACACTCCGCAGGACCTCGAGGGAGCCGACGCGTCGGCGAGTGGCGGTCGGTCGCGTCGGGGCCGAATTCACCGCCCCGTCCTGCCCTGGGTTTCTGTCAGACTGCCCGGCGGCGTGCCGGTGTCGAGTGTGGGGGTTCTCGATACGAACGCCGAGAGCGATCGTTGAAAACCCACACAGTCGCCGACTACGTGGCCGCGCCGGCGTCCTGCTCGCGCTTGATCTCCAACGCGATGTCGATGAGCTGATCCTCCTGGCCACCGATCAGCTTGCGCTGACCCGCCCGATGCAACAGCTGGTGAGCAGGCACGCCGTAGCGCTCCGACTGGCGGATCGCATGCTTGAGGAAGCTGGAGTACACGCCGGAGTAGCCCATGACCAGCGCATTGCGATCCAGCAGGCATTCGGCGGGCATCGCGGGTCGCACCACGTCCTCGGCGGCGTCGGCGATCTCGAAGAAGTCGATCCCGGTCTTGACGCCGATCTTGTCGAACACCCCGATCATCGCCTCGACCGGGGCGTTGCCAGCACCCGCACCGAATCTGCGGGTGCTGCCGTCGATCTGCTTGGCGCCCGCGCGCACGGCCACGACGCTGTTGGCGACACCGAGGCCGAGGTTCTCGTGGCCATGAAAACCAACTTGAGCATCCGAAGCCAATTCCGCGACGAGGGCCTCGACGCGGTCGGCGACGCCCTCGAGTACGAGCGCTCCCGCGGAGTCGACGACGTAGACGCACTGGCAGCCCGCGTCGGCCATGATGCGCGCCTGTGCGGCAAGCTTCTCCGGGCCGATGGTGTGCGACATCATCAGGAAGCCAACGGTTTCCAGGCCCAGTTCGCGCGCCAGCCCGAAGTGCTGGATCGAGACGTCGGCCTCGGTGCAGTGGGTGGCGATGCGGCAGATCGAGCCGCCGTTGCTCTGCGCCTCCTTGATGTCCTCCTTGGTGCCGACCCCGGGCAGCATGAGGAAGGCGATCTTGGATTGCTTGGCCGTCTCGGCAGCCAACTTGATCAGTTCCTGCTCGGGGGTCTTGGAGAAGCCGTAGTTGACGCTCGAGCCGCCCAGCCCGTCACCGTGGGTGACCTCGATGACCGGAACACCCGCGGCATCAAGGGCCGCGACGATGGAACCCACCTCGTCCTTGGTGAACTGGTGGCGCTTGTGATGGCTCCCGTCGCGCAGCGACGTGTCGGTCATCCGGACGTCCCAGATGGGGTTGAAGAAGACG
This sequence comes from Mycobacteriales bacterium, assembly GCA_038244615.1. Classification (GTDB taxonomy): domain Bacteria; phylum Actinomycetota; class Actinomycetes; order Mycobacteriales; family Mycobacteriaceae; genus Mycobacterium. The sequence continues at coordinate 93,816 of JBBRTH010000009.1, read as the reverse complement.
TCGCTCACGCGTGAGCACCTCCGGCGCTCGTCAACAGCGATTCCTTGGCGATCTCCTCGCCGACCTTGGTGGCCGCGGCAGTCATGATGTCCAGGTTCCCGGCGTACGGCGGCAGGTAGTCACCCGCACCCTCGACCTCGACGAACGTGGTGACCAGCGCGTGCCCGCCCGAGTGCACCGACGGCGGGTCGAACTGAGGTTCGTTGAGTAGCCGGTAGCCCGGCACGTAGGTCTGCACCTCGGCCACGACGTCCGTGATCGACTGGGTGATCGCGTCCTGATCGGCATCGGTGGGGATGGCACAGAAGATGGTGTCGCGCATGATCATCGGCGGATCAGCGGGGTTGAGGATGATGATGGCCTTGCCGCGCGTGGCGCCGCCGATCACCTCAACGCCGCGGCTGGTGGTCTTGGTGAACTCGTCGATGTTGGCCCGCGTGCCCGGCCCGGCTGAGGCCGAGGACACCGACGCCACGATCTCCGCGTACGGCACGACCCCGCCCTGCGCGGCGACTGCCCGACACACTGCGTAGACCATCGGGATGGTGGCCTGCCCACCGCAGGTGACCATGTTGACGTTCGGCGCGTCGAGGTGCGCGCGCAGGTTCGCCGGCGGGATGACGGCGGGGCCGACAGCGGCTGGGGTCAGGTCGATGGCGCGGATGCCCGCCTCGGCGTACCGCGGGGCGGCGGCGCGGTGCACGTAGGCGCTGGTCGCCTCGAACACCAGGTCCGGCTTCTCGTCCAACGACAACAGCCAGTCCACGCCCTCGTGGGAGGTCTGCAGGCCCAGCGTGCGCGCCCTCGCCAAACCCTCACTCTCGGGATCGATGCCGATCATCCAGCGCGGCTCGAGCCACTCCGAGCGGAGCAGTTTGTACAGCAGGTCGGTGCTGATGTTGCCGGACCCGACGATCGCGACGGATGCCTTGCCAGGCATGTGCACTCCCTCTCATTCGAACGACAGGTGAACTGAACCCAGGCGAAAGAAATCAGCGACGAAATCGTCGCCTGGACGTGCATCGATCGCACGGGTACAGGACCCAGGAAGCACGATGTCGCCCGCGCGCAGGCGCACTCCGAAGTCGTCGACCTTGCGGGCCAGCCACGCGACCGCGGTCACCGGATTACCGAGCACCGCATCGCTGCGCCCCTCGGCGACCACCTCGCCATTGCACCTCAGCACGGCGTCGATAGTGCGAATGTCGATGTCCTTGGGCGACACCCGAGCCGTGCCCAACACCCAACCCGCCGACGACGCGTTATCGGCGATCGTGTCGCACAACCTGATCTTCCAGTCCGTGATCCTGGTATCGATCAACTCGATCGACGGGGCGAAGGCAGCCGTCGCGGCGAGCACGTCGTCCTCGGTGCAACCCGCGCCGGGCAAGTCCTCGGCGAGGAGGAAACCGACCTCGACCTCGACCCGCGGATAGAGGAACCGGCCCGCCTCGACGGGGACGTCCTCGAAGACCTCCATGTCGTCGAGCAGGTGACCGTAGTCGGGCTCGTCGACGTTCATCATCTTCTGCATGGCCTCCGACGAGAGCCCGACCTTGTGTCCGATCACCCGCGCGCCCTCGGCCACCCGCTGGCGGATGTTGATCAACTGGATCTCATAGGCATCCACGACGTCCATCCCGGGAACACCGTCCGTCAACGGATTCATCGACACCCTGCTGCGCTCGGCGTGAGCCAGCTCCGCCGCCAGTTCATCGCGCACTTCCACGGACAACATCTGTGAAGTCCCCTCGTTTCGTCGACCGGCGCAGTTGTGGGTCTGCCGAGCAATTCTATAACGTGTTCTACATGACTCAGCAGGAGTACGACGTCATCGTGGTCGGTAGCGGCGCCGCGGGCATGGTGGCCGCACTCACGGCCGCCCACCAGGGACTCACCACACTAGTCGTTGAGAAGGCTCCGCACTACGGAGGATCCACGGCGCGCTCCGGCGGTGGCGTCTGGATTCCGAACAACGAGATCCTCAAGCGCGACGGGGTCAAGGACACGGCCGATGCGGCCCGCACCTACCTGCACACGATCATCGGCGACGCCGTCGCGCCTGAGAAGATCGACACCTATCTGGAGCGCGGTCCGGAAATGCTGTCGTTCGTGTTGAAGAACTCGCCGCTGAAGCTCTGCTGGGTGCCCGGCTACTCCGACTACTACCCGGAGGCCGCGGGCGGCAAGCCCACCGGTCGGTCCGTCGAGCCGAAGCCGTTCAACGCGAAGAAGCTCGGCCCCGACGAGAAGGGGCTCGAACCGGCATACGGCAAGGTGCCGATGAACATGGTCGTGATGCAGCAGGACTACGTCCGACTGAACCAGCTCAAGCGTCATCCGCGCGGCGTGCTGCGCAGTCTCAAGGTCGGCCTGCGCGCCACGTGGGCCAAGGCCACCGGCAAGAACCTGGTCGGCATGGGCCGCGCCCTGATCGCACCGATGCGGATCGGGCTGCAGAAGGCCGGCGTGCCCGTCCAACTCAACACCGCTCTAACCGACCTGTACCTCGAGGACGGCGTCGTGCGGGGCGTCTACGTACGAGACACCAACGCCCCGGAGTCCGACGAGCCCCGGTTGATCAAGGCCCGACGCGGAGTCATCCTCGGCAGCGGCGGCTTCGAGCACAACGAGCAGATGCGGCGGAAGTACCAGCGCGCCCCGATCACCACCGAGTGGACCGTGGGCGCCGTCGCCAACACCGGCGACGGCATTGTGGCCGCCGAAAAGCTGGGCGCCGCACTGGAGATCATGGAGGACGCCTGGTGGGGTCCGACGGTCCCACTGGTCGGAGCGCCGTGGTTCGCCCTGTCCGAGCGCAACTCCCCCGGCTCGATCATCGTCAACACCAGCGGCAAGCGGTTCATGAACGAGTCGATGCCGTACGTCGAGGCGTGCCACTGGATGTATGGCGGCGAGTTCGGCCAGGGCGAGGGACCCGGTGAGAACGTGCCCTCCTGGCTGATCTTCGACCAGCAGTATCGCAACCGCTATATCTTCGCGGGATTGCAACCGGGACAACGCATTCCGAAGAAGTGGAGCGAGTCCGGTGTCGTGCTCAAGGCCGAGACGCTCGAGGAGTTGGCCGAGAGGACCGGCCTGCCCCTCGGTGAGTTCTCCGACACCGTCGACCGCTTCAACGGCTTCGCCCGCTCGGGTGTTGACGAAGACTTCCACCGCGGCGAGAGCGCCTATGACCGCTACTACGGCGATCCGACCAACAAACCCAACCCGAACCTCGGCGAAATCAACCACGGCCCCTTCTACGCGGCGAAGCTGGTGCCCGGCGACTTGGGCACCAAGGGTGGCGTCCGCACCGATGTCGACGGCCGGGCGCTGCGCGACGACGGTTCGGTCATCGACGGCCTCTACGCCGCTGGCAACGTCAGCTCACCGGTGATGGGGCACACCTATCCGGGACCGGGCGGGACCATCGGCCCCGCCATGACGTTCGGGTACCTGGCCGCTCTGCATCTGGCCGGAGCCGCCCCGGCGGCGACATCCAACGCCGGCAAGGCATAGACGCATGCCGATCAATCTCGACGAGGCCATCGGCGCCGAGCTCGCCGCCGTCGAATTCTCCTGGAGCAGTAGTGATGTGCAGCTCTACCACCTCGGCCTCAGCGCGGGTGCCGATCCCCTCGACAAGCGCGAGTTGCGTTACCTGACCGACGGGACACCCCAGGTGCTTCCCACGTTCGGCAACGTCGCGCAGACGTTCCACATGACCGAGCCGCCGACGGTGAGGTTCCCCGGCATCGACATCGAGTTGTCCAGGGTGCTGCACGCGAGCGAGGCCATCACCGTGCCCGGCCCGATCCCGCCGTCAGGCACCGGGCGGGCCGTCATGCGGTTCACCGACATCTGGGACAAGGGCAAGGCAGCGGTCATCTGGTCCGAGACGACGGTCACCGCGCCGGACGGCGCTCCGCTGTGGACGCAGAAGCGGTCGATCTTCGCCCGCGGCGAAGGGAACTTCGGCGGAGAGCGTGGCCCGTCCGCCTCGTCGCAGCCACCGGACCGCGCACCGGACGTCGAGCTGTCGATTCCTACGCTGCCCCAGCAGGCACTGCTGTACCGGCTGTGCGGTGACCGCAACCCGCTGCACTCCGATCCCGAGTTCGCCTCGGCCGCAGGCTTTCCCAAGCCCATCCTGCACGGGCTGTGCACCTACGGCATCGGCTGCAAGGCGCTCATCGACGAGTTCCTCGACGGCGACGCCTCCCGCGTCGGTTCCTACGGCGCGCGCTTCGCGGGGGTCTTGTACCCCGGCGAGACGCTGAAGGCCAGCGTCTGGAAGGACGGCGGCAAGCTACTCGCCGTGCTCACTGCGCCCAGTCGTGACGACGCCGTGGTGCTCTCGGGCGTGGAACTCACCCAGGCCTGACCTTGTGCAGTCCGGGGCCGGCGCTGTAGGCCATCGTTTCGATGGCCGTCATCCTCGCAGTGACGTCGTCGACGTCGTTGACATCGCGGGCTATTCCGAAGTCGGTCAGCAGGATTCGCCGCTACCCTCATCGTCGAGATGGGTCGGCATGATGTTGGCAGGCTTGACGTCGCGGTGCAGCAGACCCCGTTTGTGAGCGCTGTCGAGCGCGCTCGCGACTGCGGTGATGATGCGGGCCACTTCTCGGGCAGGCATTCCCGCCGGATGGCGTTCGGCGACGAGACGGGCCGCGTTGAGGCCGTCGACGTAGTCCATCGAGATCCACAGCTGGCCATCGGCCTGACCACGGTCGTGGAGGCCGACGATGTTCGGATGCCACAGGGTCGACGCGAGGTCGGCTTCGCGGTTGAAGCGGGTGCGGTACTCGGAGTCGGCCGACCAGTCAGACGGAAGCAGCTTCAACGCGTCACGGCGCGGAAGCCTCGGATGTTGAGCGAGATACACCCGGCCCATTCCGCCGGAGCCCAGCAGACCGAGGATCTCGTAACCGGCGAGGATCTGACCTGTGGTCAATTCGTCGTCCGGCAGTGGTGGGTGCGACGGCAACTGATTCGGCGGCGGTGGCGGCGCTCGAAGGCGCGCGCTTGTCGCGCTTCGCTACATCCTGCGTGCGAGGTCGCCGCCGTCTTCAAGGCGTGGCGGAGCGACGGGTACTCGGCCCACGCCGTTAGGGGCGGCCCCTGGTGCGGCGGCGTCGAGCGGCGGCCGTCCCTCCCTGGCTTCCGTCTCCCGCTCGTCGCGGTCCTTCTGATCGGACGATTGATCGTGGTCGGCGGTGGACACATCGTCACGTGTCTGCTGCGGCGGGGCTCCCGCACCGACCGAACTCTGGCCTGCCGGGGGTTGCCCTCCGGCGGATTGGCCACCCTGGGCAGGCCAGGGTTCAGCCGATGAGCCACCACCCTGCGAACCGCCACCCTGGGCCGCCTGCATGGCCTGCTGCATCATCGAGCCGAACTGGCCCGCGTGCCCGCCGAGTGCCTGAGCGGGCGCACCCGCCTGCTGCGCCATCTGGCCGAGTTGCCCGAGCATCTGGCCGAACTGCCCCACCGACTGGCCGCCGGAGTCGTCGGCGTTCTGGTATGCCGATTCGGCGGCGCCCAACTTGCCGGAGAACATGGTCTCCGTCGCCTGCAGAGCAGCCACACTGGCGGCCATCGGCGCCGTCAACGTCGGATGCACCTCGGAGATGGTCAGGCTCATCGCGTCCTCCCCGGGCGGGAGCATCGGAATCTCGGGCATGTCGATGCTGGCGGGATCCCAGTTCAAGCTGCCCGGTGTATGCATCGGGTCCAGGGACATCAGCAAGAACCCTCCGTGAGGTCACCACTCATCATCGACGTCCTCATCGAGGTCGTATTCGAGCGGGGCCGGAGCCGCCAGCGAAGCGCCGGTGCCGCCGGTCTCGCCGCGCTGGCCCATCATGCCCATTCCCCCGCCGCCCATACCCGCGCCGCCAGCACTCACCGGCGCCAACCCACTGATCGCCGAGCTGCCTGCACCCGCCGGGCGCACCACGACGTCCCCGGAGCTGCCGACCAAACTGGCCAGCGCCGGCGACTGCGGCGAAAGGCCTCCGGACCCGGGCAACGACGCCGCCTTCACCATGCCACCGCCGGCGCCTGCACCCGAGCCACCAGCCATGGGGTGATTGGAGAACGACGAGAAGGGGGACGGTGACGAAGCGGCCGCGCCGGCGCCGCCCTTGCCGCCCGCCGACATGAGCTGCTGCAGCGGTCGCATGATCTGCTGCAGCGGCTGCATGAGTTGCTGGGGCGCCTGCGTCAACATCCCGCCGATCTGCTGCGGCAGCTGCATCGCCATCTGACCCATCTGCTTCATCATCTGCATCGCCTGCTGCGAACCCTTGTCCGCCGCTTGCGACGCCGCAGCGGTCGGAGGGGCGCTCGGCTTGGGGATGTTCGGCGGCACGCCGAGCCCGGCGGCAAGTTCGGCTGAGTTGGCGTTGACATAGGCGATGTTCTGCGACCAACCGAACTTGATGCGGCTCTGCACCAGCTCTTGGGCATTGCTGAACGGCATCGCCGAAATGGCCTCGCACTCATGCTGGGTCTCCTGCGCGGTGGCGTTCACAAGGATCTTCGTCCTGGCGACCGTGACCTCCATGCTGCGAAGCTTCGCCGCGATCGTGGCGGCCTGAGCGCCGTTGGCCTCGTGGCCCGCGATGATCGTCGTGGCCTCGCCCCGGGCGGCCAAGGCCCCCCCGCCCTTCCACTGGTCCGCCAACTGCATCAGCTGGCCCTGCTGCTGAGGCACCACCGAACCGGTCAGCTTGGCCGCCAACGCCTCGTACGACGCCGCTGCCGAGGCGAGGGCCTCCTCGTCGACGTCCGGCCAGCCAGGCCCCGTCACCGTCTGTGACCCGAACGGGCTGCTGTCGGGCGTAACACCCATGACACGGCTCCCCTTCCGCGCGCTTTTGCTACGTCGTTCGAGATTACCGCCGACGAGTGTGGTGCCGGAACACTAACGGGGCTTCGCCCCAGCCCGACGAGGCATGTCTTGGTCAGCAACGGATTCGGCGCAAGCTCACGCAAGGACCTGCGCTCAGAATGGCCGACCGCCACCACTCGCTACGCCGATGAATGTTGACCATGATGCGAAGTGCGTATCTGCAGGTCAGGTGCGCTGTCGAGGCGCTGCGGAGCGAGCCCATTCCACGCTACGCGTTCGAATCCAATCCGAGAACACCAAACTTGACTCAAAAATTGGGCTTCGCCGGATCAAGCGAAGCTAGCCGAGGATCAGCCCCGAGGGCGGCACGCCGACGCCCGCCGTGACCAGGACCTGTTCGACATCGAGCACCGGATTGAACGAACGTGCCCCGCAGCGAAGAAACTGGGCGCCGACGAGAAGGGCCTGGAGCCGGCGTATGGCAAGGTGCCGCTGAACGTCGTCGTGATGCAGCAGGACTACGTGCGGTTGAACCAACTCAAGCGCCAACCGCGCGGCGTGCTGCGGAGCCTCAAGGTCGGCGTGCGCGCGACGTGGGCCAAGGCCACCGGCAAGAACCTCGTCGGCATGGGACGAGCACTGATCGCGCCGCTGCGAATCGGCCTGCAGAAGGCGGGTGTCCCCGTTCAGCTCAACACCGCGCTGACCGACCTCTTCGTCGAGAACGGCGTCGTGCGCGGCGTCTACGTCCGCGACACCAACGAGCCGGAAGCGCTGAGCCCCGGCTGATCCGAGCGCGCCGAGGTGTCATCCTCGGCAGCGGCGGGTTCGAGTACAACGAGCAGATGCGGGTCAAGTACCAGCGGGCACCGATCACGACCGAATGGACCGTCGGAGCCGTAGCCAATACCGGTAACGGCATACAGGCCGCCAAGAAGCTGGGTGGGTTTAAGTCTGGTTTAAGTCGGTCGAGCATGGCAAGGTCTGCTGGCCGGGCCCCACGTAATCTGAAGCCCGACTGGATCTGAGCGGCGCTGAAGCACACAGGAATCGCTGTGCACGCGGCGATGCGGGGAAAGGCCTTGGATAAGAAGATCTGCCGGTAACCCGAGGTTTCCCTCCGAAACGGCGCGGGGTTCGCCATAATCCTGGAACGCTGGCGGTCCACCGGAAGGGCTGGGATGGCTCATATGGCCGCTTCCCACCCCTGGCTACTGGTAGGTGTCCAGACCGGCAGGCGCGTCGATGATGCGGCCGCAGAACGGCCCGAGAGGAAGATCCGCCACGATGGTAGGAGGCCGACGGTGACATCAAAAGTGCTGCGCGGCATGGCATCCGGAGCACTATTGCTCAGCCTGCTGACCACCGGATGCGCGCGATCGTCACCGATGGTCGAGTACGTCGATCTGTACCAGGACTACACCACCAAGCCGAACGGCCAACATCCTTCGACGTTCGACTCCGGTCAGGGGGCAACTCTCACATACACCCCGAACGAGACCGCCCTCCCGACTATTTCCGAAGGCAGGTCCATCATTACCTACAGCGGCGCGGGGAAAGGAGCGGGATACGCGTCCGGTCAGCTCAGCGCTACCGCCGCATACATCGAGGCCGACTGGAATTTTAGTTCATCAGGGACAACGGACAGCGGTCAGTTGGCCTTGTGCTCATTCGCGAGCCCATTGCCCTCCGGTTTCCTAGGGAATACCCCTGTGCCCGACAGTCCAGCACACGTGGTCTTTTTGAATGACCATTTCGAGTATGGCGTGTGGGGAAATGACAGTCTGACCATTATCGCAAATGTTACTTACGGAAGAACTTTCACGACTGAAACGCAGCACGTAGCCGTCTACGTCCGCAAGGACCTCGGCAAGGCATGGGTCCTGGCCCCCTCCGGCACCATCTACGGCCCGTACTCAGATCCCTCCATGAGCGAGACAGATGCCCCATACGTCACTGCCGAGCAGTTCTACGGCAATGCCAACACCGATAGGCGTGTAGAGATACAAAGGTGGCGTGCGACATCCAGGCTCACCGACGTCCAGCTGCGCCAAATTGGAGCAAGCTGACATTGGTAATGCGCCGGCCAAGTCATCCCGCGCAGCCGGCTGGGTTGGGAATCCATTGCACAACAAGACTTAGCGCGGATGCCAGCACTTTCCCAGGTTTCGGAGTAGGTTAACGGGCTCTTCAATTTAGATGGGGTGAACCGCCCCACCATGGAAGGCGGCTACCGTAAACCTCCAACCAATCGGTATTGCAGGTCCTGGACGAATGGGTGGTCGACCACTGGGATATCCGCCTGCGCCGACGCCACCACAACCCGGTCGCGTGTCATCGTCGCCGTGAAGGATCCCAGGCGCAGCGGTGCCACGCATATTCCGCGGCCGGCGGCGACGAAACATGACGTCAATTGATCGCCGGCGGCGATCTCGACTCGGCCGGGAGCAGTGGCAAAACTGACCACCTCGATGGCATCCCGCGGTTCGGTAGTGTCGGGAACCGCGCGCATCAGCAGTGTCTCGGGATATGCCGGGAGAGCTGCCACGGGCTGGATGCGGTAGGAGACAAAAATGGCATCGCGGGTAGTTGTGGGCGGTTTTCCCCACTTGAATGCGGCGATGTCGTACGCGTTGAGGTCGAGCATTCGCCATCCGTGGGCGACTGATGGAGCCATCGCCGTTGATTCCGCGTAGTCGTTCCAGGTGATCAGCTGAACCCATTCGGCCCCGTTCTGGTTCGCAAGCTGCCACGCGATTCGATTCGTCATCCCGTTCAACGACTCTTCGAAGGTACCGCTGCGCGGCCTGCTGTCCTGAAAGGGCACGGACTGCATCCAGATCTTTCCACGAAGATGTGCTTGATTGATCAGATCATTCGGCGATCCAGGGGCGTGATCTGACAGGGCCATTCCGCGAGGGCTTCTGCCGCCCCAGGCGGAGAACCCGTAGGAGATCGAATTATATTCAGCGATCTTGTCCGTGATATCGACGAAGATGGGGACAAACGCAATCTTGGTATGCAGTTTCGCAGTCAGGTCTTCCAACACTGCGGCCCACCACTCCGGATTTCGGCGCTCCGCGGCGAACGCACTGAGCACCGGAGTGCCATCCGCAAGCCGATATGCATGAGGCGCAGCGAGATATGTCGAGATATCTGCGGCGAACTCTTCAACTGAGAGGTCGAACAGGGGTCCAGACATATCGGCGGTGATGAGGATATCGAAGTCGGTATTTCGGGCGGCGGCCGCCAGGAGATTGGTCACGACGTTAGACTGTGCTCGCGGTTTGATGACGTCCATTGCGAATCCATCTATACCCACCGATTTGGCTTGGCCTATCTCGGTCATGAAATCCGCGATCTGCCAATCCGGCTGATCGATGCGCTTGCGGGGCAGAGGCCGATCTCGCAGTAAGCCCCCGTAGCTGGCGTGAATTCCCCCTTCACCTTCTGGGGTCAGATATTGGAGCTGATAATAGTCATTGTCCCCGTCCATGTTGTCAATTGATATGGGGAAATTCGGTACATAGTGTGCAAATACTTTATGACGTGTCGGACCGGCGGGCAGATCGAAGGGCAGATGCGCGGTGACGGCGCGGTCAGTGCGTACCTGGCCCTCTTCAGGGTCGGAATGGGTGAGATAGAAGCTGGCGGCCACGAATGCCGTCATGAGCGAGAGGACCGTCGTGATCCGTCTGGCGATCCCGTTCACGTCCGGAGCCTCCGCCGGTCTGCTGCCGTCATATCGGTCATCCAACGCTCCCCAATGCGTCCGCGATACCCGACCGACGCGCCCGGGCGACCCGACCCCTACAGATAGCGGCCGTCCACCGTCGTGGAGTTCCGGGCGAAGTTCACAACCACCCCGAGTACCGGGGTGCCGATAACCTTCGTCCCGTCCGCAAATTCGGCGAGCGAATGTGTCTTCGCACCGGCGTCGACCACTTGGACGACGACGTCGGCCGCACCGACCAGCACCTGAGCCTCAACGGATTCCGTGAAAGGTGGGGAATCGAGGATGACGATGTCGGCACCGTCCTTCGCGGCATCCAGGCGGTAATCGAATGATTCAGCGGTGAGCAAGGAATTCAGGCTGACCGTCGTGACCGTGACGGAACTGGCGTACGCGCGATGCGGCTCCGCCACTTCGCTCTCCAAACCGAACTGCAGCTCCACAACGGATCTACCGCGTTCGGCGAACGCTCGACCGAGCGTTCTCGAGACCATACTGGCGCCATCCGCATGGTGCGGTGCGACCACCGCCAACACTGGCGGCTTGCTCAGTCCGGACATTCGGTTCAGAACCGAGTCGACGTTGACGCTCAGGCGCAAGGCAGCCTGCCTGAAACTCTCGTCGGCATCGATTACTGCATCCACATCGGCATTCCGGGCCAACATCTTGTTGCGTGCGAACTGACCGATCACCGTGCTGCCGGTGATTTCCTCCACGGCGCGACGTGACCGCACCTTCGTGTCAAAGCGTTCGAGGAGACAGATCAGCGCCAGCGCGACGGCCAGGGCAGCGATCAACGCAGCAGGGACGATCTGCCCCAACGGATATGCAGTCGGAACCGCGGTGGCCGGGTTCGCCCGGGTCACTACCTGAACCAGCGGCGGGATGTCGGGGTTGTTATCGATGAACTCGATCTTCGCCACATAGGAATTCAGCACATCGCCGTAGGCGTTGGCAATGTTCGCCGCCTGTTCTTGATTCCCATCGGTGACCGAAACCACCATCAGGACAGTGTCTTTGACCGTCGATGCGGACACCTGACTGACCAACTGCCGAGGGGTCAGTTTCAGTGCCAGCCGGTCGATGACGCGTTGGGCGAGATCGTCGCTTTTGAACATCTTCGAGTATGTCAGGACACGCTGCCGTGAGAAGAGGTCGCCTTGGTATGCGCCGGCCGACGTCTTGACATCGGGCGCCCGCAGGAATAGTTGGGTCGAAGCCGTGTACTCCTCGTGGACGGTAGCGCTGTAGACACTCACCCCGACCGACGCCAGAACCAGGCAGACGGCGACGACCAGCCAGCGTCGACGCAATACGATCCACCATCGCTTCACAAGTTCCATGTGTCCCCCGCATCATCGATTCGTAGTACCGACTACAACCTGTCGGCCAGGCCGTTGCGTGCGAGTGCAGGCGACGTCACGATGATCCGCCCGAGGTAACGACCCCGCCCCATCCTCAATACCCGCTCGGCCTCTCGCACCTCGGAACTCGTTGTTCCCGGGGCGTCGGTCACCAGCACCGTCACGCTGTCCGAACCCATCAGATCGATCGCGTCGACCGATTCCAGCACCGCCGGTGCAACGACGAGCACGTCGTGAGTGGCCGCCAGGCGATCGAGCACAGCGGTCAGTGCGCCGCAACGCGGACGCGCGGCAGACTCGTTCGCCCCCCCAGACGGCAGCCAATCGAAACCCCCGACATCGTCGAACACGATCGCGTCGTGGAGCGTAGACCTGCCAGCGGCCACGTCCAGAAGACCCGGTTGTGCCACCGCGCCGGTATCCACAGACGAATCGGCAACGACGACGACCGGCCGCCGACTCCGGGCAGCCGACATGACTTTTGCGACTCGCCGAGTCGCCAGCATCACGGCCGGTGTGCCCCGGGGCGCGACGAAAAGCAAAGGTGCCCAGTCATCGCCGTGCAGCCGATTGATCTGGAGCTCGGCAAAACCCGCGTCCGCATCGACGAGACCGGTGCCCGATTCATCCGCCGACAGAATCCCGAGTATGTTGTCGGCGTCGCCCCCGGAACCCACGAGTTCCGCAAGTGCCCTGCCCTCCCGCATCGACACATAGGTCAATCCGGTCAGGAGTCCGACTAGTAGGCCCGATGCGATATAGAGCATTGTCCGCGGTGAAACCGGGCGAGTGGGAACTGAGGCCGTTTCCACCAACAATGGCTGAACCGGCGACACCAGCGAGAAAGGCGGTCGCTCGACACTCTTGACGGTTTCTATCAGCTGCCGTGCCGTCTCGTCGGCGATCAGGGCCGCTGTCGTCGGAGACCGGTCGTTCGCCTTTATCTCCATGATTACGGTATCCGGTATGACATGCGTGGCCACCTTCCGGCTCAAGTCCTGTGCCGAGATCCCCAGGCCCAGACGTTCGCTCACCGGCCCCGTGACGAACGAGGTGTCGACCAGTCGCGCATAGCTCGCCACCCGCTGCTGGGTGAACTCGTCGCCATAAGCCAGTACGGCGCCACCGATATTCGGATCCGCAATGGCTGTTGAATCGTTCCAGTAGGGCGCCACGATCATCACGCGGGCAGTTGCCTGGTACTCCACCGGCAGAAAGAAGGTGATGGCGCTGGCGGTTGCGCCGCCGAGCAATGTCCAACACAGCAGTCCAAGGAAATTACGTCGGGCAATCGCGATCAGGGTGCCGATGCTTCTCATTTCGCCAACCCCATTGCTCTCATATCATGGGTGATTCTGCTTGCGTAATATTCGTTTCCTGCCGCATTTAAATGAATTCCATCTTTCCAGAACAATGGAGCGAGATTCTTACCCCGATACCAGCCTTCGGCTACCGGATCGATGACGTAGGCGCCCACTTCTTCGGCACTACGCCTCATTCCCGCAGAAACTGCGGGATAGTTCGACGCCTCGTCTGCCGAGACGTAAGACGGCAGCATCACGATGATCTTCGCCTTCGGCCAAGTGGCACGCACCTTCTTCATGTATTTGTCGGCCGCGGGGATTGTTTCGGCGGGTGGCAGACCGAGATCGTTGCGACCACCGTCAATCAGAACGTAGTCCACGTTGTATACCTGCCCGTCCCGGGCAAGTCGGTCGATGAAAGGGACGCCGCGCGAGTTACCATCACCGGCCGCGTTGACAAATCCAGTCCCTCCCTGGGCATCCACGGTGAGGTTCCAGCAGAGTTGATCGCCCAGAAGATGGGGATACGGGCGGAATGTCGGATCGCCGGTGCCGCCGGCGAAGGAATCACCGACAACCAGCAGTGTGGGCCGGTAGTCGAATATCGACCCGACTGAGGGCACCGTGGAGCAGGGCTCCTGCCCATGTGTGGCAATATCGTTTCGGCGCCATTGCGCGTATCCGACACCGACTGTCATTGCCAGCAGGGCTGCGCTCAACAGCACCAATAACGCACGCCTTAGACCTGCCGAATTCCCGCTAGACCCGAACACGATTCTCCTTGGGCCGATCGGGCAGTTCTAGGACACGGAGATCTTCCGGCATTCGGCCACTACCGCCGAGTATTTCTGGGGCTGCCGAGGCTCTTCGCACAAATGCGGCAAACAGCAGAATGAAGAACAGAAACGATGCGGCCTGCAGGAGCGACCCACGCAACAGGATCATCATGTAGAACGGCAGGACACAACTGAGCAGGGCTGGCATGCCCGTTGTGTTGAACTGTCGTTCGATTCCAGTATCAATCCGATGCAGCCACCATCCCAGGCCGAACATCCCGAGGATGAGCAGAATCCAACCGCCGTTCAAGTAGAACTCTATCCAGAGCGGCGCCGAGAGGTTCGTGAACGAGTAGCCCCGCACATTTGCGATCAGAATCCCTGAATCGACTGGTTTATCATCCCAAAGCTTCCTCGGGACGGCGAACAGAATCACACCGAGTAGTTGCCTGCCGGGAGCTATGCCGTTCCGCTCGGCCACCAGGTATCCATTCACCAATTGTCCGAATGAATCGTAATCGGGTGATATCAGTGCCTCGATGGGATTGGTCGCCTTGAAATCTGCCTCACGACCATACCTAAATGCGTCAGCCAGCGGAAATACCACAAGGAGGCCTAGCAGGAAGGACGCCGCCATTACTCGAAATCTAGTTCTTGTCGCAAACAGTCCCAAGGCCGTTGCCGCGCCCAGGATGGCCGTACCTGAGAGGTACCGGGCATTCGATATCGGATTCATGCTGTTGGCCAATAGCGCCCCGACGAACAAGATGAGGACAAGATTCAGCCTGAGTGCACCGACCGAGGCGGGGTATCCCAACTCGGTGGCACGCTTGCACTCCCGGCGAAACCGAACCAGCGCGACAAAGGCCACCAGGAGAGCCATGTAGGAGCAGGGACGAACCATGATCCCCAACGTGCTGGGCGGCCATATCGCGTTATACGCCGCGAAGGATTCGTCACGGCTTCTCATGAACTGGATCAAGCCGACCTTGGACAGGTAATAGACATTGACTATGACCGCGAAGGCCACCAGCAACAACAGGCGCGTGTGATCGATGGTGAACTCACGCGACATGTGTCGTGCCTGCCTGGCGAGCTCACTTTTTCCGCGCAGAGACATTGCGTTGGCCGCCAGAGCGCCGAGCAGAAAGGCGCAGCAGCCGACGATCGCGATCAGGGAGCCCACCCAAATCAGGCTCTGGTCAATTCGGGCGACTGTGGTCGGAAACGCGTCCATGCGGAGCTGGACCAGGGGCGCGAGGCCCAGGAACGCATAGGCGAAGGCCCAGTACATCATTTCGAAGAGTCGACGCTCGCCGGTGCCGATCAACCATGCGAATCGGAAGCCCGCCAGGATGACCACCGGCAACGACCACAGCCAGAGTCGGTTGTCCGGCACTCCCGTGTACCTGATGATCGCCACCGGACCGAGCACGACCAGGATGGCGCCGGCCCACAGTGCCAGGAGGCCGTTGGAGGTGTGAACGCGCGACGCCAGGCGTGCGGCGACGGCGTTCGGCAGCTTGGGTCGAGCGACCGAACGCGCGGTAAGGGTCAGCACCCGTCGCTTCGGGTCGGCCGGTGAGCGCACGTGCGGTAATCGGGGAATCGCGTCGCCGTCGCCGTCGCCGGCCCACGGACGAAACCACAGCATGGCCATCGTCGCGACGAATGCCGTCGCGGCGACCATGCCGAGCGCCACACCGGATGCCGTGCGAAACGCGACCCCGGCTCCGAGTGAGGTCAGGAGCATCACCGCCACGTAGCCGACCTTCAACATGAGCGCATCATGACTGCGGTTGAACGTACGGAGGTAGATGGCCACTGCAATCGCCGAGCCGCCGAGGGCGTACTCGCACGCGATGATCGGCACGATCTGTTGTGTCGCGGCGAATGTCGGACCGAGGAGGAACTCACCCCACTTCAGCGGCAGGAGATACAGGACGATGCCCAGTGTGACGGCAGTCAGCGACATCGCCGACGTGACGCGGACCAAGATTCGCCACACCTGCATCGGCCGCATCGTCAGGCGTGCGCCCTCGGATATCACGATCAGTGGCACGGCACTGGCCAGGATGGCCACGGGCGCCAGGACCGCCGTCGCGCCACGAACTGCGGCAGTGACGGCTGGACTGAGCACCAGCGTCACGAATAGCAACACCGCGAACACGGTGACCTGCTCGAGTCCCGCCTCAGTGCCGTAGCGGACGCGGTGTTTCCATCCGTCGGCCATCCATTCGCGGTAGCCCGCGAGCCTCGGACCCACCCGCACGTTGACGAGCATGCCGACCAGAGCGACGAGCGCAAGCAGGCCCCAGGCACACACCAGGAAAGTGGCGGTGATGTGGGGCAGCTTGAGCCAGGTACCCACAAGCAGAAGTGCCGAGCCCACCGACCACACGCCATCCCAGACAGCTGCGATGTACGAGCGGCCCTCAGCAATAGCGATGTAGCGCAATACATCCTGCACGAGGATCGCCGGGGTGGCCAACAGCAGCAGCACCGCCTCGGTGCGCACCGCCGAACCGGCGACAGCGACCATCAGAATTCCGACGACCGGCGCGATCAACAAAGCCGTCGTGACCGCATACCCGCCTTCCCGCCGGACATCGGTGACGGATTTCGCCGAACTGAGGAGAAGCGGCGTGCCCAGCGCCCCGCGCAGGACACCGATGGCTGCGGCCAGCAGTGTCATCACCAGGCCGATCCGCCCGAAATCGGCAACCGACGTCACGACCGCGAGCGCATAGATGATCAGGCCATTGCTCAAGCTGGAGAAGACCTGATCAATCCCGCCGGCCAGTGCCCGCGCATTGCTGAACGTCGACGGCCGCTCCACGTCGGCTACTCCTCGCCCGCCGAAGCCCATACCTTCTCCAGGGCGGGCAGCGAATCCGTCAACCCGTGGTTGGCGAACAGTTCGAAGCTTGCGTAACTCCCTTGCCACTCCGAGATCCGCGGATCCGAGATGGTCCGATGCACTTTCTGCGGTAGGTCCAGGGTGAGTTCGGAACCGTTGATAGTGAGCCGCACCTCGTACGCCGTGCTCCCGTCTTCGGCCAGCGGCTCCGGAAAGTCACCCGCCGCAATGACATCGAGAGGATCTCCTGCCGAATGGGTCACGCTGACGTTCCAGTTCGCCGGCGTCAGAACGAAGTGCACCGGCAGCGGACGGATCGTCGGTGGGAAGTCGGAGTCGACGCCGCGGGACACCAACAACGCCACAGCTCCCTTGGTGCCGCCACTCGGCCGGAATACGAATCGTGCACCCATCGACCGCACCGGCGCGCCCAGATCCGGGCTACTGAAGAATCCCGCCGCAGTCTCCTCACCCGTGGGCTGATAAGTGAGTCGCCCGTCGAGGATCCGTGGACGGGCGCCCGGGTCATTCGGGGTGCTGGCGACTCGCGCCGGCTCACCGCCGTCGAACCGTTTTGGTGCGGGCCCGTCGGGCTTGCCCACAAAGGTGGCTACAACGCTGATCCCCTGTGCGGCAACGGGATCGCGTCCTCGAACGAATCCCCACCACAGCGCGCCCGTCACCACGACAGCGAGCACCACCGCCAAGGCAATCTGCAGGCCCAACCTAAGAGTTCTGTGGGGGGTCCGTGTGCTCATGTCATCCTTCGCAGCATGATCGATGCGTAGACGTCTTCAAGTCTCTGGCGCACTGACGCCATGCCGTACGCCTCGCGAACCGCCGCCCGCCCGGCCTCACCCTGAGTTCGGGCGGTCACCGGGTCAGTGAGCAAGCGCGCGATCGCGCCCGCGTAGTCATGCGGGCTGCCCGCGACAACCGCACCGCAACCACTCCGCTCCACGAAGTCGGCGAGCCCCCCGTCGGCGTTGATCACCACCGGCACCGCCTCGGCGAGGGCCTCGATGATGGACATCCCGAACGGTTCCCGGACGGCGGGAAGCACGTACACGGAGGCCGCCCTCATCCGTTCGGCTGCATGCCCCGGAGCCACCGCAGGCTCGCGACGCAGGCGTGATTCGCCGATGCCGTCCGCGCGCGCCTCGGCGATGATCCGGTCGACCGCCGCTTCAGCCCCCTCCGGCGGACCCACGAGAGCAAACTGCGCGTCGACACCCTTGCGTAGCAGTTCAAGCGCTGCCGCGGCGAAAACCTCAGGGCGCTTTCGCTTGTGCAGGCGCCCGAGGAACAGCACCTCGGGGGGCTGCGGCCGCGTGTTCAGGAGTGCGCCCTCTGTCACCGGGACACCATTTTCGAGCGGTTCCAGCCGCAGCCCCGGACCCCCGATGACGCTGAGTTCAGCGCGTTCCGCATCGTTCAGGTAGAAGACGGCGTCGGCCGATTTGAGCAGACTCCTGGTCCACAGTGCATCAATCGACGCCGCAAGCGGGTGCGTACCGGTGACGATCATCCCGTGCGTCTGCACGACGATGGGCAGCCCGAGTTTCAGCGCGGCTCGGGCCGCAGGAATGGTCACCAGGTCGCGCGCCAGGTGAACGTGCACCACATCGAACCCGGATCCGTGGCGCTTGAGCCAGCCGACCATTGCGGGTGTCCAGGTCGCGGCGTACCCGACCCGCGGCAGTACTCGACGAGCCGGAAACAGCCGGACCGGCGTACCGTCGATCTGTTGTGGTGGAACAGAATAGCCGTGCGTTCCGGCCAGCAGGGTCGGCTCATGGCCCGCCCCCGCCAGAGCGGCACATTGATTGAGCGCGACCCGGGCCGGACCGCCATACGCACCGTCGGGCGAGACCAACGTGAGCACCTGCAAGACCTTCATTGGGCGATCGTCTCCACGACGTCCGACCTACCATCGCCGCGGTCACAATCGAAGATCGCGGGCGAAAGCGCGGTATCAAGCGCACGCCGCAAGGTATCCCGATCGATCAGGCCCGGCGGCAGGGTCGCGGTGACCTGAAGCCGTCCGGCAGCACTAACCCACAGCGCGAGGGTCAGACTTCGATTCGTTCCAGGCGGCAACGCGACCGCCATCACGGCCATCTCGGGTCTGGTTAAATCGAGCTTGGACGTCGACGGTAATTTGGAGATATCCGAAACCGTCACCTCTACCAATCCAGAATCAGCCGGCTTGCCGACGAGCCACCATTTCGGCTTGGGGCGGAAACCGAAGGCGAAGGCGATCCGGCCGAGACCCAAATGCGCCGCGGTCTTCACCAGCGGCCAGCCCGAACTGGTGCGTAGGCGGAAATGTTCGCTGAATTCGTCGAACGTCATGTTCCTGCCCGCGTCCACCGTGGCGATGGTGCTCAGGTTCGCCAGGGTTTCGACACCCTGAGGGAGCAGTCGACGTAGGTCGATCAGGACATCGACCTCGTCGGCGACGGGAATGGCCGCAGCCCGGAGAGCACGGTGGATCGACAAGGTGATGACCGAGGTGACCGACGCTGCGGGATGGCGGGCGTCCCGCCACGCCCTGACGTCTCCCACGAACCCGGGCTTGCTCTCCACATAGATCGCCTCGTAGCCGCGTACCACGGTCGCGTGACCGCGCTGAGCCTTGAAGTTGCGAAAGGCGTTGCGGGCCTTACGGACCACGGTCGTGAACGTCGATTGCGCGAACTCAGCCGCGAGCAGCCGCCGGTGCTTGCTGCTGCGCGCATAGGTCACCAATGCGGTCCGGAGGGGACGGTCGACGATCGCGGGATCCGGAACCGGCTCCACGAACCCCCGGGGCGAGTTTCGCGCGGTGATCGCAGCGAGCATCTCCATCATCACGTGGGCGTCACCGATGCCGTGGTCGAAACACACACAGACGTACTCGCCCACCTGAACCATGGAGATCGGCGCCGGTGCGGGACGGCCCAGAACACGGTCCAAAATCTGTTCCGGAGTCCGTGCACCGGTCAGATCCGTTTTCAAGAGCGCACCCGGTTTGACCGTGTACACCCACGACCGCTCGGCGGTTGTCGGAATGAGTCCGACCCGAGACCGTGGGCCGTGCAGGGCCATTCGAGCCAGCACGTCTGTGAACCGACTTTGAACGTCACCGGCCACCGGACCGGCGACCACCCATACCGGATTGCCGACCATCGCCAAATCCAGCGATCCGACGTGCACCCTTTCCGCCGTCGTCGATTCACCAATCCCCGACACCACTGCTCGTAGCTCGCCACCGCGGCGTTCCGGTCCAGGACGTGACTGCAATATCGTTGGCTCGCTCCGCCGTACCGGCGCCAGTTTGGTCGGAACGGCCATTTCTCCACGCCCGGCTTCGCGTTCACGACGAGCGCAAATCCATGGTCGCCAGTGCATCACGGAGATGCTGGTTCGGCAGCGGCACAACGAGATCCAGGAATTTGACTCGAACCCCCTCCGCCTCGACCCGCAGGCCCTGATTCCCATCATCATCGCCCCGTCAACTACTGCTGAAATGTTGAGATGCGACTTTGCCGATGCCCTGAAAAGCGACGTTCGAGTTTGCGCCACGAGGAATGTCGATCCTCAGTTTGGTCGTCGCGCTCTCCTTCCGCTCGAACCAACTCTCGCCATCCGGAGAATTGGACCTAATGAACTCGGCAGGAGAGCCTCCGAAAATGCCCGGGGCCGGATTGAGCTCCCTGCTCCTGATCAACGTCGAGTTCGCGATCAACAGCGAGTGGGGCGGCAGTATGGCGCCCTTCAACACCAAGCAGTTGGTCAGGACTACGGAACGCTCACCGATGATGACCCGTCCTGCTGCCTGGACGTTTAGCGCTATATCGATTTCGTGGCTCAGAATCGTTGTCCGCCGACCAGCGATAGCGGACATATCACCGATCCGGACTATCCCGGAACAGTCGACATTGTGTCGACTGGTGATGATTGCGCCGTCACCCATGATCAGGCTTCCAACATCCGAGTGCAGCGCCTGATATGCCGGGTGCGCAGAGATCGTGTTGAAAGAACCCATCGTAGCGCCATCGCCCATCTTCAGTAGTCGCAGCGACCGGAAGATGTTCAGTGCGGCAATCGTTGCGCCCCTTCCGATGACGGCACGGCCGACATTCAACGCCAGTACGGGACCTATGCGGGCTGCCGGGGAGATATCGTGGCCGAACATCCGCAGCACCTTGTTCTTCAGCGCACTGCTGGGCAGCAGCCAAACCAGCAATTCGATCTTCTTCACGGTGGTCTCCTCGCTCAACAGTCGTCGGCCTGTGACTCGGCGAACGACACGTACATCTTCTTCAGGCCAGCTTCGATAGTGAGTGTGGGGCGCCAACCGAGGCTCCTCAGTTTGCTGTTGTCCATGATCTTGCGCGGAGTCCCGTCCGGCCGGGTCGGGTCGAACGTCACCTCACCCTCGAAACCCACGACGGATTTCATCAGCAGGGCAAGATCTCGGACGGAGATCTCCTCTCCAGAGCCGACATTGACGATTCCTCCGTCGTCGTAGTCCCGCAGCAACAAAACGCAGGCGTCGGCGAGGTCGTCAGCGTCAATCAGCTCTCGCAGCGGTGAGCCGGTCCCCCACACGACCACCTCCGACAGATTCGACAACTTGGCTTCGTGGAATCGCCGCATCAGCCCGGCGACCACATGAGAATGCTCCGGATGGAAGTTGTCGCCCACCCCGTATACGTTGGAAGGCATCGCTGCGAATGCGTTGAAACCGTGCTGCTTTGCATATGCTTCGCACATCGCTATGCCTGCGATCTTCGCGATCGCGTAGGGCAGATTGGTCTCTTCCAGCGGACCCGAGAGAAGCGCATCCTCCACGATCGGCTGTTCCGCGAATTTGGGATAGATGCAGCTCGACCCCAAGAACATGAACTTCCGTGTTCCGTAGCGGTATGCAGCGTCGATGACATTGGTTTGAATTTTGAGATTCTCACCGATGAAGTCGGCTCCCTGGGTCGAGTTGGCAATGATTCCACCAACTTTCGCAGCCGCGAGGACCACGTATTCGGGTCTCTCTGAGGCAAAGAACTCCTCCACCGCCGTGGCGTCGTCTAGGGGAAGCTCCTCGTGCGTGCGGGCCAGGACATTTCGGTAGCCCGCGTCGTGTAGTCGGCGCGCAATCGCGGAACCGACCATGCCGCGGTGGCCGGCAACGTAGATGAGAGAATCAGTCTGCATGAGTGTCTCCTCGTGAGGGCCACTGGACACGCGGCTGAGGTGCCAGCACTGTTGCGCCAGCGGGAACGTCATCGGTCACAATCGCTGTTGCCCCCACTGTCGCGCCGTCTCCGATGCGAACACCGCGCAGCACGGTCGCCCGCGCCGCGACCCATACCGAATCCCCAACGACAACCGGTGCGTTATCGAATTCAAAAGTGGCACTTCGCCGGTCATGACTCCCAGTGCACAGGAACGCGCCCTGCGAAATGCATGTATTCGATCCGATTTGCACTTGTTCGAGGTTCAGGATCCAAACCTCCTCGCCGATCCAGGAGTTGCGTCCGACCGCTAACTTCCACGGCCAATGGATCTTCACCTGGTGTCGAACTATCACTCCTGCAGCGATTCTGGCGCCGAACAGCCGGAGCACCCCAATGCGAACTGCGTTCGGGCACCACCACTTCATCAACGATCCGCGCGACATCAGCCACAGGATCTGCATCGACACTCCGCGGCCGCGACTGTATCCCCGTCCGGTGAAGCCATCGAGGGAGAAGCGGTTGCCCGGTCTTGGGAGACGGCCGGGAAGCTCAGGTGAGTTGTGTTCAGCCACCGCGCTCATTCGGTGTCTCCCTTAATCCGGCATGTAGATGCTTTGGTGTTCACGACTTGGTCAGCACGACTGCGAGAAGGTAGGCCCGGGCAGCTTTGAGCTCGCCCATGGCCCTGTCCAACTGCCAACGATGTGTCCTCCGTTCTGCTATTCCCAGCCGACCAACGCCGGCTTGTCCACCCATGGCGTGCCCGCACAGCGGAAAGCTTCGATGTCCGCGTCCACCATGATCGCGGCGAGATCGGGTGCAAATACCTGTGCTTTCCAGTCGAGCAAGCGGGCGGCCTTGTAGGAATCACCGACAAGCGCATCGACCTCTGTGGGTCGCACATATCCCTCGTCGAATTTCACGTGCTCCTGCCAGTTCAGCCCTGCTCGTTCGAACGCAATTTGGACGAACTCCTGCACGGTATGCCCCTGGCCGGTCGCCAATACGTAGTCGTCGGGCTCGTCAGCCTGGAGCATCCGCCACATTCCTTCCACGAATTCGGGCGCATATCCCCAGTCGCGCACAGCGTCGAGATTGCCCAGATAGAGTTCGGTTTGCACCCCGGCTTTGATTCGGGCGACGGCGCGGGTGATTTTCCGGGTCACAAATGTTTCGCCGCGCCGAGGGGACTCGTGATTGAACAGGATCCCATTCACCGCGAACATTCCGTAGGCTTCGCGGTAATTCTTTGTAATCCAATAAGAGTAAACTTTCGCAGCCCCGTAGGGAGATCGTGGATAGAACGGCGTGATTTCACTTTGCGGAGGTGGGGACGCGCCGAACATTTCAGAGCTGGACGCTTGGTAGTACCTGCACGACAATCCGGCAAGTCGCACCGCCTCCAGTAGGCGGACTGATCCCACGCCCGTGATATTGCCGGTGTTCTCCGGTTCGTCGAACGACACCCGCACGTGGGATTGCGCAGCGAGGTTGTAAACCTCATCCGGATTGATCTTGCTCAGAAGCACAGAGAGCCGCCCACCATCGCATATGTCGCCGTAGTGCAGGAATAACCGTGCATCGGGATGGTGCGGGTCCTGGTAGATGTGTTCGACGCGGGTCGTGTTGAACGTGGACGCCCGCCTGATCAGGCCATGAACTTCATAACCCTTGTTCAACAGCAACTCGGCAAGATACGAACCGTCCTGCCCGGTGATGCCGGTTATCATTGCCACCGTTGTCATTACGCCCCCTCGATGATCCGTCTGCGCCGATAGATGCGATCTCGTGTACTAGCGGTATCCCCACTCCTCAACGCTTTCGCGTCGCGACCATTTGCTGTATCCAGTAGTCGAACTTCTCTATCGACGCTTCTTCGCTGAGTTCAGCTGCGGCGTATTCGATTCCATTCGCCCCCAACGTCGCGCGCAGCTTCGCATTCCTACCGAGCGATGCGGCGGCATCGACGAGGTGCATCGGGTCGCCGCCCTCGACAACGATCCCGGCTTTGGAGTCCCGGATCTCCTGTGCCGCGTTACTTCTCGCGCTGATAGAAGCCAGCACCGCCGTCCCACTTTGAAAGTAAGACGTGAGCTTGCTTGGTATCGACATCTCGGCCACCCCGGGCCTTTCATTCACGAGCAGTATGTCCGCGGCTTTCAACGCAGCCATGAAATCGCCTTGCGGAAGCGGGTCCCGGAACTCCAGACGAGTTGCTTGATGGGCCATCGCCTCCAGCGACCGTCGCTGATTCCCGTCGCCAATGAGAACGAAACGCAAGTTCAGTTCGTTGCTGTCGGCGATCTGAGCAGCGCGGACGACGTTTTCGAGCCCCTGCTTCACACCCATGTTCCCGGCGTGCAGGACGACGATCTCGTTTTCTGCCCAACCGAAGCGTCCGCGACTCGCTCTCCGGTCACCTGCGACGCTCGACCGAACGTGAGTCCAGTTTCTGATCGTCGTGACCTTGGTTGGGTCGACCTGCATAGTCTGCGCCAGCTGGGTGCGAAACCTGTTGTGCGCAACGACGATGCCATCGGCTTCCTGCATAACCCAGCTCTCCAGTCGGCTGGCAATCTTGGCCGCGGCGGATCCCGGCCTCTGCGTTTCACTCAACCCGACCGTGTAGAGGTCCTGAACCCAGACTCCGAACACCGGTCGGCGACGCTGGGCGGACACACGGTGTCGTAGACATTGGGCTGCAGTCGATAGCAGCGCCGGAGTTACGCATAGGACTATGTCTGGCTCGTGCCAATGCGATACGGCGCCGCGAGCACCGAAGGTTGCTTCCATGAGAAGCCGACGAAAGTTCGATGATCTTCGTGGAACCGAATGTCTAACCCTTTTCAGGGATACGCCATCGATCTTCTCGTTCGATGTCCATGTCCAGCGATACTCCGCCTGCACCCGCCACTCCGGATAGTGCGGCATTCCGGCGACAACGTTGACCCGGTAACCTCTATTCGTCAGACCGCGGCACAGTCCGGTCGTATACGGCGCTATACCAAAGGGTTCCGGATGGTAGTTGATTCCGAGGACCGTGATATTCATCTGATCGTCCATAGCCAACCTCAGTAGGCCCCAGAACGTCGGAATACAGCCCGTAACGTCTTTGCGATGATCAAAACGTCTTCAATCATCGACCAGTTGTCGACATACGAGAGATCCAGGCGGACGGATTTTTCCCAGGATAGGTCGGATCGACCACTCACTTGCCACAAGCCTGTGACGCCCGGCTTCACCAGCAGCCGACGCAATACGTCGCAGTCATATGCCTCCACCTCGCGCCGCAACGGTGGACGAGGGCCGACGACGCTCATCTCGCCCCGCAGCGCGTTGAGAAACTGCGGCAGCTCGTCGACACTGAACCGCCGTAACAGACGGCCGACGCGTGTAATACGCGGATCGTCATGGATCTTGAACAGCAGTCGGTTACCTTCGTTGGCGCTCAATAGGCTAGTCAGCTGTTTGTCGGCATCCCGGACCATGGTGCGGAACTTCAACATGGAGAACGGTCTGCCGTCGATGCCTATACGTTCAGCGGAATAGAACACCGGTCCCCGGCTGCTGACTTTCACCGCGATAGCGGTGCCGATGAGTATCGGCAGGGTCGCGATGAGCGCCGCCGATGCGAAGCAGACGTCAAACGCGCGCTTCTGGAACCGCTTCGCGCCAAGGTATTGGGGTTTCTCAATGTGTAACAGCGGCAACCCGGCGATTGGCCGCATTACCAGCCGAGAAAGGGCAACATCCATGACACCGGTGGAAACCACGAGATCAACACCCAGCGGCTCGAGATCCCAGATGAGTCGGCGGATTCCCCGGACGCCGAAGTGTTCCGTGCCGGCAATGGCGACGGTGTCGGCCCCGCAGGTACGGATCGCCGCCAACGCTTGGCTCTCCCCGCCGATGATTGGGATGATCCGACCGTTAACGGTGATCTGTTCGCCACGCGGGGGGCCATAGCCTGGTATCCCGACCCCGACTACGCGATATCCATCGATCGGATTTTCGGTCAGCTCGTTCGCAAGTGTCTGCACCGCATCGAGTTCTCCGATGGCTAGCACCGCAGTTTGACAGCCGCCGTCCGCGCGCTTGCGCGCCACCTGCCCACGCCACAGTAATCTGCTCAGCACCAGACCCAGCGTCCCGGCCGGCAGCGCCACCGCCAGATAACCCCGCGCGACGCCTAGTTGGAAGAGAAGCGCGACGATCGCAATGGCGCCGAAGGTCCAGAAGGACGCAGCGACTACGCGCCGGTACTCTTCGATGCCGGACCCGATCAGCCTCGGGGAACGCGTGTGGAACGTGGACAGCGCCGAAAGCCACACGATGGCGAACAGAACAGAGAAGCCCGGCACCAAGTACTCGTCGTATCCGCCTGTCGAGTCGATAGGTCCGAATCGAATGTACTGCGCCAGTGCCACTGCTACGCAGACGGCCAATATGTCGGTCAGCCGCAGCTTGGCCGCGTATCGCCGTTGCCAAGTGGTGCGCTCGAATACCTCGCTCGGTATGAGACTCGGTGCGGCAACTGCAACGCTGCCGTTCACTGCTTCGGGTTTCGGCGGGACTGTGACTGTGTCGCCAACCGCCGTCGGATGCCCGTTCCCATTGTTGGAGAGACGATCGACGGTTCTTGCCTGGATCTCGGTCTGTTGCATCGTCTACCCCAACCCTTCGAATTCCGCCGCAAGGATGCCGTCGCCGCGTGCGCGGCACTTGGGGAGGCCGAATCGGACCAGCGGGCCGACAGTCGTCCAAACCAGCAGCTGCCCACTCAGACCAACCCGGTTGCCTATACTTAGCGCCCGGGTTGCCGAGCGCTCCGACCCATGTTTCAGTGCATACATCGCCATGATCCGTCCGAAACTGCTGTACCACATGGACAGCCGCAACCTTTTCGCCACCATTCCTGCCCTGACGCCGGCAGACTATCGATCGGGTCGTAGAACGGGTAGACACGGTTCAAAGCATCGGCATCGGCATCCGCTCCATCTAAAACGGTGCGGTAGTTCTTGCTCCAGTAGGAGATGCCCAGGTTCCGGTCGTAACGGACCACCTGATGGACCCACCGTTTACCGACGTAGGGAACATCGCAGACGATTCGCGGTGTTGCGAATCCGGGCAGATAACCCATGATCGACAACTGCAATTGTTGCGCTTGCCACAGTGAGGTCCGCCAGTGTTCGGCGTTGGGGATCATGTCGCACATATAAAAGTAGTACGGCAGGATATTTGCTTCCCCCTGCAGCGCGAAGCACAGGTCGAGCAGGTCGTCGACGGTGGCGTTCACCCCGCGCATCAACACTCCCTGGTTGCGCACGTCTCGCAGCCCTGCGTCGAGCAGTGCCCCCGTCGCCGCCGCGACCAGTGGAGTCACCGACTGCACATGGTTGATGTGGGTGTGCAGCGCGAGGTTGACCCGGCGGGCGGCGGCAAGGTGCGCGACCCGACTAACTCCGTCGAGCACCTTCGCTTGCAGCCAGTGCTGTGGCAGCGCTGCCAGGGCCTTCGTCGCCAAACGGATATCGCGGATGGTGTCAATCTCGAGCAACTGCGTGAGAAACGACTCCAGCCGCGGCCAGGGGACGTTCGCCACATCCCCACCGGACACCACGACATCGCGCACAGTCGGTGTGGCGCGCAGGTAGTCCAGCATTCGGTCCTGCCGGTCGGCTGGCTGCAGGGTTAGCCTGGTCTTGCTGATCGTTGGTGTGGAATTGCCGATCAGATCCATCCGCGTGCAGTGCCCGCAGTATTGCGGGCAGGTCGAGAGCATTTCGGCCAGGACCTTGGTCGGGTATCGATGGGTCAGCCCCTCCACCACCCACATCTCGCTCTCGTGCAACGAGTCTCGCTCGGCGTAAGGATGTGAGCACCACTCCGGCTCGCGATCACTGAGCACCGGCAGCATGTAACGCCGGATCGGATCGGCATAGAAGGCCTCAGTAAACGTGCGGCGTTCCGGCGCGCAGTTGGGAGCCATGGTGTTCAGCATCTGCGGCGGCAGCAGCATCGACATGGTGGCGCGCTGCTGCTGATCGGCGGCCAAGTCGGCGTAGAACCGCTCGTCGAGCAGGTCCCCTGTCACCGCGCGCAGCTGCCCTATGTTCTTGACGGAGTGCGCCCGCTGCCATTGTGCGTCCCCCCACTCGGACTCGGTGACCGTCGCCCAACCTGGGTAACGACGCCAATCCGGTTCGGACAACTCTTTGCGTACATAGGTGTACGGTTGAGCGGCGGCACTGAAGCCAGCACCCGGGGGTTCGACGAGTATTGTCATAACGCCACAACCTTTCGCGAAAGGGTCGCCGATTCAGCGCCGTGGATCAATTCGGTCGCGACGCGTTGGCCCGACCTGATCGCACCCTCCATCAGCCCGAAGAACTCCAGGCTGGTTTCGGTGCCGGCCCAGTGGACGCGGCCATGCGGTGTTGTCAGTGTCGGGCCGAGCCGCAGCCAGTCGCCGGGCCCGAACAAGGCGGCATAGCATCCCCTGCTGTATTTCTCGGCCAGCCAGTCGGTCACCGTGCATTGTGTCGGCGGCGGCAGCTCCGGAAAGAGCCGCCGGGCGTGGGCCAGCGCCGCGTCCTGCTGCTCGGCCGGCGACAGGGCACTGAATGCCGATGCTGCCGCACCGGTAACGAATCCCGTTAGCACGCCTGAGGATTCATCCGGCGGAGAGTCATCGACCGTAGACAGCAGCGGCCCGTGCGCACTCACCGACCATCCGGACAAGCCGTGCTCACGCCACACCGGAGCCGGATAACTCAGATGTATCTTGATCGCGCAGCCGCGGCCGGTGGCCGCCGTCGCCCGCGACGTGGGCAGAGCAGGCCGGAACTCGATCTGTTGCGCCAACAGCGGCGGTACGGCGACGACGACCTGGTCGGACCGATACTCGGAACGAGTGCCATCGATGTCCGAAACGCAGTGAACCACAACCTCGTCGGCGTTCTGATCGATGGCAGAAACAGGATGACGCAACCGCACCCGCTCGCCGAGCCGTTCAGCAAGCGCCAGGCACAGCAGGTGCGCCCCACCGTCGATCCGCCACTGCTGGGCTCCGCCCTCGAAGGCGTTGAGATAGCGGATCCCTCCGCCCGAGCGCAGATAGAAAGCCATGTGCAGAACAGAGATCGCCGCCGGATCGGCCGCCATCATCTCGCCGATGAATAGCCCGAAGAAGGTCTGTGCGTCCGGATGATCTACCACGTCGGCAAGCCAGCGCGCGGCAGACAACCGGTCGAGGCGTCCCGCCTGTGGGCTCTGCCACGGCGCATCGGGTCGAACCTGCGCGACGAGATCCTCAAGCCGATCGAACAGATCGCCGAGCGCGACCGCGTCCAGCGGAGGCACCCGACTCGCAGTTGTCGTCCGCCGATCCGACACCAGGAATGTGCTATCCCCGGCCATCGCTGTCGAAGCCAGGCCAAGTCCGTGTTCCCGCACCAGTGCGAGCAGCTCGGTATGCCGCACGCCCAGATAGGCAGCACCCCCGTCGGCGACGACACTCGCGGACACCGGGATGCCGTACATCCGACCGCCTACCCGATCACGCGCCTCCAGCACTGTGACCTCCGCGCCCGCCGCCGCCAAATCGAGAGCAGCCGTCAGGCCGGCCAGACCGGCACCAACGACGACGACACGCATGCCTCCCCTGTTCATGGCACTGCGGCGGTGACTTTAGCGAATAACCCCTCCGCCGAGGGGTTTTCGATGAAGTCTTCCCAGGACAACTCCGGCCCGAAGTCCCGGGCGATCGCACTGAGCACCCGGGTGGCTAGCAGTGAATCGCCTCCGAGTTCGAAGAAGTTGGAGCTCGCATTCGCCTCACTGGTGTTGAGGACCCTACGGAAGATGTGCACGATGTGGTCGAGGCTCATTGGCTTGCACCTTTGCTGTCGTAGTCCGCTGCAGCACGCCGCGTTGCTGCACGATCAACTTTGCCGCTGGCCGTGTAAGCCAGTGCAGCCACGAATTTCACTCGACTGGGAACGAATTGGCTGGGCAGGCGCTCACGTAGGTGACGTTTCAGCTCAACGGGAGTGGTCGCCAAAGACGGAACAACGTACGCCGTCAACGACGTGCGCCCGAGTAGCCGTTCGCCGACCACAACGGCGCCCGCGACCGCGTGGTGGGTGTTCAACTGTGCCTCGACCTCGGCCGGATGTACTCGCACACCAAGAACTTTCACCTGTTCGTCAGCGCGACCGCGCGAATACAGCAGATTCTGTTCGCCGCGGGTGACCAGATCGCCGGTGCGGAACCACCGGGTCGGTCCGGAGCCATGACCGGTCGATACGACCGGGAATCCACTCGCGGTGAGTTCCGGCGATCCGAGGTATCCCGTGGCCAGGGAGGGCCCCGAGACCAGCAATTCACCGTCATCGGTGACGTGATCGCGCACATGGGGCAGCGGACGCCCGAGTGGCGCCTCGGCGTCGCGGGAAGCGACTTCTGGTTCGGTGCCGGGACCGGCGAGCTTCACAGCGTGGGTCACCATCGTCGTTTCGGTGCACCCGTAGGTGTTGAGCAACCGAATGTGTCCTCCTTCGAGATCACGCCACTGCCGCAATCGGGTCTGATCGACCCGCTCGCCGCCGATCACCACCAGACGCACGCTGGCCGGAAGTACCGCGTGCTCCTCATGCAGGAAAAGCACAAGTTCGTGCCAGAATGCCGTCGGCAGGTCGAGCACGGTGACTTCCCGTTGCGCCAGCATGCGGACGAAGCGCGGGAACGAGCCGGATTGGGCCTCTTCGTCGAAAACCAGTGTCGCGCCGGCGGTCATCGCGGGCAAGATCTCCTCCAAACAGGTGTCCCAGCCAAGCGAGGCGAATTGGAGCACACGGTCCGCGGGGGTGAGCGCGAAGAGATCGCGAAGTGCGCGCACCGTAACGGTTAAGGCATGCCGCGAGACCACCACCGGCTTCGGCGCTCCAGTAGAACCGGAGGTGCATAGCACATACGCTGGATCGGTCCGGTGCCATAAAGGCTGGGGCAGACCTTCATCCGCAGCTACTTGGTCCTCGTCGAGCGTTTCGATCCGCAGGTTCGTTTGTTCGTGCGGGTCGGGGGCTACCCCAAACAAACGATCCAGGCCGAGTACCGCGGCGAGCGCCTGCTTGCGGGCGACCGGAAGAGCGGCGTCGATCGGGCAGTAGGTGGCGGGGGCTTGCAGGATCCCAAGCAGGTGCACTACCACAGCGGGTGTGTGCGAGACCAACACACCGATCAGACCGGATGGCCCATCGGCATCTAATCGGCGTACCCGGTAGCGCGATGCGGCAACACGGACCCGCTCTGCGAGGTCTCGATAGGTGATGGCGGCCCCGTTGTGCACGATGGCGGGACGGTGAGGCCAATCTTGCGCCGCGGCGGCAAAGTCCGCCACCACGTCACCGACGACTTCGGTGTCGGGAAACGCGATATAGGTGTCGGGAAATGCATGGTGCGGCATGGTTTCCTAGTCGTGTAGCATAAGTTGGCTGAAAGCTCTGTGGCGCAGCTATATTCATCGCTGGCACCATCCGCAGGCCTGTGCGTCGACCGGGCGCCTGTTGGTCGGCGGCGGCGGTTCCGATGCGAACGCCGTCGAATCGACTGATGCGCCTGCCGTCGAACCGTGCGAGGCCGATTCATTTTCCAGCGATCGCCCACCAACGTCTGGAGCTAACTCGAAGTGCACCCCATAACTATCGGGGTCTGCAACGCTCTCGTACATGGACCATCAGAGCTAATTTTTGTATGGACCGGGGCCTAGTTCGTGTGTGCTCAGCCCCGGCTTTTGTGTAGCCGGATCGTGCGGGATAGTGCCGCCGCCTCGGCACGCGTGCTAACGCCCAGTTTGGTCAACAGGCTGTGCACGTGGTTTTTGACTGTGTGAACCGCGATGGCGAGCTGCGTCGCAATGTCCTGGTTGGACCGACCCAGTTCCAGCATCGTCAAGATCTGGGCCTCCCGAGTCGTAAGAGCTAGTTCCTTCGCCGACGGTTCTCGCTGCGAAGCCAGAGCCGACAATCGACGGAGCAAAATTGCGGAGACCCGTGGCGAGCACGATGTTTCCCCGGCAGCGACCTTGCGTAGCAATACAAGCAAGTCTTTGAGCGAGTCGGTTCGCATGTGATAGCCGGCCACACCGGCCTCGGCGCACGCGACGATCTCCGATTCGTTGTCCTCGGAGGCACCCAAGACGATCACTCGCACGTTTGGACTGAGGTCCATAGCCGCCCGCAGCAACAACGCACTGTCACGAGTCGCTATGTTCAGAAGGACGACGCTCGGCTCGGTTCCATAGAGTGCTGTGACTAACGAGGGCAAATCCCAAGCGATACATGGAACGGCTATCCCATTCAGGGCGAAGATGGCAGCCAGATTCTCGCGATCGAGCGTGCAGTCGTCGATGATCAAGATGCTTTCGTCCCGAAGTGGATCTTGAGCATTCGTCCCCTCCCAAGCCACCTCTGAGTTCTCCGGTCCAGCCGGCGGCACGTTCCAGCGGCCATGTTCGCGGTGGCCTCGCCGATTCGATTCGGAATCGGGCCCGCTTTGCTGACCATCAGCCGCCTGCTGCACATGAGCGGACCCCATCACAACGGCACCCGAACCAGGTGCCCGCTCAGCCGCGATGGAGAGCCGGGGCCCCCTGGCGTCTCGGGTGGTGGCGCGGCCAGAGGGTGCGGAATGCCAAGCGACAGTGCCAACTTCGAGAAGGCACTTCTGATGACACTGCATAACCCGACACGCGAGGGATCCGGTGGGCCCTGCCTCAGGAACTCAAGCACGTTCTTCAACGGCGGCCATACCCCCCCGAGGGCCTCCGGCGATCCGCCACCCCCGCCGCCCGAGGAACCTGGAAAGTTGTGCCGCTGAGGATCGAACGAATGAAGGAGCCCAAGCGACTTCACCACGTCCGACAGCCCGTACGTCGTTACCAGTTCCAACAGATCGCCCGTCGCAAGATCCGGGAGCTCGCGGTTCCGCTCAACCAACCTCACCAGGTCGGGCAACTTGCGTGTGGAGTAGTTCGAGAACGCGTACTTCACGGACCTCGAGCCGTCCAGCTTCGACGCTTCCGAGGACGACTCGTGCTTGGGCTGGAAGACGTTGACCGGCTTTAGCCGGGTCAGGCCACCGGCGACCAGGTCAGCACCGACAGCTCGACTAGCGGTTCGCTCGAATCCGCAGCAATGGCGTCCCGTGACTTGCGTCGTCCACGAGGTCGAAGGGATTGCCTGGGCGGTCATCGATCCGCCCTCCTCAACTGCTCAGCGACGACCACACCTTCGGTGCTCCGGTGGCGTCTCGTTGGGCTACCGTTACTCGACTCGCCACGGCGAAAGAGGCTCGGTCGGCCTAGCGCACAGGCGCGGGGGTGTCGCCCGGTCGTCAGCAACCAGCCCAGCCGCGTGTCCCGGTTACCCTCCAATGGAATCCAGTCGATCTCCACCGACCGGGAGAGCGTCAGCGAACCCGCCTGACACCGCATGGAATGACGGGGCTGAGCTAACTCACTTCGCACCGATCAACTATTACCCGGCTCTGTTCGGCCGTACATGGACCGTTGGAGCCATTTTCAGATCGGCACGGTGCCTAGCTCCTTCGAGCTCACCCCGGTGCACTGAATTGAGCGCGAGACCGCCGCGGCCTGGGCCCTAGTGCCGACGCGGAGCTTTCCCAACACGCTGTGCACGTGGTTTTTCACCGTGTGCAGCGCAATGCACAGTTGGTCGGCGATGTCCCGATTCGACAGGCCCATCTCTAGCATGCGCAGGATCTGAATCTCCCGTGCGGTCAGAACTAGTGCCTCCGCCGCAGGCTCACGAATCGCCGCCAGCATCGACAGGCGACGTAGCAAGATCGTCGCCACTCGAGGCGGACATGCGCAGTCACCACGGGCAACCTTGCAAATCAACGCGAGCAAGTCGTCGAGGGACTCGGAGCGAAGATGGTACCCAGTTACTCCCGCCTCGGCGCACGCGACGATCGTTGACTCGTCGTCTTCTGACACTCCGACCGCGATCACCCTCGCGTCCGGCTTCGATGCAATCGTCGTTCGCAGCAGCACCGCGTTGTTCTTGGTCGTTACGCTAAGCAGAACGATGTCGGGCGCACTGGCTCCCAGGGCCGCTCGGAGTGACATCAAATCCCACGCCAAACTTGTCGCGACCGCATCGCTGGTGGCCAGCACCGCTGCCAGATTTTCGCGGTAGAGCGTGCAGTCGTCGACGATCAACACTTCGAGCACACCTACTTGGCGGTCGTTCGGCGGCGCGCCCCATCCCCGCTCTGGTACATCCTGACGCTCGACCGGATTCGACTGCGGTTCCGAATCGAGCATCGAGACCGATGCGGCAAAGGAATCAGTCGTCGGCGGTTCACAGCGGGGCCTCGGCTGGCCAACCGCCGAGGCGTCGGATCTTCGGCCGTAAGTGTCCACCTGACCACTTGGACCGCGCGGTCTATGCTCGATCTTTGCCAAACCTGGCGCTCTCCGTTGCTCGTCCCCCGACATCTGCCGCTCCCCTTCCTCCGATCAGTGCGCTACCCCAGGTCAGAAGTTGTCGAAAATCTGATGCTATTCCTTGGGGAGAGAAAATGTCCAGCACAGACACATTGTTCAAAAATTTGCCATATCTCCGTGTCGTGGGTGCGCGGGCCGTCGGTCGGTGACCGACTATCCCAGGATCAAACCCGAGGTCGGCACGCCGGTGCCGGCCGTGACCAGGACGTGTTCGACGTCGGGCACGGGGTTGACCGACGTGCCTCGTAGCTGTCGCACGCCCTCCGCGATGCCGTTCATACCGTGGATGTACGCCTCGCCGAGCTGGCCACCGTGAGTGTTGATCGGCAATCGCCCACCGATCTCGATGGCACCGTCTGCGATGAAATCCTTTGCTTCGCCCCAGCCGCAGAACCCCAACTCCTCCAACTGAATCAGCGTGAACGGGGTGAAGTGGTCGTAGAGGATCGCGGTCTGGATGTCGGTCGGCACCAGCCCTGACTGCGCCCACATCTGCTTGCCGACGAGACCCATCTCGGGCAGACCGTCGAGTTCCGGCCGGTAGTAACTGACCATCGAGTACTGGTTCGGGCTGGCGCCCTGCGCCGCCGCCTCGATGATTGCCGGCCGGCTCTTCAGGTCCTTGGCCCGCTCGGGCGAGGTGATCACCAGCGCCACACCGCCGTCGGTCTCCTGGCAACAGTCGAGAAGTCGGAGGGGCTCGGCGATCCATCGGGAGGCCTGGTGTTCCTCGATGGTGATCGGCTTCTCGTAGAAGTAGGCCTTGGGGTTCTTGGCGGCGTGCTTACGATCGGCGACCGAGATGGCGCCGAAGTCCTTGCTCGTCGCCCCCGAAAGGTGCATGTACCGCTTGGCGATCATCGCGACTTGTGCTGCAGGGGTGGACAAGCCGTGCGGATAGGAGAACGAGTTGTCCACTCCGGTCGAGTCGGCGTTCTCCACCAGCCGCATCTGCACCTGGCCGAAACGCATGCCCGACCGCTCGTTGAACGCGCGATAGGCCACCACGCAGTCCGCGATGCCGGTGGCGACGGCCATCGCCGCCTGCTGCACTGTCGCGCACGCGGCACCACCGCCGTGGTGGATCTTGGAGAAGAACTTTAGATCACCGATGCCCGTGGCACGCGCGACGGCGACCTCGGTGTTGGAGTCCATCGTGAACGTCGTCATGCCATCGACGTCGGCGGGTGTCAGACCCGCGTCGTCGAGCGCATCGAGCACGGCTTCAGCCGCAAGCCGCAGCTCACTGCGCCCGGAGTTCTTGGAGAAGTCGGTGGCGCCGATTCCCACAATCGCGGCCCTACCGGACAGGTCTGTGTTCATTCCTCGACTCCCGGTCGTCTTCGGACGGGCATCAGACACCTCCGATCGCGAGGGTCGCATTCGCGATGACGTGATCGCCAAGGCTGTTGCTGCCCTTGATCTTCAGCGTGATCAGGCCGTCGTCGAACGCGGTGACCTCACCGGAGAACGTCACCGTGTCGTAGGCGTACCAGGGCACGCCCAGCCGCAGCCCGATGGACTTGATCACCGCGTTCGGTCCCGCCCAGTCGGTGATGAAGCGCTGCACCAGACCGGTGTCGGTGAGGATGTTGACGAAGATGTCCTTGGACCCCTTCGCCTGCGCCTTGTCCCGGTCGTGGTGGACGTCCTGGTAGTCGCGTGTGGCGACGGCGGTCGAGACGATGAACGTCGGATCGCCGTAGAGCACCAGTTCGGGCAGCTTCGTGCCGACCTCCGTTACGGGTGCGCTCACGCGTCCGGCTCCCATGCGTAGTTGGTCCATGCCAGTCCGACGTCGTTGGCCGGAAAGTCGATGTACATGGCGCGCAAGGGCATTCCGATCTGCACACTGGCAGGGTCGACGTTGCGGAGCTCGCCCAGCATTCGCACCCCTTCGTCGAGCTCGACGAGTGCGATGACGAACGGCAGCGTCCGGCCGGGAACCTTGGGCGCGTGGTGCACGACGAAGCTGAACACCGTGCCCTTGCCGCTGGCCACGAGATAATCCGACTCCTGCACTTCTCTTTCAGCGTCCAGCCACAGGGCGGGAATCGGGGGGTGCTGCAGCGTGTCGTCGGCCCGCTTCTGGATGCGCAACTCGT
The DNA here is from genome assembly GCA_038244615.1 of Mycobacteriales bacterium. Lineage (GTDB taxonomy): Bacteria > Actinomycetota > Actinomycetes > Mycobacteriales > Mycobacteriaceae > Mycobacterium. The sequence goes on along the minus strand of JBBRTH010000009.1, from coordinate 57,061 downwards.
GCGCGTCGACACCGTCCCAGAAGAACTGGGTGTCCTTGGACGACGCGGGCCGCATCGCCGAGTCGGGATCCAGGTCGTCGGGCACCGACGAGGTGGCCGATCGAGCGTCCGCCTGGTCGCGTGGGATGAACTTCATGATGCGCCAGTTCATTTCGGCAACTGGATCGTCTACGTCATCACCGACTGTCCACGTGATCTTCTGGTTGATGAAGAAACCCTCGCCGAGTGCGGTCTGCTTGGGGCCGACGACATCGGTGAGCTCGGCGGCGACGCTGACCTCCTCGCCGGGACGCAGGTAGCGGTGATAGGTCTGCTCGCAGTTGGTCGCGACGACGCCGACATAGCCTGCATCGTCGAACAATTCGATGATCTTTCCCAGCGGATCGTCGTCGGGACGGACCCCGCCGAGCCCCATCATCGTCCAGACCTGGATCATCGCCGGAGGCGCGACGACGCCGGGATGACCGGCGGCCTTCGCCGCCGCGTCGTCGACATAGATCGGATTCCGGTCGCCGAGCGCGTCAGTCCAGTGGTCCATCATCGGCTGGTTCACCGGGTGCCGGCCGACCCGCGGCGTGCTGCGACCCTCGGCCTTGACGCGCTCGGCGGCCTTCTCGATGTCCTCGATGGCCGTCACGATCGTCTGCTCTTCGCGCAAGCGCTCATCACCGCGGCACCCGGGGCACCTTCAGACCCGATGCCGCGATCATCTCGCGCATCACTTCGTTCACACCGCCGCCGAACGTGATGACCAGGTTGCGCTTGGTGTGGCTGTCCAGCCAGGTGAGGAGTCGGGCCGTATCTTCCTCAGAAGGGTTGCCGTACTTCCCGACGATCTCCTCGGCGAGGCGTCCCACCCGCTGGATGCGCTCGGTGCCGAAGACCTTGGTGGCGGCGGCATCGGCAACGTTGATCTCCTCGCCGCCAGCAGCCACCTGCCAGTTGAGCAGCTCGTTGATTCGCCAGATCGCACGGATCTCACCGAGCGCGCGTTTGACGTCTTCGTGGTCGATCGGGGTGACGCCGTTGCCGCCGGGCTTGGAGGCCCAGGTGCGCACGCGGTCGTAGATGCCTGCCACCTTGCCCGCGGGTCCGAGCATGACGCGCTCGTGGTTCAGCTGGGTGGTGATCAGCCGCCACCCGGCGTTCTCCTCACCGACCAGCATCTCGACGGGCACCCGCACGTCGTTGAAGTAGGTGGCGTTGGTGTGGTGCGCGCCGTCGGACAGGATGATCGGCGTCCAGGAGTAACCGGGGTCGGACGTGTCGACGATCAGGATCGAAATGCCCTTGTGCTTCAAAGCATCTGGGTCCGTCCGGACGGCGAGCCAGAGGTAGTCCGCATCGTGGCCGCCGGTGGTCCAGATCTTCTGGCCGTTGACGATGTATTCGTCGCCGTGCCGCACGGCCGAGGTGCGCAGCGCGGCGAGGTCGGTGCCTGCCTCGGGCTCGGAGTAACCGATCGCGAAGTGCACGTCGCCAGCGAGGATTGCGGGCAGGAACTTCTTCTTCTGCAGTTCCGTGCCGTACACCTGCAGCGTGGGTCCGACCGTCTGCAGCGTTACCGCGGGCAGCGGCACCTCGGCACGGGCCGCCTCGTTGACGAAGATCTGCTGTTCGATGGGGCCGAAACCGTGCCCGCCGAACTCCTTTGGCCAGCCGACGCCGAGCTTGCCGTCGGAGCCCATCCGCTTGATGATCGCCCGATAGGCCTTGCCATGCCGGTCGATCTCCATCTCGGCGGCTTCCTCAGCCGAGATGAGATTGGTGAAGTACTGCCGCATCTCGGCCTGCAGCTGCCGCTGCTCGGGGGTCAGTTCGATGAACATTTAGGATCCCACCAGGTCGAGACGATGTGCGGGACCACCGAGGAGTCGGGTGAGGTCCTTGACAGTGGAGTAGTAGCGGTTCATCGGGTAGGTGATGTCCATGCCCATTCCGCCGTGCAAGTGGTGACAGGTCTGCATGTTCGGCGGCGCCTGCGACGTCAGCCAGTAGCCGAGCACGTCGAGATCGTCGTCCGCGTCGCGTCCCTCGGCGAGGCGCCAGACCACCGAGGTCGCCGCCAACGCGATTGTGCGGGAGGCGATGTAGACCTCGGCGAGCTGAGCGGCGACGGTCTGGAACGTCGACAGCGGCCTGCCGAACTGTTCACGCTTGGCCACGTAGTCGGCGGTCAGCCGCAAGGCTCCCGCGACGAGGCCCGCCGCAAAGGCGCCGATCGACGCCAGCACCAACTGGTTGACGCGATGGACGTCGGCTCCGGAAGACAGCACGTCCGACTCGGGCACCGCGACGTCGTCGAAAGTCACGACGTACTCGTCGGACCCGTTCGCCGTCGGCGTCTTGGTCAGCGTCACGCCGTCAGCCTTCGGCGATACGACGACGACGCCGCCGTCAGTGGTGACGATCATCCAATCAGCAAGTTCCGCATAGGGAACGCCGACCTTGGTGCCGGAGAGTTTCCCGTCGGCGAAGCTGGTCGAGGGATGTTCGGGCAACGCGGAACCGGGCTCGTTGAGCGCCGCGGTCAGCACGGAACATTCCCCCGGTCGCTTCGCTCCTGTCCGCCGGCCACCCTTCGCCAACCCGGCCAGGAAGCGGTCCTGCTGCTCGTCGGACGCCAGGTCCAGAAGCGGCACCAGCCCGAAACCGAGCGTGGCCAGCGCGGGACTGACCGTGCCGTGTCGACCGATCTCGGTCAGCGCCGAACCGATCGCGGGGAGATCCACGCCGTCGCCCCCGAGACGTTCTGGCACACCGAAGGCGATGACACCGCTGTCGACCAGTGCGGCCCAACTGTTGTCCCGGCCGAGCGCGGACGTCACGACATCGGCGGCGGCCTGCTGCCCTTCGTCTGGACTGAAGTCCACCCGAATCCTCCTTGTTTCCTTGAAGTTTCAGCTCCTGCTAAGCACTCGTGCCGCTGTAGTCGACCTGCCAGTGCTTGATTCCATTGAGCCAACCCGACCGTAGCCGCTCGGGCTCGCCGACGGGCTTGAGATCGGGCATGTGGTCGGCGACCGCATTGAAGATGAGGTTGATGGTCATGCGCGCGAGGTTGGCGCCGATGCAGAAGTGGGCGCCCGTGCCGCCGAAGCCCACATGAGGGTTCGGGTCGCGCAGGATGTTGAAGGTGTGCGGATCGTCGAAGACCTCTTCGTCGAAGTTGGCCGAACGGTAGGACATCACCAGTCGCTGGCCCTTCTTGATCTGCACACCCGAGAGCTCGGTGTCCTCGTTGGCGGTGCGCTGGAACGCCGACACCGGGGTGGCCCAGCGGATGATCTCGTCGGCGGTCGTCGACGGGCGCTCGGACTTGAAGAGCTCCCACTGGTCAGGGTTGTTCGCCAGCGCGATCATGCCGTGGGTGATCGAGTTGCGCGTCGTCTCGTTGCCCGCGACCGCCAGCATGATGACGAAGAAGCCGAACTCGTCGTCGGAGAGCTTCTCCCCTTCCACGTCGGCCTGGATCAGGGTGGTCACGATGTCGTCGGTCGGGTTCTTACCCCGCTCGTCGGCCATGGCCATCGCGTACATGATCAACTCCATCGAGGACTGCGCCGGATCGACGTCGGCGTACTCGGGGTCCATGCCACCCGTCATCTCATTGGACCAGCGGAACAACTTGTCGCGGTCCTCCTGCGGCACGCCGAGCAGTCCAGCGATGGCTTGCAGCGGCAACTCGCAGCTGACCTGCTCGACGAAGTCGCCACTGCCCACGGAGGCGGCACTCTTGGCGATGTTCTGGGCGCGCTCGGCGAGTTCCTCCTCCAGCCGTCCGATGGCGCGCGGCGTGAACCCGCGAGAGATGATCTTGCGCAGCCGGGTGTGGTGCGGCGCGTCCATGTTGAGCATGACGGCGCGCTGCATCTCGACCGACTCGCGCGTCATTTCCTTCGGCCAGGTCGGGATGGCGCCGTTCTGCCAGCTGGAGAAGACCTCGCTACGGCGGGAGACTTCCTTGACGTCGGCGTGCTTGGACACCAACCAGTAACCGTGGTCCTCGAATCCACCGGCGCCTCCCGGGATGTCCACCCAGTGGATCGGCTCGGACTTGCGCAGCTCAGCGAGTTCCGCCACGGGCAGGCCGACGAGGTTGACGTCGGGATCCAGGAAGTCGAAGTCCGAGGGGATGTTGAGGGGATTCCCCGAGGGGGCATTCACAGTGTGCGCTCCTAATTGCAACGTGTTCTAGTGCCAGTAAAACATGCCTTCACTGCAGATCAAAGGCGTGGCAGCATCGCAGCTTGTCAGACTTATGAAACGTGTTCTAGCCTGGCGCAATGGGTAACCCTGTCATCGTAGAAGCCACCCGCAGCCCCATCGGCAAGCGCAATGGTTGGCTGTCCGGTCTGCACGCCACCGAGCTGCTCGGCGCCGTGCAGAAGGCACTCGTGGAGAAGGCCGGCATCGACGCCGGCGACGTGGAGCAGCTGATCGGCGGCTGCGTCACGCAGTTCGGCGAGCAGTCCAACAACATCACCCGCGTGGCGTGGTTGACGGCCGGCCTGCCCGAGCACGTCGGCGCCACCACCGTCGACTGCCAGTGCGGCAGCGCACAGCAGGCCAACCATCTGGTCGCCGGGTTGATCGCCGGCGGAGCCATCGACATCGGTATCGCCTGCGGCATCGAGGCGATGAGCCGGGTGGGCCTCGGCGCCAACGCCGGGCCAGACCGCTCGATCATCCGGGCGGCGTCGTGGGACATCGACATGCCCGACCAGTTCACCGCTGCCGAGCGAATCGCCAAGCGGCGCGGCATCACCCGCGAGGAGATCGACGCCTTCGGGTTCGCGTCCCAGCAGAAGGCCAAGGTGGCCTGGGCCGAGGGCCGGTTCGACCGGGAGATCTCGCCGATCGTCGCGCCCGTGCTCGACGAGAACAAGCGGCCGACGTCCGAGCGTGCGCCCGTGACCCGTGACCAAGGCCTTCGCGACACCACCCTCGAAGGGCTGGCACAGCTGAAACCGGTGATGGAGGGCGGGATTCACACCGCGGGCACGTCGTCGCAGATCTCCGATGGCGCGGCCGCGGTGCTGTGGATGGACGAGTCCGTGGCAAAAGCGCATGGCCTAACCCCGCGGGCCCGCATCGTCAGCCAGACCAATGTCGGTGCCGAGGCGTACTACCACCTCGATGGTCCGGTCCAGTCGACGGCCAAGGTGCTGGAGAAGGCCGGAATGAAGATGGGCGACATCGACCTCGTCGAGATCAACGAAGCCTTCGCGTCGGTGGTGCTGTCCTGGGCCCGCGTGCACGAACCGGACATGGACCGCGTCAACGTCAACGGCGGCGCGATCGCGCTGGGCCACCCGGTGGGCAGCACCGGAGCCCGCCTCATCACCACCGCACTGCACGAGCTCGAGCGCACGGACAAGAGCACTGCGCTGATCACGATGTGCGCGGGCGGCGCGTTGTCGACCGGCACCATCATCGAGCGGATCTGACGCTGACCACGTCAGACGCGGATCGCATCGCGGCAGCGCAGGCCTACATCGACGCGCTCATCAGCCACGACGGCGCCGCCGTGCCGTTCGCCGAGGACTGCACCCGCGTCGAGCAGGGCATCAAGAACGGGTTCTCCGGACGGCATTTGCGCCGCAGTCTGGACGGTGGCCCGCAGTACAAGGTCATCGGAGCCGCGACGGCCCCCGACTACACGATCATGGGCGACGTGGTGCGAGCGAAATACGATGTGCTGACTAAGGTCTCGGTCGCGGGACGCCGCTTCGCCGCCCACGTCGACGAGACCTTCGTCATTCCCGCCGTGCCTGCGAACGGGAGAAACGAGATCCACCACATCCGGGTGCGGTTCCACCCGTTCCTGCACGGGGGCTAGATTTCACCCATGGCAGGCAGCAGACCCAAGTACATGGACACCGCCTTCGGCGACTTCGCCGTCAAGTGGATGTCGCGGATCAACACATTCATGTACCGGCGCAACAACGGTTCGGGTCTCGGCGGCAACTTTCAGGGCATTCCCGTCGCCTTGCTGACCACCAGGGGACGCAAGTCCGGCGAGCCGCGCGTCAGCCCGCTGTACTTCCACCGCGACGGCGACAAGGTCATCGTCGCGGCATCCAAGGGCGGAAGCGACAAGCACCCGATGTGGTACCTGAACCTGACGGCCGATCCGACGGTGAGCGTCCAGATCAAGGACGAGACATTGCATCTGACTGCGCGCGAGGCCACCGAGGGTGAACGAGAACTCTACTGGCCCAAGCTCGTCGCGATGTACCCCACCTACGAGGACTATCAGTCGTGGACCGAGCGCAAGATCCCGTTGGTGGTCTGCGAGCCGGCATGAGCGCTGCGGCCGAGGCGGATCTGTACTTCTACTTCGATCCCGTCTGCCCGTTCGCCTGGATGACGAGCAAGTGGGTGCGGATGGTCGCGGCCCAGCGCGACTATCGGGTGGACTGGCGGTTCATCTCCCTGCGAATCCTCAACGCGCACATCGACTATGACGCGCACTTCCCGCCCGAGTACGAAGCTGGACACACCGCGGGGCTGAGATTGTTGCGGGTCGCCGCCCGGGTGCGGGCTCAGCACGGGCGCGCGGCTGTCGGCCCGCTGTACGAGGCGATGGGCACCCGCATCTTCGACACCTCACGTGCGGTCGACCCGCTCTCGGCGACCGATCAGGGCGCGCGGCACGTGCTGGAACCGCTGCTGGAGTCGGTCGGATTGCCCACCGGGCTCGCCGACGCACTCGACGACGCCTCACTCGATGACGAGATCCGGGCGGAGACCGAGGAGGCGCTCGCGCTCACCGGCCGCGACGTCGGCACGCCGATCCTGCACTTCCGGCCACCGGACGGCACGGCCTTCTTCGGCCCGGTCATCAGCAGGCTGCCGCACCCCGACGACGCCGGCCAGCTCTGGGATCACGTCGTCGGACTGGCCTCGTTTCCCGGCTTCGCAGAGCTCAAGCGCTCACTGAGGGAGCGGCCTCAGCTCGCGAGCTTCGGGGCGGACCCTCAGTCCGTGGGCAAGGAGGAGGACTGGCACGGTGGCAGCCGTCGCACCAAGACGTAGCCGGGTTTGCGGCACGCTCGCCCCGCCCAACTAGTGGACATGGCTGATCGCGAAGCCACCGTCCGAGTGATCCCTCTGGTGGTGTGCGAACCGGTGTGAGGAATTACGCCCCGTACACGGGGACCGGTGGTCGCGCCTTGGCGAGCAGGTCGGTGACCACCGGGGCCAACTCGGCAGGATCCCAGCGGGCGCCCTTGTCGATCTGCGGCCCGTGCGCCCAGCCCTCGGCGACGCGGATGATGCCACCCTCGACCTCGAAGACCTGGCCGGTGACATCGCGGGAATCGACGCTGCCCAGCCACACGACGAGCGGCGAGACGTTCTCCGGGGCCATCGCGTCGAAATCGGCGCCCTGGGTCGACATCATCTCGGCGAACACCGTCTCGGTCATCCGGGTGCGCGCCGACGGAGCGATGGCGTTGACGGTGACGCCGTAGCGGCCCATCTCGGCGGATGCGACCAGCGTCATGGCCGCGATGCCCGCCTTGGCGGCGCTGTAATTGCCTTGTCCCACACTGCCTTGCAGGCCTGCGCCGGAACTTGTGTTGATGATGCGTGCATTGAGACTGTCGGGACCGGCCTCTCCGCTCTTCACCTTGGCCCGCCAGTATGCGGCCGCGTGCTTCATCGTGGCGAAGTGGCCCTTGAGGTGCACGGCCGTGACGGCGTCGAACTCCTCTTCACTGGTGTTGGCGAACATTCGGTCGCGGACGATGCCCGCATTGTTCACCAACACGTCGAGGCCACCGAAGGAGTCGACCGCGGTCTGGATGAGGCCTTCGGCTTGCGCCCAATCGGCGACGTTGGCACCGCTGGTGACGGCTTCACCGCCGGCGGAGGCGATCTCGTCGACGACGCCCTGCGCCGCACTGCCGCCGCCGGCGGGCGAACCGTCGAGTCCGACTCCGATGTCGTTGACCACGACGCGCGCGCCCTCCGCCGCAAAGGCCAGCGCGTGCGCTCGCCCGATTCCGCCGCCCGCTCCCGTGACGATGACCACCCGGCCGTCAAGCAAACCCATCTGCGTTGTCTCCTTGGTTATTTGACTGCGCTCGTCGTGGCGAGATAGTGGGGCGGCTCTCCGCCGCCGTGCACCTCGAGCGACGCTCCGCTGATGTAGGACGCCACGTCGCTGGCTAGGAACGCGGCGGCCCAACCGACGTCGGCGGGCTTGGCGAGCCGCCGCAGAGGGACGTTGGCCGAGATGGCGGCGATGGACCCGGCGTCGCCGTAGAAGAGTTCGGACTGCTCGGTCTCCACCATGCCGACGACGAGCGAGTTCACCCGGACCTTCGGCGCCCACTCGACGGCCAGTGTGGTGGTGAGACTTTCGACGCCTGCCTTGGCCGCGCCATAGGCCGCCGTGCCCGGCGTGGGGCGGCGGCCGCTGACACTGGCCACGTTGATGATCGAACCGCCCCGGGGCTGGCTCTGCATGTGCTCATTGGCATGTTGCGAAACTGAAAGCGGCCCCATGAGGTTCAGTTCGATGATCTTGGTGCTGAACTTTGCCGAGGCATCAGCCGCGAGTACGTACGGCGAGCCACCCGCGTTGTTCACCACGACGTCGATCCGACCGTGGCGCTCGACGATGGTATCGATCAGGGCCTTGACCGAGTCGTCGTCACGGACGTCGCAGGGCAGGAACTCGTACGGCAGGCCATCCACCGGACGGCGGGCACACGTCACCACCGTCGCCCCCTGACCCGCGAAGACGGCACTGATGCCCGCACCGACCCCTCGGACACCGCCCGTCACTAGGACGACGCGGCCAGCGAGTTGGAGGTTCACGTCAGCGCTGTCAGCACTGTCAGCCGAGTCGGTCACTATGCTAGCGTACCAAGCAAGTGCTTGCTTAGGTAGCCGCCACAGGAGTAGCTGAGGAATTCGCATGACGATCACCACCAAGACAGTCGAGCCGGGGATCGTCTCGGTCACCGTCGACTACCCACCAGTGAATGCGATCCCGTCGCGCGGTTGGTTCGAACTCGGGGACGCGATCACCGCCGCCGGGCGCGACACGAGCACCCACGTGGTGATACTTCGCGCCGAGGGTCGCGGCTTCAACGCGGGCGTCGACATCAAGGAGATGCAGAACACTCAAGCTGAAGGCAAGGGCTATGCCGCTCTCATCGATGCCAACCGCGGCTGCTTCCATGCGTTCCGCTCCGTGTACGAGTGCGAGGTTCCCGTCGTGGCCGCGGTCAACGGATTCTGTGTCGGCGGCGGCATCGGACTGGTCGGCAACGCCGACGTGATCGTCGCGTCCAACGATGCGACGTTCGGCCTGCCCGAGGTCGAGCGGGGCGCGCTCGGCGCCGCCACCCACCTGTCCCGACTCGTCCCGCAGCACATGATGCGTCGGTTGTTCTTCACCGCCGCGACGGTGGACGCCGCCACCCTGCATCAGTTCGGCTCCGTGCACGAGGTGGTGCCGCGCGCCGACCTCGACGAGTCCGCGCTGCGCGTGGCCCGTGACATCGCCGTCAAGGACACGCGCGTCATCCGGGCAGCGAAAGAGGCGTTGAACCTCATCGACGTGCAGAAGGTCAACGCCAGTTACCGCATGGAACAGGGGTTTACGTTCGAACTGAACCTTGCCGGCGTGGCCGACGAACACCGCGACGCGTTCGCGGGCACCGCCAAGGGAGCCGAGAAGGCATGATTCGGCGGGCGGGAGCGAAGCGACGGGGGACGGAATGGTAGACAAGCGAACAACGCTGGACGAGGCCGTCTCGTCGATCGAGAGCGGCATGACCATCGGCGTCGGCGGCTGGGGTTCGCGGCGCAAGCCGATGGCCTTCATCCGCGCGCTGCTGCGCACCGACGTCACCGGCCTGACCGTCGTCAGTTACGGGGGACCCGACGTCGGACTGCTGTGTTCGGCGGGCAAGGTGAAGCGCGTCTACTACGGCTTCGTGTCCCTGGATTCACCGCCGTTCTACGACCCGTGGTTCGCCAAGGCCCGTACCACCGGCGCCATCGAGGCCCGAGAGATGGACGAGGGCATGCTGCGGTGCGGGTTACTCGCAGCCGCACAACGCCTTCCCTTCCTGCCCATCCGCGCCGGACTGGGCAGCGACGTGCGGACGTTCTGGGGTGACGAGCTGAAGACGGTCACCTCGCCGTATCTGACCCCGGCCATCCCCGGGTCGCTTCGCTCCAGCCCACCGGAAGGCGGCCACGAGGAACTGATCGCCATGCCTGCGTTGACCCTCGACGCCGCGTTCGTGCACCTGAATCTCGGTGACGAACGAGGCAACGCGGCCTACACCGGCATCGACCCGTACTTCGACGACCTCTTCCTGATGGCAGCGGAGAAGCGCTTCCTGTCCGTCGAGCGGGTGGTGTCGACCGAGGAACTGATCAAAGCGGTACCGCCGCAGGCACTGTTGGTCAACCGCATGATGGTCGATACCGTCGTCGAGGCGCCGGGCGGCGCGCACTTCACCACCGCCGAGCCGGATTACCGACGCGACGAGAAGTTCCAGGCTCACTACGCCGAGGCCGCGGGCTCAGACGAGAGCTGGGCCGAGTTCGTTCAGACCTATCTGTCCGGCAGCGAGACCGACTACCAGGCCGCGGTGCACGAGTTTGGTGAGTCGGCGCGCAAGGAAGGTTCAGCATGATCTCCGCTTCCCGAGCCGACGTGTGTGCCGTGGCGTGCGCCGAATTGTTCCGCAACGCAGGTGAAATCATGGTCAGCCCCATGGCGAACATGGTGGCGATCGGTGCCCGACTCGCGCGGCTGACCTTCTCCCCCGACATTCTGCTGACCGATGGTGAGGCTCGACTGTTGGCCGACACCCCCGCCCTCGGCGCGACGGGTGCGATCGAGGGCTGGATGCCCTTCGGGCGGGTGTTCGAGACGTTGGCCTGGGGTCGTCGCCATGTCGTGATGGGCGCCAATCAGGTCGACCGCTACGGCAACCAGAATCTGTCGGCGTTCGGACCCATTCAGCACCCGATCCGCCAGATGTTCGGCGTCCGCGGCGCGCCGGGCAACACCATCAACCACGCCACCAGTTACTGGGTGGGCAACCACTCGAAGCGGGTGTTTGGCGACGCATGCGACATCGTGTCCGGAATCGGTTGGGACAAGGTCGATCACGACAATCCGGCATACCGGTTCGTCAACGTGTTTCGGGTCGTGTCGAATCTCGGCGTATTCGACTTCAACGGCCCGAACCATCAGATGCGAGCCGTTTCGTTGCATCCAGGGGTCGAGCCCGACCAGGTCGCGGAGAACACGTCATTCGAGCTTCACGGCCTGGACTCGGCGGGGACCTCGCGGCTGCCATCCGCTGACGAACAGAGGTTGATCCACGAGGTGATCGATCCGAAGGGACTGCGGGACAAGGAAGTGCGTTCATGAGTACGCCGCAGGGGGCAGGAGTGCAGCGACCCGAGGGACAGAGGTTGCGCACACCGCTGACCGAACTGATCGGAATCGAGCATCCCGTCGTGCAGACAGGTATGGGTTGGGTGGCCGGCGCGCGACTGGTGGCGGCGACGTCGAATGCGGGTGGCCTCGGCATCCTCGCGTCTGCGACCATGACGCTCGAGGAACTGGCGACCGCCGTCACGAAGGTCAAGGCCACCACCGACAAACCCTTCGGCATCAACATGCGTGCCGATGCCGGTGACGCGAACGACCGGATCGACCTGTTGATCCGCGAAGGCGTCAAGGTGGCGTCATTCGCGTTGGCACCAAAGCCCGACCTGATCGCGAAGCTGAAGGAAGCAGGCGTCGTGGTCATTCCGTCGGTCGGCGCGGCCAAGCACGCCAAGAAGGTGGCTTCCTGGGGCGCGGACGCGGTGATCGTGCAGGGCGGCGAAGGCGGCGGCCACACCGGACCGGTCGCGACGACGCTGCTGCTGCCGTCCGTGCTGGACGCGGTGGACATCCCCGTCGTGGCGGCCGGCGGCTTCTTCGACGGACGTGGCCTTGCGGCCGCGTTGTCCTACGGCGCTGCCGGGGTGGCAATGGGCACCCGTTTCCTGTTGACGTCGGACTCGACGGTGCCCGATGCGGTCAAGCAGCGGTACCTGGACGCAGCGCTGGACGGCACGGTGGTGTCGAAGCGAGTCGACGGCATGCCGCACCGCGTGCTGCGGACCGGGCTGGTGGAGAAGCTCGAAAGCGGGTCACCCGTGCGCGGTTTCAGCGCTGCGGTCCTCAACGCACAGAAGTTCAAGAAGATGTCCGGCATGACGTGGCGCTCGATCGTGAAGGACGGCCTCGCGATGCGTCACGGCAAGGAGTTGACCTGGTCGCAGGTCGTCATGGCGGCCAACACCCCCATGCTGCTGAAGGCCGGTCTGGTCGAGGGCAACACCGAGGCAGGCGTGCTCGCTTCGGGTCAGGTCGCGGGCATCCTCGACGACCTGCCGTCCTGCGCCGAACTCGTCGACTCGATCATCGAGGACGCGATCGAGCACCTGCGCGCGGCCGCGGGCCACATCGTCGACTGACGACTCGGGAAGTGCCCCCAAGGGATTTGAATGAAGTTTTGAGCTTCATCTCTGCTTAGTTAAGTTATAGTCTTCATATGATGCGGATAAAGACTAGAGCTTCATCGAAGGCGATGGTGATCGGTGACGTCGTCGGGTCGCGTGACGCCGTCGACCGTCGGATACTGCATCGCGACCTGACCAAGGCACTGCGAGCGATCGCGCCCAATGCCGTCGATGCGCCCTCATTCACCGTCGGCGACGAGTTCCAGGGCAGCTACCCGACCGTCGGCGCCGCGATCACCGCCGCATTGTCACTCCGACTGGCCGTCGCACCGGACATCGACATCCGCTTCGGCATCGGCTGGGGGGATGCCATCATGCTCGACCGCAGTACCGGCATCCAGGACGGACCTGGGTGGTGGGCCGCCCGCGAGGCCATCAAATGGACGGCCGCCGCGCAGAAGCAAGCCGGGTTCGCACTGGTGCGCACGTCGTATCGGACCGCCGACGCGGCGGGGCCCTCGGCCGACCCGATCAACGCCGCCCTGATGTGTCGGGACCACCTGCTTGGATCGCTTGATCAACGATCCATCCGCATCCTGAGAGGTCTCGTGCTCGACCGGTCCAAGCGCGAACTCGCCGCCGACGAGGGCATCAGCCCGTCGGCGGTGTCCCAGCGTGCGGCGCGCGACGGGCTGGACCTCATCGTCGCTGCCTCGCAACACCTTTCGGAGATCGCATGAGTGCGCTGGCCGTGCTGCTGATCGCCGTCGGGATCGGCGACGTGTGCCGAGGCTTGATCGACGCCCGATGGGCGGCTCCGGTGGCTGCCGTCGTGTCGGTCGCGGCCTGCCTGCTGCTCGGTGCGCTGTGGCATCCGGGCGACCTGCTTCTCCTCGCCGCCGCCGCCGGAGCCGGCGTTGCGTGGCTGCTGTTGTGCGACCGCGCCGAGCGCACAAGCGGACATCAGGCCTTACCGCTCACGGTGTTCGGTGCCGCAGTGGCCGCACTGGTCCTGCTGGCCGGCTTGGGATCCGATGTCGGTGGTCTGATCGAGCGCTGGACGGAGTGGGTCGGGCTGGCCGGTGGGCACGCCGTTGATCCCGGCCGACTGCTGATGATCGTCGGCGTCATGCTGACGCAAGTCGCGACCGCCAACGAACTGGTGCGCCTCGTTCTCGGCTCCGTCGGCGCGCTCAGGCCCGCAGGCCAGCCGCAGGCCTCGGATCAGCTGAAGGGCGGTCGACTGCTAGGCCCGATGGAGCGCCTGCTGATCGTCGGGCTGGGCTTGGCCGGACAGCTGACCATGGCCTCAGCCGTCGTGGCGGCCAAGAGCATCATCCGATTTCCGGAGATCAGCGCCACACGCGAAAAGAACGGCACCCCCGCGCGCGTCGGGATCGATGACGTCACCGAGTACTTCCTGGTCGGCAGCTTCGCCAGTTGGATGCTGGCCTTGGGCGGCCTGGCATTGGTGGCGGGGGCCTAGACCTTGCGCGCAACCCGTTCGTCCCCAGTGTGGGGGTTATCCACAGCACTACTCGCGGAATGCATCCATAACGCTCACAGTCGAGGTCGCTGTCAGGCGATGACACCAGCATCCCCGTTATGCGAGAACAATTACCCTTCCTCGGCCAGGACGCGGTACGCCGTGGCGTCGTTACCGCCCGTCGTCTGGAGAAGGACTACCGGGCGGTCTACCGAAACGTCTACCTGCACAAGTCCGCGTCCATCACCGCACTGACGCGGGCGCACGCGGCGTGGCTGTGGTCAGGCGGCGGCGCGGTCCTGGTTGGACTGTCGGCTGCGGCAGTACACGGAACCAGATGGATCGACCCCGACGATCCGGCCGAGATCAGCAGACCCGATCGCCACACTGCGTCTGGCATCATCTGCCACACCTACGCGCTCCGTTCGACGGAGTGCTGCAGTGTCAACGGATTGCGGCTGACCACGCCCGCACGGACGGCGTTCGACATCGGCCGGACGCGACCACCAGAGCAAGCCGCAGTACATCTCGACGCGCTGGTCCGCGTGAGCGGGCTGAAGGCCGCCGATGTCCTCGAACTAGCCGATCTGCGCCCCGGTTTGCGCGGGGTCCGGCGGCTTCGCGATGTGATGCGACTCATCGACGGGGGTGCTGAGTCACCGCAGGAGACCCGCCTGCGACTGGTGCTCATCAACGCCGGGCTTCCGCTGCCAGAGACCCAGATCGAGTTCCGGGACCGATTCGGCGACGTCCGCGTCCGAGTCGACATGGGATGGCGCCAATGGAAGGTCGCGGTCGAGTACGACGGGGTTCAGCACTGGACGGATCGGCGGCAGCGGTCCTGGGACATCGACCGGATCGCGATGCTGGAGGCGTCCGGCTGGGTCGTGATCCGCGTCAGCGCCGAAATGCTCACGCGGCCCGACGTCGTCATCCGCCGCGTCCGCGACAAGCTATGCGCGGCGGGATGCCCGATCTGACGATTGCCGAGTGTGTGGATTCTTCGCACCGCTACTCGCGACTCGCATGGAGAAGCTACACACTCGGCGAAAGCGAGGGGCTAGAGGCGTTCGATGATGGTCACGTTGGCGGTGCCGCCGCCCTCGCACATCGTCTGCAGACCGTATCGGCCACCCGTGCGCTCCAGCGTGTTCAGCATCGTCGCGAAGAGCTTGGCGCCCGTGGCCCCGAGGGGATGGCCCAATGCGATCGCGCCACCACTGGGGTTGACCTTCGCGGGGTCGGCCTTCGTCTCCTGGAGCCACGCCATGACGACCGGCGCGAAGGCCTCGTTGATCTCGACGGTGTCGATGTCCTCGATCGACAGCCCCGTCTTCTCGAGCGCGTAGTGCGTCGCCGGGATCGGGCCGGTCAGCATGTACACCGGGTCGGCGCCGCGGGCGCTGACGTGGTGGATGCGGGCGCGGGGCGTCAGTCCGTGGTCCTTGACGGCCTGCTCGGACGCGATCAGCACGGCGCTGGCGCCATCGGAGATCTGGCTGGCCATCGCCGCCGTCAACCGACCGCCCTCGACGAGAGTCTTCAGCCCGGCCATCTTCACCAGCGACGTCTCGCGCGGGCCTTCGTCGGTGACGAAGCCGTCCACCGCGACTATTTCGTTCTCGAAGTATCCGGCGTGGATCGCCTCCTGGGCCCGCTGGTGACTGGTCAGCGAGTACTGCTCCATCTCCTCGCGCGAGACGTTCCACTTCTCCGCGATCATCTCTGAGCCACGGAACTGCGAGATCTCCTGATCGCCGTAGCGGTGCAGCCAACTCTTCGACTCGTTCGTGGGCGAGGTGAAGCCGAACTGCTCGCCGACGATCATCGCCGACGAGATGGGAATCTGGCTCATGTTCTGCATGCCGCCTGCGACGATCAGATCGGCGGTACCAGACATGATCGCCTGCGCACCGAAGGAAATCGCCTGCTGGCTCGAGCCACACTGCCGGTCGACGGTGACGCCGGGCACCTCTTCGGGGAAGCCCGCGGCGAGCCACGACAGCCGGGCGATGTTCCCTGCCTGCCCGCCGATGGCGTCGACACACCCGGCGATCACGTCGGTGACGGCCCCCGGGTCGACGTCATTGCGATCGAAGAGACCACGCCAGGCGGCGGCCCCGAGGTCGACGGGGTGAACGCCGGCGAGCGATCCGTTGCGCTTGCCGACGGCGGTCCGCACAGCGTCGATGATGTACGCCTCACCCATGTCTAAGCTCCTTCTGTCGTTATGCCACCAAGAACGATGGCGAGGTACTGCCTGCCGACCTGCTCCGCAGTGAGAGGTCCGCCCGGCTGGTACCAGCGAACGGACACCCAGGTCGTGTCGCGGATGAAGCGGTAGACGAGGTTGACGTCGAGGTCCGCACTGAAGCAGCCCTCGGCGACGCCCTGCTTGAGGATGTCCACCCACATCGTCCGCTGTTCTCGATTGCGGTCGTCGACGAACCCGAACTGTGGCAGCGGCGAAAGTCGTTTGGCCTCATCCTGATAGATCACGACCTGCGCATGCCGGTGCTCGATGGCCTCGAAGGACGCCATGAAGAGGCCCTCGACGCGCTTCAGCGGATCGGTCTCGGTCTCGACGATCTCCTCGTACCGGCCGAAGAGCCAATCGAGGAAGTCGCGCAGCACCTCCTCGACCATCTGCTCCTTGGACTTGAAGTGGTGATAGAGACTGCCGGACAAGATCCCCGCGGAATCCGCGATGTCGCGCACGGTGGTGGCCCGCAACCCGCGCTCGGCGAACATCGTCGCGGCGAGGTCAAGCAGCTCGTCGCGCCGACTCGGAGTGGGCACGGTCATGCGCGCTGACTCGACACCGAGATCACTTCTCCCGTGAGATAGCTGGAATAGTCGCTGGCCAGGAACGCCATCGTGGCCGCCACCTCCCACGGCTCCGCGGCACGGCCGAAGGCCTCATCCGAGGACAACTTATCGAGAAGTTCCGAGCTGCTGGTCTTCTCGAGGAACTTGTGCCTGGCGATGCTCGGGGAGACGGCATTGATGCGGACGCCGTACTCGACGGCTTCGATGGCGCTGCAACGGGTCAACGCCATCACACCGGCCTTCGCCGCCGCATAGTGCGACTGTGAGTGCTGGGCGCGCCAGCCGAGCACACTTGCGTTGTTGACGATCACGCCGCCGTGTCCGGCGTCGCGGAAGTATTGCAGCGCCGCACGGGTGGCGCGCATGACCGATGTCAGCGTCACGTTCAGGACGCGGTCCCACTCGTCATCGGTCATGTCGACGACGGGCGTCTGACCGCCGAGGCCGGCGTTGTTGATGAGGACGTCCAGACGACCCATCGCGGCCGCCGTATCGGTGATCAACGCGTCGACGGCCTCGGTCGACGTCACGTCGCACACCACCGAATGCACCCGGCCCAACCCGAGTCCGGCCAGCTCGTCGCGGGTCTCGCCGAGTCGCCGCTCGTGAAAGTCCGACACGACGACGTCGGCCCCCTCGGCCAGCGCCCGCCTGGCCGCCGACGACCCGATGCCGGTGCCCGCCGCGGCCGTCACCAGCACGACCTTGCCGGTGAGCAGTCCGTGACCGTCGATCTCCTTGGGCGCAATTGAGAGCGTCATCGTTGTTTCTTCTTCGCGCAAGCGCTCATCAGCCCTTGACCTCCCTGGGTAGGCCGAGCACTCGCTCGGCGATGATGTTGCGCTGGATCTCGTTGGAGCCACCGTAAATGGTGTCCGAGCGCGAGAAGAGGTACAGCCGTTGCCATTCCCCGAATTCGCCATTGTCGAGCAGTAGGCCGGCCTTGCCCTGCACGTCCATCGCGATCTCGCCGAGCTCGCGATGCCAGTTGGCCCACAACAGCTTCGACACGTTGTCTTTTCCTGCGGCCTGGCCGCCTCCTTCGACGTCCATGGTCGCCAAGGCATAGGACCGCATGGTCTTCAGCCCCACCCACGACCGTGTCAGCTTCTCGCGGATCAGCGGATCGTCGATCGCACCGGTGTTCTTGGCGAGATCGACGATGCCGGAAAGTTCACGCGCGTAACGAATCTGCTGCCCAAGCGTCGACACGCCACGCTCGAACGTCAACGTGCCCATCGCGACGCGCCACCCGTCACCGGGCTCACCCACGACCAGGCTCGCGTCGGTACGGGCATCGTCGAAGAAGACCTCGTTGAACTCCGAGTCGCCCGTCAGCTGGACGATGGGGCGCACCTCGACGCCCGGCTGATCCAGCGGGACCAGTAGGTAGGAGAGGCCTGCGTGCCGCTTGGAGCCCTTCTCGCTGCGTGCGACGACGAAGACCCACTGTGCCCAGTGCGCGAGCGACGTCCATACCTTCTGGCCATTGATGACCCACTGGTCACCAACGAGCTCCGCCGACGTCGACACGTTGGCCAGATCGCTGCCCGCTCCCGGCTCGGAGTAGCCCTGGCTCCAGAGTTCGGTGACATCAAGAATCCTCGGCAGGAAGCGCTTCTGCTGCTCGGGCGTGCCGAACGCGATGAGCGTCGGACCCACGAGTTCCTCACCAAGGTGGTTGACCTTGTCGGGAGCATCGGCGAGAGCGTACTCCTCGTAGAACGCGACGCGGTGCGCCACCGTCAGACCGCGCCCGCCGTGCTCCTCGGGCCAACCGAGACACGTCATCCCGGCAGCGGCCAGGTGCTGGTTCCAGGCGCGCCGCTCGTCGAACGCCTCGTGCTCCCGGCCAGGTCCGCCGAGACCCTTGAGCGCCGCGAATTCACCGACGAGATTGTCGGCGAGCCATTGCCGGACCTCGGCCCGGAACTCGTGGACCTCTATCACCCCTGTAGGCTAACCTACCAAGCACTTGCTTTGTTAGAGGAGTCTCGATGGAGAGGTCCGGCGGGCCGGAGCGTAGCGACCTGGGAAGGTCGCCAGAGGGCAGGAGCGGAGCGACCGGGGAATCGACACAGCCGAGGACCATTCCCGGCGTACTGGACCGAGTCAGCGGCGAGTTCTCGGACCACGAAGCGCTCGTCACCGAGGATCGGACATTGACCTACGCCGTACTCAGGGCCGAGGTCAGGCAGGCCGCCGCGGCAATGATCGACCTCGGCGTCAACGCAGGAGACCGCGTCGCGATCTGGTCGCCGAACACCTGGCACTGGGTGGTCGCGTGCCTCGCGACGCACTACGCGGGCGCGATCGTCGTTCCGCTCAACACGCGATACACCGCGCACGAAGCCGCCGACATCCTGGCCCGTACCGACGCGCCGCTGCTGATCGGCATGGGTGAGTTCCTGGGCTCCGACCGGACCACCGAACTCGACCGCGCGGCACTGCCCGCACTACGCCACATCGTCCGGGTGCCCGTGCAGGAAGGGGATGTGAAGGCCTCCGTGTCCTGGGACGAGTTCATGGCGCGCGGAAACGGGGTCGCCGCCAAGGACGAGGTCGACGCCCGCGCCGCGGCAGTCGATCCGGACGACGTGTCCGACATCCTCTTCACCTCGGGCACCACCGGGCGCAGCAAGGGCGTGCTGTGCGCGCATCGGCAATCCCTCGACGCAACCGCGGCGTGGGCGGCGTGTGGTCGGCTCACCAGCGACGACCGCTACCTCTGCATCAATCCCTTCTTCCACAACTTCGGTTACAAGGCCGGGATCCTGGCGTGTCTGCAGAAGGGGGCGACCCTGATCCCGCAATTGACGTTCGACCCTGAGAAGGCGATGCGGGCCGTCGAGGACCGGCAGATCACGGTGCTACCCGGCCCGCCGACGATCTATCAGACCCTGCTCGACCACCCACGGCGCGGCGACTACGACCTCACGTCGCTGCGGTTCGCCGTAACAGGTGCGGCCGTCGTGCCCGTCGTTCTGATCGAACGCATGCAGAGCGAGCTCGACATCGACACCGTGCTGACGGCCTACGGACTCACGGAGGCAAGCGGTTTCGGCACGATGTGCCGGGCCGACGACGACGCGGTCACGGTCGCGACGACGTGCGGCAGACCGATCGCGGACTTCGAGTTGCGGATCGACGCGGCCGAGGACGGCGACGCGGGTGAGGTTCTGCTGCGCGGGCCGAACGTGATGCTCGGCTATCTCGACGACCTGGAGGCGACCGCCGCCGCGATCGACGCCGACGGCTGGTTGCATACGGGCGACGTCGGAAAGCTGGACGAACAGGGCAATCTCACTATCACCGATCGCCTCAAGGACATGTACATCTGCGGCGGCTTCAACGTCTACCCCGCCGAGATCGAGCAGGTGCTCGCCCGCCTCGACGGGGTGGCGGACAGCGCCGTGATCGGGGTGGCAGACGAGCGACTCGGCGAAGTCGGCAAGGCCTTCGTCGTCGCCAAGGCAGGGCACCAACTCGACGAGGCAGCCGTGATCACCTACACCCGTAAGCATCTGGCGAATTTCAAGACTCCGCGATCGGTGACCTTCGTGGACGTGCTGCCGCGCAACCCTGGAGGCAAAGTGGTCAAACCCCTACTGCGAGAGATCAGTTGATGGACCTGACAGTCGACGACGAAACCGAGGAGTTCCGCGCCGAGGTGCGCGACTTCCTGGCCGTCAACACGGCACACTTCCCCGCGAAGTCCTACGACACCGCCGAGGGTTTCGAGCAGCACCGGCACTGGGACAAGGTGCTCTTCGACGCGGGCCTGTCGGTGATCGCCTGGCCCAAGGAGTACGGCGGGCGGGACGCGACGCTACTGCAGTGGATCGTGTACGAGGAGGAGTACTTCCGCGCCGGCGCACCGGGTCGCGGTAGCGCCAACGGTACGAGCATGCTGGCGCCCACCCTGTTCGCGCACGGCACCGAAGCACAACTCGATCGGGTGCTGCCCAAGATGGCCAGCGGCGAGGAGATCTGGGCACAGGCTTGGTCGGAACCGGAGTCGGGCAGCGACCTGGCATCGCTACGTTCAACGGCTACCAAGACCGACGGCGGCTGGACACTCAACGGCCAGAAGATCTGGAGCTCGCGAGCGGTCTTCGGCGACCGGGCTTTCGGACTGTTTCGCTCCGATCCCGCCGCGCAGCGCCACAAGGGCCTGACCTACCTGATGTTCGACCTGCACGCCGACGGTGTCACGGTGCGACCGATCGCACAGCTCGGTGGGGACACCGGCTTCGGCGAGATCTTCCTCGATGACGTGTTCGTCCCTGACGAGGACGTCATCGGTGGCGCACATGACGGCTGGCGCGCGGCGATGAGCACCACGAGCAACGAGCGCGGAATGTCGCTGCGCAGCCCGGCACGCTTCCTCGCGCCTGCCGAACGCCTCGTCGAGGCATGGGGGCGGGATCGCAGTCCCGCGTTCGCCGACCGCGTCGCCGATGCCTGGATCAAGGCGCAGGCGTACCGGCTGCACACGTTCGGCACCATCACCAGATTGGCCAACGGTGGCGAACTCGGTGCCGAGTCGTCGGTGACGAAGGTGTTCTGGTCCGAGCTCGACGTCGCCCTGCACCAGACTGCGCTGGACCTGCGCGGCGCGGACGGCGAGCTCGCCGATTCTTGGACCGAGGGCCTGCTGTTCGCCCTCGGCGGCCCGATCTACGCGGGCACCAACGAGATTCAGCGCAACATCATCGCCGAGCGGCTACTGGGTCTGCCTCGTGAACCGAAATGAGATTCCTCCGTGCACTTTGAGATAGACGCCTGGCAGCGTGACTTCGCGGCCAGCATCGACGGCGCCCTGGCGGCGGCCGACGTGCCTGCCGCCATCCGCGCCTGGTCCGCAGGCGATACCGGTCCCGGACGCAAGGTGTGGGCCACACTTGCCGACCTGGGCGTGACGGCACTGGCCGTCCCCGAGAAGTTCGACGGCATCGGCGCCCACCCCGTCGAGCTGGTGTTGGCCGCCGAAGGGCTGGGCCGCTGGGGTGTGCCCGGCCCCGTCGCCGAGTCGATCGCCGTGGCACCGATCCTGTTGGCCGACAGCGATCTCGGGGCCGAGCGCTCCGCACTACTGGCATCCGGCGAACTGGTCGCCACCGTCGCGATGCCGCCACACGTGCCCCGTGCCGTCGATGCAGACTCCGCTGGTCTCGTTCTCCTTGCCTCCGGCGGCGAGGTGCGGGACGCCGTAGCAGGATCGCGGCACGAGTCCGTCGACCCGGCCCGCCACCTCTTCGACGTCGCCGCCTCCGGTGATCCACAGAAGGCCGACACCGCAAGGGCTTTCGAGTTCGGCGCCCTGGTCACCGCCGCTCAGCTGATCGGTGCCGGTCAGGCGATGTTGGACGGTTCGGTCGAATACGCCAATCAGCGCAGCCAGTTCGGCAGGGTGATTGGCTCGTATCAGGCGATCAAGCACAGGCTCGCCGACGTGCACATCGCCATCGAGCTGGCCCGCCCGCTGGTCTACGGTGCGGCCCTGTCGCTCGCCGACGGATCACCCGACACCGCACGCGACGTCAGCGCGGCCAAGGCGGCCGCCGGCGAGGCCGCGCTGCTGTCGGCCCGCTCGTCGTTGCAGACGCACGGCGCCATCGGCTACACCCAGGAGCACGACCTCTCGCTGTTGCTGCTGCGAGTGCAGGCGCTGCGGTCGGCGTGGGGCGATCCGACATGGCACCGCCACCGAGTGCTGGAGGAGCTGAGCGCATGAGTGCCCAGCGAGGAGCGGAGCGGAGCGCGAATGACTGAAGAGCGGGAGATGCTGCGCGACACCGTCGCGTCGCTGTTCGAGAAGCACGCCTCCCCCGAGGCGGTCCGCCGCGCGATGGCATCCGAGCGCGGCTACGACGAAACTCTGTGGACGCTGTTGTGCGAGCAGGTCGGCGCGGCGGCACTCGTCATCCCCGAGGAACTCGGCGGAGCGGGCGGCGAGATCGCGGACGCTGCCGTCGTGCTCGAGACGTTGGGGCGCGGACTGGTTCCGACGCCGCTGCTTGGCACGACGCTCGCTGAATTGGCCCTACTGTCAGCAGACGAGCCCGATGCCGACACGCTGAAGAGGCTCGGCGAAGGCACGTCGATCGGCGCGGTCGTCTTCGATCCGGGCTACGTGATCAACGGTGACGTGGCCGACGTCGTCCTGGCGTGCGGGGACGATGGGCTGACCCGGTGGACGACCTTCACCGCCGAACCCGTCGTGCCGATGGATCCGACCCGCAGGCTCGCCCGGCTGGAAGCCGGCGCCAAGGAGCCGATCGGTCCTGACCCGGGGGTCGCCGACATCGCGGCAATCCTATTGGCGGCAGAACAGATTGGCGCCGCCAGCCGATGTCTGGACCTGACCGTCGCATACACCAAGGACCGCGTCCAGTTCGGCAGGCCCATCGGCAGCTTCCAGGCGCTCAAGCATCGGATGGCCGACCTCTACGTGCTGGTGCAGTCGGCGCGCGCGGTCGTAGACGATGCGGTCTCCGAACCGTCGGCGACGGCCGCGGCACTGGCGCGGGTATCGGCCAGCGAGGCGTTCAGCGCCGTCACGGCCGAGGCCATCCAGATGCACGGTGGCGTCGCCATCACCTGGGAGTACGACATTCAGCTGTACTTCAAGCGGGCGCACGGCAGCGCGCAGCTGCTCGGGCCGCCCCGGGACTACCTGCGTCGCCTCGAGTCAGAGGTGCTCTAGCCTGGTTGAGGTGAGTGATCGTGTCGCGCTGCGCGCCGGGATTCCGCCGTTCTACGTGATGGACGTGTGGCTGGCGGCCGCCGAACGCCAACGCACCCACGGGGACCTGGTGAATCTCTCCGCCGGGCAACCAAGCGCGCACGCCCCCGCTCCCATCCGCGCCGCGGCCGCCGATGCCCTTGCCCACCACAATCTGGGATACACCGTCGCGCTGGGTATTCCGGAGCTCCGCTCGGCGATCGCGGCGTCTTATCCGGACCGTTACGGCGTGACGGTCGGCTCCGAGGACGTCGTCGTCACCACCGGATCCACCGGTGGATTCCTACTCGCGTTCCTGGCCTGCTTCGACGTGGGCGACCGCGTCGCCGTGACGAGCCCCGGCTATCCGTGCTACCGCAACATCCTCTCGGCGTTGGGCTGCGAGGTCGTCGAGATACCGTGCGGCCCGGAGACCCGATTCCAGCCGACGGTCGAGATGCTCGCCGAGGTCGTGCCGCCCATCAAGGGTGTCGTACTCGCCAGCCCGGCCAACCCGACGGGCACCGTCATCCCTCCTGCGGATCTGGCGGCGATGGCGACCTGGTGCGAGGCGAGTGACGTCCAGTTGGTCAGTGACGAGATCTACCACGGCCTGGTCTACCGTGGCGCGCCACCGACCAGCTGCGCATGGGAGACCTCGCGCGAAGCCATTGTGGTGAACAGCTTTTCGAAGTACTACGCGATGACCGGCTGGAGACTCGGCTGGCTTCTGGTGCCGCCCGCCCTGCAGCGTGCGGTCGACAGGCTGACCGGAAACTTCTCCATATGCCCGCCCACGCTGGCGCAACTCGCTGCCGTCGCGGCGTTTTCGCCTGAGTCGGCAACCGAGGCTGACGAGTTGGTCGACCAGTACGCCGCCAACCGCGAGATGCTGCTGCGAGGCCTGCCGGAGATCGGACTGCCCCGACTGGCGCCTGCGGACGGCGCGTTCTACGTCTACGCCGACATCTCCGAGTACTCGACGGACTCGCTCGACTTCTGTGCAAGGTTGTTGGCCGACACCGGCACTGCGATCGCACCGGGGGTCGACTTCGACACCGTGCACGGCGGCGGATACGTTCGTTTGTCGTTCGCGGGCGCCACCTCCGACATCGCCGAGGCGCTGCGCCGGATGGGGCCGTGGCTCGCCGTTTCTAGCGGCGGACTCTAACCGCCCGATCCGACAGATCTCGCGCGGTCGAGGGCGCGGCTGCTCCGCTCTCGTTTCGCCACGAATGCAGCCGCCCGCCTACCGCGCGCTCCAGCCGCCATCCATCGTGTACGACGCCCCCGTCACCATGCCGGCGCGCGGGGAGGACAACCAGGCCACCAGGGAAGCCACCTCCTCGGGCTCGACGAGCCGCTTGATCGCGCACTCGGACAGCAAGATCCGCTCCAGCACCTCCTGCTCGGCAATGCCGTGGGTGCGAGACTGATCGGCAATCTGCCTGGCCACCAGGGGAGTTCGCACATAACCAGGGTTGACGCAGTTGCTCGTCACCCCACGCGGTCCGCCCTCGAGCGCGGTCACCTTGGACAATCCCTCCAGCGCGTGCTTGGCGGTCACGTAGGCGACCTTGTACGGCGATGCCCGCAGCCCGTGGACCGACGAGATGTTCACGACCCGACCGAAACCCCCGTCGTACATGTGCGGCAGGGCAGCGCGGATCAACAGGAACGGCACCTCGACCATGAGGGCCACCATGGACCGGAAGCGCGCCGGCGCGAACTCCACGATGGGGTTAATGGTCTGCACCCCGGCGTTGTTGACCAGAATGTCGATGTCGAGTCGCAGGCCTTCCAAACCGCCGACGTCGAGGAGGTCGACCGCCCAGGGGCGCCCCCCGATCTCGTCCGCCAGCGCCTTGGCAGCCACGTCGTCGATGTCGGCGACGGTCACGGCGGCGCCTCGGGCCGCAAGTTCCCTCGCGCAGGCGGCGCCGATGCCACTCGCGCCGCCGGTCACCAGCGCGGTACGTCCAGTCAGATCGGTCATCCGGCCACGGCCTGACGCTCTTTGGCGATCTCCTCGGCGTCGGCGAGGTCCAACGACGTCAGGTCGATACCCTTCGTCTCACGGGTGAAGACCACTGCGATAAGCGTGACCGCGCAGGCCAGTGCGAGATAGATCGCAATCGGTACCGACGAGTCATAGACGTCGAGCAGCTTGACGGCGATGATCGGCGCCAGCGAGCCCGCCACGATCGAGGTGACCTGATAGCCAAGGGACACACCGGAATAGCGCATCCGGGTGGGGAACATCTCGGCCATGATGGCGGGCTGCGGGGCGTACATGATCGCGTGGATGACGAGCCCGATGGTCACCGCGGACGTAATGATCGCGTAGTTCCCGCTGTTCATCATGGGGAAGGCGAAGAAGCCCCATGCAGCGCCGAGAGCTGCGCCCACGAAGTAGACCGGGCGCCTACCGAAGCGGTCGGCGAGCTTGCCCACCAAGGGGATCACCGCGAAGTGCACCGCGTGTGCGACGAGCAGATACCAGAGGATCGAGCTGGTGTCGGCGCCGACCTGAACCTTGAGGTAGGTGATAGAGAACGTGACGACCAGGTAGTACATGACGTTCTCGCCGAAACGCAGGCCCATCGCGGTGAAGACTCCGCGTGGATAGCGCTTGAGCACCTCGACGACGCTGAACGACGTCGCCTTGATCTGCTCGGCCTCCTGTTGCGCTGCAACGAAGATCGGCGCGTCGGTGACCTTGGTCCGAATGTAGTAACCGACCAGCACGACCACCGCGGACAGCCAGAACGCGACCCGCCAGCCCCAGGACAGGAACGCGGCGTCGGACAGGGTGGTCGTCAGCACCAGCAGCACGACGGTCGCAAGCAGATTGCCCACGGGCACGCCGGCCTGGGGCCAGCTGGCACAGAAGCCGCGTTCCTTGTTCGGGCTGTGCTCGGCCACCAGAAGGACGGCACCGCCCCACTCCCCACCCACGGCGAAGCCCTGGATGAACCGAAGTGCGACCAACAGCGCGGGGGCCCAGTAGCCGATCTGTCCGAATGTGGGCAGGCAGCCCATCAGGAACGTCGCCGCACCCACCAGAAGCAATGAGAACTGCAGCAGTTTCTTGCGACCGTACTTGTCGCCGTAGTGGCCGAACACCACCCCGCCCAGCGGCCGTGCGGCGAAACCGACGGCGTAGGTGACGAATGCCGCAAGGATCGCGTCGAGGTCACTGGTGCTCGGCGAGAAGAACACCTTGCTGAAGACCAGCGTGGCCGCGGTGCCGTAGAGGAAGAATTCGTACCACTCGACCACCGTGCCCGCCATCGAGGCGGCGACGACCCGCCGCAGCCCCGTCGGTATTGGCTTGCTCATCGAAATCTCCTTTGACGATCACTCCAGCCCTGCGCATGTGATGCGGAGCACAATTACATCTGAGTATTCCTGCACGTTGAAGGGCACCGCAATGCCCAACACTGCACGATGGGTCTGCAAAGATGCAGATATGACCGGTCAGAACAGACTCAGCGCCGACGATCTCCTGGTCCTGCTGGCGGTGGGTCGGTCGGGCCGCTTCGTGACCGCCGCCGACGAACTGGGCCTCAACCACACCACCATCTCGCGTCGGATCGCCGCCCTGGAACAGTCGATCGGTGGCCGGCTACTCGCCCGCTCCGCCGGCGGTTGGGAGCTCACCGATCTTGGCAAGGACGCACTGTCGGCAGCCGAGACCATCGAGTCCGCGGTCCGGTCCCTGGCGGTCCCGGCCGGATCGCAAACGTTGGAAGGCGTGGTGCGGATGTCGGCGACCGACGGCTTCAGCGCCTACATCGCCGCGCCAGCGGCGGCCCGCGTCCATCAGCGCCACCCCAAGGTGTCCGTCGAGATCGTAACCGCTACCCGGCGGGTGACGCAGCAGCGCTCGGGCTTCGACATCGAAATCGTGGTCGGCGAACCTCAGGTGCATCGCGCGGAGGCCGCTCGACTCGGCGACTACCGGTTGGGCCTCTACGGATCGCGCGACTATCTCACCCAGCGCGGGGCGCCGGCGGCCACCTCCGATCTCGCCGGTCATCCGCTCGTCTACTTCGTCGATTCGATGTTGCAGGTCGACGACCTCGACCTGGCCCGTACCTTAGCCCCCGCGATGCGGGAATCCGTCACGTCGACCAACGTCTTCGTGCACGTCGAGGCGACCCGAGCAGCGGCCGGACTCGGCCTGCTGCCCTGTTTCATGGCAGACCGCCACGACGACCTGGTCCGGGTACTACCCGACGACGTCGGCCTCCTGCTCACCTACTGGCTGGTGGCTCGCCCCGAGACCCTCCGCAGGCCTGAAGTGGGCGCGGTGATCGACGCGATCCGCGCCCACATGGAAGATCAGCGCGATGTACTACTCGGTGGCGGCTGAATTCGCTCACTCCTGGCGCTGACTGCACGTATCTTGTACGCAACCGCCGAGAGGATCCGTCAACAGGCGTGCAGTCGGCGGGAGCTTGGGTAGCGGCTGCGCGAATCTATTGCGCTCCGTGCGCTCACCTGGTGCAGTCGCAGGCATGCCATTCCTGGAAACCGATGACGGCCGAGCCGATTACCGCCACTGGTCCAGCCCTAACCCCCGAGCCGCCATCATCTTCCTGCACGGGTTCGGCGAATACACCGGCCTCTATCACCGCTACGGCTTTGCTCTGAACTCCGCGGGCGTCGACCTATGGGCGGTCGACCAGTTCGGGCACGGTCTCACGCCGGGCGAACGCGGCGACTTCCGCACCCTTGAAGCCAGCGGGGCACTCGCCGAGCGGCTCACCGAATTGGCGCTCACCGCGGACCCCGGCATTCCGCTTGTCGCTCAGGGACATTCGTTCGGCGCGGTCGCCACACTGTTCCGGCTGCTCGACCTGCCGGATAGCTACCGGGCCGGGGTCATCTCGGGTGCGCCGCTGGTGCCGGTGCCCGGCCTCGTCGACGCGGACTCGACGTTCGAGATCGCGCCCAGCCAGTTGTCCGGCGATCCGTTCTACCTCGACGCGATGGAGAACGATCCACTGGCCTTGGTCGACGCCGACAGCGGCCCACTGGCACGGGAACTGGACAGGTGCTGGGACAGCTTCGGAAAGACGTCACCCACCGCGAGGTGGCGGCGGCCATCATCGACTTCGTCGGGCAGCACCTGGAGTGATGCCGCTCCGATCCGCTACAGCCAGGTGTCGGCGGTGGTGGTGGTGAGGAACGCGTCGAGGTCGTCACGCCACTGCGCGGGCGTGGTCTTGTCGGGTTCGATGCCGGTGTACTCGCCACGGTAGAACAACAGCGGCCGCGGCTTCTGCCGTGGTCGATGCTCCTCGCGCGAGCGCTCGTCGGCGGGATCGTCCGACAACGAGTGCACCGCCCCGAACACCACGAAGTGGTCGCCGCCGTCATGTACCGAGGCCACCGAGCAGTCAATGTGGGCGAGGGTTCCGCTGATCACGGGGGAGCCGAGAAGTGATGGCTGCCAGTCGATTCCACCGAACTTGTCCGGCTCCTTGGAGCCGAAGCGGGCCGACACGTCCTTCTGCTTCTCGTGCAGAACGTTGACGCAGAACCTCCCGGTGGCATCGATCGCCTGCCACGACCGCGACACCTTGGTCGGACAGAACAGCACCAGCGGTGGATCCAGTGACAAAGCGGCGAACGACTGACAGGCGAATCCGACGGGCACGCCGTCGTGCACGGTCGTGATGATGGTGATACCGGTGCAGAACTGGCCGAGGACGTGCCGGAAGGCGCGCGGATCGACGGGCTGTGGTTCCGAGGCCACGGGTGCTACTTGAAGCCGACGCTGAAGTCGTGTCCCCACAGGCTGATGGCGGTGCTCTCTCGCGCCACCCAGTTGTCGTCGGTGACTTCGAGTCCTTCGCAACCGAATTCGACGTCGAAGCCGCCGGGAGTCTTCATGTAGAACGAGAGCATCTTGTCGTTGACGTGCCTGCCCAGCGTGGCCGACATCGGCACCTTGCGCCGGAGTGCCCGATCGAGGCACAGTCCGACGTCGTCACTGTTGTCGACCTCCATCATGAGATGGACTATGCCGCTGGGGGTTTCACCAGGCATGAAGGCCAGGCTGTGGTGGCGTGGATTGACTCCGAAGAACCGCAGCCAAGCTGGCGGCCCGTCGGCGGGTCGGCCGACCACCTCAGGTGGAAGCCGCATCGAGTCTCGCAGCGCGAAACCCAGCACGTCGCGGTAGAAGTGCAGCGACTCGGCGTCATCACGGGTGGTGAGCACGACGTGACCGAGCCCCTGCCCCTCGGTGATGAAATGGTGGCCGTAGGGGCTGACGACGCGACGATGCTCGAGCGCCGCACCGTGGAACACCTCCAGCGTGTTCCCGGACGGGTCGTCGAAGACGATCATCTCGTCGACCCGGCGGTCGGCGAGTTCGGCGGCCGTCGCCTCCTTGTACGGTGTGCCCTCGATGTCGAGCCGGTGTCGGATCTCCTGCAGCTCTGCGGCGTTCGCCGTCTCCCAGCCCGATTGAAGCAACCGGTCGCGTTCGCCGGGCACGACGACGAGCCGGGCCGGGAACTCGTCCATTCGCAGGTACAGCGCGCCCTCGGTAGTGCCCTTGCCCTCGACCATGCCGAGCACCTTGAGCCCGTACTCACGCCACGCCGACACGTCGGTGGCTTCGAGCCGGAGATAACCCAGTGACCGGATGCTCATGCCTGCGCCCCCTTGGATCCGCTCAGGAAATCGATGGTCAGCTTGTTGAACTCGTCGAACTTCTCCAGTTGTGCCCAGTGGCCGCACTGCCCGAACACGTGCAACTGCACGCGCGGGATCTGTTTGAGTGCCACCAATGCACCGTCGAGGGGGTTGACCCGATCCTCACGACCCCAGATCAGCAGGGTCGGCTGATGGAGCTTGTACACCTCGCGCCACATCATGCCGAGCTCGAAGTCTGCACCCGCAAAGGACTTTCCCATCGCCCGCGCCGCGGCCAGCGACTCGGGCCGGCTGGCGATCGCGAAGCGCTCGTCGATCAGTTCCGGCGTGACGAGCTTCTGGTCGTAGACCATGATCCGCAGGAACTTCTCCATGTTTTCGCGCGTCGGGTCGACGGTGAACTTACCGAGCAGTTTGACGCCCTCGGTCGGGTCGGGCGCGAACAGGTTCACCGATAGCCCGCCGGGGCCCATGAGCACCAGCCGACCCGCCCGCTTCGGGTTGTCGAGCGCGAACCGTACCGCCGTGCCTCCGCCGAGTGAATTGCCCACCAGCGCAGCACGTTCGATGCCCAGCTGGTCGAACAGGTTCAGCAGAGCGGTGCTGCTGTAGCGGTTGTACTGCTCGTGCTCGGTGTGCTTGTCGGAGAGGCCGTAACCCGGTTGGTCGACGGCGAGCACGTGGAAGTTCTGCGACAGCACCGCGATGTTCTTCGAGAAGTTCGACCAGCTCGACGCGCCCGGCCCACCGCCGTGCAGGAGCACTATCGTATCGCCGTTCCCGACGCCGGCTTCGTGATAGTGCAGGCGCATGTCCTCGCGGACCTGCGCGTAGCGGGACGTGGACTCGAACGTAATGTCTTGAACCGCTTGAGTCATCAGACCATCGTGTCGGCCGGCGGCAGGCCAAACGCCTCGTTGCCGAAGATCAAGTAGGCCCGCTCGGGCTCGTTGGCGGCGTGTACGCGGCCCGCATGGGCGTCGCGCCAGAAGCGTTGCACCGGGGCATCGGTTTGCAGCGCGGTAGCACCGGCACTCTCGAACAGTAGATCGATGGATGAGATCGCGCGGGCGGTGGCGCGCACCTGGTCGCGACGGGCGCGGGCGCGGAGCTCGAACGGAATCTCCTTGTCCGCCTTGAGCAGCGCGTACTCGTCTGCGACGTTGCCGATCAGTTGACGCCAACCGGCGTCGATGTCGCTGGCGGCCTCGGCGATGCGGACCTTGGCGAAGGGGTCGTCCTTGGACTTCTCGCCGGCGAACGCAGCCCGGACACGCTTGCCCTGGTGGTCGACGTGCGCGTCGTACGCACCGTAGGCCATGCCCATGATGGGCGCGGTGATGGTGGTGGGATGCATTGTGCCCCAGGGCATCTTGTAAACAGGAGCGGTGTTGTTCTGCAAGCCGCCCGCCGTACGGTTGTTCATCGACTTGTAGGACAGGAAGCGATGCTTGGGCACGAACACGTCTTTGACCACGACCGTGTTGCTGCCGGTGGCCTTGAGTCCGACGACGTGCCAGACGTCGTCGATGCGGTACTCGCTCCGCGGGATGAGGAAGCTGCCGAAGTCGACCGGGCGACCATCCTTGATGACCGGTCCGCCGAGGAAGGCCCACATCGCGTGGTCGCAGCCCGACGACCATTGCCACGCACCGCTGACGAGGTAGCCGCCGTCGACGACCGTGCCCGTGCCCATCGGCGCATACGAGGACGACACGCGGACCGTCGAGTCGTCGCCCCAGACCTCGTCCTGCGCCTGCTGATCGAACAGGGCGAGATGCCAGTTGTGCACGCCGATGATGGAGCTGACCCAACCGGTCGAGCCACACGCGCTGCCGAGTCGGCGAACCGCCTCGTAGAACACCGTCGGGTCGCACTGAAGGCCGCCCCACTGTTCGGGCTGCAGCAGCTTGAAGAAGCCGACCTGGTCGAGTTCGGCGATGGTCTCGTCGGGAATCCGACGAAGATCCTCGGCCGCCTGCGCGCGCTTGCCGATCAGCGGCAACAAATCATCGATGCCGTCTAGGACTGACTGTACGTCGCGTTGTTCAATGGACGTCACTGGTTTGCCTCCGGGCATGGTGGGGCCGATACAGGATCTATCAAGAGGTTAGAACACGTTACGATTCGTGTCGAGTACGGCATTCCTACGACCGCTAGACCTGCGGAAGCACGTTTTTGGAACATGTTCTAGTTTTGGCGGCGGGTGGCGAAACAACACTTCGACAGCAGGGAGAACCGAAAGTGACCGACGAGCCGCTCGGTACCCACGTGCTCGAGCTGCAACTGGCGGACGTGATCGACGAGACCGCCGACGCACGTTCACTCGTCTTCAAGGTGCCCGACGGACCAGAACATCCCGTGATTCCCCCCGAGAGACTGCGTCACGAGCCAGGCCAGTTCCTCACCCTGCGGGTGCCCAGCGATCGCACCGGTTCGGTCGCCCGCTGCTACTCACTGTCCAGCTCGCCGTTCACCGACGACGCCCTGACCGTCACGGTCAAGCGCACGGCGGGCGGCTACGCGTCCAACTGGCTCTGCGACAACGCCCACCCCGGGATGCACCTGCACGTGCTCGCACCGTCGGGCACGTTCGTCCCCAAGACCCTAGACACCGACTTCCTCCTTCTGGCTGCAGGCAGCGGCATCACGCCGATGATGGCGATCCTGAAGTCGGCGCTGTCCGAGGGCAGCGGCAAGGTCGCGCTGGTGTACGCCAACCGCGACGACAAGTCGGTCATCTTCGCGGCCACCCTGCGCGACCTAGCGGCCAAGTACCCCGACCGTTTCACCGCCGTGCACTGGATCGAGACCGTGCAGGGGTTGCCGAGCCCGGTCGCGCTTGGCAATCTGGTCGAGCCCTACGTCGGGCGAGAGGCGTTCATCTGCGGACCCGGACCGTTCATGGTGGCTGCCGAGCAAGCACTCACGGCCGCGGGAGCCGCGCCGGAGCGCATCCACATCGAAGTCTTCAAGTCACTGGAGTCCGATCCGTTTGCTGCGATCGTCATCGAAGAGGACGAGAGCGACGTCGGCCCGGCGACCGCGGTCGTCACGCTCGATGGGAAAACCCACGACATCCGCTGGCCGCGCCACGCGAAACTGCTCGACGTGCTGCTCGACAAGGGTCTCGACGCGCCGTTCTCCTGCCGCGAAGGGCACTGCGGCGCTTGCGCGGTGCTGGTCAAGAGCGGTGACGTCGACATGGAGGTCAACGACGTTCTCGAAGCCTCCGACCTCGCCGAGGGACTGATCCTCGCCTGCCAGGCCAAGCCGACGTCGGATTCGGTCGAAGTCACCTACGACGAATGACGTGCGGGCTATGCGCCCAAACCGCCTGCGCCTGAGTCCTCCGGGCTAGTCGACCTTGCCGACCAGCACCGGCTGCGCGCGGTACTCGTCGGGGAACAACCGCTTGAGATCGTCGAGCTTCGGCATGTCGTTCATCACGATGTACGGATACGACGGGTTCGAGTTCAGGAAGTCCTGGTGGTACTGCTCGGCGGGGAAGAACTCAGTGTTCGGCTCCACCTTCGTGACGATCGGAGCGGGAAAGACTGCGGCCTGTGAGAGCTGAGCGATGTAGGTCTCCGCGACCCGCTGTTGGGTGGCGTCCTGCGCGAAGATCGCGGATCGATACTGCGTGCCTTCATCAGGACCCTGACGGTTGAGTTGGGTCGGGTCCTGCACGACGGAGAAGTAGATCCGTAGGAGCTGTCCGAAGGTCACCTGACTCGGGTCGTAGGTGATGCGTACCGACTCGGCGTGCCCGGTGGTGCCGGTACTGACGGTGTCGTAGTCGGCCGTCGCCTGCTGACCGCCGGCGTAACCGGATTCCGCATTAGTGACGCCCTTGACGTGCTGGAAAACCCCTTGAACACCCCAGAAGCAGCCCCCGGCGAGCACCGCCGTCTCCGGCGCACCCAACGCGACGGCGGGCTGGTCGACCTGCGGGGCGGGAACGACGAATGAAGACGCCGTCCCGGTACCGGCAAGCACCGCCGGACTGGTGATGGCGCCCGACTGCACACCAATGAACGCTGCAGCCGCCAACCCGAGCACTCCAAGACCACTACCCAAAGTCAGCCGCTTGCGGTTCGCCACCATGTCGTCAGTATCCTGCCAGAAGCACCACTGGGGCCGGCAGCGGTTGTTACCGGAGGCTGACGAAGTGCCCCGTGGATCCGGGTGCAGCGGCCCGTGGGGCCTACCGTTCGAGACATGAATCGGCGGCACCTATTGATGGGCGGCGCGCTGGTCGGCATCCTTGCGGGCTGCGGTTCACTGCGCGACATCGCAGGAGCCGACACTCCCAGGAACTCGACGGAAGCGTTCGATGTCAGCCATTCGGATGCCGAGTGGCGCAAACTCCTCAGCCCGGAACAGTACGACGTGCTCCGCAATGCGGGCACCGAGGCGCCGTTCTCCAGCCCCCTG
The DNA here is from genome assembly GCA_038244615.1 of Mycobacteriales bacterium. Lineage (GTDB taxonomy): Bacteria > Actinomycetota > Actinomycetes > Mycobacteriales > Mycobacteriaceae > Mycobacterium. The sequence continues at coordinate 22,406 of JBBRTH010000009.1, read as the reverse complement.
AACGACGAACACCGGACGGGCGTATTTGGTTTCGCGGGTTGCGCTCTCGACCTCTTCTCGTCGACCACCAAGTTCGACAGCGGCACCGGCTGGCCGAGCTTCTGGAACGCCTTGGACAACGCGGTGATCGAAAAGCAGGACGGCACCCTGGGCATGGCGCGCACCGAGGTGCGGTGCCACCGTTGCGGCGGGCACCTGGGTCACGTCTTCGACGACGGTCCGGAACCGACCGGGCTGCGCTACTGCATGAACGGCGTCGCCATGAACTTCCGGGCGACCTAGCGCGGTAGCCCGAGCAGTCGTTCTCCGGCGAGGTTGAGCAGGATCTGCTCGGTGCCGCCCGCGATTGACAGGCACCGGTTGTTGAGGAAGTGCCGCACGTCGGGCGAGTCGACGATGCCCGAACCGTCGTGGGAATCCATGATCGCCTCGGCGAGGTTCTGCCGGTATCGCACGCCGATGAGCTTGCGCACGCTCGACGGAGCACCGGGGTCGTGACCGCCGACGGCCATCTGCGCGATCAGTTGGTCGAGGAGCGCCCCGACCTGTGCCGCGACGATCAGCATGCCGAGTCGATCGGCCTCCGCGGCATCGACGTCACCGTCGCCGATCACCTCGAGCAGGTGCATCATCCCCCTGTCGAGCGCCCCGCCGGCGGCCATCGCGACGCGCTCGTTGGCCAGCGTCGTGCGGGCCAGCGCCCACCCACCGTCGACCGACCCAACCACCATGTCGTCGGGCACGAACAGCTCGTCGAAGAAGACCTCGTTGAAGAGGGCTTCGCCGGTGATCTCGCGGAGCGGACGAATGTCGATGCCCGGCGACTTCATGTCCACCAGGAAGTACGTGATGCCTCTGTGTTTTGGTGCGCTTGGGTCCGTTCTGGCCAGGCAGATGCCCCAGTCCGCGCGGTGTGCGTTCGACGTCCACACCTTCTGACCGGTGAGCAGCCAACCGCCCTCGGTGCGAACTGCCTTGGTGCGCAACGCCGCAAGGTCCGAACCAGCGCCCGGCTCGCTGAACAGCTGGCACCAGTAGACATCGCCGTTCAACGTGCCCGGAATGAACTTCTCGATCTGCTCCGGACTCCCGTGGCCCAGGACCGTGGGCGCCGCCCACCACCCGATCGAGATGTCGGGCCGCACCACGCCTGCCGCCTCTAGCTCCTGGTCGATGACCAACTGCTCGGCAGGTGAGGCCTCGCGCCCGTACGGCTTCGGCCAGTGCGGCGCCATGAGGCCCGCCTCGGCGAGGGCGGCCTGCCGCCGCTCCTCCGGAAGTGCGGCGATGTCGGCAACGACCGCGGCGACCTCGGCTCGGATCTCCTCACCGTCGCCAACGTCGACGTGGAGTTGACGACGCACGCCGCCCCGGGTCAGTTGCGCGCAGCGCCTCAGCCAGAACGACTTTCCGCCCAGGAACTGCGCGTTGGCGTAGGCGCGGCGCATGTACAGGTGCGCGTCGTGTTCCCAGGTGATGCCGATGCCACCGAGGACCTGGATGCAGTCGCGGGCGTTGACCTTCTCGGCCTCGATGCCGATGGCCGAGGCGACGGCCACCGCAATCGACAGCTGCGCACCGTCGGGGTCTGCGACCGCAGCGGCGGCGTCGGCGGCCGCGACGGCGATCTGCTGCGACCGCAACAGCATCTCAGCGCACATGTGCTTGACGGCCTGGAAACTGCCGATCGGCTTGCCGAACTGCTCGCGCACCTTCGCGTACTCGGTTGCGACCTCGAGGAGTCGGCGGGCCAGCCCGGCGGCTTCGGAGGCCAGCACGGTCGCGGCCAGATCGGCGACGTGCTGATGGGGCAGGTCGATCCGGGTGGCAGGTACGGACGCCAACTGGACGCTGGCCAGGGGGCGGGAGAAGTCGGTGGCTGCGAGGGTTTCGACGGTGACGCCCCCGGCCGTGGCGTCGACGTGGATCCAGGCGTCACCTTCGTCATTCCCCGAGTCGCTTCGCTCCTGCCCTCCGGCATTCCCCGAGTCGCTTCGCTCCTGCCCTCCGGCATTCCCCGAGTCGCTTCGCTCCTGCCCCCTGGCGGGCAGCACGAGCACGCCGTCCACCGACCCCCCGAGGACGAACTTCGCCGTGCCCGTCGCGGTCGTCCCGTCGAAGGTGATGTCGGAGCTCAGGGCTACCCCCGCGGTGCGCTGTCCCGAAGTCAGAGCGTCGAGCACCTTCTCGTCGGTGATCACCAGCGTCGCCAGCGCGGTCGACGCGACGGGACCGGGCACCAGGGCTGCGGCTGCCTCGTCGACCATCACGCACAGGTCCTCGACGCTGCCGCCCGCGCCGCCGAAATCCTCGGACACGGCCACGCCGAACGTGCCCAGCTGGGCCAGGCCGTCGTACGCCGCGCGCCAGGCCTCGGGATCGCCCCGCTCGACGCCGCGCACCGCGTCGATGGCACCCGAGGACGCGGCCCAGCTCCTGACGAGTTCACGCGCAGCGAACTGTTCCTCGGTGCCGGTAGCGGGTACCGAACCTGTATGAGCCATCGTCGGGCCCTCCTTGGCCTTGGAGAGAAGGCCGTGCTTCTCACTAGAACGTGTTCTAATGGTGACAGCGTTCTAACGTCAAGTCGACTGCCATTACAGCAGGACACGTCGATTGTCCGGGGGTACGGAGGTGGGATATTTCTGATCCGCGTGCGTATCGTTTTCCTCCAGCGCGTACTACGAAGGAGATGCCCGCCGCATGTCCGGCTCGTCAGTGTCAGCAAGGGAGCCAGCAGGCCCCACGTCAGGTTCGGGGTCCGATTCGACCGCCGGCCCTCGCCAGGTGATGAACGTGGCCGTTCTGGCCGAGTCCGAACTCGGATCCGAGGCGCAGCGCGAACGCCGCAAGCGCATCCTCGACGCGACCCTCGCCATCGCCTCGAAGGGCGGCTACGAGGCAGTTCAGATGCGTGCGGTCGCCGAACGCGCCGACGTCGCGGTGGGCACGCTATACCGCTACTTCCCTTCCAAGGTCCACCTTCTGGTGTCCGCGCTGGGCCGTGAGTTCGAGCGCATCGACGCCAAGACCGACCGCGCGTCGCTGGCGGGCGGAACCCCGTACCAGCGACTCAACATCATGGTCGGCAAACTGAACCGCTCGATGCAGCGCAATCCCCTGCTGACCGAGGCCATGACGAGAGCCTTCGTATTCGCTGACGCCTCCGCAGCGGGTGAGGTTGATCACGTCGGCACGTTGATGGACTCGATGTTCGCTCGGGCGATGAGTGATGGCGAGCCCACCGAGGACCAGTTCCACATCGCGCGCGTCATCTCCGACGTGTGGCTCTCCAACCTGCTGGCGTGGCTAACCCGGCGCGCCTCGGCAACCGACGTCAGCAAGCGACTGGACCTCGCGGTGCGGCTGCTCATCGGCGACGGTGAGCACCCTAAGATCTGACCGGTGGACTTACCGGAAGACCTCACCCGGGCGCTCGACGAGGCCGCTGCGACGCCTCGCCTCCTCGTCGCCTCCGACTTCGACGGCACGCTATCGCCGATCGTCGACAATCCCACCCAGGCTCGACCGCTACCGCGTGCGGCGGACTCGCTGATCGCGTTGGCCGCGTTGCCGTCCACCGACGTCGCGCTCGTATCGGGCCGTGCCCTGGCCGTCCTGCGCGAGTACTCGGGGATGCCATCGAACGTGCACCTCGTCGGCAGCCACGGCGCGGAGTTCGACAGTGGCTTCGCACTCGGAGGGCACGAGCGTAGCGACTCGCGAAATGTCCCCGGCTTCGCCCTCGAGATCGACGAGGCGCTGTTGTCGACGATCGCTGCGGAACTGGACGGGATCGCCGACGGGAAGCCCGGGGTCACCGTCGAGCTGAAGCCTGCCAGTGTCGCGCTTCACGTGCGCAACGCATCGGCTGCCGACGGATCGGCCGCGCTCGCCGCGGCGCGGGTGGTCGGCGAGGCGTTGGGTGCCGAGATCACCACGGGCAAGCGGGTATTGGAGCTCGCCGTCATCTCCACCGACAAAGGCGAGGCCGTCGACGTCCTCCGACGAGAGACCGACGCCACGGCCGTGACGTTCTTCGGCGACGACGTCACCGACGAGAAGGCGTTCCGTCGGATGCGTGGCGCGGACGTCGGCGTGAAGGTGGGACGGGGCGAGACGCTCGCGGGCTACCGTGTCGAGTCGCCCGAGCACGTCGCCGAAGCGCTGGCGTACCTGCTACGGCAGCGCAGCTAACCGGCTGGGCCCGACGTCCGGCCACGCACGAGTTCGGTCTCCAGCACCTCGACTACGGGCAGGCCCGTGCGAGGCGTGTGCAGCAGGTAGCCGGCCCGACGGCCCTTCTCGACGCTCGGCTGCTTGACCGTCGTGAGTCCGCGGGCGAGGGCGTCGGGCACGCCGTCGAAACCGGTCACCGTCACCTGCCCCGGAACGTAGATGCCATGTGCGCGTAAATAATCCATCGCCGAGAGCGCGAGCACGTCGGCGGTGCACAACAGCGCCGTGATGCGGGGGTGGACCTCGAGCGCCACCGCGGCCGCACGCCCGCCGGACGTCGGCAGGTGATCGCAGCTCTCCACGACTGTCAGCGAACCCGGTTGCAGCCCAGCATCCTTCATGGCGTCCTGAACTCCGCAGATGCGCTCGCGCTGAACGTGAAAGTGCGGAGTGTCCGTACGTTCGAGGTCGGCGACGGCGGACGTGGCCCCGCCGTGCGGCCACTCCCGTCCGAGCCGCATCGTGAGGACACCGATGTCCTGGTGCCCGAGCCCGATGACGTACTCCGCGATACCGCGCATCGCGGCGCGATCATCGATGCACACCCGCGACGCGCCCGGCACGTCCTCGGGTTGGTCGACGACCACGATCGGAAGGGCGCGCTGCGCGATCACTTGCAGGTAGGGATCGTCATCGGAGGCCGAGTAGACGATGAACCCGTCGACGCCTGCCGACAACACCGCCGCGGTGCCGTCGCTCACGCTGCGATTCGGTCCGGCCGCGACCAGCAGCAGACCCTGACCCGCCTGCTCACACGATTCGGCGAGCCCGGCCACGAAGTCGAGGGCAGCGGGGTCGCGAAACGAATAGTTGAGCGGTTCGGTGAGTATCAGACCGATCGCACCCGCGCGACGGGTGCGAAGCGAGCGCGCTACCGGATCGGGTCCGGCGTACCCCAACAGCTTGGCGGTCGCCAGCACTCGCTCGCGGAGGTCGGCCGAGAGTTGGTCGGGTCGGTTGTAGGCGTTGGAGATCGTGGTGCGCGAAACCTTGAGTTCTGCGGCCAACGAAGCCAGGGTTGCGCGCCGGCGCGGCACAGGACCTCCGGACATGCTCCATGACGCTAGCGGATTCGTCAGTGGCGGGTCAGCCGTTGGCCGCGCTGCGCCGCTTTGGATCGCGTCCACGGCACGGGCGTGGGGAACGACGTCCACCACTGTTGCGATCGACCTGTCGACGATGGTCACCCCGTTCGTCGCGGAATACGGATACCCGGCGACGTCGAGCGGATCGCCACGGGATGCCGAAACGACCGTGTCCGCCGCGGTGTTGGTGGCCTGGTCGACCACCGCCAGCGTGCTTCGGTCAAATTGTCTTCGCACCCAGGCAAGCACGGCCCACAGCGTCGACTCCTCGACAGGACTGCCCGGCGGCGGCAGGACGAAGGGAGCCAACGCCGCCGCCGGCACGGCGGTGAAGGTCCGCAACGACGTCTCTGTGGCCCGCTTCTCGTCGAGCGCCGCGGAACGTCGTTGCGCTGCAATCATCTTGACGTCGACTGCACCAATGACCGCCTCATGCCGCCGGCGGAACCCAGCTCGCCGCCGTCGACGCTGAGGGGCGCCGTAAGCGATGGGATCTCGCAGATCTCCGCGCCACGGGACGCGGCGTGACCCTGCTCGGTCTGCTGGGTGTCGGCGACCTGCGCCTGTTCACCCGAGTGCGCCACCCGAACTGCGCACGACGACGCCGGGTGCCGGTTCGCTCGACGTCTCCGTCGAACCCGTCGAGACGGTAGAACCGACAGCCCGCCCCGTGGATGGTATCTACCCCCCAGGCGACACCACCGCGAGCTCCGTCTTCGAGTCCGGACCTACCCATGCCGGACCCTCGACCTCGGACGCGCCAGGGGACGGCTCGGCCATTGGATCGGCAGCGCCCCGATGCCCAGATGGGTCATCGTCGCCACACCAATGCCGAAAGCGACTGCAAGAGCCCTCTCAGTCGGGCGTGTCTCGATCGCTCACCGCCAGGGCCCCGTGCCGTCGTCCCTTCTGACGTCGTCTCCACAATGGTGACCGGGAGCGCCATCCGGCGAATCTGGGATTCCCCTAGAGTTCGGCGCCCCGCAACCCCTTGAACCTCGGTAAAACGTCCCCGACATCTTTTGCACGCCCCAGGGCCATGCCATAGTATTAATGGAAATGGTTTTCATTAGTAATAAGGAGTTCGCGTGGTGGCTCGTCGCAACCCCGTCCGGTTCGCGTTGACGCTCGGCCTCACCTTGATCGCATTCGGCGCCGCGGCCTGCGGAACGTCCTCTTCGACGGATAAGTCAGGCCCCCCGACCGTGATCGCCACGACCGACGTGTGGGGCAGCGTCGCCAGGGCGGTCGCCGGTGACCACTCAACGGTGCACTCGATCCTCAACAGTGCTGCCGACGACCCGCATTCCTACGAGGCGACACCCTCGGATGCCGCGGCGATCACCGACGCAACGCTGGTCGTCTACAACGGCGGCCACTACGACCAGTGGGCCGACGACATCCTCCATGCGCAACAGGGCGTCACCACCGTCGACGCGTACTCCCTGACCCCGCAGCAGCCCGACGGCCAGCCCGCCAACGAGCACGTGTTCTACGACCTTGCGACCGCCAAGGCGGTGGCCGTCAGCATTGCCGATCACCTAGCGAGCGACGACCCGGCCAACGCAGGAGCGTACCGCGACAATGCGGCCGCCTTCGGCACTCAGGCGGACGCGATCGCCGAATCCGAACGCGAGATCGGGCGCAAGCATCCCGGCACCGAAGTCGTCGCCACCGAACCCGTCGCGCACTACCTGCTCGCCAACGCCGGCATCACCGACCGCACCCCGGAGTCGTTCGCCAGCGCCATCGAAGAGGGCGACGACCCCGCGCCCGCCGACGTCGCGGCCATGCTCGACCTCATCAACGGCCACCAGGTGTCGGCCGTCGTGGTCAACAAGCAGACCGAGACCGCCGTGACGAACCAGATTCAGGACGCCGCACGCAAGGCGGGAGTCCCCATCATCACGGTCGCCGAGACACTTCAGGACGACCTGGACTACCTCGGCTGGCAGCGCAAGACGGTGCAGGAGTTCGCCGACCAGTTGGACCGCGCCCCCGCCGTGGCGCGATGATGTCTACCCGTGGCGTCTGACAATCCCCCCGCAGTCGAACTGTTGGGCGCCCGCCTCGCCTTCGGCGGCCGCGTCCTGTGGGACCACCTCGACCTGACCGTGAACGAAGGCGAGTTCATCGCCGTGCTCGGCCCCAACGGGACGGGGAAGACTTCGCTGCTGAAAGTGCTGCTCGGCCAGGTGCCGCTCAGCGCGGGCAGCGCCGCGGTCTCTGGTGACATCGGCTATGTGCCGCAACACCGTTCGATGGACGGCGGTCTGACACTACGCGGCCGCGACCTGGTCGGCCTCGGCTATGACGGGCATCGGTGGGGGATCACCAGCCCACGTCAACGGACGGCGAAGCGCGCCACCGTGACCCAGGCGCTGGAGCAGGTCAACGGAATTCACCTCGGCGATGTCCCGGTCGGGGTGATGTCCGGCGGAGAGCTTCAACGGGTACGGATCGCCCAGGCGCTGGCGACCGATCCCGCGCTGCTGCTGTGCGACGAGCCCCTGCTCAACCTCGACCCGGCCAACGCCAGGCTGATCTCCTCGCTCATCGATCAACGTCGACGGGAATCGGCCACCGCCGTGCTGTTCGTCACGCACGAGGTGAATCCCGTTCTGCCGTACGTCGACCGGGTGCTGTATCTGGTCGACGGGCGCTTCCGCGTCGGCACCGTCGCCGAGGTGATGACGTCGGAGACGCTCTCGGAGCTCTACCGTGCCGACATCCAGGTCGTGAAGATCGGTGAGCAGTACGTCGTCGTCGGTGAGCACAGCGAGACCCACCATGACCACTCCGGCGACCATTCCGGCCGCGCGAGCGGGCACGACCATGCCTGACCGCTTGGCCGAGCTGTTGGCGCACCTGTTCGCCTTCGACGTCACCGCTGACCTGTTGCAGCGCGACTTCGTCCAGCAGGCGTTGCTCGCCGCCGCCCTGCTGGCTCTGCTGGCCGGACTGATCGGGCCGTTCATCGTCATGCGGCAGATGTCCTTCGCGGTGCACGGCTCCAGTGAGCTGTCGCTGACGGGCGCGTCCTTCGCACTGCTCACCGGCTTCAACGTCGGGCTGGGCGCCCTTGTCGGAAGTGCGCTGGCCGCAATACTGTTCGGCTTCCTCGGCCAACGGGCACGCGAGCGCGACTCCGCGATCGGCGTCGTACTGGCCTTCGGCCTCGGCCTCGCGGTGCTGTTCATCCACCTGTACCCCGGGCGGACCGGCACGAGTTTCGCCCTGCTGACGGGCCAGATCGTGGGTGTCGGCTACTCGGGCCTCGCGCTGCTGAGCGTGATCACCGTGCTCGTCGTGGCCGTTCTCGCCGTGAGCTACCGACCGCTGCTGTTCGCGACCGTCGATCCAGAGGTGGCGGCGGGCCGCGGCGTGCCCGTGCGCGCGCTGGGCATCGTCTTCGCGGCCCTGGTGGGCGTCGCCGCCGCACAGGGCGTCCAGATCGTCGGCGCGCTGCTAGTCATGTCCCTACTGATCACCCCTGCGGCAGCGGCCGCCCGCATCTTCACCGCTCCTGCGGCGGCCATCGTCGCCTCGGTGGTGTTCGCCGAGATCTCGGCCGTCCTTGGCATCGTGCTGTCGCTGGCGCCCGGTGTCCCGGTCTCGGTGTTCGTCACGACGATCTCCTTCGCGATCTTCCTGCTGTGCTGGGCGATCGGCAGCCGCCGGGTCAGCCGCCGGTAGCGACGGGGCGAGCGTGTTCGCCACACCACTGCGACCACGACCCCGGAAACAGCGCGGCGGCAGCGCCTATCGCGGCCGACGCCGCGACTGCCACCGACGCGGTGACACCCGACCCGCAGTAGGCGCCCGTGACACCGCCGAGGGCCCGCGCGAGGTCGGCGTCCGAGAGGAACGCCCCGTCGGCGCCGAGCAGTGAGGTGCTCGGCACGTTGATGGCGCCGGGAATGTGACCCGCGACCGGGTCGACGGGTTCGACGTCGCCACGGAAGCGTTCCGGCGCCCGCGCATCGATCAACCGGGCACCCAGCCTCGCCGCGTCGCCAGCGCTCAAGGTCGGCATGCTGCCCGTGTAGAGGTCGTCGTGGATGACCGTGACGTTGCCCGGCTCGGGCGCGACGGCACCCGATTCCAGTGCGCCACCGAACGCAGTCCACGCAGCCAGACCGCCGTCGAGGATGCGTACGTCATCCAGACCCGCCGCCTTCAGCACCCACCAGGCCCGCGCCGAGCCTGCCCGATTCCAGTCGTCGTAGACCACGACGGGGCTGCCCGCGTCGATCCCCCACCGCCGCGTCGCAGCCTGCAGTGCGGATCCCGACGGCAGCGGGTGCCTACCCCGTCCCATCACGGCGTGATCAGTCAGCTCGTCCTCCAGGGACGCGTAGACCGCGCCGGGGACGTGACCCGCCGCATAGGCGGCTTGGCCGTCCGGCTGGGTCAGCTGCCAGCGAACGTCCAGGATGGCCAGGGGCGCTCCGCCCGAGATGAGCTGCCCGAGTTCGCTTGCCGTGACCAGTACCTCGGTGCGCACGCCCATGAACGTACGCTGACCCGCGTGGGCGAGCACGCGTTCAGCGCGGACGAGAAGCGGGCCGTGTACCGGGCCATCGCGCAACGTCGCGACATGCGCCGGTTCGTGGCGGGCGCGACCGTGCCCGAAGACGTTCTGGCTCGGCTCCTCCAGGCCGCACATGCCGCGCCGAGCGTCGGATTGATGCAGCCGTGGCGGTTCATTCGCATCACCGACGACGCGCTGCGGCGCCAAATCCACGGCCTGGTGTCCGACGAGCGTCAGCAGACCGCTCTCGCCTTGGGGCCGCGAAGCGACGAGTTCCTCCGACTGAAGGTCGAGGGCGTTCTCGTGTGCGGAGCTCTTCGTGGTCGCGCTGGGTGACGATCGAGGCCGCGACGTGTTCGGCCGCCGCACTCAGCCGCACATGGATCTGGCGTCGGTGTCGTGCGCCATCCAGAATCTGTGGCTCGCCGCGCGCGCGGAAGGTCTGGGCATGGGGTGGGTGTCGATCTTCGATCCGGAGCGCCTCGGCACGCTGCTCGGCATGCCCGACGACGCGGAGCCGGTCGCGATCCTCTGCCTCGGTCCGGTCCCCGACTTCCCCGACCGGCCCGCGCTCGAGATCGACCAGTGGACGCACGGCCGACCGTTGGCCGAGTTCGTCTCGGAGAACGGCGGGCAGCGCGCCGCGATGCCCGCCGTAGGCTTACCCCCGTGTCCGCCGTGACCGTCGACCTCAACGCTGACCTCGGTGAGGGTTTCGGGGTGTGGCGACTCGGCGACGACGACGCCATGCTCGACGTCGTCACCAGCGCCAACGTGGCGTGCGGCTTCCATGCCGGCGATCCCGCCGGGCTGGCCCGAGTATGCCGGGCCGCCGCCCAGCGCGGCGTCCGCATCGGAGCGCAGGTGAGTTATCGCGACCTCGCCGGCTTCGGCAGGCGCTACATCGACATGGCGCCCGAGGACCTCACCGCCGACGTGATGTACCAGATCGGTGCGCTGCAGGCTCTGGCCACAGCAGCGGGTTCGAACGTCAGCTACGTGAAACCCCATGGGGCGCTGTACAACACGATCGTCACCGATCACCATCAAGCCGCTGCCGTCGCGCTCGCAGTGCACGCCGTCGACCCCCGGCTACCCGTGCTGGGCCTGGCCGGTTCGGCGTTCTTCACCGCGGCGGACCACCTCGGCCTGCGGACCGTGCCAGAAGCGTTCGCCGACCGGGCCTACCAGCCCGACGGACAACTGGTCTCCCGACGCGAGCCCGACGCCGTGTTGGAAGACGCCGAGGAGATCGCGGAGCGGGTGGCCGCCATGGTCGGCCATGGCAGGGTCGCCGCAATCGACGGCACGACGATCCCTATCACCGTGGAATCGGTTTGTGTCCATGGAGATTCGCCCGGCGCCGTCCGAATTGCCAAGGCCGTCCGCGACCGGCTGACAGCCGACCGTGTCGCGCTGAAGCCGTTCACCTGATGCGATTGAAGCTCGGGCGGCCGGACCTCGATCACTACCGCGAGTTCTTCGACCAACCGGCGGCGACGACGAAGTCCCCGCTGACCGTGACGTGGGCGGGCGTGACCACCCTGCTGGTCGAGGATGGCGAGTCGGCGCTGATGACGGACGGATTCTTCTCCCGCCCGACGTTGCTGACGGTCGGCGCGCGCAAGCTGGCTCCGTCACTACCTCGCATCGACGGCTGCCTGACCCGACTCGGCGTCGAACGACTCGACGCCGTCATGCCCGTCCACACCCACTTCGACCATGCGATGGACTCGGCCGTGGTCGCCCAGCGGACGGGCGCGAAGGTGGTCGGCGGGACGTCGGCCGCGTACCTCGGCCGCGGCGCAGGACTGCCGGAGGACCGTCTCGTCGTCGTCACACCCGGCGAGCCGGCGTCGTTGGGGGCCTTCGACGTAGCCCTGATCGCCGGTGACCACTGCCCACCCGACCGCTTCCCCGGCGTCATCGCCGAGCCCGTCGTCCCACCCGTCAAGGCGTCGACGTACCGGTGCGGCGAGTCGTGGTCGACGCTGATCCACCACCGCCCTACCGGTCGGCGGCTGCTCGTCGTCGGCAGCGCAGGCTTCGTCCCCGGCGCATTGCAGGGGCAGCGTGCCGACGTCGTCTACCTCGGTGTCGGACAGCTGGGCCTGCAGCCGGAGCGCTATCTCGTCGACTACTGGAATGAGGCCGTCCGCACAGTGCGTGCGCGGCGCGTCGTTCTGATCCACTGGGACGACTTCTTCCGTCCGCTGCACGCGCCGCTGCGTGCACTGCCCTATGTCGGCGACGATCTCGACGCGTCGATGCGGGTGCTGACCAGGCTGGCCTCCGAAGATGCGCTGCCCCTTCATCTCCCGACGCTCTGGGAACGTGCCGATCCGTGGAGCTGACGCTAGCGCTGGGCGTGCTGGCCGTAGTGGTGGTATTCGCCATGTTCCGGCCGAGGGGGTGGCCGTACCGATCGGGGTCAACGTCGGACCGAACCTCACCTACCCTGGCTCGCTGTCCAATCTGCTGTGGCGCAGCGTAGTTCAGCGCGAACGGCTACCCGCGGGGTTCGTCGACTTCAGCCGCGTCGGGCTGTTCACCGTGCCGGTCACGCTTGGTGTTGCGGTGGTGGGCCTGTGGGCCGGAATTCATTTGTTCGGACTGTAGCCGAGCGATACACGGCGGTGAAGGTGTGCGGGCCCAAGAAGTCCGAGCTAGAGCTTGGCTGCGGTGGCCAGGAGTGGAATCTGGTCCGGTTGGTTGGTGCAGGGGAAGAAGATGAGTTCGTCGCAGCCGGCGGCTGCATAGTCGCGGATCGCGCCGGTCACCGACTCGAGTGTGGTGTGGGCGCCCGCGGCGATCTGCGTGGCGGCCGGGCCCAGGAAATCGTAGTAGCGGGTGAGGTAGTCGGTGGCGTGGCGCTCGGCGTTGGGGCCGAGAGCGAAGTAGGTCAGGGCGGCCAGACGGGGGACGCCGTTGCGGCCCGCGGTAGTCCAGGCGGTCTCTACGGCTCGCGCTCCGGCGGCGAAGTCGTCGGCGCCGCCGCCACCCGAGATCCACCCGGCGCCGTGCTCGTGCACCCGCCTGATCGAGGCGTTGCCGTTGCCTCCGATCAGCAGCGGCGGGCCGCCCGGCTGCACCGGGACGGGCCCGATGAGACCGTTACCGCGAACTTCCCCATTCCATACTGCGTCCATCTCGGCCAGCAGTGCGTCGTGGCGTCGGCCTCGCTGGTCGAAGGGGGTGTGGGTGGCCGCGTAGTCGTCGTCGCGGCTGCCGACACCCAGCCCGACGGTGAGCCGGCCCTCGGAGAGACGGTCGATGGTGGCAAGCTGCTTGACCAGCAGCGTGCCGTTGCCGCGATAGGGGGCGATCAGAATGGCGGTGGTAAGCCGGATCCGGTGCGTGACCGCCGCGGCGGCGGCCAACGTCGGGATGGGGTCAAAGTTGTCGAAAACCACCCGATCCAACGTTCCCAGACTAGAGAATCCGGCGCTTTCGGCTTGTCGGGCCCAGTCGAGCACCGAGGAACCCGACGTGGCTGGGATGGTCGAGGGCAGTCCGATCCCGACGTCCACCGCATACTCCTTCGTTCACCACGAGGCTACGCGCACAGGCGATCAGATAGTTTGGGTTGCGTGCGCAACTCTAACAGGACGGCGGAGGTCCGTTCGGGGTCAAGACCGGCGGCCGCCTGGATGGCACTTCCGCCGGAAGCGCGCGACGCGTGGTCGGGCTTGCTTCATGCACACGCGTTCCTATCCCGCAGTCTTGATCAACAACTACAACTGAGGCACGCGTTATCGCTCATCGAGTACGACGTCATGATCCAGCTCGACATTGCGGGCGAGCCGGTCCAGATGCATCGACTCGCCGACGAGGTCCTTCTGTCCCGAGGCGGTCTAAGCCGGTGTGTGAGCGGCCTGGAAGCCCGCGGGCTGGTCGGTCGTAGCCGCGGTGCACCCGATGTCCGGCAGGTGTATACCCGTCTCACACCGGCGGGCCACTCCTTGCTCGCCGATGCCACCGACACACATCTTTCCGGCGTCCGTGAATTGTTTCTCGACCGCCTCGAGGACACCACGCTGGCGCAACTCGGCAGCACATGGCGCGAACTGCTCAATGCACCTCCCACCGCGATCACGAACAAACCCGGGAAGCGATAGCCGACCCGACGGGGGTGGCGTGCGCCATGCCTTGGCCGGGTGACATCGAGGAGCGCTTCGACCAGGTCTCGGATGTCGCACTACCGGGGCGGTGAGAGTTCGGACTGCTCGACCTGGACACCCGAGATCGCTTCGTGGTAGGTGATTCCTCGGCTCATTCGCAGCAGGCGGGCGATCGGGCGCATGGTCAAGGCCGAGGCGATGAGGTCGCCGATGCGGGGTGAGAGTGCTTCGCCGAGCAACAGCATGTTCGCGGTGCGCGGCAACACGACGCGGCGCTGGCCACGACGGACCGCGGCGACCACCGAGCGCGCGACGTCTTCAGACTGCAGTGGCGTCATGTGCCGGAAGGGGGCGGGCATCTGCGTCTCGTCGACCGTTCGCAACAGGTCGGTCGCGGTGAGGGCGGGATGGATAACCGAAACCCGGATGTCCGTCCCGGCCACCTCCTGGCGAAGCGCATCCGAGAACGCCGAGACCGAGTGCATCACGATCGCGTAGGAGCCGAAGCGAGCGAACGCCTTGCGGCCCATCACCGAGGACATGTTGACGACGGTGCCCGATCCCTGTCGCCGAAGAATCGGAAGTACCCGCTGAGTCACGTGAATCATTCCGAACAGGCTCGCCTGCAGCGTGTCTCGCAAGTCGTCTTCGAACTCCACTGACTCGATGGTGCCTACCTTGGCGATGCCGGCATTGTTGACCAGCACGTCGATGCGACCAAATCGGTTCATCGCCGACTCGACCAGCGTGGTCACTGCTGCGGGGGACGTTATGTCCGTCGGCACCGCCAGCGCCTCCCTGCCGAGGTCGCGAATCTCCCGGGCGACCCGATCGAGGTGTTCGACCGAGCGGGCCGCCAGAATGATGGAGGCGCCTTGCCGGGCAAACGCCAGAGCGACGTCCCGACCGATACCCCGCGAGGCGCCGGTGACCAGTACCACCTTGTTCTCGAACTGCGCATTCATTGCATTTCTCCTGTTGTTGTAGGTACATCAATGGGTGAAGAAGGGATGACCAGTCGGGTGAGGGCTATTCGATTGGTAGGTGCCCGAAGCTATGTGCGATCGTTCGGACCGTCTTCACGCCGCCCGGCCCGAGGAGTAGCGCGGCCTCTTCCTGGGCTCGCCGCCAAGCAGGCATCACCGATTGGATCTTCTTCCGGCCGGCCCGGGTGAGCGCGATCTCTCGCATCCCCTTCGCATCCGAGGACACTGCCTCGATCCAGCCGTGCTTGCGCAATAGGCTCAGATTGCGGCTGACCGTCGACCTCTCCAGGTGTAGCACCTCGCCCAGTCTTACCGGTGGACACGGACCAATCTTGCCGAGCGCAGCGAGAAGATTGACCTGGGCGATGCTCAACCCGTGGGTCTCGAGAGCGTCGTCGTACAGAGCACTGACGGTGCGGCCGATCAGCCGGACACGGACCGCCAGACATTCACCAACGATCTCATCGAGTGGAGACATCATCACCTACTTAGTGTTGCATATACACCATCACTCGTCAAGCGTCACCGACTCAACTGCGTTCACCATTCGGGTGCCAACCCGAATGGTCCGTACGGTTGACCGCTTTACCGAGCGCTCGCATGCGCGAGAATCGCGTCGACGTAGGTGGCCAATGGTCTGACGTCGTCGATGGTTGAGGAGCGGGCAGCGATGTAGCCGTCGGGCCGCACCAGGTAGAGCGCGCCGGATGATGTCGCGGCGTAGCGATGGCGCAGTGCGCCCGTGGGGTCCGGGACGACATCGGGGTCGTCGGTGGGTGCTTGGGCGGCGACGACCAAGGGACGTATTAGGTCGGATTGCTTTGCTGCCCAGGCTAGTACGGTGTCGCGGGCGACACCAGGGTCGCCGAAGACGAGCAGTTGATGGCGAGTGTCGCTGCCCCACAGGGGGTACCAGCGGCGGCCACCGCGATCGGCTTCCGGGGCGATTTCGCCGGGCAGCGGCCCCCGTGATCGCATGGCGTGGCCCTTCGCAGCGACGAACGCTCCGCTGAGGTAACGAACGGAGAATCCGGTGAAACCGTCGAACAGCGCAGTCTGGAGCGCGGGTACACGCATCGCCAGCCGCAGTAGAGAGTTCCTGGTGGCCACCGCGACGGGGTTATGCCACAGCAGCGGCTTCGTCGAGGTGGTCGTCGACGCGATCAGTCGGCGGATGATCGGCAGGCGTTCGGCGTCATAACTGTCCAACAGTGGCTCTCCGCCGCGACCCCGAACCGCAATGGCCAGTTTCCAGCCCAGGTTCACCGCGTCCTGGATGCCGGTGTTCATGCCTTGACCGCCGACCGGGCTGTGGATGTGGGCGGCATCCCCGGCGAGGAACACGCGACCGTGACGAAGTCGATCGACCGCGCGGCTGCTGATGAAGAACGCCGAGGACCAGGTGACCGACCGCAGCCGGATTCCCATCTCGGGGAAGTCGTCGAGCAGCATCTGCAGCTCATCGCGGGTCGGACGATCAGCCGAGATCCGTCGGTCGTGGGCCGGCAGCGACAGCGCGATCCGGTAGGTTCCGTCGGGGCGATGTCCGACCACCAGAAACCCGCCCCGCCCCAAGATGAACGTGCCTCGGTCGGGCGACGGCTCGGCTGCGAAATCTGCGACGGCGTCCATCACGTAGGCCCCCTGCAACGCGTTTCCGACAAACGGGACCCCCAACGCCTTACGTACCACCGAATGACCGCCGTCGGCGGCAACCAGATACCGTGCCGTCACCTCCGAGAGGTTGCCGTCGTCCGCCCGGACGTGGGCATGGACCTCTTCCCCGTCTTGATCTACGTCGAGCACCTCGATAGGCCGCTGCACGTGCACGCCCAGGTCCGCGAGACGTTCGCTCTGTAACCGCTCAATCTCGCTCTGCGGCAACAGGACCGAATATGCGTGCGGGCTGTCCAGTCCACCCGCCGACAGCTCTCCCAGTCGACGGCCACCAGACCGAAATGCGAAACCCGCCAGCACCCGCCCCTGCTCGAGCACCGGCGCCAGCAGGCCCTGACGTTCGAAGATCTCCAACGACTTCGCGTGCAATCCCTCCGCGCGCGACTCCGCGTACGGACGCGGCATCACCTTGTCCACGATTCGGACCCCGATCCCACGACGCGCCAGTTCAATCGCCGCGGTCAAACCCGTGGGTCCGGCTCCGACGACGAGAACGTCCGTCTCCGATGACATCACTCCTCCTCCAACAGAACGATACCGTATTGTATCGTTTGACGATACGATACACTCCTGTTTCGGACGTGCCTAGACAGCTCGGGGGCGGAAATTGGCGTTGATGGCAGACGATGGCAAGACCACCGATTCGCGTGTCGGACGAAGCCGTGTCGCGGTGCTCTCGGCTGCAGTGGATCTCCTGGTCCAGGGTGGCGCCTCCGCCGTCACCGTCGAGGCCGTCGTGCAGCGCTCAGGCGTGGCACGATCCACCATCTACCGGCACTGGCCGCGGCGCATCGATTTGGTGGCCGACACGTTCCGAACCCTCATCCCGCCCCTGCCCGCCGTTCCGGCCGCAGGCGACCTGCGCGCCCGTCTTCAGACGGTGCTGCGCGGTCTTGCTGCGCAGATCAACGAAGAGAGGTACGCCGCCCTCGTGCCCGCGGTCCTCGACAGCGCAACCCGTGATCCTGAACTCGCCGAGTTCCGCGATGTCTTTGCGCGCAGTCAGCGCGCCCCCCTTGATGCCGTGTTGCGCGCATCGACCGCCACCGGCGAGTTGCCCGCCGATCTCGACTCCGACGGCGCCATCGCCGCACTCGTCGGCCCGCTGTTGTTCCGTCGCGTCGTTCTCGCTCAACGCGTAGACGCCGACTACGCCGATCAGCTCATCGACGCCTTCCTACGAGCCCACCGTCGCTGACGTCCTTGCGCCAGCACACAAGTGCGGTCCTGGAATGCCGCGCGGCTTTTCCCGCGAGGCGTTCTTGCCCGCCAGGTGAAGGGGTCAGACCCACGATCCGGTCCATGCGGCCCAAAGCCGTTGATGCTCCTCACACGTGCGCACCGTCATTGCGGCCCTGCCTCATCCCGTGCGGCACGTTCCGCGTCAAGGGTCTGCTGCAATGCACCCGGGGCGAGTTCGGGCAGCACCTGGCTCCAGGGCCGGACGACGACGCGAGTGAAGCCGCCGTGGCGGTTGTACGGTTCGGCGGCGATGAACGCCTCCGCCGCCTCGGCCGACGCCGCCTCCACGACCATCACCATCGTTTGTGGGGGGCCTTCGGGATTGGCGCGGGCCGGGCCGCCGAACACGATGTCGCCGCGACGGGTGACGAGGAACTCGTAGTGCTCGGCACGCAGGGCCGCCAAGACGTTCGCCTTGGCGGGGTCGATGGTGCATTCCACCAAGTAACGGCTCACCCCCGGCCGACGTTTCCGCGTAGCACCGACAGGAACGCCGCGGCGGTTGGTGTTGCCGAGGCCGGGTTCTGCCCGGTGACCAGCAATCCGTCGACTTCCACGTGCGCGCTACCCACTGGCCCTTCGACGAAGGTTGCGCCCTCCGCAGTCATCCGGTCCTGCAGCGCGAAGGGCATGTGTTCGAACAGAGGGTCGCCGGCGTCCTCGGCGCGGGTGAACCCGGTGACCCGGCGCCCGGTCAGCAACGACGAACCGGTCGAAAGCGTCACCCCGAGCAGGGCGGCCGGACCGTGGCAGACCGCGGCGACCGGCTTGCCGGCGTTCCACGCGGTCGCGATGAGCCGCTTGGCGGTGGCGTCGGTGGCCAGGTCATACATCGGGCCGTGCCCGCCTGGGATGAACACGCCGTCGAACGCATCGACGGTGATGCGATCGAGGTGCCGGGTGTCGTTCAACGCCGCCAGGGCTTCGCGGACGTCGGCGATGTCCGCCGTCGCCGGATAGCTGCGCGGATCGATCGGTGCGGGACCCCCGCGCGGGCTGGCCACCATCACGTCGGCTCCCGCGCTCAGTAGCGCCGCGTACGGTTCGGAGAATTCGGTGAACCACACCCCGGTCCTCGGTTCGCCGTCGATGTCGCCATGGCTCGTGGTGATCATCAAGATCGCCGGCACCTTGTCGGGCGGGCGTGCCGTGGCGGTCACGAGAAGAAGCCAATGGGCCGGCCGGTAACGCCGACGTCGAGGCGGACGAGCTTGGCTTCCTGGACGACGCCATCGAGCGGCATGACGATCCCTCCGGTAGTGGTGACGAACAAACTGGTGCGGTCGTCGGATCCGGTACCGAACACGCACGCCGTCGAGCCGGCCATGCCCTGTTCCGGGCCGGCAACCGCGACGCGCCGACCGTCGGGGGCCAACCGGATGACGGTGTTGTGAATGTGGTTGGTGATGAACAGATCACCGTTGGAGGCGACCGCCACGTCGTCACCGCGCAGGTGCTCGGCGATGACGTCGATCGAGCCGAGCGGAACACCGGCCGCGTCCACCGGCGCTCTGAGAACGAGGGCCCGGTCGGTGTTCGTGATGTACAGCCCGTCGTCACCCGCCTTGATGCCATTGGCACCGGGGAGCATCGGCTCGGACGAGATCTTCCGTAGCCGTTCGTCGCTGACCACCACGTGTGAGGCGCCGTTGTCCAACTCGATCGCGATGACCACTCCGAGGATCGAGTCGACGGCGTACCCGATTCCCTGAGGACCCGGGGTGAAGCCGTTGAGGAACAACGTGTCCGGAATGGGGCCGCCATCCTGCACATCACCATCAGCCGTGACGCGGTAGAGGTGATGAGGCCCCTCGCCGGGCTCGCCGCCGACGACGAACACGACGTCCTCGACGACGATGATGCCGGCTGGTGACGCCGGCATCGATACCCATCGCCGGTGGTTGCCGTCGGCAGCCACTCGGTGCAGTTCCATTCGGTTGTGCACGGAAACGACGAAGTCGCCGGCGCCGTTCGGGGCGATGTTCTCCAGAAAGTAGCCGACCGGCCACGTCGCCACCACGGCGTGCGGCACCGGGACGAACTCGACCTCGTCGTGTGCCGCTGGCTGAGCGTCCACTACCGCCTCCTTGTGCTCGGACAAGCATCGGGTTGCCCTCCGCTGGCGTCTATCCGATTCCGCCTTTGCACGATCCGCGGGGCTGATCCGCAGGAGCAGCGCGTGGTAGACAAGCAAGGTGACTGTCGGCGACCCCGAGTTTCCGCGGGAGTCGGCGTGGAACGTCGTGCGAGTGTTCTATCCGGCCGGCGACTACCGGCACCCTCCCAACGGGCTGGTGCAGCTGCGCGTGGTTCGCCGCGGAAGTTCCTACGCAGAAATCGATCTGGGACTCGGCACCCGCCGGGTCTTCACCCGACCGGGCGACCTGATGCTGAGCCTGCCGGAGCGCCCGACCCGGTTCGCCATCGATGAGGGCCGCGAACTGACGCTGCTCCAGGTGACTGCCGAGCACGCGATGAAAGTCGTTCAAGCGTGTGGCCGGACGCTGGACGAGCTCACGCCGCTGCTGCGTCGCCCCGTTCGCGACCCGCTGATCGCCGAAGTCGTGCGGCGTCTGGAAGTCGTCGCAGAGCAGCCCGCGGCCCGGGAATGGGCACTAGGCGTCGTCTTCTCGAACCTGCTTCGCCTCGCGCAGTCCCTTCACGACGCCGTCAAAACCGCGGTGCTGTCCGAGGATGCCCTCGAGGCACTACTAACGCGGGTCCAAACCAGCTTGGCCCGATCCTGGACGGTGGAACAGATGGCCAGCGACGTCGACCTCCCCCGCCGTACGTTCGCCGCGGCATTCAAGGACGCCAAGGGAATTCCGGTGCATCAGTACTTGCTGGGATTGCGTGCCGACCGCGCCGTTGCCCTGCTCCTCACCACCGACCTGCCCATAGCCGATGTGGCGCAGCAGGCCGGTTTCGCCCACCAGGCACACCTCACTCGTGTGCTCAGTCGGCTGAAGCGGCGAACGCCATCCCGAATACGCTCCATCCGATGAATGGACGCGAATCGACGGTGGCGAATAGCAGCTAACCTACGGCCAGGCGCGGTGTGCCCTGGTGTTCACGAGTGGCCAGCCAGCGGTCGTTGTCCATGGTGTACAGCGGATTCGGGGGTACCGGCTGACGATGGTCGCGGGTATAGCGGTCGAGGTCATAGGCACGCTGAAGGGGAACACGCAGGAAGTCGATGATGACGCGTCGCCGGTTCGCGGCCGAGCGGCTGGCGAACGGTAGCGCGCCATAGCGCGCGACGGTGGCCTCGAAGGGCTCAGCGGGTTTACCGGTCAGTTCGGCGACGACGTCGTTGGGGGCCTGATGGGCGAATGCTCCTTGGCGATGGTCAACCAGCTAGTGCCGGAAGCTCCCGAGTTCGTCGGGCGTGAGGCCCTGCATCTTGGCCGCCCGGCTGAACAACGGCCAGGGCATCGACATCCCGCTGACGCGGCGGCCGAGCACCTTGCCGATGACCGGAACCATGTCGTGGGCCGACATCAGGGTCGGGCCAGTCGGACGGTAGCTGTTCCCGCCGTGCCGCACGGGGTCCATCAGCGCCGCCGCGGCCACGCGTGCGATGTCCTCGTTGGAGGGCGGAGCGTTCTGGCTGTCGCCGGTGAGGATCGGAAAGCGGCCCAGGACTGCAGCGAAGTCCAGCAGGCGCAGATAGTTGTCGGCGAAGAAACCGGGGTTGATCGTGGTGTGGGTGATCCCCGGAATCGTCGAGAACATCTGCTCCATCAGCCAGGAGTGCCGCGTTGCCAACGCGGGGTGCACCGGGCTGGCGAGCCACTGGCTCAAGAGCACGATCGATTCGAGCCTCGCCTCACGCGCGGCGATCACGAATGCCGCGGCGCTCTGGATGATCAGCGGATGGAAGAACGGCAGATAGTAGGCGCGCTGAGTTCCGCGCATCGCCGCCAGCAGCTGATCGGGATCGAACATGTCCGCGATCACCAATTCCGCGCCACGACTATGCAATTCGGCACTGCGGTCGTCGTGGCGGTGTATCACCGCCCGCACGGGCCAACCGTGCTGGAGTAGGTGGTCGACGACGGCAGCACCCGTCTTACCGGTGGCACCGGTCACCAGGATCGTGGGTTTTGTCATGAGGATTCCTTTCCGGGGTGGGCACCGTGGGATCGGCTCTGGCGCCGACCCGCGGATTCCTTTAGAGTATGAATATCATCTTAAATGTCAAGGGTTCAGCCTGAGGAGGCGACAGTGCGAATGTCACGGAAGGACAAGGACCGCAGTGAGCAGCGCATCGTCACCAGTGCGGCACGGATGATGCGCGAACGCGGCATTGAGGGCGCCACCGTCGGGGAGGTGATGCGCGGGGCCGGGTTGACCCTGGGCGGGTTCTACCGGCACTTCGACAGCAAGGATGCGTTGGTGTCGGCAGCGGTGCAGGCGGCGTTCGACGAGATGCTCAGCGGGCTGGAGTCCCGCGTCGAGCAAGGCGATCCAGACGGCGTCGTCGCCGACTTCCAGCGCCACTACCTGTCCGACGGGCACG
>JBBRTH010000008.1:0-111767 GCA_038244615.1 Mycobacteriales bacterium | reverse complement strand
GCTGAACATCCAGGAGATCAAGCAGCCCGAGCTCGACGCCGCGCTGATCGCCCAGGGCGTCGCCGACCAGCTCGTCGGCCGTGTCGCCTTCCGGCGTGCCATGAAGCGCGCCGTGCAGAACGCTCAGAAGGCCGGCGCCAAGGGCATCCGGGTGCAGTGCTCGGGCCGCCTCGGCGGTGCGGAGATGAGCCGTTCGGAGTTCTACCGCGAGGGTCGGGTGCCGCTGCACACGCTGCGCGCCGACATCGACTACGGCCTGTACGAGGCCAAGACCACCTTCGGCCGCATCGGCGTGAAGGTGTGGATCTACAAGGGTGACGTCGTTGGTGGCAAGCGCGAGCTGGCCGCCCCGGCTGCTGCTGGTGCAGAGCGTCCGCGCCGTGACCGTCCCGCGGGTACCCGTCCGCGCCGCAGTGGCGCCTCGGGCACCACGGCGACGAGCACTGAGGCCGGTCGCGCCGCCAGCGAGGAAACGCCCGCCACTGAGAATGTGGCTGCCGACGCTCCCGAAGCCGTCGTGGCTCCGGAGGCGACAGAGAGTACGGAGAGCTAAAGCATGTTGATTCCCCGTAAGGTCAAGCACCGCAAGCAGCATCACCCTCGCCAGCGCGGGATTGCCAGCGGCGGCACCTCGGTGAGCTTCGGTGACTACGGCATCCAGGCACTGGAGCACGCCTACGTCACCAACCGGCAGATCGAGTCCGCTCGTATCGCCATCAACCGGCACATCAAGCGTGGCGGCAAGGTCTGGATCAACATCTTCCCGGACCGCCCGCTGACGAAGAAGCCCGCCGAGACCCGCATGGGCTCCGGCAAGGGTTCGCCCGAGTGGTGGGTCGCCAACGTCAAGCCGGGTCGGGTGCTCTTCGAGATCAGCTACCCGGACGAGAAGATCGCCAAGGAAGCGCTGACCCGCGCTATCCACAAGCTGCCGATCAAGGCACGCATCATTACCCGAGAGGAGCAGTTCTGATGGCAGTGGGAGTTTCGCCTGGCGAACTGCGCGAGCTGACCGACGACGACCTCGCCGCACGTGTGCGCGAGTCGAAGGAAGAGCTCTTCAACCTTCGGTTCCAGATGGCGACCGGCCAGTTGGCCAACAACCGTCGGCTGCGTGTCGTGCGGCAGGAGATCGCACGCGTGTACACCGTGCTTCGTGAACGTGAGTTGGGTCTGGCCTCCGGACCCGTTGGTGAGGATTCGTAATGGCAGACAAGAGCACCGAGGGAACGGCCACCGAGGCCGGCTCCGAGCACACCCCTCGCACGGAAAAGCCGCGCGGACAGCGCAAGACGCGCATCGGCTACGTGGTGAGCGACAAGATGCAGAAGACCATCGTGGTCGAGCTGGAGAATCGCTCGAAGCACCCGTTGTACGGCAAGATCATCCGGACCACGACCAAGGTCAAGGCGCACGACGAGAACGGCACCGCCGGTGTTGGTGACCGCGTGTCGCTGATGGAGACGCGGCCGCTGTCGGCGACCAAGCGCTGGCGCCTCGTCGAGGTCCTCGAGAGGGCCAAGTAGCACCAGACGTTGAGATCGCCCGGTCCGTGACATCGGACCGGGCGATTTGCGTTCTCGGTCAATAGTTTGATTCGGCATTGGCAGATTGCGGCCAGTGGATAACATCTCGAGGGTGACGCGCAAGGCATTTGGTGTAATGCGCGTCGCCGTGGCGGTTGCATTGACGGCATTGACCATGGGAGGTCCAAACTCGTCGACTGCGGTGGCGGCGCCCGACGACGGTGGATTACCAACGGAGTCGCCGATTCTGGGCCTTCAGGCGTTGGGTGCGAACTCGACCATGTCCTTCTACGGCACGCAGGGAACTGAGACGCTTGTCATCCCGGTTCCGCCGGGGCTGCAGCCAGCGGAGCTGACCGCCATCGTGGAGCTGCCGATTAACGTCCGCATCGGGACGCTCAACGTCACGCAGGACGACAGAACCATTTCCCGTGTTCCGCTGCCGGATGGCGACAGGCTACCGATAGTCATTCCGCTCGCCGGCGTCAATGTCGTCAACAATGCGGTGACGGTCATCCTACGCAGCTACCTAATACCGGTCGACGGATATTGCCTCGACCCCACTAATCCGCTGCGGCTCACCGATGCGGCAGTTCGGTACGAGGGATCGGAGACTTCCCCGGCGACGGTCGCTGACTTCCTTCCTCCGGTGCTGCGCAAGCTGACCATTCTCATTCCGGCGAAGCCGATGAACATCGAATCCGACGCCGCGATCCGCCTGGCCACGGCAGTGGCGGCGCGTTACGGCAAGCAGTATCCCGAGATCGCGGTAGCGCCCCTGTCCGACGGTCAAACCGAGCCCGTCCAGCAGTCGGCGCCGATGGAACGTCAGATTGTGATCCGCCAGGGTCCCCAGACCGCCGTCGCGCTGCGCGGCACCGGCGGCGTCCCCTGGCTGTTGATCAGCGGACCACCCAACCAACTGGTCAACCAGGCGCGGCTGCTGTCCAGTAACCTCTCCCAGCTGGCCGTGAGCTCGAGAGCCGTGGTGGGGCCGCTGAAGTCGACGCCCCAACTGCCCCCCGACGTCACGACCATCCGTCAACTTGGGCAACCCGGGGTCAATGCGACCGCATTGAACCCGCAGGTGTCGATCGGGCTCGATCAGACCCGGCTGGGTCGCTCGGCACGAAACGTCCGGGTTCATCTGCGCGGCACCTACACCCCACTGCCGACGAGTATCGGTGGCAGTGTGGTGGCCGCAATCAACGGCGAGACCCTCACCCAGTGGCCCACCGACGGCACGGGTGTGATCGACCGTTGGGTCGACATCCCGGAGCGGCTACTGCAGCGATACACCAATCTTGGGGTGGCCATCAACATCTCAGGAAACACCGGGCGGTGCGGCGAGTTTCAACCGATCACCTTGACCATCGACGGCGATAGCCCGGTGCAGAGCAGCCCGGCCGACCCACCCTTGACCGCTGGGCTGCAGTCGATGCCGCAGGCGTTGATGCCCCGCATGGAGATCGGAGTCGGCGAGGACGCCTTCGCCGACACCAGGCGTGCGCTGTCGATCATGGTCGGACTGCAACGGCTGAGCGCACTGCCGATGGACACCCAGGTGACGTCACTCCAACAGGCCATCGACTCACCCAACCCGGCCGTCCTCGTGTCGGCCGACGGCTGGTCGAATCGAGCGATCACCTTGCCGGTCAGTACCGACGCGTCGGGCGAGCTGAAGGTCGCCGCGGTCGAAGGCAGCTCCGACGAGACCACCCTGACGCTGGACCCGGCGCAGCGGTTCGGCTCGCTGCAGGCGGTCCTCGACGGTCGACGACCACTACTGGTCGCCACGTCCAACGGTGCCCCCGAACAGGTCGACGCCCTGCTGGCGTGGCTGGGCGCGGACCCGTTGCGCTGGTCGCGGGTGACCGGCACCGCGGTTCTCGCCCCGGCAGGCCGCGACCCGGTGACCTTCGGCGCGGGTGCGCCGGTGCCGTCCGAGGTGTCGACCGGGTCCCGCGATGACAGGCCCTTCTGGTGGCTGGGTGCGGGCCTAGCCGCGGTGGTCGTCGCCGCCGGGGTGATCTGGTGGCACACCGGGCGGAAGACGCCGAGCGACTGACATGACGGCGACCACCGACGTCAGGCCCCCGCGGGCTGGGCAGAGATTGGCTGCCTGGTACCACGACCTGCATCCCGGTTATCGCCTGCCGCTTCGGTGGGGCCTCATCGTGACGATGACGGGGGTCGCCTTCCATGACAGCATCGTCAGCCTGGTGCAGACCACCCGCGCCGGCGGACTCGGCGGTTTCGTGTGGGCGGTGGTGGTCGTCGGCACTCTGGTGGCCCTCGGCGTGTCCCGTTGGCACCGAAACGAACTGCCGATCCACGATCGCCAGACCGACGTGATCGTCGGGACGATGGGCCTTGTGCTCGCGCTCCTGATTCACGGGGTGTTGTTGGCCCGCTACGCGCTGTACTTCCACCTGCTGCGCCTGGACCTGGTGGCGATCTGGTTCTTCGTGCTGAGCGCGAGCATCGTGCTGTTCGGGCTGCGCCCGGTCACCCGGTTCGCCTGGGTCTGGGGCATGGTGCTCGCGCTGACGTTCCCGCTGCCCTACTACCTGACGGTCATCGTCCTCGGTGGCGGACGGGTCGCCGCGGGTGCTGCCTCACTGTTGATCTCGGCGGTGGGAACCGGCATCGCTCTTGGGCGGACCCATCGGCGCGGGTTCATCGGGTCCCTGGTGTCGTGGGCCTTCGGTGGCGCGGTCCTGATCGTCATGGCCAACTTCTTCTACGATGCACCGCTGCTTGCCTTTCAGCTCATTCCGGCGGTGAGCACCATGTGCGTCATCGGCGGAGGCTTCTTCCTCATCGCTCGTCGCGGCGCACCAAAACGTCTGCTGGACCGCAAGATCGAGCCCTTGGCCGCACGCCAGGTGTGGGCCGGTGTGCCGGTGGTCGTGGTCGTCGGAGTCGCCCTCTCCTTGGTGCGCCTGCCCCCGTTAGCGGGCGCCTCGCCCGTCATGCCCC
The DNA here is from genome assembly GCA_038244615.1 of Mycobacteriales bacterium. Classification (GTDB taxonomy): domain Bacteria; phylum Actinomycetota; class Actinomycetes; order Mycobacteriales; family Mycobacteriaceae; genus Mycobacterium. Next base: position 107,259 of record JBBRTH010000008.1, on the reverse strand, counting down.
TCAACCCGGGAGTGCTGCACCAGGGCCAGCCGCTCGTGGTGCCGGCCGGCTGGCACGGCACCTCGGAGCGCACCTATGACTGGGTGCATCGACTTTATGGCAGCGGCGCCGACCTGATCCGGCAGCAGATCACCGCCGACGCCGTCAACCCGCAGTGGGACCGCCTGGGCCGACGTCGAACGGTCGTGATGGACAGCATCACGAGCCGACGACCCTTCTCGTTCAACGTCTTTCCTGCCCGCGTCCTCTACGACATGACCGGCGCCCGCCTCAGTGCGCCGCGCCCGGTGGAGCTGGGTTCGGGCGTGACGGGCCAGATGGTCTCGGTGGTCGACGACAATCTGGTGGTCACCTATAACGCGTTGCAGCTCACCTGGGGCGACCAAGAGATCGCCCAGCGGGTACTCCTGTTCGCCGTGGACAACCATGACCCGGGCGCGCCGTTCCCAGAGCCCTCCGGTGGCGTGGTACCGACACTGGCCACGCTGGTGACCATCCTGCTCCGGGGGAACGCCGCCGACACCGACCGTGCGCCGACCTTCAAGGACTCCGACATGCTGACCCGGTTGGGACGCCAACTCGTTGCGGCCCAGCATATCCCGGTCGGAGGATCCGCGTGAGCACGGAGGTCGGCCGTCCGGACCCGCACACCCTTTCCGACGCCGAACGGGACGCGGTGCTGTACCGGGCCATCAACGGGCTGCGCGAAGACGATCCGCTGAACTCGGCGTCGACACCACTGGTCGGCTGGCAGCGGCCAGTGCTGTGGTCGCTACTGCTGGTGACCGTCGGGTGCGCCATCGCCGCGCCGATGCCGACCGCCGTGGCCTTGATCGGAATCTGCACCTTCGGGTACGTGCTAACCATGCTCGATCGGGTGTTGATCTTTCGCCAAGGCCTGGCGTCACGCCCGATCGTCATCACCGACGACGAAGCCCGCGGAATCCCGGATGCCGATCTGCCCCGGTACTCCATCCTGGTGCCCGCCTACAACGAGCCCGAAGTGGTCGGCGATCTGATCGGCGCCATGGCCCGGCTGGAGTACCCGCCGGACAAGCTTCAGGTGCTGCTGTTGCTGGAGGCCGACGACGACGTGACGATCGCCGCCGCGGGGGCATGCGTTCAGTCCGAGAGCATCACCATCATCCTGGTGCCGCCTGCCGAGCCTCGCACCAAACCGAAGGCATGCAATTACGGCCTGCACTTCACCACGGGGGACATCGTGACGATCTTCGATGCCGAGGATCTGCCCGAGCCCCTGCAGCTGCGTCGCGTGGTCGCCGCCTTCGCCCGGCTCGGCGACGACGTCGCGTGCATACAAGCCAAGCTGCTCTATCACAACGGGCGTCAAAATCTTCTGACCGGCTGGTTCACCGCCGAGTACGGGTTGTGGTTCGGCTACCTGCTGCCCGGCATGATGCGAACCACGTCGCCAATTCCCCTGGGCGGCACGTCGAATCACCTTCGAAAGGCGGTGCTGGACGAGATCGGCTCCTGGGATCCGTTCAACGTCACCGAGGACGCCGACCTCGGCCTGCGCATCGCTGCCTCCGGCTACCACACGGCCGTCGTCGACTCCGAGACCCTCGAGGAGGCCAACAGCGACCCGATCAACTGGATCCGGCAGCGCTCCCGCTGGTACAAGGGCTACCTGCAAACCTGGCTGGTGCACATCCGGCGGCCGCGAGAGTTGTTGCGCACCATCGGGCTTCGCAGCTTCATCCGGTTCAATCTGGTGTTGGCCGGTACTCCCATCATCGCGGTGCTCAACCTGGTGTTCTGGTTGATCACTGCGATCTGGTTCCTCGGGCAACCCGCCGTCGTCGGCGCCGTGTTCCCGCCGATCATCTACTTTCCCGCACTGATCGCGCTCATCCTGGGCAACGGTGCCACGCTCTACATGAATCTGATCGCGCTCCGCGAGGACGATCGGTCCGACCTGTTGGTCCCCGGGCTGACCGTCCCATTGTTCTGGGTGATGATGAGCGTCGCCGCAGCCAAGGGCTGTTATCAGCTGATCCGCAATCCGTCCTACTGGGAGAAGACCTTTCACGGGCTGTCCGAACGCCCCGATACCGCCGACACTGAGTTCCGACCCAACGCCGCATGACGGCCACGGCCAGGTTGTCCGACCGCCGGCTCAAGTGGGCCGCCTTTCTGATGACGATGGCGATCTACCTTGCCGTCGGATACTGGCTGCAGGTGCGCAACGGGTTCATCCTGGGTGATGCACTGTCCAGGGTGTCGGCCGCCCAAGGTGCACTGTTCAGCCGCGATCCACACCTGGCGGCTATCGGCTTCATCTTCACACCACTGACCGCGATGGTGCAGATACCGGCTGTTCTGTTGAGTCCGCTGTGGCCGGAGCTGACCGAGCGCGCCTTCTCCGGAACCATCATGTCTGCGATCTTCATGGCCGGCGGTGTCGTCCAGATTCTTGGCATGGGTACCGATCGGGGGCTGCCGCGGGGTTACATCCTGGCCATCACCGCGCTGTTCGCGCTCAACCCGATGATCGTGTTCTACGGTTCCAACGGAATGAGCGAGGCGCCGTTCATCTTCTTCATGTCCTGGGCGGTAAGAAGACTCATCATGTGGATGGTCGACGACGACGTCCACCACCTCGTCGCTGCGGGCGGCATCGCGATGGGATTGGCCTACCTGACGCGTTACGACGCCTTTGCCTGTGTCGCCGCGGCGGGTGTGCTGGTGGGCGTAACCACCTATTTGAGAGCCCGGCCCGCGCCTCGGCTCCAGCGCGCGCTGCTCGACATGCTGTTGGTTAGCGCGCCGGGCTTCTTCGCGTTCGTCGGTTGGGCGGCGGTGAGCTGGTTGATCACCGGCGAGGCGTTCGCTCAATTCACTTCCCAGTACGGTAACGCCGCCATCCTGGCTCAGTCCGGTCAGTCCACGGTGACCTTCGCCGAGGGTCTGACCTTCGCGCTCATCTGCATCACGCTGCTGGCGCCCACTCTGGTGCCGATCGCCGTGTGCTGTGGAATTCGGCGGTACCGTCGGTCGGACTGGTCGGTGCTGCTGGTGCCTCTGTTCGTGTACGGCGCTGCGCTTGCCTTCCAGGCCTACAGCTATGCGGTTGGTTCGACGTTTCCATTCCTGCGGTTCTACATCGTGGTCATCCCGTTGTCGGCGTGTCTGGCCATGTTGGCGGTCCCGGACGGGACCTTCGTGCCTACCATCCGGCGAGGCAGATACGCTCCGGCGCAGCCGGATACAGCTCAGCAGCCACCACGGCGTCGGTCCTGGTTGGCGTACGCGCCGGTCGCGGTGGCCTTCGCCGTCGCCGTCCCGGTGACCGCATGGGGCATGGGGCAGCCGAAGTACGCTCCGCAGGAATACGCGCTGGGCGCAGTGCTGGCGCCGGAACCCGACAACGTCAGCGTCCGCAAGGCGACCGAACACGCCATCGCCGCGTCGTTCTCCACCGAACGCCGGATCGCACACTATCTGGAGAGGTTGAACCTGCCGGAGAGTTCGGTGATCACTGACGCCGTCTACGGATTCGCGGTCACCGCCGCATCGACTCAACCGAAGACGTTCGTGGTTCCTTCCGACCCGGACTTCGTCACGTTGCTCAACGACCCCCAGAACAACGGCGTCCGGTATCTGCTGGCGGTCCCGCCGACCGGACGCGGTGAGTCCGACGCCCTCAATGTGCGGTACCCGACCCTGTACGACACGGGTGCGGACATCGCGACCCTGGAACTCGAGATCCCCAATGACGGCGACAGCCAGCCGAACTGGCGGCTGTACCGGGTGCTGGATCCCGCCTGAGTCCACCCGTTGAGAGCTCGCCGAGATCGACGTCAGCATGCGCAATGCCTTCGCATCGGTCAGGCCGAACGAAATCGGACCAGCCGACATCGCTGCCTTCGTCGGACGAGTGGAGCACAGCCGGTCGGAACCGTAGGGGACCTCGATGCCGCGGGCGAGCACGAGTAACTCGACCCCCCCGAAGCCGAGGGCGAATCGGTGATACAGCCACACGCAGTGGGAGATCATCTCCGGCGGGTAGCGGTATCCCTTGTACGTCGACACCACCGGATCATCCCCGAAGCCCCAGTCTCACTCACCACCTTGACAGTGCCGACATACCCAACAAAACCCTTCTGCCCTGCAAGGGATTCACCACCGGCACCGGCAAAATCCACCGGGCAGCGGCTCGGGAGCGGCCAGGATGTTGATCTGGAAGTCGTTGCCCTGCATGGCGATTTCCTCGTCGCACGCCGCCGCAAGATACAGCCTGCTTGGCGATGTTGCCGAGCGATTCAGCTGGCTGGTGGCGGGGCGTGGTGGCTGGCTCGGCTGGACCCTTCGGGTATGCGCGGTGCAACGGTCGTCGTCGATGGGGGTGAAGTGTCGCCCTCGCCAATTTCTCAGCCGCTGGATACGTTGCGGGTGTAATCTCCGGGCGGTCGACGAGACGTCGATTGGGGCGAGCGAAGCGACGGGACGAATGCGCGAATTCAACGGGAAGATCGAACTCGACATCCGCGACTCCGAGGCGGACTGGGGCCTCTATGCGGCGCCGACTGCTCCGAAGGATTCCCCCAACGTCCTGTATCTCGTCTGGGACGATACCGGCATCGCGACGTGGGACTGCTTCGGCGGCCTCGTCGAGATGCCCGCGATGAGCCGCATCGCCGAACGCGGAGTGCGTCTCTCGCAGTTCCACACCACGGCGCTGTGCTCGCCGACCCGGGCCTCGCTGCTCACCGGGCGCAATGCCACCACCGTCGGAATGGCCACCATCGAGGAGTTCACCGACGGGTTCCCGAACTGCAACGGCCGGATCCCGAACGACACGGCGCTGCTGTCGGAGGTCCTCGCCGAGCGTGGCTACAACACGTACTGCGTCGGGAAGTGGCACCTCACGCCGCTCGAGGAGTCCAATCTCGCTGCCACCAAACGACATTGGCCACTGAGTCGTGGCTTCGAGCGCTTCTACGGATTCATGGGCGGCGAGACCGACCAGTGGTATCCCGAGTTGGTCTACGACAACCATCCGGTCGCCCCGCCCGCCACTCCGGAGGACGGCTATCACCTGTCGAAGGACCTTGCCGACAAGACCATCGAGTTCATCCGCGACGCCAAGGTGATCGCACCCGACAAGCCGTGGTTCAACTACCTGTGTCCCGGCGCGGGTCATGCGCCGCACCACGTCTTCAAGGAGTGGGCCGACAAGTACGCCGGCCGCTTCGCCATGGGTTACGAGGCATACCGCGACATCGTCCTGGAGAATCAGAAGCGGCTCGGCATCGTGCCCCAGGACACCGAATTGTCCCCCGTAAATCCGTATCTCGACGTCAAGGGTCCCAACGGTGAGGCATGGCCCTATCAGGACACCGTCCGTCCGTGGGACACGCTGAACGACGAGGAGAAGCGGTTGTTCAGCCGGATGGCGGAGGTGTTCGCCGGCTTCCTGTCCTATACGGACGCACAGATCGGGCGGATCCTGGACTACCTCGAGGAGTCGGGACAGCTCGACAACACCATCATCGTGGTCATCTCCGACAACGGCGCCAGCGGTGAGGGCGGCCCCAACGGATCGGTCAACGAGGTCAAGTTCTTCAACGGGTATATCGACACCGTCGAGGAGAGCATGCGGTTCTACGATCAGCTCGGCGGTCCCGAGACCTACAACCACTACCCGATCGGGTGGGCGATGGCGTTCAACACGCCGTACAAGTTGTTCAAGCGCTACGCCTCGCACGAAGGCGGCATCGCCGACACGGCGATCATTTCCTGGCCCCAGGGAATCGACGCGCACGGCGAAGTCCGCGACAATTACGTCAACGTCTGTGACGTCACGCCGACGATCTACGATCTGCTCGGAATCACCCCGCCCGAGGAGGTCGGCGGCATCGCGCAGAAACCACTCGACGGCGTGAGCTTCAAGGTCGCGCTCCAGGATTCGAGTGCCGACACCGGCAAGAAGACGCAGTTCTACACGATGCTCGGCACCCGGGGCATCTGGCACGACGGCTGGTTCGCCAACACCGTCCACGCCGCCAGCCCCGCTGGCTGGTCGCACTTCGGCGAGGACCGCTGGGAGCTGTTCCACATCGTCGCCGACCGGAGCCAGTGCCACGACCTCGCCGCCGAACGGCCCGAGAAACTCGAGGAACTCAAGGCGCTGTGGTTCGCCGAAGCGGCCAAGTACAACGGACTGCCGTTGGCGGACCTGAATCTCCTGGAGACCCTGACCCGTTGGCGGCCCTATCTTTCCGAGGATCGCAAGACCTTCACCTACTACCCGGGCGCCTCGGAGGTCGGGATCGGCGCCGCCGTCGAGATCCGAGGCCAGTCCTTCTCGGTGCTGGCCGAGGTCACCGTCGACACCGCCGGTGCAGAAGGCGTGCTCTTCAAACAAGGCGCGGGTCACGGTGGTCACGTCCTGTACATCCGGGATGCCCGCCTCCACTACATCTACAACTTCATGGGGGAGGACGAACAGAAGGTGTCCGCGCCCGACCCGATCCCTCTCGGTAGCCACGTCTTCGGTGTGCGGTACGACCGGTCGGGCACCGTGGAGGGCAGCCACACACCTCTCGGAGACGTTTCGCTGTTCGTCGACGGGGAGACGGTCGCCACCACGACGGGGGTGCGAGCTCATCCCGGCACGTTCGGGCTGGCCGGCGGCGGAATCGCCGTCGGGCGCAACACCGGCCAGGCAATCTCCAACAGTTACGAAGCGCCGTACGCCTTCACTGGCGGAACCATCGCCAAGGTCGTCGTGGACATCTCGGGTACGCCGTACCTAGACGTCGAACGCGAACTGGCGCAAGCCTTCTCGAAGGACTGACCCCCATTTGGACGAACGGCCTACCCTGATCACCATGTTGACGGAGCTGGTCGGGCTTTCGGGCGGAGCCTTCCGGATGGGGTCGACGGCCTTCTATCCGGAGGAATCCCCCGTCCACACGGCAACCGTGTCCGCCTTCGCCATCGAACGCCATCCCGTCACCAACGCGCAGTACGCCCGGTTCATCCAGGACACCGGCTACGTGACGGTCGCCGAACGGCGCCTGGACCCGGCGCTCTACCCGGGAGTGGCGGCAGACGATCTCGTGCCCGGCGCGCTGATCTTCCGGCCGACACCGGGACCCGTCGACCTGAGGGACTGGCGGCAGTGGTGGGACTGGGCGCCGGGCGCATGGTGGCGTCAACCGTTCGGACCTGGCAGCACGATCGACGATCGTCTCGACCACCCCGTCGTGCAGGTCTCCTACGTCGACGCCCTCGCGTATGCGCAGTGGGCGGCTCGCCGCCTGCCGACGGAGGCGGAGTGGGAGTACGCGGCGCAGGGCGGGGCGTCGACGACGTACGCGTGGGGTGACGAGGTGGCGCCCGACGGCGACCTGATGGCCAACACGTGGCGGGGCCGCTTCCCGTATCGCAATGACGGCGCGAGGGGATGGGTGGGCACGTCGCCGGTCGGCGCGTTCCCGCCGAACGCCTTCGGACTGCTCGACATGATCGGCAACGTCTGGGAATGGACGTCCACGCGGTACTCCCTGCATCTCCACGCCGACGCAGACATGGGCTCAACGAAGGGCTGTTGCACGCCGTCCCGTGAACCGGACCCGAGCGTGAATCAAACGCTGAAGGGCGGTTCGCACCTGTGCGCGCCCGAGTACTGCCATCGCTATCGTCCGGCCGCGCGATCATCGCAGTCGCAGGACAGCGCCACCACTCACATCGGGTTTCGCTGCGTCGCCGACGTCTGAGTGGAAGTCCCATGGTGGCACGCGTGGGCAGTTCATACTGTGCAGATGAGATCCCCCGGACTGGTGACGGCGGTCATCGCCGCGGGCATGCTCGGCGGATGCGCCGAGACGAGTGTCGGTCGTCCGGTCGCCAGCCCGACCGATGACGTCTCCGCTGCGGCGTCCTCGAGCACCGCCACGTCCACGTCGGTGTCCACCTCGGCGAGCGGGCCACCCCCGGAGTACCCGACGATGGGCGTGACGCCCACCCTGCGGGAGACGATCCCACCGAACGCCCTGGTGTGCCTTCCGCCCTCGACGCCGGGCACGCCCGCCACGGCGCAGATCGGTGACGCCTCCGCACCCAGGATCGTCGTCTCATTGCCCGAGGGGTGGACCGCGGCCCCGGTACCTGCGGGGCTGTCACTCACCGGTCCCGACGGCATGTCCGGCGCCGTTGACATCACCGAGACCGCCCTCGATCCGGCGGCGGCCTTCGAGAAGTACTCCGACGACATCACGGCGAAGGCCCCGATCAGTAGCGTCAGCGTGCTGCCCGCCGAGAACTGCGGATTCAGTGGCCAGCAACTGATGGGTGTCTTGTCGGATGGCGCGCAAGGCAAGCAGACCTACGAGGACCGCATTGCCCACGTCTGGACGAACACCAAGGACTACCTGGTGGTCATCCACGTTGCGGCGCCGCAGGGATCACCGGCCTTCGACGCCGCGACGTCGGTGTTGACGGCCGACTTCGCCATCACCATCCCGTGAAAAACAGGAGGGCAGGCAGCCGTCCCGCGGCGATTTGGTGCATTGCCCGTGCTCACCTAGTATGTAGGGGTTGCCTCGGGCAGACCTCGGTGGCCGCTTAGTTTCACAGCGGAAGCCCTGCGTGCCCTTCGGTGACGAAGACCGCGTACGACGATCAGCTTGGTGCTGATTGTCGTGCAATCGAATCGAGGAGATCTGGTGATTCAGCAGGAATCGCGGCTCAAGATCGCCGACAACACGGGCGCCAAGGAGATCTTGTGCATCCGAGTGCTCGGTGGCTCGGGTAGGCGTTACGCCGGCATCGGCGATGTCATCGTGGCGACCGTCAAGGACGCCATCCCCGGTGGCAACGTCAAGAAGGGTGAGGTCGTCAAGGCCGTCATCGTCCGCACCGTCAAGGAGCGTCGCCGCGCCGACGGCAGCTACATCAAGTTCGACGAGAACGCCGCCGTCATCATCAAGCCCGACAACGACCCGCGCGGCACCCGCATCTTCGGGCCGGTCGGTCGTGAGCTTCGCGAGAAGCGCTTCATGAAGATCGTTTCGCTTGCCCCGGAGGTGTTGTAAATGAAGGTGCACAAGGGCGACACCGTCCTCGTCATCTCCGGTAAGGACAAGGGCGCCAAGGGCAAGGTCCTGGTGGCCTACCCGACCCGCGAAAAGGTCCTCGTCGAGGGCGTCAACCGCATCAAGAAGCACACCGCCGTGTCCCGCAACGAGCGCGGCGCGTCCTCGGGCGGCATCGTCACGCAGGAGGCGCCAATCCACGTCTCCAACGTGATGGTCGTCGACTCCGACGGCAATCCGACCCGCATCGGCTACCGCTTCGACGAAGAGACCGGCAATAAGGTTCGCGTGTCGAAGAAGAACGGCAAGGACATCTGAGCATGACTACGACAGAAACCGCAGAGCAGTCCGCGAAGACCCTCCCTCGCCTCAAGCAGCGCTACCGCGACGAGATCAAGGGCGCCCTGAACGACCAGTTCAGCTACGACAACGTCATGCAGATCCCCGGCGTCGTCAAGGTCGTCGTCAACATGGGTGTCGGCGACGCCGCCCGCGACGCCAAGCTGATCAACGGCGCGGTCAACGACCTGCAGCTGATCACCGGCCAGAAGCCGGAGATCCGCAAGGCTCGCAAGTCGATCGCCCAGTTCAAGCTTCGCGAGGGCATGCCGATCGGCGCCCGCGTGACGCTGCGCGGCGACCGCATGTGGGAGTTCCTCGACCGGCTGGTCTCGATCAGCCTCCCGCGTATCCGCGACTTCCGCGGACTGTCGCCCAAGCAGTTCGACGGCAGCGGCAACTACACCTTCGGCCTGACCGAGCAGTCGGTGTTCCACGAGGTCGACGTGGACAGCATCGATCGGCCCCGCGGCATGGACATCACCGTCGTCACGTCGGCAACCAACGACGACGAAGGCCGCGCGCTCCTGCGTGCGCTGGGCTTCCCGTTCAAGGAGAACTGAGTAGATGGCAAAGAAGGCGCTGGTCATCAAGGCCAACAAGAAGCCGAAGTTCAAGGTTCGCGGCTACACGCGTTGCAACAAGTGTGGACGTCCGCATGCCGTGTTCCGCAAGTTCGGCCTGTGCCGAATCTGCCTTCGGGAGATGGCGCACGCCGGCGAGCTGCCCGGTGTACAGAAGTCCAGCTGGTAACAGCCTGCGATGAGCGCTTGCGCGAAGAGTCGCAAGCACGACCAATCAACCAACTGAGAGAAAGCGCGCGGCAGGCCCTGAAGATGGGAACCGCCGCGAGGAAGGTGAGCTGGCTGTCATGACCATGACGGACCCGATCGCAGACTTCTTGACACGTCTGCGCAACGCCAATTCGGCGTATCACGACGAGGTGACCCTGCCGCACTCGAAGATCAAGGTGCACATCGCCGAGATCCTCAAGGAGCAGGGTTACATCACCGACTTCCACACCGAGGATGCTCGGGTTGGCGAGGCGCTCGTGGTGCAACTCAAGTACGGACCCAGTCGCGAACGCAGCATTGCGGGCTTGAAGCGAGTCTCCAAGCCCGGTCTGCGCGTGTATGCGAAGTCAACCAACTTGCCCCGCGTTCTCGGTGGCCTGGGCGTGGCGATCATCTCCACGTCCTCGGGTCTGCTCACCGACCGTCAGGCAGCACGACAAGGCGTGGGCGGCGAAGTCCTCGCGTACGTGTGGTAGCCGGGACCTGAGGAGATTTAGACATGTCGCGCATTGGAAAGCAGCCGGTCCCGGTCCCCTCCGGGGTCGACGTGACGATCGACGGACAGAACGTGTCCGTCAAGGGGCCCAAGGGCACCCTGACCCTGGACGTCGCCCAGCCGATCACGGTTGACCGCGGTGACGACGGTGCCATCGTGGTCAACCGACCCGACGACGAGCGTCGCAGCCGTTCGCTGCACGGTCTGTCGCGGACCCTGGTGGCCAACCTGGTTACCGGTGTCACCGAGGGATACACCACGAAGATGGAGATCTTCGGCGTCGGCTACCGCGTGGTGCTCAAGGGCCAGACCCTCGAGTTCGCGCTCGGGTATAGCCACCCGGTGATCATCGAAGCGCCCGAGGGCATCACCTTCGCGGTGGAGACGCCCACCAAATTCTCGATCACCGGCATCGACAAGCAGCACGTCGGCCAGATCTCGGCGAACATCCGCCGCCTGCGTCGCCCGGACCCGTACAAGGGCAAGGGCGTTCGCTACGAAGGCGAGCAGATCCGCCGCAAGGTCGGAAAGACAGGTAAGTAGACCATGGCCAACACGAAGACAGATGCGGCGACCGTCAAGCGGAAGCCGGTGGGGCAGAGCGTCTCCGAGACACGTCGGATTTCCCGGCTGCGTCGCCACTCCCGGCTGCGCAAGAAGGTCGCGGGCACTCCGGAGCGTCCGCGCTTGATGGTCAACCGCTCCGCGCGCCACATCCACGTGCAGTTGGTGGACGACCAGACCGGCACCACGCTGGCGGCGGCGTCCTCCATCGAAGCCGACGTGCGCGCGGTCGACGGCGACAAGAAGGCCCACAGTGTCCGGGTCGGGCAGCTGATCGCGGAGCGTGCCAAGGCCGCCGGCGTCGATACCGTGGTGTTCGACCGCGGCGGGTACACCTACGGTGGCCGCATTGCCGCCCTGGCCGATGCCGCCCGCGAGAGTGGACTGAAGTTTTGATCGGGGCTGGGGTCCCCCCGCTTGCGGGGGAGAGCGAAGCGACATGGGAATGAACATGAAGACTCACAACGGAAGGACTGCATGATGGCTGATCAGCCAGCAGCAGGAACCGGAGCGGCGGGCTCCACCGGCAGCCGACCCCCACGGGGTGGCGGCGGCGGTGGTGACCGTGATGGTCGTGGTCGTCGCGACGACCGCGGCGGCCGTGGTGGCCGCGACGGCGGTGAGAAGAGCAACTTCCTCGAGCGCGTCGTCGCGATCAACCGTGTGTCGAAGGTGGTCAAGGGCGGTCGACGCTTCAGCTTTACCGCGCTGGTCATCGTCGGCGACGGCAATGGCATGGTCGGTGTCGGCTACGGCAAGGCCAAGGAAGTTCCCGCCGCGATCGCCAAGGGCGTTGAGGAGGCTCGCAAGAGCTTCTTCCGCGTCCCGCTGATCGGCGGCACCATCGTCCACCCCGTCCAGGGTGAGGCAGCCGCGGGCGTGGTCATGCTTCGTCCCGCCAGCGCAGGTACCGGTGTCATCGCCGGTGGCGCGTGCCGCGCGGTGCTGGAATGCGCTGGCGTGCACGACATTCTGGCCAAGTCGCTGGGCTCTGACAACGCGATCAACGTGGTTCACGCCACGGTTGCCGCGCTCAAGATGATCCAGCGTCCGGAGGAAGTTGCCGCCCGTCGCGGACTTTCGATCGAGGACGTCGCCCCGGCGAGCATGCTCAAGGCGCGACGTGAGAGCGAAGCGCTGGCCGCTGCGGCAGCGCGTGAAGGATCGGCGTAGTCATGGCTGAATTGAAGATCACCCAGGTGCGTGGCACCGTCGGGGTGCGCTGGAAGCAGCGGGAGAGCCTGCGGAGTCTCGGACTGCGCAAGATCCGTCAGACCGTAGTCCGTGAGGACAACGCTCAGACGCGTGGCCTTCTCGCCGCGGTGAACCACCTCGTAACCGTTGAGGAGGCGTAAGTAATGAGTGACGTCATCAAACTCCACGACCTGCGCCCGGCGCCCGGGTCGAAGACCGCAAAGACCCGCGTCGGCCGCGGTGAAGGTTCCAAGGGTAAGACCGCAGGACGTGGTACCAAGGGCACCAAGGCCCGCAAGAACGTCCCCGTGACGTTCGAGGGTGGGCAGATGCCGATCCACATGCGGCTGCCGAAGCTCAAGGGCTTCAAGAACCGGTTCCGCACCGAGTACGAGGTCGTCAACGTCGGCGATGTCGAGCGGCTGTTCCCCAAGGGCGGCACCGTCGGTGTCGACGAGTTGGTGGCCGCAGGTGCGGTTCGCAAGAACACCCTGGTGAAGGTCCTCGGCGACGGGAAGCTGACCGTCAAGGTCGACCTCACCGCACACAAGTTCAGTGGCAGCGCTCGCGAGAAGATCAGCGCCGCCGGCGGCTCGGTGACCGAGCTGTAACCCGATCAGACGTAAAGGGCCTCCGCTGCGGCGGGGGCCCTTTGCATTCGTGCGCCTGGGGCTACGCCTCGGATGCATCGGCGGGGTACCCGACGGCTACGGCCGCTCGTGAAACAACGCCGACGCCATCGGTAGGCTCGTCTCATGTTCAGCTTCCTCACCGACGTCCCAGGCACCGACGAGTTGCGCGCGATCGTGCGCAAGGTCGACACGGCGCGGCACCACGGCGTGCCCAGCGGTTGTGTGCTCGAGCTCGATGTGCAGTCGGTGCCGCCGGAATCCAGTGGTTTCGACCCCTTGGCCATGCTCACTAGCAACGGCAAGCCACTGGTGCTGCGTGAAGCGGTGGCCGCCATCCGTCGCGCGGCCAAGGACGATCGCATCGCCGGACTGATCGCCCGCGTGCAGGTACCCGCTGCCTCAGCGGGTCCGGTGCAGGAGCTGCGCGAGGCGATCGTCGACTTCAGCGCCGTCAAACCCTCACTGGCATGGGCGGAGACCTACCCCGGCACGATGTCGTACTACCTGGCGTCGGCGTTCCGCGAGGTGTGGATGCAGCCGTCGGGCACGGTCGGACTGGTCGGGTTCGCGACCAATGCGCTCTTCCTGCGCGATGCCTTGGAGAAGGCAGGCGTCCAGGCCCAATTCGTCGCACGCGGCGAATACAAGTCTGCGGCAAACCTGTTCACCCAGGAGAACTACACCGACGCGCACCGTGAGGCCGACGGGCGGCTCATCGAAAGCCTGCACGAGCAGGTGCTGGCCGCCGTCGCTGCATCACGGCACCTCGAGCCTGCCGACATCGACGCGCTCGCCGACAAGGCGCCGCTGCTGCGGGACGACGCGGTCACCGGTCGCCTCGTCGACCGCATCGGCTTCCGCGACGAGGCGTATTCCCGCATCGCCGAACTCGCAGGCGCACAAGATTTTTCACCCGATGACCCCCAAGCCGCACCGCGCCTGTATCTCTCGCGCTATGCACGCACGGCCGCCTCGGGTTCGGTTCCCCGTCTGCCGGGCCGCAAGTCCAAGCCGACCATCACCGTCGTGACGCTGGCCGGACCGATCGTCAGCGGCCGCGGCGGTCGTACGCTGTCCCCTTTGGGAACCTCCAGCGCGGGAGGCGACACGATCGCCGCTGCGCTCCGCGAGGCGGGTGCCGACGACGACGTCTCCGCCGTGGTCTTGCGGGTCGACAGTCCCGGCGGCTCGGTCACCGGGTCGGAGACCATTTGGCGCGAGGTGGTTCGGCTCCGCAATGCGGGCAAGCCGATCGTCGCGTCGATGGGGGCCGTCGCAGCCTCCGGCGGTTACTACGTGTCAATGGCTGCGGACGCGATCGTCGCCAACGCAGGCACGCTCACCGGATCGATCGGCGTCGTGACCGGCAAGCTGGTCGCGCGAGATCTGAAGGAGCGTCTCGGAATCGGCTCAGACTCGGTGCGCACCAATCGGAATGCCGACGCGTGGTCGGTGAACGCCCCGTTCACCGACGAGCAGCACGAACACGTCGAGGCCGAGGCTGACCTGTTCTACACCGACTTCGTGCAGCGGGTCGCCGAAGGCCGGGGCATGACGGTCGACGCCGTCGACGCCGTGGCCCGTGGCCGAGTCTGGACCGGAGCCGATGCCAAGGATCGCGGCCTCGTCGACGAACTCGGTGGCCTGCGCACGGCGATCGACCGCGCCAAGGTGCTCGCCGGTTTCGATGCCGACACCGAGGTCAAGATCGTTGGGCTGCCAGGATCCTCGTTACTGGACATGCTGAGGCCCAAGCCGTCCTCGCAGCCCGCCGCGGCGTCGCTGCCGGATGCCTTCGGTGCCCTCGTCGGTCGATCTGCGGCGGCATTGCTCATGCAGTCTGGGCGATCCCTGACCGGCGTCAATGCGTTGTGGCTCGGAGATCACCGCTTCTGACGGCTCAGCCCGTCAGCACCGCACTGACGTAGCTCAGGCCCGCGAACATCCGTGACATCTCGTCATCGGGGAACTCGAATCCGTTGACCGCGTACGCTTCCCGCATCGGCAGCACCGACACGTCCCAGCCGCGGGCGGCCAGGTAGGCCACCACGTGACTACGCTCGCCGTGGTAGGCGAGGTCGGCCATCTCGATGTCGGACCCGAGTTGCTTCAGTCGCTCCGACATGCGCTGAGAGCGTTCATCGGTGAAGGCGCCGAGGTCGGGAACGTGCTCCGTGGCCAATCGGCTACCCGGCGCCGAGAGCGCGGTGATGGCGTCGAACAGTCGGTCCTGGGCATCGGAGGGCAGATGGATCAGCAGGCCCTCCGCGCTCCACGCGGTGGGCTGCATCGGGTCGAAGCCGTTGTCCTTCAGCGCCTTCGGCCAGTCTTCGCGAAGGTCGATCGCGACGGTGCGATGCGTCGCCGTAGGCGCCGCCCCGATTCCCGCCAGCGTCGTCGTCTTGAACTTGATCACCTCTGGCTGGTCCACCTCGTAGACGACGGTGCCGTCGGGCCACGGGAGCCGGTAGCCGCGCGCGTCGAGACCCGCGGCGAGGATCACGGCCTGCCGCACCCCGGCGGCCGCGCCATCGAGGAACATCTGGTCGAAGAAGCGGGTACGGATCGCCATGCCCTCCGCGGACCGACGGGCCGTGAACGCCGGGTCGACGTCGGCGAAGTCGAGTTCACCGGCCAGCATCCGGGTGAACAGGTCGACGCCGACGGCGCGCACCAGTGGTTCGGCATAGGGGTCGTCGATCAGCTTCTCGCGGTGGCCCAGCGCGCGCTGTGCGGCCACCATCGTGGCCGTCGCTCCGACACTGGAGGCCAGGTCCCAGGTATCGCCTTCGGTTCTCGCCATGTGATCTCTCCTCTACTTCCGTGTTGCGGTCAGGTATCCGGAATCGCCGCCGAAAGACGCGAGTTCGTCGTCGGGCAGTTCGAAACTGTTGGCGGCGTACGCGTCTGTACTCGGGTGAATGTCGTTCTGCCAACCGTGGGACGCGAGGTACTCGGCGGCGCTGTTGCGCTCGCCGGTGTAGAACAGCTCGGCCAGATTGATGCCCGAGCCACTGCGCTTGGTGCGCTCGGTCAGCTTCTGCGCCCAGTCGGCGGGCATCGCGCTCATGTCCATGTGTTCGGTCGCGACCTGACTGCCCGCCGCCGACAGGTCGGTGATGTTGTCGAAGAGCCGTTCCTGAGCCTCGGGCGGCAGGTAGACCAACAGACCCTCCGCGCTCCATGCCGTCAATGCGTCGGGATCGAAACCCGCGGCCCGAAGGTCTGACGGCCAGTCGTCTCGCAGGTCGATCGCCACGGTGCGGCGCTCCGCGGTGGTGGACTCGGCGCCGAGGTCGGCCAGCGTGCGCGTCTTGAACGCGATGACCTCCGGTTGGTCGATCTCGTAGACGACGGTCCCGACGGGCGTCATTCGGCACTCCAAGGACCAATAGTTAGCTGATGTAACGAGCTGTTCGCGACTGTACGCTGTGTTCCTGGTACGCCAATCGGGGCGCCATCGCGCCGATCGGATGAGGGTCCGACCGGCGGCAACTGTTACCCTCGTAGACTGTTCCAACGCGCGGTTGCGCTGGCTTCATGCATGCCCGCGCGCCGGCGGACGGATCGCTCAGGACTTACCCACAACGCGCTGGTCGGACCAGCCCCATCGGCACGCCGCGACACGAGTCCGGCTTGCGCAGGAGGAAGAGTGCTTTCGGCTTTCATTTCGTCACTGCGGACGGCCGACCTCCGACGGAAGATTCTCTTCACGCTGGGTATCGTCGTCCTCTACCGGTTCGGCGCCACGCTGCCGTCCCCCGGCGTCAACTACCCCAACGTGCAAAAGTGCATCGAGCAGGTCAGTAGCGGCGACTCGGCGCAGATCTACTCACTGATCAACCTGTTCTCCGGTGGCGCACTGCTACAGCTGTCGGTGTTCGCCGTCGGCGTCATGCCCTACATCACCGCCAGCATCATCGTGCAACTGCTCACCGTGGTGATCCCGCGGTTCGAACAGCTGCGCAAGGAAGGCCAGTCCGGCCAGGCCAAGATGACGCAGTACACGCGTTACCTGTCGGTCGCGCTGGCGCTGCTCCAGGCGACGTCGATCGTGGCGCTGGCCGCCAACGGCGGACTGCTGCAGGGCTGCACCCTCGACATCATCTCCAATTCGTCAATCTTCACCCTCGTCGTCATCGTGCTCGTGCTGACCGCGGGCGCATCGCTGGTGATGTGGATGGGCGAGCTGGTCACCGAGCGCGGCATCGGCAACGGCATGTCGCTGCTGATCTTCGCCGGCATCGCCGCCAGGATCCCGTCCGAGGGCAAGACGATCCTCGATGGCCGCGGACCGACCGTCTTCACGATGGTCTGCATCGCCGCCTTGACCATCATCGTCGGCGTCGTGTTCGTCGAGCAGGGCCAGCGCCGAATCCCCGTGCAGTACGCCAAGCGCATGGTCGGGCGGCGCATGTACGGCGGCACGTCGACCTACCTGCCGTTGAAGGTCAACCAGGCCGGCGTCATCCCCGTCATCTTCGCGTCGTCGTTGATTTACATCCCGCATCTCATCACCCAGTTGATCTCGAGCGGCAGCGCCAATCCGGGCACCGGGTGGTGGGACAAGTTCGTCGCGGATTACCTGACCAACCCGGCCAGCCCGGTGTACATCGCGTTCTACTTCGGCCTGATCGTCTTCTTCACGTACTTCTACGTGTCGATCACGTTCAACCCCGATGAACGCGCCGACGAGATGAAGAAGTTCGGCGGCTTCATTCCTGGCATTCGTCCCGGCAAGCCAACTGCCGACTACCTGCGATACGTTCTGAGTCGCATCACCCTGCCGGGCTCGATCTACCTCGGTGTAATCGCTGTTCTGCCCAACCTCTTCCTGGAGATCGGCAACACCGGAAGCGTGCAGAACCTGCCCTTCGGTGGCACCGCAGTACTGATCATGGTCGGCGTCGGCCTGGACACGGTGAAGCAGATCGAAAGCCAGCTGATGCAGCGCAACTATGAAGGGTTCCTCAAGTGAGAATGGTTCTGCTGGGGCCGCCGGGCGCCGGCAAGGGCACGCAGGCGGAGAAGCTGGTCGAGAAGCTCGGCATTCCGCAGATCTCCACTGGCGACCTGTTCCGGCACAACATCAGCAACGGAACCACGCTGGGTCTGGAGGCCAAGAAGTACCTCGACGCCGGTGACCTGGTGCCTGCCACGCTGACCAACGCGCTCGTCGACGACAGGCTCAACGACGAGGACGTCGCCGGCGGATTCATCCTCGACGGCTTCCCGCGATCGGTGGAACAGGCCGAAGCGCTGCGCGACATGCTCGCCGCCCGCAATCTCAAGCTCGACGCGGTGCTGGAGTTCCGCGTTTCCGAGGACGAGCTGCTCGACCGGCTCAAGAGCCGCGGCCGCGCCGACGACACCGAGGACGTCATCCTCAACCGCATGAAGGTCTATCGCGACGAGACCGCTCCGCTGCTGGAGTACTACTCAAATGAGCTCAAGACCGTCGAGGCCGTCGGCTCCCTCGACGCGGTGTTCGCACGCGCGCTGCGCGCTCTCGGCAAGTAGTCCGATGATCGGACTGCCCAGCCTTCGCGGACGCAAGGTCGTCGCCCAGCGCAGTGCGGGCGAACTCGACGCCATGGCCGCGGCCGGGGCCCTGGTGGCTGCGGCGCTTCGGGCCGTGCGCGAGGCTGCGCAACCCGGGGTGTCGACGCTCGAACTCGACGCCGTCGCCGAGACGGTCATTCGCGACGGCGGCGGCACTCCGTCGTTCCTGGGATACCACGGTTTTCCCGCAAGCATCTGCTCGTCGGTCAACGACCGCGTCGTGCACGGCATCCCGTCTGCGAACGAGGTGCTGGCCGCCGGCGACCTGGTGTCCATCGACTGCGGCGCAATCCTCCACGACTGGCACGGCGACTCGGCGGTCACGTTCGGCATCGGCCCGCTGATTGACGCCGACGGGGCTCTCTCTGAGGCCACCCGATCGGCCATGGAGGCGGGCATCGCCGCCATGGTGCCGGGCAACAGGCTCACCGACGTGTCCCACGCCATCGAGGTCGGGACCCGCGCCGCCGAGGCGCGCCACGACCGCAAGTACGGCATCGTCGCAGGCTACGGCGGGCATGGAATCGGCCGAAGCATGCACATGGATCCCTTCCTGCCCAATGAGGGATCGCCCGGCCGCGGGCCGCACCTGGCGCCCGGGTCGGTGCTGGCGATCGAGCCGATGCTGACGCTGGGCACCACGAAGACCATCGTGCTGGAGGACGAGTGGACCGTCGTCACCGCCGACGGCACCCGCGCCGCACACTGGGAACACACCGTTGCCGCGACCGATGACGGCCCGCGCCTCCTCACCCTCTGAGTTGAACCTCGCAGGCGTCCGTTGCGTGTCAACTGACGGAGGTTGTACATGAACGATCCGGAGGCCGCGATGATGCGCGAGCTCCACGACGAGCACGCCGCCGCATTGTGGCGCTACGCTCTGCGGCTCACCGGTGACCATGCACGCGCTGAGGACGTCGTCCAGGAGACGCTGCTTCGGGCCTGGCGCCACCCCGAGGTCACCGATGACGCCGAACGGTCGGCGCGGGCGTGGCTGTTCACCGTGGCCCGTAACATGATCATCGACGAGCGGCGAAGTGCAAGGTTCCGCAACGAGTCCAGCACTGCCGACGTCGAGGCGATCGCGGACCGGGCCGGTCCGGACGAAGTGGACACCGCATTGGACAAGCTGCTCCTCAGCACCGCATTGAGCCAACTGTCCGACGACCACCGGGCAGTCGTCCTTCGCGCGTACTACCAGGGATGGAGCGTCGCGCAGACTGCGGCGGATCTGCAGATCGCCGAGGGCACCGTGAAGTCCCGGCTGCACTACGCGGTGCGGGCGTTGCGCCTCAGCCTGCAGGAAATGGGGGTGACACGATGACGCAGTCTGGTGGACTCCATGGTTTCGAGCGTGCGGACGGCGACCGGTACGCGACGTGGGACGCGGCATACGTGCTCGGCTCGCTCTCGAGCACCGAACGCCGGGAGTTCGAAGCCCACCTCGCGACGTGTGGCAGTTGCCGTGCCGCCGTCGCCGATCTGAGTGGGATGCCGGCACTGCTGGGGCTCCTCAGCGCCGAGGACGTGCGGGGTTTGGAGCGCGAACAGACCGAACCCCCGCCGTTGCGGGCCGAGGTGCTGACGTCCGTTCTGGACAAGGTGCGGTGGCGTAGGCGGCGGTCGCGGTGGCTGACGTCTGCCGCAGTCGGGATGGCCGCCGCGCTTCTGGCGGTCGGATTGGTCGTCGCGATCCGGCCCGAGATCGTGGGACTGCAGAGCGGTACGACGACACAACCCGTCGCCCAGTTGGAGATGAACAAGCTCGCGCCGAGCCCGTTCAGTGCCACGGTGTCTCTGAGCAGTTTCGCGTGGGGCACGCGCATCGACATGGCGTGCACGTACGGCCAGTGGTCGGGTGGTGGAGACGCTACGCCGAGCAACCTCGGCATGGTGGTCGTCGGCCGCGACGGCAGTCGAACCCAGGTTGCGACGTGGCTCGGGCTGTCCGGCGCCACTGCGCTGCCCAGCGGCAACACTACAATGCCGAAGGACGAAATCGCCTCGTTGGAACTGGTTTCCGTCGATTCCGGACAGGTTCTGCTCGAACGTCAACTGTGAATTCTCACTCGCGGTGAACCCGCCCGCCACGCCCGCCGTGTCTCTAGGTAGGTAGCGGAAACAGGTGAGCAATGGTCGGCAAACATCGGGTGGTCGACTACGTCGTCGAATATCTCGCGGCGCAGGGCGTCACCCACGTGTTCGGCGTGGGCGGCGCCAACATCGAGGATCTCTACGACGCGGCGCACCTCGGGGCCGTCACGGCGGTGCTGGCCAAGCACGAGTTCGGGGCGGCCACCATGGCCGACGGATACAGCCGGGCCACCTCGGGAGTTCGCCGGCGACATGACGATCGCCATCGACCCGCCCCGCAAGTGGTGGCAGGCGGGCCCAGGCGAAGGTTGCATCGGCTTCACCGAGTCAAAGATCACCAAGGTGCTGGTCAGGGGCAATCGCCAGGTGCCCGAGGTGGCCAACGCGGTGTGTGATCGAATCGGTTTGCCGCCCAGTGAGATCGATCTGCTCGTCACCAACCAGCCGAACCGCGTGTTTCCTGCGGAACTGGCGTGAGGCGCTCGCGCTTCCCGAGGACAGGCACGTGGACACGTTCGACGAGTGTGGCAATCTGTTTGCGGCGGGCATCGCGGTGAACCTGGACCGTGCCATCACCGACGGGCGCATCGACCACGGCGACGTCATGCTGATGGCGGCGTTCGCCCATGCCGGCGACTTCGCCGGCGCCGCGGCCGTCCAGTGGGGCGGTCGGACGGCATGACGGCGTCCTCCTGCGCCGTGTCCGATGCCGTGAGTGCGCTGCCGAATGCCGTCAATCCAATGGCCTTGTCGCTCAACGAGAATCCCTACCCGCCGCTGCCGGCGGTACGGTCTGCTCTCGTCGCGTCGATCGACGTCGCCAATCGGTATCCGGAGTTCCTCCCCGAACGTCTGCGGAGCCTCATCGCCGGGCGGATCGGCGTGCGCGACGGGCAGGTGGTGATCGGCGCAGGCGCCACTGGGGTGGCGCTGCAGGTCCTGCACGCCGTCACCAGCCCCGGTGATGCCATGGTGATGACCTCGCCGACGTTCGACGGGTATCCGATCTTCGCGCAGATGGCCCGGCTGTGGTCGGTCACCGTGCCAGTCGACCGGCACGGGCACCACGATCTGGACGCCATGGCCGACGCCGCCAGCCGGGCGCGAGTGGTCGTCCTGTGCCGCCCGCACAACCGACCGGCACCGTCGAGTCTCCCGCCGACGTCGAGAGATTCCTGCGCCGGGTGCCTGCGGACACCGTGGTTCTGCTCGACGAGGCCTACGTCGAATTCCTGGCCCCGGCGTTGCGCATCGATGCTCCGTCGCTCATCGCGCGATTCCCCAATGTCGTGGTGCTCAGAACGTTCTCGAAGGCGTACGGGCTGGCCGGGCTGCGGATTGGCTATGGATTCTGTGCGCCCGACCTGGCTCGCCAGTTGTGGACCATGCAACTACCGTTCGGGATGGCCGTCAGCAGCCTCGTCGCGGTGGCTGCCTCCTACGATGCGGAAACCGAACTGCTACAGAGAATCCGGATGATCGGCACGGAGGGGCGCTACCTGCGGGCCAGGCTACGGACGATGGGCTTGTACAGCACCGACGGGCACGCCAACTTCGTGTACCTGCCCGCGCAGCGCCGGCCATGGCGCGAGGTCTTCGGCGGAACGGACCTGCGAGTGCGTGACTACGCCGATGGCGGGGTGCGCATCTTCGTCGGGGACCGGGCGTCGTCGAGGGCGGTGTTGTCCGCAGTCGCCATGGCGTGAGCGAGCCGCGGAGAAGGCGCCTGGGCGGGAGTTGCCTCGATGTCGGCGTCGCGTGCGGTATGAAGGGGCCGTGTCCTCCCAGCCCGCTAAGCGCGACCCAATCGCGCTGGCGCGCCAGAACTGGGAGCGCGCCGGTTGGGGTGGGGTGGCCGACGGCATGGTCGCCGTCACGTCGGTGATGCGGGCCCATCAGATCCTTCTCGCTCGCGTCGAGAGGGCACTTCGTCCCTATGGCCTGAGCTTCTCGCGCTATGAACTTCTGCGACTCCTGGCGTTCAGCAGCGGCGGTGCACTACCCATCACCAAGGCGTCGGACCGGTTGCAGGTTCACGTCACCAGTGTCACGCACGCGATCCGCCGCCTGGAGCGCGACGGTCTGGTGGAGCGCGCCCCGCACCTCACCGACGGGCGCACCACGTTGGTCAGGTTGACCGATCTCGGCCGTTCGACCGTGGAGGAGGCGACGGTGACGCTCAATGACGCGGTGTTCGCCGACGTTGGGATCTCCGCCACCGAGTCCGCGGCACTGGCGGCGTCGATCGAGACGCTCCGCCGTGGGGCCGGCGACTTCTAGGCGGGCGGCGAGGGTAGCGGAATCGTCGCGGTGACGGCCGTTCCCGAGCCCGGCCGCGACCGTATGTTGAGTCGGCCGCCGACGATCTCCGCGCGTTCGGCCATCGACAACAGCCCGTAGCCGCCCATCTCGTCCCCGCCGAGCGGGTGCTCGAACGTGTCGAATCCGACTCCGTTGTCGACGATTTCGAGTCGCGCCGAGTCGTCGCCCACCGAGAACGTCAGGCTCGCGTTGGTGGCGCGGGCGTGCTTGACCACGTTCTGCAGACACTCCTGAGCAATCCGGTACAGGGCGATCTCGATGTGATCGGGAAGTCGCGCGTCAGCCAGATCGACGTCGATGTACACCTGCGGGATGGACCTGGCCAGGCTGGCGAGCCCGCCCGCGAGTCCGAGGTCGTCGAGGACCGGCGGGCGCAGTCCGCCGATCGCCGCGCGGGCCTCCTGCAAGGTGAGGTCGACCAACTCGCGGGCCATGCCCAGTTGCTCGGCGACCGCGGCGGCATCCTCGCCCACCGCCCTGGTCGCCGCATCCAACCGGTAGGACAGCGTGACCAGTCGTTGGGAGATGCCGTCGTGGATGTCACCGGCAAGCCGACGGCGCTCGATCTCCTGCGCCTCGATGACCTGCTCGACGAAGTTCTCGTGTGCGCGCTCGCGGGTGACCAGCTGTCGGTGCAGCCTGGCCTGGTGCATGGCGCCCGCGATCAGCCGTCCGATCACCAGCAGCAGTTCGACGTCGCGGCCGATGAACTCGCGACGGGCGACGGTGTGCACGTTCAGCACGCCGACCAGACCCCCGGGATCGGTTTCCATGGGCACCGACACCATCGACGTGAAGTCCGAGCCGCGCAACGACTCGAACGGCAGATAGCGCGGGTCGGACTCCTTGTCCTCGACGATCACGACGGGTTCGCGATGGCTGGCCACCCAACCCGACACGCCCTGCCCCAACGGCAGTCGGATCTTGCCAACCTCGGCGTCGAACGGCGGCGTCGCACCCGTCAGAGTGAGTGAGCGTTCGGCGTCGTCGAGGACGTGCACGAAGCAGACGTCCGTTCCCGTGGCCGCAGTGATCATGCGCGCGGCTGCCTCGGCGAGCGGCTCGACGCCGGGCCCGCTGGACGCCGCCTGGATCAGCTCGCGCAGAAGTGCGAGCTCGCGGTCGGCGTCGACGAGGTCACGTACCGCGTTCGAGCTGGCCAATTCCCGGGTCGCTGCGCTCCTGCCCTCCGGTGCCCCTGCCCGGGTCGCTGCGCTCCTGCCCTCCGGTGCCCCTGCCCGGGTCGCTGCGCTCCTGCCCTCCGGTGCCCCTGCCCGGGTCGCTGCGCTCACTGATAGATCCCCTCCCTCAGGGCGGTGGCCACGGCGCCGGTGCGATCACCGACGCCGAGCTTGCGGTAGATCGACCGCAGGTGGGTCTTCACCGTCTCGTCGCCGATCACCAGCTTGGTGGCGATGCCGCGATTGGAGAGCCCGTTGACGACGTGGGACAAGATCTCGCTCTCGCGCTGGGTCAACCCCTGTCGGGCACCGGGCCAGAACTCGTCGCGTTGCAGCCTGGCCGCCGTGTCGACGGCCCGCGCGGCCATACCAGGGTCGATCGCGGTCTCGCCGGCGTGGGCGAATTCGATCTGGCGGACCAGTTCGTCGCTGCTAATGCTCTTCAGCAGGTACCCGGCCGCACCGACGCGCAGCGCCTGGAACAGGTACTGCTCATCGTCGTACACCGACAGCATGACGACCTTGCGGTGTGGGTCGCGGTCGCGCAGTGCGGCGCAGAGGTCCAGTCCGCTGGAGCCCCGCATGCGCACGTCGCACAGGACGATGTCGGGGTTCAGGTCGGCGACCACGCTCAGCGCGCGATCGGCGCCCACGGCCTGGCCGACGACCTCGACGCGGTCGCCGAACGTCGTCAGCATCGCCTTGAGCCCTTCGATGACCATCTCGTGGTCGTCCACCAGCACGAGCCTCACCGGGAGATGGGCGGCGGCGGGCATGGCACGAGCATAGGACCGGCATCCGAGCTGGTCGCCAAGTTGGCCTGTTCAATCCCCCAGATGGGGGAGGCGTCAGGATGTGATGTGGGCCACTCTTGGGTCCATGTCCTCGGTACCGGAACGAGCGTGGCGGGCAGGTCGGTTCTGGTGGGACTCGTCCCTCCCCAGCCAGCTGGCCCCTCATCCGCTGCGCGCGGTGATCTTCGATCTCGATGCCCTCGCCGATATCGAATGCGGAGGCCATCGGCTCGCGTTCAACGCGGCCTTCGACGCGCACGGGTTGAATCTGACGTGGTCCGTGCCGCGGTACCGCAAGCTGCTGGCGTTGCCCGACGAGCAGCAGCGTGTCGCAGCCGAGCTTCGGGCGCGCGGTGTCTGCACGGAGTGCGACGTCCTCCTGAAGGTGCTCGTCGACGAGATCTGCACGACCAAGTCGATGTTGGTACACAAGGTGATGTTGGACGCCGATCTGGATCCGCGGGCCGGCCTGGTCGAGCTGATCACCGACGGGTTCATCTCAGGCGTCGCCATCGGCGTCGTGAGCGCAGGTCGCCGTCAGTGGGTCCAACCCCTCGTTCGTCAGCTGGTCGGCGACGGATTGGTGCAGACGATCGTCACCGCCGACGACGTCGGCAAGCCCATGCCGAGCGGCGACGCCTACCGCCTGGCGCTGGCCGAACTGGGCGCTCCCGCTCACGGCTCACTGGCGTTCACGGGGACGCAGGCAGGGTTGCGAACCGCACAGGCCGTAGGCCTTGCCGGGGTGCTCGTCGACCCCGAAGCGGTGGGGGTCCGCACCGACTACGAAGGCCTGCGCATCGCGGACTGTCAACGGCTGCAGGGTCAACTGTCGGCGAGCGGAAACCGTTCAGCTGCCGCGTAGCAGCTCGATGACGGCGCTGAAGTCCTTGGCGGCGTTGGAGGCGGCGCCCGCATTGAACTCAGCGTAGATCTCCGCGGCGTGGGTCCCCAACGGCGCGGCCGAGCCCGTTGAGTTCACCGCCGCCATCGCCAGCCCTAGGTCCTTGTTCATCAGTGCCGTGGCGAAACCCGGCTTGAAGCCGTTGTTGGCCGGCGACGTCGGGACTGGGCCAGGCACGGGACAATTCGTGTGCACAGCCCAGCAGTTTCCCGTCGCCCCGGTGATCACGTCGAACAACGACTGTGCCGAGAGGCCGAGCTTCTCGGCGAGGACGAACGCCTCACCGACGGCGATCTGCTGCACGGCGAGCACCATGTTGTTGCACACCTTGGCCGCCTGGCCGGAACCGGACGCTCCGCAGTGAATAATTTTGCCCGCCATCGGTTCCAGAACGGTGCGACCACGCTCGACGGCCTCGGCCTCACCGCCGACCATGAACGCGAGCGTGCCCGCGACGGCCCCCTTGACGCCGCCCGACACCGGCGCGTCAAGTTGCGCGAAGCCACACTCGGCGGCTTGGCCATGGACACTTCGGGCGTCGTCGACGGAGATCGTCGAGCTGTCGATGAAGAGCGCGCCATCGCCTGCGGCCGGCAGCACCTCGTCGTAACAGCTCCGCACCAGTACACCGTTGGGCAGCATCGTGATGACGACGTCGGCGCCGTCGACCGCCTCGGCGCCGGTGTCGACGACGTTGACGCCATTGGCTTCCGCGACCGCCTTGGCGGCCGGAGCCGGGTCGAAGCCGCGCACCACGTGCCCTGCCGTCACCAGGTTGGCGGCCATCGGACCACCCATGTTGCCGAGTCCCAAGAACGCGATCGTCGTCATTTAGACCATCTCCCGTCGCTTCGCTCGCCTCATTGACAGCTCCTCGTGATTACGACGCGCGGCCCCGGGCGGCCTGAGCCCGCCCGATGACCACGCGCATGATTTCGTTGGTTCCCTCGAGAATGCGGTGGACGCGCAGATCGCGGACGATCTTCTCCAGTCCGTACTCGCGCAGATATCCGTAGCCGCCATGCAACTGCAGGGCTTGGTCGGCCACGTCGAAGCAGGCGTCGGTGACGTAGCGCTTCGCCATCGCGCACAACTCGACCTTGTCGGGGTGGTTCTCCTCGAGCGCGGAGGCGGCGCGCCACAACAGGTTTCGCGATGTCTCCAGCGTGGTGGCCATGTCGGCGAGTGTGAACCGGATGGTGGGCTCGTCGAGCAGTCGCATGCCGAACGCCTCGCGATCGGCGAGGTAGGACACCGCCTTGTCGTAGGCGGCCTGCGCACCGCCCAGTGAACAAGCCGCGATGTTGATGCGTCCGCCGTTGAGTCCGTTCATCGCGATGGCGAAGCCGGTACCCTCACCGCCGGCGCCACCCAGCATTGCGTCGATGGGAACCCGCGCACCCTGGAACACCACCTGCGCGGTGGGTTGTGCGTTCCAGCCCATCTTGTACTCTTCGGCGCCGAAGCTGACGCCGGGCGTGTCCTTGTCCACCACGAACGCGGAGATGCCGCGCGGACCGTCACCCCCCGTCCGCGCCATCACGACGTACACGTCGGACGCGCCCGCACCGGAGATGAACTGCTTCACGCCGTCGATGACGTAATGCTCGCCGTGGGAATCGACTGAGCGAACGGCCTTGGTGCGCAACGCGCTTGCATCAGAACCTGCGCCCGGCTCCGTCAGGCAGTAACTGGCAATCAGCTCCATCGACGCCAGCCGCGGCACCAGGCTCTTGCGTTGCTCGGGGGTGCCGTAGGTGTCGATCATCCACGTGGACATGTTGTGGATCGACATGAACGCAGCGATCGTCGGATCGGCCCTCGCGAGCTGCTCGAAGATGCGCACGGCATCGAGGCGTCGCAGGCCGCTGCCGCCGACGTCCTCCGCGCAGTAGATCGCCGCCATGCCCAGCTCGGCGGCCTCGCGCATCGCGTCGACCGGAAAGTGCTTCGTCTCGTCCCACTCGAGTGCATGTGGGGCAAGGCGTTTGGTGGCGAACGCGGCTGCCGTCTCGGCAATGACGCGCTCGTCCTCGTCGAGGCCGAAGTAGTCCACGAGTCCGCGCTAGTTCATGGTCGGGATGACGAACTCGGCACCATCCTTGATGCCCGATGGCCACCGCTGCGTGACCGTCTTGACCTTGGTGTAGAAGACGATGGACGACGGCCCGTGCTGGTTGAGGTCGCCGAAGCCGGACCGCTTCCAGCCGCCGAAGGAGTGGTACGCCACGGGAACTGGGATCGGCACGTTGACACCAACCATGCCAACCTGAACGCGGGACACGAAGTCGCGAGCGGTGTCGCCATCGCGGGTGAAGATCGCCACGCCGTTGCCGTACTCGTGCTCGGAAGGCAGCGCCAGTGCTTCTTCGTAGGTCTCTGCCCTGACGATGCACAGCACGGGGCCGAAGATCTCGTCCTTGTAGATCGACATGTCGGTCGTGACGTGATCGAACAGCGTAGGTCCGATGAAGTAGCCGCCCTCCAGGCTGGCATCGTCGAAGGTGAGGTCGTCGCTGGCTCGCTCGCGGCCGTCGACCACCGCCTCGGCACCGGCTTCGACACCCTGACCGATGTAATCCTTGACTCGGGCCAGCGCTGCCGAGTTCACGAGTGGTCCGTAGTCGGCCTTCGGGTCGAGGCTGTGGCCGACCCGGAGATTGTTCACCCGCTCGACGAGCCTGGCGCGCAACCGATTCGCCGTCTCTTCGCCGACCGGGACCGCCACGCTGATCGCCATGCAGCGTTCGCCTGCACTGCCGTAGCCCGCGCCGATGAGTGCGTCCACCGCTTGGTCGAGATCGGCATCGGGCATCACGATCATGTGGTTCTTGGCGCCGCCGAAGCACTGGGCGCGTTTGCCGTTGGCCGCCGCCGTCGAGTAGATGTACTGCGCGATGTCGGAGCTGCCGACGAAGCCGACGGCCTGGATGTCGGGGTGGTTCAGGATGGCGTCGACGGCCTCCTTGTCACCGTGCACGACCTGGAAGACGCCCTCGGGCAGACCGGCTTCGAGGAACAGTTCGGCCAGTCGGACCGGGACTGAGGGGTCGCGCTCACTGGGCTTGAGGACGAAGGCGTTACCACACGCCAGCGCGGGTCCTGCCTTCCAGAGCGGAATCATCGCGGGGAAGTTGAACGGGGTGATGCCCGCGACGACGCCGAGTGGTTGTCGCAGCGAGTACACGTCGATGCCGCCGCCTGCGCCCTCCGTGTACTCGCCCTTCAGCAGATGGGGAATGCCGATTGCGAACTCGATGACCTCGACGCCGCGCTGGATGTCGCCGAGCGAGTCGGCGACCGTCTTGCCGTGCTCCAGCGAGAGCAGTTCGGCGAGTTCGTTGGCGTTCTTGTTGACCAGCTCGACGAACTTCATCATCACGCGGGCCCGGCGCTGCGGGTTCCAGGCCCCCCACTGCTTCTGGGCTTCGACCGCGATCGCCACGGCGGCGTCGACCTCGTCCGATGCCGCCATGGGGACCTGGGCCTGAACCTCGCCCGTGCTGGGGTTCAGAACGTCGGCGGTGCGGCCGGACTGGCTGGCTACCCGCTGGCCGTTGATGAAGTGGGGAATCTGTGTGGTCATGGCGCCCGTCCTTCGGCAAGAATCGCGTTTACTAGGACATCCTAGTAACTTAGCGGCTGCCCGTGCAAGGGCGGCGCCTGTCCGGCCTCGACAGCTAAAGATGTCTTTTGTCGGGCGCGGGACGGGATCCGCACGTGCGCAGTCGGGCAGGTGCTCGACGGGAGGCGAGATTGGCTTCGATTCGGCCGACCGTGACCATCAGTAGCTCGTTGATGCTCTGCAATTCGGTGTGGAGGTCTAGCAGCAACCCCGCTCTGCTCAACAACAGCGATCAACGCACAGAAACCGTTGCCTTACAGCCGCTCTCACGGCATAGTTGAACCCGCAGAGCATCACGCGAACACGCGAACGCTCAGACACCACTCCACGGCACTCGACCGTGCGGGCGCCGTCGAAGTGTGCCCTGTGGGACGCCACCATCACCGAGTCCACAGAACCCCGAGGGTGAATGAAACTCATGACGGTTCACCCGAGGCGGTTCAATTCTTGCCGAATTGTGAGGGAGCCAGGCTTTCCCGTGAGTCGTTCTCGTGCGCGATGGTGGTATGAATAGTTTTCCTCAGTTGGTTGGAGGTGTGGCCGAATGGCTAAGGGGGCGGTCGGCGGCGACTTCCGACTGTTAATGGCACAGGGCACCCTGTATTCCTCCGGCTACCAGCTGGCCAATGTATCGATCGTACTGCCGTTCATCCTCGCCCAGCACGGTGTCTATTGGGCCGCCGGGCTGCTCGTCCCCGCGTTTAGTGTCGGGATGATTGTCGGGACCGCGGGATCGCCGGCGATTCTTGAACGGTCGAGTCACCGAAAGCATCTCCTGGTCGCCGTGGTGTCGGGCGCGATGGCGGTGCTGATCGCCTGCAACGCGGTGGCGGCGTTCCTCGGGATAGCGGTCACCGCCGCGTTCCTCGGGACGTCGTTCTCCATGGGGGTGGTCCGCGGAGTATCCGCCGTCGCATATCCGGAGATCGTGTCGGACAAGCTGTCTGTGGTTCGACGCAACGAGCTCATAATTGGTCAGAAAGCCACCGGTGCGGTCATGGCCGTGACGACGACGCTACTGATCTTGCCGCTGCTGTCCCAGCGTCACCCCCGGTCCAGCCACGCCGACGTGCTGTGGTTGGGAGCGGCTGAGTTGGCGTTCGCCGCGATCGTCGCCGTGTTCGTGGGTCCGGTGCAGTCGAACGTCGCGCGGACCACCCGGACGCTGCGTGATACCTACCGGGAGGGCCTCGGCGTCGTCAGGTCCCAGCGTTGGTTCCAGAGGTATGCGGCGACGATGCTGCTGTTTGTCCCTGTCACTCTGGGGACAACGTTCTACAGCGTGCACGCGTCGGACCATCACGCCGACAAGCAGGGGAGCCTACACGCGTTGGTGATCTTCGCCAGCGCAGGCCTTATCACCGGCGTCTTCCTCTGGCGGCTCGTCTTCCAAAGGTACGGCGTGCGCGGCATGCTCAGGACCAGCGCACTGCTCAGCTGTGCAGCCGCGACGATATGCATCGTGACAGAAATCGACCACACGTGGTCGAAGGTGTGGGTTCATGGCATCGTCATCGTCCTTGCAACGATTGCGAGCCAGGCCATTTTCGCGGCTTCAGTTTCGTGGATAAATGCTCATGCTGCTGAGCATCAACGCGCCACAGTGCTGGGCGTTTCGGCGATTCTGATAGCCGTTTCATCGACGGTGCTCGGGGTGTTCTTGGGCAGCATCGCCGAGTACACCTTCGCGATTTGGCCGGTCGCGATCCTGTTGGTGCTCAGCGTCATCGCCGTTATCGCGGCCACGGCAGCGCCAGCGCCTGCGCCTGCGCCTGTGTCGAGATGATCAAGTTCATCGACGCCGATCGCCACTAGTTCGGGAGCGAACTCGTCTGCCGCATCGTGGTAGACGACTTCCTGGCCCGCATCTCGTGGTTTGCGCCGGACTTTGCAGCTGGCGCGGCACGAGGTGACCATCGCCGAGGCCGCCGCCGAGCATCGGGTGGACCGGTCGACGATCATGCGTATCCGCACGGTCGCCAAAGAAGGCGCGCTGGCGGCGTTGGCCATTTCCAAGCCCGGCGCGGCGACCCGGCAACGCGACTACGAACTCGTGGCCGCCAAAGCGGAAAACGCGCGGCTGTCGGCGGCGCTCAAGGAGATGGCGGTGAAGTTGACGCTGGTGGAGGGAAGGGGATTTTGGGGCTGAGTGGCCGGGGCTCAGATCGTCTGTAGGCAGGTCGGCATGGTTGTCGTGCGCCTCGACGAAGACGTCGATTGCGGCCATGAAGGATCACGATTGCATGATTTGAACGGTGTTCGGGTCACCGACAGGCCTGGTGAGCCGAACTAGGCGGTCGACGACAGTGCGGGAACTGCGAATTCGTCACGGCGTGTCGGCCGCAAACACGCACGCTCGCGGCGGTTGACGCGCGCACCGTGGTCTCTCGCCCTCGGGTCAACGCGAGCCACGCAATCCTTCGATGAAGGCCTCCGCCTCGTCCCACGTCGGCAGCAGACCGGCGGCCCGCAATTCGTCGAGAGTCGCTGCCGCGGCATCGCGTTCGGACAGGTTCGGCGCGGCGCCGTCGACGAGGGGCCAGTCGATCCCGATGGCGGGATCGGTGGGGCAGATGGTGTGCTCGCGGGTGGGGGAGTAGCCCGCCGAACACAGATAGGCGACCGTCGAATCGTCCTCCAGCGCAAGGAAACCGTGGGCGAGGCCCTCGGACAGATAGATCGTCCGGTGGTCGCGGTCGTCGAGCAGTACCGAGTCCCATTGGCCGAACGTCGGCGATCCGACCCGGACGTCGACCACGACGTCGAAGACGGCACCGCGTAAGCACGTCACGTACTTGGCCTGGCTCGGCGGCAGTTGGGCGAAGTGCAACCCGCGCAGGACGCCCGCAGAAGACACCGACACGTTGGCCTGCCGAAGGTCGAGGTGGTGCCCCGTTATCGTGGCGAACTCGTCATCGGTGAACCATTCGAAGAACAGCCCGCGGGGGTCGGGGCGAACGGTCGGCGTGATCTCCCATGCGCCGGCGACCGAGAGCTCGCGGAAGGTCACTGGTTGCGCTCCTCGTACATCGCTTCCGACGTGTCTTTCATTGGGCGCCACCAGGATTCGTTGTTGCGGTACCACTCGATGGTTGCGGCGAGGCCGGACTCGAAGTCGTCGTGCTCAGGCCTCCACCCCAGTTCGTCGCGAAGCGCCGACGGGTCGATCGCGTACCGCAGGTCGTGGCCCGCCCGGTCGGTCACGTGGTCGAAGTCGTTCGGATCGCGATCCATCAACCGCAACAGGGTGCGCATGACCGTCACGTTGTCGCGCTCACCGTCGGCCCCGATGAGATAAGTCCGCCCCAACTCCCCGTCGGAGAGGATGCGCCACACGGCACGGTTGTGGTCGGTGACGTGAATCCAGTCGCGAACATTCGTTCCGGCTCCGTACAGCTTGGGGCGTCGGCCCGTCAACACGTTGGTGATCTGGCGCGGAATGAACTTCTCCACGTGCTGGTACGGCCCGTAGTTGTTGGAGCAGTTCGAGATCGTGGCACGCACGCCATAGGACCGCACCCACGAACGCACCAGCATGTCCGACGCGGCCTTGGTCGCCGAGTACGGGCTCGACGGGTTGTACGCGGTGGACTCGGTGAACCGGACGGGATCGTCGAGCGGCAGGTCGCCGTAGACTTCGTCGGTCGACACGTGGTGCAGTCGAATGCCGTTCCTGCGCACCGCTTCCAGGAGCGTGAACGTACCGACGACGTTGGTGCGTAAGAACGCCTCCGGGTCGGCCAGTGAATTGTCGACGTGCGTCTCGGCGGCGAAGTGTGCGACCGCGTCGGACTCGGCGACCAGCTTCTCGACCAGTGCGGTATCGCTGATGTCCCCGTGTACCAGGCGCACGTCGTCGGCGACCGGCGCCAGCGACTCGCGGGTGCCCGCGTACGTCAGTGCGTCGAGCACCGTTACCTGAGCCTCTGGATGCTCGCGCACCGCGGCGTGTACGAAATTGGCACCGATGAAGCCGGCACCCCCCGTGACCAGCAAACGCATGGTGACAAACCTTAGCGGTTGACTGTTCTAGCCGTCGGCCGACAGCCCCAACGGACCTGCGAGTTCGGCCAGCGTGGGAATCAGTGCGTCCTCGCCGCCGAGCACCTGGATGCACACGTGGTCCGCGCCCGCGTCAAGGTGCTCCTTCAGGCGCTTGGCAATGTCATCCGGTGTGCCGTGGGCCACCACCGCGTCGATGAGTTTGTCGCTGCCCGGCTTCTCGACGTCGGCGTCGGTGAATCCCAGTCGCTTCCAATTGTTCACGTAGTTGCTCAGGTTGAGATAGAACTCGACGGTCTGCCGGCCGATCTCGCGAGCTTGCGCGGCATCTCTGGCCAGCACCACCTTGTGCTCCGGTGCCAGGAACACCACATTGCCGATCAGCTCGTGGGCTTGGGCGGTGTGCTCGGGCGTCGTGAGATACGGGTGCGCTCCGGCGCTGCGCTTGGCCGAGAGCTCGAGCACCTTCGGACCCAGCGCGGCAAGGACGCGACGGCTGGTCGGAACGTTGGCCGCATCGAGGGCATCCAGGTACTCGACGAGGACGTCATACGGCTTGCGGTACCCGTCGGTGTGCTCGGGATGGCCGATGCCGATGCCCAGCAAAAGCGGCCGGGGTAGGCCTTCTCGATGCGGTGATAGGACGTGGCGACCTCGTCGGCCGGGGCCGACCACACGTTGACGATGCCGGTCGCCACCTGCAGCGCCGTCGTGGCCTCGAGGATGGGTTCGACGAACTCGAGCGCCGCAGCTGGTGATCCACCCACCCACACGGCGCCGTATCCCAGCTTCTCGATCTCGACTGCCTGCTCGGGTGTCACCGGCTCGGCGGTCCAGACGCCGAAGCGCCCCAAATGGGGCTTGAGCTCGGATAGATCAGTCATGAAGTTCCTTCGAGTGGATGTCGGGTCACTGCAGGCCCAGCGGACCGGCCAGTTCTGCGAGCGCGGGCACCAGCTTGTCAGTACCCGTCAGGACCTGAACCGGAACATGGTCGGCGCCTGCGGCGAGGTGTTCGGAGAGTCGGGCGGCGATGGCGTCGACGGTGCCGTGCGCAACGAAGGCGTCCACCAGCTCGTCGGAGCCAGGCTGGCGATGTCCTTGGTCTGCGCCGGGGTCGCCCCGCGACCGAACACGCCGAACGTGCCGAGATTCGGCTTCGATCAGCGCTTGCCCGAAGAGGGTGTGGTCAGCGTCATGGTCGGGTCCAACCCATGTGAGCCGCGTGACTATTCCGCGGCGTCGGCGGGTGCTTCCTCGGGCTTCGGCGCGACCAACGGCAGGACGATGACGAAGCGGGTGTCGCCGGGCTTCGACTCGACGCGGATGTTGCCGTGATGCTTCTGCGCGACGATGCGCCACGCCAGATCGAGACCCAGACCGGTGCCCTCACCGAAGGCCTTCGTGGTGAAGAACGGCGTGAAGATGCGGTCGACGATGTCGGCGGGGATGCCGGGGCCGTCATCGCAGATCTCCACCTTGATGGCGTCCTCGCCAACGGCCGAGGTGCGGATGGTGAGCGTGCCGTGACCGCCTATCGCCTGGATCGCGTTGTCGATGACGTTGGTCCACACCTGATTGAGATCGCCTGGGTAGCACTGAATGTCGGGCAGTGACATGTTCCAATCCTTGACCAGCTTGACCGGCTTGTCCTTGCCCAACTTCTCACCGAACATCATGATGGTGCTGCGCAAGAGGTCGTGGACGTTGGCGCTCTGATAGGGCGCACGGTCCATCTGCGAATACTGCTTGGCGCCCGCCAGGAGCGCCGAGATCCGGCTGCTGGCCTCGGCGATCTGATTCATCATCAGCTCGGAGTCGATGGTGTACCTCAGCCAGCCGATCGCACCCTGAAGCGACGCGGTCGCGTCGACCTCGTCGACGGAGGCGCTGATCCGCTCCAGCCAGTCGACGTCCAGGCCGGCCTCGACGAAGGTCGGCGCATAGTCCCACGCCGCGGCGATGCCGTGGTCCTCCAGCCAGTCGCCGATCGCATCCTCGCGGTCGGACGCCTCCAGTGCGGTCAGCTCCAAGGCCTTCGACTTGGCGACCTGCTCGGCCACCTCCTCCTGGACGGTGACCAGGACCCGTAACCCCTCGGGACTGAACTTCCCGTCGGCGAGCATTGCGAGCTTGTGGCGCATCCCGGCGACCTTCTCGCGCAGATCGGAGACCGCACGCGCGGCCGCCGCGGCGGGGTTGTTGAGCTGATGTGTCAATCCGGCTGACAGCTGGCCCAGAGCCAGCAGCTTCTCGCGCTGGTCGATGATCTGCCGTTGCCGCAGCCCGCCGACCTTGAGGCCTTCGAGAAGATGCACGGCCATCGGTAGCTCGGTCTTGACGAAGTTGCCGAATGCCGACGCGTCGAGCACGAAGAACTTCGACGGCTTCGAAACCCGGACCGACGATTCGTAGACCTGGGGTACGCCATCGACGTAGGCGCTCCACGCGCCGCAGTAGACCCCCCGCTGCGAGGTCCGGCTCGTCTCGATGTCCGCGCCGCCGGAACGCTTCGACATCACCAGTTCACCTTCGATGAGGACGTAGAAGCACGTCGCCGCTTCCCCCTCGACGCAGATCGGCCCAGGCTCGAACCTGGCCAGGTGCCCGTGAGCGCAGAGCGACTCCAGCTGTCGATCCGTCAGCTTCTCGAACAAGAACAGCGTCCGTAGTTCGTCGGGCAGACACGTCTCGCCCACTAGGTCAGTCCTTTCGGGCTCATACTCAGGCCTCGGCCAGGTAGCGGTGCACCAGCATCACGGCCATCGACCCTTCGCCGACGGCGGCCGCCACCCGCTTCGCGGATTCCGAACGCACGTCACCTGCAACGAACACACCGGGCACACTTGTTTCCAGGTGATGCGGCGGACGGTCCCTGTTCCACCCGCACACGTCCTTGAGATCCGGCCCCGCCAGGACGAACCCGCGGTCATCCAGGGCGAGGACACCGTCTAGCCAGTCGGTCCGCGGCGTTGCGCCGATGTAGCAGCACATCCGCCCGCAGGTCACCGTGGTGTGCTCACCCGACTGCCTGTCCACGAGCACCAGACCAGAGAGGTGGTCGTCCTCGCCGACAGTGTCGACGACTTCGGTGCACGTCCGCACGTGAATCTTGTCGTTCTTCTCGATTTGCTCAATGAGATAGTGCGACATCGACGCCTCCAGTGACGGACCCCGTACGAGCAGCGTCACCGACTTCGCGGTCTTGGACATGAACATCGCGGCCTGGCCCGCCGAGTTGGCGCCGCCGACGATGTAGACGTCCTCGTCGCGGCATTCCTCGGCGTCGGACACCGATGCGCCGTAGTAGACGCCACGGCCGACGTAGTTACAGCCGTCGGGATCCGCAGGGTCATTCCAGCACCCGACGACCTTCAGTTCCTGGTACTCGACGCCGGTCGCGAGGATCACCGACCGTGCGCCGATGGTGCTGCCGTCCTCGAACTCTATGGTCGGCGCAGTCTCGCCGACGTGCAGCTTGACGACGTCGCGGGTGGTGATCACCTCGGCGCCGAACCGCTCCGCCTGCCTACGGGCCGACGTGGTCAACGTGATGCCCGAGATGCCGTTCTCGAATCCCAGGTAGTTCTCGATCCGCGAACTACGGCCGGCCTGCCCGCCGGTGGTGGCCTTCTCGATGAGGACCGTCTCGAGCCCTTCGGACGCGCCGTACACCGCCGAGGCGAGGCCCGCGGGCCCACCGCCGATGACGGCGAGGTCGTACATCTGCAGCGAGGGTTCGGTGGACAGCCCGAGCAACTCGGCCAGCTGACCGTCGGTCGGCTCGACCAGCGCGTCACCCCTCTCGGAGATCACCACCGGCAGCTGCAGGCCGTCGAGACCGGCGGCATCGAGGAGCTGTCTGCCCTTCGGTTCGTCCGCCATGAAGGCGCGGAAGGGGAACTGATTTCGCGCCAGGAACTGGCGTACCTCCCACGATCTCTGGTTCCACCGATGACCGACCACCTTCGCATACGGCATCGCCCGGTCGCCGACGGCCCGCCACTCCTCGAGCAGACCGTCGATGACGGGGTACAGCTTCTCCTCGGGTGGATCCCACGGCTTGAGCAGGTAGTGGTCGAGGTCGACGACGTTGATGGCGTCGATCGCCGCGTGGGTATCGGCGTACGCGGTCAGGAGCACTCGCCGTGCCAGCGGAAAGAGGTCCATCGCCTTTTCGAGGAACTCGATGCCGCTCATCTGGGGCATCCGGTAGTCGGCGACCAGCACCGCGACGGTGTCGCCACGCAGCTTGAGTTCCTTGAGGGTGGCCAGCGCGTCGGGCCCGCTCTCGGCGCGCACGATGCGATACCGCTCGCCGTAGTGGCGGCGCAGATCACGGGCAACGGCCCGTGACACGGCGGGATCGTCGTCCACGGTCAGAATCGCGGGGTTGCGGGGCTGGGAAGCTGGTCCAGTCATCACGACCGATTATGCGCTGATCGTCGACTGGATATCGGACCAAGGGCGAGGCTCTAAGCGAACACCGATGCGGGTGATTCGGCGATTTTGGGGAGGGCCCGCGAGCGGGTACTATTGGCCAACGGTGCGGCTTCCGCGCCGACTCTTGCGCGCCCTGTCCTGGAATTTACCAATCCGGCTCACGTGTTGAAGTCGGAGGCGGGCTTTGCCGCGCCAGCTAGGGAATTACGGAGGACATGGGTAAAAAAGAGGGCGCCATCGAGGTCGAGGGCCGCGTGGTCGAACCCCTGCCCAATGCGATGTTTCGCATTGAGCTGGAGAACGGACACAAGGTGCTCGCGCACATCAGCGGCAAGATGCGGCAGCACTACATCCGCATTCTGCCCGAGGACCGCGTCGTCGTGGAGTTGTCTCCATACGATCTCTCCCGGGGCCGCATCGTTTACCGCTACAAGTAACTAGACCAGAACAGGATCGACCGCCGTGAAGGTGAACCCGAGCGTCAAGCCCATCTGCGATAAGTGCAGGGTGATCCGTCGCCATCGGCGGGTCATGGTGATCTGCTCTGACCCGCGCCACAAGCAGCGTCAGGGATGAGCGCTTGCGCGAAGACCAGAAAGCACAGGTAGTCGCGCGCCGTACTCCAGCAAGACAACTGAATGATGACCTCCCAGTACCACTGAGCTGCCCGGCGCGCTAGCGCCAAAAAAGACGAAACAGCGCCGCTCAACACGCCCGGCACGGAGGCCGGGCCCCGTCTAAAGAGCCTTCGGGCTGGCGGGAACGGACTGGGAACAGACCTCCGAACAGTTAAGGAATGGCACACCCCATGGCTCGACTTATGGGCGTAGATCTCCCGCGCGACAAGCGCATGGAGATCGCGCTGACCTATATCTACGGCATCGGCCGGACCCGCTCCCAGGAGATTCTGTCGGCTACGGGCATCGACTACGACCTGCGCACCAAGGACCTCAGCGATGAGCAGGTCTCGCAGTTGCGCGAATACATCGAATCCTCGCTGAAGGTGGAGGGCGATCTACGCCGCGAGGTGCAGGCCGACATCCGCCGCAAGATCGAGATCGGCTGCTACCAGGGTCTGCGGCACCGTCGCGGCCTGCCGGTTCGTGGCCAACGGACCAAGACCAACGCGCGCACCCGCAAGGGCCCGAAGCGCACCATCGCCGGCAAGAAGAAGGCCAGGTAAGTAAATGGCACCGACCAAGAAGAGCGGCGGAACCGCTGGCCCCAAGAAGGGTCAGAAGACGCGCCGCAAGGAAAAGAAGAACGTTCCCCACGGGGCCGCTCACATCAAGAGCACGTTCAACAACACGATCGTGTCGATCACCGACCAGCAGGGCAACGTCATTGCCTGGGCGTCGTCGGGTCACGTCGGCTTCAAGGGTTCGCGTAAGTCGACCCCGTTCGCCGCGCAGCTGGCTGCTGAGAGCGCTGCCCGCAAGGCTCAGGAGCACGGTGTGAAGAAGGTCGACGTGTTCGTGAAGGGCCCCGGCTCGGGCCGCGAGACCGCGATCCGTTCCCTGCAGGCCGCCGGCCTCGAGGTCGGCGCCATTTCTGACGTCACCCCGCAGCCGCACAACGGCTGCCGTCCGCCCAAGCGGCGCCGGGTCTAGAGGAGATAGAGACATATGGCTCGTTACACCGGACCCGTCACCCGCAAGTCGCGCCGCCTCGGCGTCGACCTGGTCGGCGGCGATCAGTCGTTTGAGAAGCGCCCCTACCCGCCCGGCCAGCACGGCCGCGCGCGGATCAAGGAGAGCGAATACCGCACGCAGCTGCAGGAGAAGCAGAAGGCTCGCTTCACCTACGGCGTCATGGAGAAGCAGTTTCGTCGCTACTACGAAGAGGCCAACCGCCACTCGGGTAAGACCGGCGAAAACCTGCTGCAGATCCTGGAGAGCCGGCTCGACAACGTGGTCTATCGCGCCGGGCTCGCCCGCACGCGTCGGATGTCGCGTCAGCTGGTCAGCCACGGGCACTTCACCGTCAACGGCGTGAAGGTCGACATCCCCAGCTACCGCGTATCGCAGTACGACATCATCGACATCCGCGAGAAGTCGCTGAATACTCTGCCGTTCGAGCTGTCGCGTCAGACGGCAGGCGACCGCCCGATCCCGGGCTGGCTGCAGGTCGTTGGCGAACGCCAGCGCATCCTCGTCCACCAGCTGCCCGAGCGCGCACAAATCCAGGTGCCGCTCTCCGAGCAGCTGATCGTCGAGTTCTACTCGAAGTAAAAGAAACCTGCGCGCACCCACCTGGGGGCCGCGGCACCAAACCGGCATCAAATAGCGGATGTCGAGAAGGAGATAGAAAAAGAAGATGCTGATTTCTCAGCGCCCCACCCTGTCCGAAGAGAGCCTCGCCGAGAACCGGTCCAAGTTCGTCATCGAGCC
Organism: Mycobacteriales bacterium; assembly: GCA_038244615.1. GTDB lineage: Bacteria > Actinomycetota > Actinomycetes > Mycobacteriales > Mycobacteriaceae > Mycobacterium. The sequence goes on along the minus strand of JBBRTH010000008.1, from coordinate 66,858 downwards.
CTTGGAGCCCGGATTCGGCTACACCCTTGGCAACTCGCTTCGGCGCACGCTGCTGTCGTCCATCCCGGGCGCGGCGGTCACCAGCATCCGCATCGACGGCGTGCTGCACGAGTTCACCACCGTTCCCGGGGTGAAGGAAGACGTCACCGACATCATCCTGAACCTCAAGAGCCTGGTCGTGTCGTCGGAGGAGGACGAGCCGGTGACCATGTACCTGCGCAAGCAGGGCCCGGGTGCCGTCACCGCCGGTGACATCGTTCCGCCCGCGGGCGTGACGGTGCAGAACCCCGACATGCACATCGCGACTCTGAACGACAAGGGCAAGCTCGAGGTCGAGCTCGTCGTCGAGCGTGGCCGTGGCTACGTTCCCGCCGTTCAGAACAAGGCCTCCGGCGCCGAGATCGGCCGCATTCCGGTCGACTCGATCTACTCGCCGGTGCTGAAGGTCACCTACAAGGTGGAGGCCACCCGCGTCGAGCAGCGCACCGACTTCGACAAGCTGATCCTCGACGTCGAGACCAAGAACTCGATCACCCCGCGTGACGCCCTGGCCTCGGCTGGCAAGACGCTGGTCGAATTGTTCGGTCTGGCAAGGGAACTCAACGTCGAGGCCGAGGGGATCGAGATCGGCCCGTCGCCTGCCGAGGCCGATCACATCGCCTCGTTCGCGCTGCCGATCGATGATCTGGAACTGACCGTCCGGTCGTACAACTGCCTTAAGCGCGAGGGTGTGCACACCGTCGGTGAGCTCGTCTCGCGCACCGAGTCCGACCTGCTGGACATCCGCAACTTCGGTCAGAAGTCCATCGACGAGGTGAAGATCAAGCTGCATCAGCTGGGTCTCTCGCTGAAGGACAGCCCGGCCACGTTCGATCCGTCCGAGGTGGCCGGATACGACGTCGCCACCGGCACCTGGAACAGCGATGCCAGCTACGAGCTGGACACCGACCAGGACTACGCCGAAACCGAACAGCTCTAACACGTCTCGTCTTTACCTAGGAGTCTGCAATGCCCAAGCCCACCAAGGGCCCTCGCCTCGGCGGGTCGTCCTCGCACCAGAAGGCGCTTCTGGCCAACCTGGCCACGTCCCTCTTCGAGCACGGCCGGATCAAGACGACCGAGCCCAAGGCGCGGGCGCTGCGGCCCTACGCGGAGAAGCTCATCACCCACGCCAAGAAGGGCACGCTGCACAACCGCCGTGAGGTGATGAAGAAGATCCGGGACAAGGACGTGGTGCACACGCTGTTCGCCGAGATCGGACCGTTCTTCTCCGATCGCGCCGGTGGTTATACCCGCATCATCAAGGTGGAGGCACGCAAGGGCGACAACGCCCCGATGGCCGTCATCGAGCTGGTTCGGGAGAAGACCGTCACCTCGGAGGCCGATAGGGCCCGGCGGAGCCGCTCCGGCGGCGACAATGCGGCGAGCGCGCAGCCTGCACCGGTGGCGGCTGCCGCTGCCCCACAGGCAGCGGTCGAGCCGGAGGCGGCCGGCGGTCCCGAGACCGACGAGGCCTTGGCCGAGGAGCCGACAGCCGACGTGGACGAGGTTCCCGAGGCAGACGCCATGTCTGAGGACGAGGACGAAGCCAAGTCGTAGTGGACGCAACGTTGAACATGCCCGCCATCGAATCCGATGGCGGGCATGTCCATTTTCCCGTCGCTTCGCTCGCCCCATGATTCGTCTTCGACTGGACGTCGCCTACGACGGCACCGGATTCGCCGGGTGGGCGAGGCAGACCAGTCAGCGCACGGTGGCGGGCACCATCGACGATGCGTTGTCGACGGTGTTCCGCACGTCGGTGATCACGAGAGCGGCGGGGCGCACCGACACCGGTGTACACGCCACCGGGCAGGTGGTTCACGTGGACGTCCCTGCTGACGCGATCCCGCAGGCCTACCCGCGCAAACCCCGCGACGAGCCGGAGTTCCGTCCGCTGGTGCGGCGACTGGCCAGGCTGCTGCCCGAGGACGTGCGAGTGCACGACGTGGTCCGGGCGCCAAGCGGATTCGATGCGAGGTTCTCTGCGCTGCGGCGACACTACGAGTACCGGCTGTCGACGGCGCCGTTCGGAGTGGAGCCGCAGGAGGCCAGGTTCGTCACGCCGTGGCCTCGCCCGCTGGACGTCGATGCGATGAGGGCGGCCTCGCGGGAACTGCAGGGGCTCAACGACTTCGCGGCATTCTGCCGCCGGCGCGAGGGGGCGACGACGATTCGGGACCTGCAGCGCCTGGAGTGGGTGCACGATGGTCACGCCATCACCGGACACGTCACCGCGGACGCGTTCTGTTGGTCGATGGTGCGGTCGCTGGTCGGTGCCCTACTTGCCGTGGGCGAGGGCCGTCGCGACCCTCGTTGGTGCGCCGAGCTGTTGACGTCGAGCCGGCGTTCGAGTGACTTCGCCACCGCACCGGCCCGCGGCCTGACCCTGGTCGGCGTCGACTATCCGCCGGACGCCGAGCTCGAGGCCCGCATCAAGGTGACTCGCGACATGCGTTCGGTCGACCAGGTGGACCGCGGTTAGACCCGCGCGGCGGCGAAGCCCGCTGCCTCGTTCACCATGCCCGCATCGATGTACGCCCGCGCCGCATGATCGGACCAGTTGTCCTCCCACGTATTCGGGTCGGCCGGGTTGCACACCGGATCCGCCCCATGACACATCTCGATGGTGCGTTCGCGGTACATCGGACTCAACGCCCCTATGGGCCCGGCCCACGCGCTTCCGTTGCCGAACAGGGCGACTGCCGCGATGTGCTGGTCGGCGCCCGGCGGCAGCGGGTTGTCGAAACCGAAGAATGCGAACGGCACGGCCAGTGCCACGTCGGTGACCGCGGCCCCAAGTGAGTACCCACCGAGCACGATTCGGGTGTCGGGGCAGCTCGCCATCGTGCTCTCCACCCGCGCGCTCATGTCGTTGGCGCCAACGTCGATCTGATTGTCCGCTGGGTAGCGCACCGCGTATAGGTTGACGTTCTCACCCGTCTTGCTGCGCAGCGCGCTGACGAAGTTGTTGCCGATCTGGCCGGCGCCTGCGGGTTCCAGGCGTCCACGCGCGAAGATCACCTCGACGGCGGGGCACGCAGCAGATGCGGTCGGAACGCCCACCGCAGTGACGGCGGGAACCAGGAGCAACGCGCCGACGGTGAGTGCGGACACGACTGCGGCGACGACGAGCCTGCGAATCTGCTGAGTGGTCACGGAAGCGATGCTAGCCGAAGGATTCGACGCGCACGTCGATGCCGAATAGCGGCTGGGTTACAGCAAACCGGCCACGAAGTTGGCGGCGTCATTCGTCGGCCCGCCCGCGTAGGAGCGGTGCGCGGCGACGTCTTCCCCGTTTGTCTGGCAGACGGGATCACCGGCATTGCAGAGGTCGATGGACCGGCCACCCCAGACCGGGCTGGTCGTCAAGGGCAGTCCCACCTTGGCGGAGGGATTGCCGAAGGCGACGAGGGCGGCGACGAAGTCAGGCGTGTTGGGGGGCAGGGGGTTGTTGAATCCGATGGCCGGGATCGGGACGGCGGCGATGACGTCCACCACCGCCGCGCCTTGGGAGTAGCCACCCAGAACCAACCGGGTGTTGGGGCAGGCACCCATCATGTACTGGATGTGCCCGCTGGCATCGTTGGCACCGTTGGCTGCCGCGAGGAAGTCGTAGCTGGCCGGATAGTTGACCGCGTAGGCACCGACCGAGCGGCCGCCTACCTTGCTGCGCAGCGAATCGACGAATGCGCCGCCGACCAGCCCGAGGCCGGGCGCCTCGTTGGTACCGCGGGCGAAGACCACCTCGATGTCGGGGCAGCCGTCGGCGGATGCGACACCGATGCCGGCAGCGGGGACGGTCGAGACGACGGGAGCGATGACGGCGAGACCGGCCACGAGAACGGCGAGGGTCGTACGCCTGACAAGAGCGAAAGCCACGCCAGATGATAACGCGTAAGCGAGCTAGACAAGCCCTGCGATGAAATTCGCCGCCTGGGGGATGAAGTCGGAAGACTCGTAGTCGCTATGCGCGAACGGGTTGCGGCCGTCCGAGCAGATGGGGTCGCCGTCCTTGCACAGGTCGATGGCGCGACCGCCGAAGGTCGAGTCGGTGATGGGGATCGAGAACTTGGCCGACGGGTTGCCGAACACCGCGACCGCGGCGACGTTGTTGTCGAGGTCGAGTGGCAGCGGGGGGGCCGACCCGATCTCGCCGATCTTGTTGCCCAGCGGTGGGATGCCCGCCAGCATGTCGATGACCGCGGCACCCTGGGAGTAGCCACCGAGCACGACTCGCGTACGCGGGCACTGGTTGGTCAACGAACTGATGAAATTGGTGGCGTCCGCGGCACCGTCGGCGGCGGCCAGGAAGTCATACGTGGCCGGATAGTTGACGCCGTATGCGGCGACGGTGCGGCCGCCGAGTTTCGGCGTCAGGGCGTCGACCAATGCTTGGCCGACCCGCCCGATGCCCGCCGGTTCGCTGGTGCCGCGGGCGAAGACCACCTGGACGTCGGGGCATGGAGCCGCGGACGCCAATGGTGCCGCCACCAGGGGCGTGGCGGCGCACACGACGGCCGAGCCGATCGCGGCCAGGTGGGCGGACATCCTGAGCATGGTCACGTAGCCCATCTTCACATATTCGCGTTAGCTGCGGCGAACCGTTTGCTCGGAAGCCGCGCCGTCGGCCGGCATCTCCGGCCAGGACGCCTCGGCGACCTTCTCGGTGCGATCTCCTTGGCGTGCCAGCACCAGCCCGGCGAGAACCACCGCGGCGCCGAGGATCTGGGTGGGGGTGAGCGCTTCGCCGAGCAGAGCCCACGCGGCCAGCACGGCGAACATCACCTCGGCGAGACCCACCAGCGAGGCGAACCGCGGGCGCAGCCGGGCGATGCCCATGATGCCGAGCGTGTAGGCGATCGCGGTGGGAACCAGTGCCAGCGCAATGACCGGGAACACCCAGGACATCGTCACACCTGCAACGACGGTGTCGTTGGAGGTGAAGGTCAACGGCATCATTCCCGAGACGCCGAGCAGGGCGACGGCGATGGCACCGACTACCAGGCCACCGGCGGCGAGCGGGATGGAGTTCAAGCTTCCCTCTTTGGTCCCGTCTGCGCTTACCTCGTCGGACATCATGAAGTAGCAGGCCGCACAGATCGCTGCGGCCAGCCCCCAGCCGACGCCACTGAGATTGATGTGGGAACCGGAGAATACGTCCAACACCACGACGATTCCGGCGACGGCCAGTGCCACGCCCGCGAACGTGAGATTGCTCGGCCTGTGCCGGGTGGTGGCCCACAGCCAGCCGACCACGAGGACGGGCGAGGTGTATTCGAGCAGAAGAGCGACGCCGACGGACAGATGCGAGACGGCGTTGTAGTAGCAGAGCTGGGCGCCGGCGATGGGAACGAGGCCGTAGGCGATCACGGTCCTCCAGTGCTGCACCGCCTCGCGCACCCAGTCGGGCGTCATCATCGTGGCGAAGATCGCCATGGCGACGGCGCCTCCCGCCAGCCGTGCGGTGACGGCGGCGGTAGGGCTCCAGCCGGCCTCCATGAGCGACTTGGCGAGGGGCCCGGACAATCCGAAGGCGAACGCCGAACCGATGGCGAAGACCATGCCGAGCCGAAAGTGATCGGCGGCGGGCCGCACGTCCGTCGTCGCGGTCACCCCGCACCTCCTGGCATGTAATGAGTAAAGTTAACGTCGGTCGTGACGCTACTAGCGACGGGGATCAGGAGTCAATTGATTTTCAGTCATGACACTAAGCTCACACTTCGTGCGGCGTGTGTGCTGATCAACACCGACCGCGCAGACGGCGAGCGGCTCGTCGACATGGCCTTTCTCGACGAGTACCTCCACGGTTTCGGGTGGACGGGACGCCGCGACAGGGACGCCGCGGAACTCGAGTCAGTGCACCGGTTGCGCGCGCGGCTCGGCAAGATCTGGTCGAACGCGGACGACGAAGAGCGCGTCGTCGGTCAAGTGAACGCGTTGCTGAGTGACACCCGCGCTGCGCCGTGGCTGACCCGTCACGCGGAGATGCCGGAGTGGCATCTGCACCTCGCCTCTATCCACGACCCGCTGTGGCAACGGATGGGCGCGGAGATGGCGATGTCGCTGGCCGATCTCATTCGGGCCGGCGAGCTGCGCAGGCTGAAGATCTGCGCCGCGCCGGACTGCGAGGCGGTTCTGGTCGACCTTTCGCGCAACCGGTCGCGCATGTTCTGCGACACGGGCAACTGCGGGAACCGTCAACACGTCGCGGCGTACCGGGAGCGGCGATCGGCGGCCGAGGAGCACTAGCGGAAAACGGTGCGAGGGTGGTCCATGCGGCACGGTTAGGCTGGCTGTCGGGGGAATCATGGCTCGACAACCGGTAACGCGCCTGCAGCTCAGCGGGCAACGCTTTCTCGCGCGTCGGATGATGCACGCACTGGTGCGCAGGGATGTCGCGATGCACGACGATCCGCTTCGCGCGCAGTCGCTTTCATTCGCCGTGGGCGGTGTCCTCGCGGTACTCGTCGTTGCGGCCGCTGCCGTGCTCGGGTTGGTGCGGCCGCAGGGCGTGCCCGACTCCGCGCCGATCGTGATCGCCCGCGACACGGGGGCGCTCTACGTGCGTGTCGGTGACACGCTGCATCCCGTCCTCAACCTGGTCTCCGCGCGGCTCATCGCGCGTTCCGCGTCCGACCCGGTCCCTGCGGGCGAGGCATCGATCGCCGGCGTGAAGCGGGGACCGCTGATGGGCATCCCCGGCGCCCCGGCGACCATTGGTGAACCCGTGCGCGAACGGGCGTGGACCGTGTGCGACGGCGACCGCACCGTCGTCGCTCTCGATGACTCGGATCTGGACCGTTCGGACTCGGCTCGTCCCGTGCTGGTGACGCCGCGTGGTGAGAGCGCTGCCACCACCTACCTGCTGTATGACGGGAAGCGGGCCGCAGTCGACCTCCGAAACATCGCCGTCCTACGTGCTCTACGTCTGGATGGGATTGTGCCCATTGCTGTTTCGCGAACGTTGCTCGACGTCGTACCGGAGGTGCCCGCCATCGCGCCTCCGCGCATCGCCGGGACCGGCGCGCCGGGTCCGCCCGCGCTCGGGGGAACCACCGTTGGCGGGCTCGTCCTGGTTCAGCGGGCCGACGTCGCCGAGCGTTACGTCGTCCTGCGCGACGGCCTTCAGTTGGTCGGCGAGGTGGCTGCCGACCTCATCAGGTTCACTTACGACGTTCATGCCCAACCGGTTCCGGTCGTCGCGCCCGCTGCGATCGCCATGCTGCCGATCTCCAACGCCCTGCCGGTAGGCAGCTTCCCGCAACGCGCACGCATGCCCGTCGGCGCCGCCGACGGTTTTACCGTCTGTGTCCGATGGCTGCCAGGTGGATCAGCCCGAACGTCCTCGAACGCGATGGTCTTCACCGGGGAATCGCCAGATCGGAATCCGGCGGACATCACGACCCTTGCGCAGGCCGACGGGGAGGGGCCGAACGTCGACGCCGTGGTCATGCCGGGCGGCTTCAGTGCCTACGTCCGGTCCGCTCGGATCGTGGGCGACGACGGCACGACCGGCCCGCGGTTCCTGATCACCGATGCGGGCGTGGCATTCGGCGTCCACGACGATGATGCCGCGACGTTCGTGGGGCTGGAGCAGTCTCCCGAGCCTGCGCCGTGGCCGATCATCGCGCACCTGCCCCACGGGCCCGAACTCAGCGTCGAGGCGGCCTCAGTCCTTCGCGACGGACTCCCGGCGTCGTCGTAGCCGTCCAGCCGACGACGTCATCGCGACCGCAGCCGCTGCGACGCACACCGCTGCGCCGATCAACGAGACGCGGCGGGAAGTCGTGTCGGCGCCGGGCGCGTCAGCACCCACCCTTGCGACGGATACGGAGGGGACAGGTGTCGCAGCTCCGACCCCGTCGGTGCTGACCGCCGCCAGCGCATCGACGACACCGTGACCCACCCAGGGGTCCCAGCCGGCAGCGGGATGGTGTGCGGTGTCCTCGATCCTCGCCATCACCTGTCGCGCCGTGAGTCGAGGCGACACGGACCGCACCAGCGCGGCGATACCCGAGACCACGGGTGCCGAATAGCTGGTACCCGAAATCGTTTCGGAGCCAGAGCTTCCCGACACCGAATCGATCAGTCCGTCGCCGTCCGGGCCGAGAGACACGACCGCTTCGCCCGGTGCGGCCACGTCGACCCATGGCCCGGCCAGAGTGAACGCCGACGCCCGCCCCGCGCGGTCGACCGAGCCGACGGTCAGCACGTAGTCGTCGTACCACGCCGGACTCACCACGACGTCCACCATGTCCCACCTCGGCTGACCGGAATGAGCCGGATCGGGTGGCGGATTCTGTCGAGGGCATTGACCCGTGCCGCCGACGTTGCCCGCCGCCGCGACGACGACGACGTTCTTGACGTCGACGGCATAGGCCAGGGCGGCGCCGAGAGACCGGTCGTCGAGTTCCGCGTCGGGGGGCGCACAGGCGACGGATGAGATGTTGATGACCGTCGCCCCCGCGTCCGCCGCGGTCCGGACGGCGGCGGCGAGCGTGTCGACGTCGCCCACTCCGGATCCTGCGGCCCCCTTCGATGGTCGAAACACGTTGCTCGACTGGCGGATCGCCATGAGGCTTGCGTCGGGCGCCATGCCGCCGAACGTCACGCCCGACGCTTCGCCGGGCGCCGCAGCGATGATTCCCGCCACGATCGTGCCGTGGCCGTCGCAGTCCTGCGTGCCGTCACCCGTCGATACGTAGTCACCGCCGGGCAGGAGATGGGGTAGGAGTCGATGTCTGGCGACGCCCGTGTCGATCACGGCCACCGTCTGGCCGGCGCCCTTCGTCAGCCGCCACACCGATTCGAGCTCGGAAAGGTTCAGTTGGGTCACGGTCACCTCGGCGGTGGCGGTACCGACCCGGCAGGCCTCGGTCTGCTCCGTCGGCGTGCGTGGTGCGGGCGGGCGAGCCGGTGGCAGCAGGGCGTCGTCGACGGCTGGAGGTGTCACGGCAGCAGCCGTGGGAGCAGCCCACGTGGCGACGACGACCCACGCGACCGCAACGGTCCGGGCGCCTCGCAGGGAGCGGCCACTCATCGCAGATGAAATTCGCCGACGACGGCGTACACGCCTGCGACCCAGCAGGCCGCGGGAACGACCGCCGCCAACGCGACGCACTCGAGGCGGTTGATCATCCGCGACACGGTGGCGCCGCACCTCGGTCGTCGAACGGCGTAGAGACCGATGACGACGAGGGCACCGGCCACCGGTCCGACGCCCTCCCGATGAGTGCACAATGCGACGTAGAGGCAGCCGATGACGCTCACCAATCCGGCTGCACACAAGACGATTTGACGTATCGGATCCACATAGGTCCTCGCGCGCAGGAGTAGCACCGTCCCGACCAGGGAACTGAAGGTGGCGGCCCCGGCGATGGCCATCGGGCCGGCATGGTCGGTGCCGACCACGACCACGATGCCCGAAGCGGCACCCGCGGCACAGCCGGCGACGAGACCGCTCAGGAGGGCATGGCCCGCGACGGCGCGGTCGGCCAGATCGCCCTGCCAGCTATCGGGTCCGAGTCCGGCCGCCAGCACCGATAGCCGTGGTGAGAGGGCCAGCAGGGCGAGCGCCGCGGTCGAGAGCGCTGCACCGACCACGGCAACCGGCATCGCGACCAGCGTCACGGTCGCCGCCAGCAGTGAAAACGCCGTGGTCGCCGTCAGTGCCGGTGACGCCCGCCCGGAGAGTCTCAGCATCAGCAGCGATGCGGAGGCCCCGGCAGTCGCGGCGAGAAAGACGTTCGGCGCCGCAGGGCCCGACGGTACGGCGAGAAAGCCCGTCGCGCAGGCCAGAGACACCACGGCAAGGCTCGATGTCGTCGTATAGCCGGTGGCCATCGTGACTGCCGCGGCGGCAGTCGCACCCACGGCAGCGATGATCGCGTTCACCGTCGCCGACTCAGAGCCGGCGGTCCACGCCAGCGCCGCCGCGGACAGCACCGTGGCGAGAACGCACACCATGCCGGGAAGGAACTCGCCGACGTGGCTTGCGGGCGCTCGAGTCTGGAGTACCTCGTGGCATGCTGCCCGACGCACGGGTCCGAGCATCGGTGCGCGGTCAGTGGTGAGGATGAGTAGCTCGCCGTCGCGAACACCGTTGTCGATCAGGGACAATGATTCCGCCAAACTTCCGCCGGCCGGGCGATCCAGACGCCAGCGGTGAGCCGCACCGCCGGGTCGAACGCGGTCGTCGACCAACCCGACGATTGCGGGTAGGAGATCGCCGACCGGTGCGCCCGACGGCAGCGCGACGTCGACCGCCACCGGATCTCCGTCGCGGTCGGCCAGAATGCAGACTCTGGATACGGACACCGGATCACCCCCGAGCTAGTGCCACCCTCATCACCGTAGCTCCGCGCGAAGCATCGTTGGGTCACCAATGTTCGTTGGCGCGGCATGGAACGAAAATGATTCCCGCAGCGTCCATTAACCGATGGAACTCTTGCGCTCACCACGTCTGCCTCCACCGCCGTTCGACGACGGACCGGTCGTCGTGAAGCGGCCACCCGACGTGCCGAAGGACCCACCGTCGAACCTGGTCGGCAAGCTCTTGCCCGTGGCAATGCTGCTCGCGATGGGTGGTATGACGGTGCTGTACCTCACCTCGGGAGCGGCGTCGTCGCGAAGCCCGATGTTCCTGTTCCTTCCCGTCATGATGCTGGTGTCGGTGCTCGGTTCCGTCGCCTACCAGTCCAGGGGAGCGCGGCGCGGTGGAGAGCTCGACGAGGACCGACGCGCTTACCTCCGCCATCTCGACGACCTGGATCAGGTGCTCGCGAGAACCGCTGCCGCCCAACATGCGTCACTGCACTGGAGTCATCCCGATCCGGCGTCGTCGTGGACTCTGGTCGGCGGCCCGCGCATGTGGGAGCGACGCCCGGGTGACGAGGACTTCTGCCAGGTGCGGATCGGGATCGGTACGCGTGCGCTGTCGACCGCGCTGGTCGTGCCCGAACTCGGCGACGTCGAGTCGCGGGATCCATTGGCCGTGGCCGCGATCGACCGCCTGGTGGCGGATCGATCGATGGTGCCGTGCCTGCCGGTGACGGTTGACCTGCGGCTGCATCCCCGCATCGCGGTCGAGGGCGCGGCCGAGGCGGCCCGAGGGCTGGTGCGGGCGATGACATGCCAGCTGGCCGTGCTGCACGGCCCGGACGTCATCGAGGTCATCGCGATCGGCGGCTTGGTCGATGTGCACTGGGACTGGTTGAAATGGCTTCCCCATCATGGTCTTTCACGGAGGTCCGGCACGCAGTCGCATCGAGTCGTGATCGTCGACGGCGACGTGGGAGGTCCCGACGCGGACCTACTCGGATCGCGAAAGGACAACGCCACGGTGCTCGTCATCGGACAATCGCCCAGTGACTGCCTGCGGCTCGACGTCGATTCGGGGGCAGCCTTCGAGCATCCCGACTCCTTGACGACCACGCAGGCGGTCGTCTGTGCCAGGCGTCTGGCGTCGTTCGCGTCGGCTTCCACGGCGACGGCGGGGGTTTCGACCTGGCCTGAACTGGTCGGCCTCGGCGACCCCGGTTGCATCGACGTCGGGCAGGCGTGGCGACCACGACTGGGTCCGCAATGCCTTCGCGTGGCCATCGGCGTATCCGACTGTGGCGAGGGGGTCGAACTGGACATCAAGGAAGCGGCTCGCGGTGGCATGGGGCCGCACGGGCTGTGCGTCGGCGCCACCGGGTCCGGCAAGTCGGAGTTCCTTCGGACGCTGGCACTGGGCCTGGCCAGCACTCACGGACCAGATGCACTGAACCTGGTTCTGGTCGACTTCAAGGGCGGAGCAACCTTTCTCGGCCTCGAGCGACTCAGACACGTCGCGGCCGTCGTGACCAACCTGTCCGAGGAGGCGCACCTGGTCGCGCGGATGCGAGACGCACTCGCCGGGGAGATGACGAGACGGCAACGGGTGTTGCGGGCGGCGGGGCACTTCCCGAACATCAGCGACTACGACTCAGCGCGGGCCCGAGGCGCCGATCTCGCGCCGCTGCCCACGTTGTTCATCATCGTCGACGAGTTCTCCGAAATGCTCAGCCAGCATCCCGACTTCGCCGAGCTGTTCGTGGCCATCGGCCGCGTTGGACGATCGCTCGGCATGCACCTGTTGTTGGCCAGTCAGCGTCTCGACGAGGGGCGACTCCGCGGTCTGGATACTCATCTGTCCTACCGCATCTGCCTGAAGACGTTCTCCGCGAGCGAATCACGTGCCGTACTCGGGACGGCCGATGCCTACGAGCTCCCAAGCACGCCCGGAGCCGCTCTGCTCAAGACGGCCTCCGGTGATCTCGTCCGGTTTCAGACGGCGTTCGTGTCGGGTCCGATCACCACATCCGCCGCGTCCCACAGCACGGTTCCGTGTCTCTTCACCGCCAGTGGTGCGGCGCGTTCGACCACCGGGGACGTCCGCGCCGGTGGATCTCGCGCACTTCTCGACGTCGTGGTGGACGGTTTGGCCGGCCGGGGTGAGCCGGCGCACCAGGTATGGCTCCCGCCGCTGGACGTATCGCCGCCGCTCGGCGTGCTGCTCGCCGATGTCGGACAACCGCGGTCGCGGTTGGTCGTGCCGATTGGCATGGTGGACAACCCCTTTGCGCAGCGACGCGACGCCTTGCTGATCGACCTGCGGGCGGCCGGCGGGAATATTGCCATCGTGGGCGGTCCGCGGTCGGGGAAGACGACCGCACTGCGCGGCCTGGTCGTGGGGTTGGCAGCGACCCATGACCCCGATGCGGTGCAGATGTACGGCCTGGACTTCGGTGGCGGGTCGTTGTCGTCGCTGCGGCAGCTGCCCCACGTCGGAGCGGTCGCGGGCAGGTTGGACCGCGATCTCGCCCGCAGGATCGTCGCGCACGTACAGGGCCTCCTTCGCGACCGCGAAACTCGACGACGGGCGGGCGGCACCAAGGTTGGCGGTGACACGTTCCTGGTGATCGACGGGTGGGCGGTGGCGCGCCAAGAGTTCGAGGGCATGGAGGAGGCCGTCACCGCGATTGCCGCGCAGGGACTCTCCGTCGGAGTGCACGTCGTCCTCACTGCGTCACGGTGGGCCGACATCCGGCCCGCATTGAAGGATCAGCTCGGCACCCGCGTCGAACTCTGTCTCGGTGACCCGGCCGATTCGGAGATGGACAGGAAGCGGGCGCGTCTGCTCGGCACCCGCCCTCCGGGACACGGAATCACCCGCGAGGGTCTCGAGTTCGTGATCGCTCTGCCGGATGGCATCGATGCAATTGCCCTGGCAGCGCGCTACCCGGATCTGGTGGCGCCGCCCGTGCGGCTTCTCCCGTCGCGAGTTCCGCACGACGAGGTCGCCGCGCAGTCTCCCGATCACGTCGCCATCGGACTGGGCGAAGTGGCGCTACGGCCCGTAGCCCTCGATTTCAAGGCCTCGCCCCACCTGCTGATCCTCGGTGACACTGAATGCGGGAAGACCGCCACGCTGCGCACCTTGTGCCGCGAGATCCTGCGGACCGACGGGGCCGACGCGGCCCGGATCCTCATCGTCGACTTCCGCAGGACACTGCTTGGCGTCCTCGAGTCCGACCACCTCCTCGGATACGCGATGTCCGCGGCGTCGGCAGAATCCCACGTGGCCGCAACGGTGCAGCTCCTGAACGGCAGACTGCCTGGCGAACACGTCACGCAGCGGCAGTTGCGAGACCGTTCGTGGTGGTTCGGGCCGGACGTCTACGTGGTCGTCGACGACTACGACCTCGTGGCGGGGACGTCGGGCAATCCGCTGCTGCCGCTACTGGACCTGCTGCCGCACTCACGTGATCTCGGTTTGCACCTCCTGATCGCCCGCCGCTCCGGCGGTGCGGCCCGCGCGATGTTCGACCCGATCCTTGCGCGGCTGCGGGACCTGGGCTGTATGGGGTTGCTGATGAGCGCCGCTCCCGACGAGGGAGTCCTGCTGGGCACGGTGCGTCCGTCGTCGTTGCCTGCGGGCCGCGGCACGCTCATCCGGCGCGGACAGGCCGATCACCTCGTCCAGGTCTCGTGGACGGAGCCACCGTGAGCGATGCCGTCGTCGTGGTGGTCGGACCCACCCTCGTCAGCGGACCCGGCGTCGTCGATCTCGAGTTGGTAGCGGCGGCAATGGAATCCATCGACGACGATCTTGCGTTGGTCGAGGATCGCGTGATGCCGGCCGATGAGTTGTGGCGGGGCGTGCTCGGATCTGCGGTGGGCGGCTCGTGCGACAGGATGCTGCTCATATGTCCGTCGTGGTGGGCGACTTCACGCGTCGAGCGCATCGGCGCCGCGGCCGCCGAGTGGTCGGCGAGCGTGGTGGTGCTCCGACGCGCAGAGGTGCTGGCGACGGCCGCGACGGTATTGGAGGTCGCGCCCGAACTCGTCGTCGTGCATGCGGATGCGCAACGGCACGTCATTGCCCGGGTCAATCCACCCTCGGGTGTCCTCGACGCCGTCGTCGCGTGCCTCGAGGGGTTGGCCGCCGTGACCATCGACGTCCCCGCCGGTCTCGCACTGTTCGGTGCCGACCTCGCTCGCGCGCTGCGCCGCCGATCCGTCGAGGTGACGGTTGTCGACGATCAGACGCTCGTCGGGGCAGTGCGTGGACCGCACGGCCCGGCCATCCCCACTGCCCTCCCCGCTGCTGCCTCGATCCGGCGACGCCCCGCTCCGCGTGCAGCAGCGGTCGCGGTGGCGATCCTGTCGGTGAGCGCGTTGACGGCGGCCGCGGTCGGGCTCGATGGCGGCGCGGAGGAGCCCCCCGACGGGACCTGGCTCGTCGAAGGGCGGGTGGCCGTCGAGGTCCCCGCGCAGTGGACCGTCGAGCGGATCACCTCCGGGCCGGGCTCGGCTCGGGTGGAGGTGGTCTCGCCAGCGAATCCTCGCGATGCGATCCACGTGACGCAGTCCTGGGTGCCCGACGCGCAGACGTTGGAGGCGGCCGCCGTGTCGCTGAGCAATGCCCTCGCCGAGCAGCCCGACGGGGTCTTCGTCCACTTCACCGCACGCGGTGAGCGGGCGCACCGTGCCGCCGTGACCTACCGCGAAGTCCGCGCGGACCGGCGCATCGAATGGACGGTCCTGCTCGATGGCGACGTTCGGATCGCGATCGGTTGCCAGGGCTCCGCCGAACAGCGCGGTCCCGAGGAACTGTGTGACCGGGCGATCCGGTCGGCACACGCAGTCGGTCGACGGTGATTCATCCACGAGGGAACCGAGTCCTGCGACGGCGCGTCCAACCATTCATACGACCGCAATCGAAGGGAACGCGATGACGAGTAGAGCGTTGAACACCGACCTCGGGATGATGTCGGCCGTCGCAGGCAAGATCGACAGCCGAAACGAGGAGACCAGGGCGATGCTCCGGACCTTCATCGGTCAGATGAGCAGCGTCCCGCCGTCGGTGTGGGGAGGCGTCGCGGCGGCTCGTTTTCGCGATGTCGTCGACCGGTGGAACACCGAGTCCCTTGCATTGCATCAGTCGCTGCAACGGATCGCGGAGACCATTCGCTTCAACGAGCGGACGCTGCGCGAGGCGGCCGATCAGCACTCGCACCGGATCGCCTCGGCCGACGTTCTGTAGTCACATCCCGTAACTCACTGTCCACCAACGCGAATGGAACATCAATGGATCCGGTTCTGTCCTATGACTTCAACGAGATCGAGTACACCGTCCGGCAGGAAATCCACCACACGTCTGCCCGGTTCAACGCGGCGTTGGACGACCTGCGTGCACAGATAGCACCCCTGCAAGCGGCATGGACCCGCGACGCTGCGGAGGCCTATCGCGTCGAGCAAGCCAAATGGAATCAGTCCGCGGCGGCGCTGAACGAGATTCTGATCTCCCTCGGCAACGCCGTGCGCGATGGCTCGGACGAGGTCGCGGACACCGACCGGCGGGCGGCAGGCGCCTGGGGCTTCTAGACGGCCCCCTACCAGACCCTGTGCGGTCCCGAACGGGAGGAGAGCCCTGAGGGACCGCACAGTCATGCGCAGGGGTAACCGGTGGCGCTTCGCGCTGGTGACGTCGCGCCGCAGGTCAGCGCCACGACGAATGGGAACCGCCAACCTGGTGGGCCATGTTACCTCGACCCGGAGATGGCGTTTTGACCTGCGACGACAGTCGCCGGTAAGGTTTCCGGTTGGCGCGCGGTGAGTCTCCTCGACTCTGCGGGTCCTCGGGTCTACGTCGGTCGCCGAGAACCCCAACTGCAAGCGCCGGACCGACAACCCGGTTCGACCGGGACCGTGCCCGAGGGACGGGCTTGTAGAGAAAGTATGAGGTAGCGCTGTGCCCACGTACACGCCGAAGGCGGGTGACACCACGCGCACGTGGCATGTCATCGACGCCACCGACGTGGTCCTCGGCCGGCTCGCCGTTGCAGCAGCAACCCTGCTGCGCGGCAAGCACAAGCCGACGTTCACGCCGAATGTCGACGGTGGCGATTTCGTCATCGTCATCAATGCCGACAAGGTCGCCATCAGTGGCGACAAGCTGACCAACAAGTACGCCTACCGCCACTCGGGTTACCCGGGCGGCCTGCGCAGGCGCACCATCGGCGAAATGATGGCGAAGAATCCCGAGAAGGTCGTGGAGAACGCGATCATCGGCATGCTTCCCCACAACAAGCTGAACCGGCAGGTCCAGAAGAAGCTGAAGGTGTACGCGGGCCCCGAGCATCCGCACATCGCCCAGCAGCCGGTTCCGTACGAGATCAAGCAGGTGGCCCAGTGACCGAAACGACAGACGTGACCGAGCCGACTGAGGTCGAAGAAGTGACCGAAACCCCCGAAGCCGCTGAGGCGCCGGAAGCGGTCGAGGTCGTCGAGACCGAAGCGGCGGACGAGGCCCCGGCCCGCGAACCGCTCCTGCTCGATCGGCCCATCCAGACCGTCGGCCGACGCAAGGAGGCCGTGGTGCGCGTGCGCCTGTCTCCCGGCACCGGCAAGTTCACCCTCGACGGCCGCAGCCTCGAGGAATACTTCCCGAACAAGGTGCACCAGCAGCTCATCAAGGCGCCGCTGGTGCTCGTCGATCGGCTCGACACCGTCGACATCTTCGCCCACCTCGACGGTGGCGGCCCGTCCGGACAGGCCGGCGCGTTGCGTCTGGCCATTGCCCGGGCGCTCATCATCGTGCAGCCCGAGGACCGGCCGCCGCTGAAGAAGGCCGGCTTCCTCACGCGTGACCCGCGTGCCATCGAGCGCAAGAAGTACGGCCTCAAGAAGGCCCGCAAGGCGCCTCAGTACTCGAAGCGCTGATCCTCACTACGTCACTTCGACCTACGTCACTTCGACGCCGCGAGCGTGCCTCGTTGCACGTTTGCGGCTCGAGGGGCACACAAGGAGGGGCATGGGTCGACTGTTTGGCACCGACGGAGTCCGTGGTGTCGCGAATACGGATCTGACCGCCGAGCTGGCACTGGCCCTCGGGTCGGCCGCCGCTCGTCGACTTGGTTCCGGCGGGCAGCGCCGGGTGGCTGTCGTCGGGCGCGACCCACGGGCCAGTGGCGAGATGCTCGAAGCCGCGGTCATCGCCGGGATCACCAGTGAGGGCGTCGATGTGCTACGCGTCGGTGTGCTTCCCACCCCGGCCGTCGCCCATCTGACGGGTGTCTACCGCGCCGAGTTCGGCGTGATGATCTCCGCGTCGCATAATCCGATGCCGGACAACGGCATCAAGATCTTCGGCCCCGGCGGCCACAAGCTCGACGACGCCGCCGAGGACCGCATCGAAGAACTTCTCGCCGCAGGGCCCGGCTACCGTCCCGTGGGCGCGGGCATCGGCCGCGTGCTCGACGCCGATGACGCGCTCGACCGCTATCTGCAGCACGTGGCCACGGCTGCCCCCGTACCGCTCGAGGGCATGACCGTCGTGGTGGACTGCGCGCACGGCGCGGCCTCGACCGCTGCGCCGCTGGCCTACCGCACCGCCGGAGCCACCGTCATCGCGATCAATGCAGAACCCAACGGGCTCAACATCAATGACGGCTGCGGATCGACGCACCTGGATGTCCTGCAGCGCGCGGTGCTCGCTCACGGCGCCGACCTGGGCCTGGCTCACGACGGCGACGCCGACCGCTGCCTCGCCGTGGGCGCCGCGGGCGACGTCATCGACGGTGACGCCATCATGGTGATCCTCGCAATGGCCATGCGCGACGCCGACGAACTGGCGTCGAACACGTTGGTCGCGACGGTGATGAGCAATCTCGGCTTGCACATCGCCATGCGCGAAGAAGGCATCGAGGTCCGCACCACCGCCGTCGGTGACCGGTACGTGCTCGAGGAACTGCGCGCCGGGCAGTACTCACTCGGTGGTGAGCAGTCCGGCCACATCGTGATGCCCTCCCTCGGCACCACCGGCGACGGGATCGCCACCGGCCTGCGCCTGATGGCGCGGATGGCACAGACCCGTTCGACGCTGGCGGCGCTGGCGGCGCCCATGCACACGCTCCCGCAGGTGCTCATCAACGTCCAGGTCGCGAACAAGGCCACCGTCGCCGATGCGCCATCGGTACAGTCCGCAGTCGCCGAGGTCGAGGCTGAACTCGGCGATACCGGCCGAATCCTGTTGCGCCCATCCGGGACCGAACAGGTCGTTCGCGTGATGGTCGAGGCCGCCGACGAGGACACCGCGCGGCTGCTTGCCTCCCGCGTTGCGGACTCGGTGAGCGAACAGCGCTAGGCAGAGGAGCACCGTTGACTGAATTCGTCGCCGCAATCGACCAGGGCACCACCAGTACCCGGGCGATGATCTTCGATCACGACGGTAACGAAGTGGGCAGACACCAGCTCGAACACGAGCAGATCCTGCCCACGGCGGGCTGGGTCGAGCACAATCCCGTCGAGATCTGGGAGCGGACCGCAGCGGTCCTGATGTCGGTTCTCAACAACACGAAGCTGCAACCCGGTGACCTGGCGGCGCTCGGCATCACCAATCAGCGCGAGACCGCACTTGTCTGGGACAGAAAGACCGGCAGGCCCTACTACAACGCGATCGTCTGGCAGGACACCCGCACCGACCGCATCGCCTCGGCGCTGGACCGCGACGGCCGCGGCGACGTGATCAGGCACAAGGCCGGCTTGCCGCCGGCGACATACTTCTCCGCCGGCAAGGTGCAATGGATCCTGGAGAACGTCGACGGCGTCCGCGAGGCCGCCGAGCGCGGAGATGCGATCTACGGCACCAGCGACAGTTGGGTGGCGTGGAATCTGACCGGCGGCCCGCGGGGTGGTGTCCACGTCACCGACGTGAGCAACGCCAGCCGGACGATGCTGATGAACTTGGAGACCCTCGACTGGGACGATGAGTTGTTGGCGTTCTTCAACATTCCGCGCCAGATGCTGCCCCGGATCGTGCCGTCGTCGTCACCAGAGCCGTACGGCATCACCCAGGACACGGGTCCACTGGGTGGCGAGGTGCCAGTCACCGGCATCCTGGGCGATCAGCAGGCGGCGATGGTGGGACAGGTGTGTCTGGCGCCAGGAAAGGCCAAGAACACCTACGGCACCGGCAACTTCCTTCTACTGAACACCGGCGAGAAGATCGTGCGCTCCGAGAATGGGCTGCTGACGACCGTCTGCTATCAGTTCGGTGACGCGAAACCCGTTTATGCGCTTGAGGGTTCGATCGCCGTTACCGGATCTGCCGTGCAGTGGCTGCGGGATCAGCTCGGCATCATCAGCGGCGCTGCCCAGAGCGAATCGCTGGCCAGGCAGGTCGAGGACAACGGCGGGGTCTACTTCGTGCCCGCCTTCTCCGGTCTGTTCGCACCGTACTGGCGGTCCGACGCCCGCGGCGCCATCGTCGGGTTGTCGCGCTTCAACACCAATGCCCACGTCGCGCGGGCGACGTTGGAGGCGATCTGCTATCAGAGCCGCGACGTCGTGGACGCGATGGAAGCGGATTCCGGTGTCCACCTTGAGGTGTTGAAGGTCGACGGCGGGATCACCGCGAACGGTCTGTGCATGCAGATCCAGTCCGACGTGCTCGGTGTCGACGTGGTCAAGCCGGTCGTGGCCGAGACGACCGCACTGGGCGCCGCCTATGCGGCGGGCCTGGCCGTCGGCTTCTGGGACAACCCCGACGATTTGCGGGCCAACTGGCAGGAGGACAAGCGCTGGACGCCGTCGTGGAACGACGACCAGCGCGCCGCCGGCTACGCGGGTTGGCAGAAGGCCGTGCAGCGCACCCTCGACTGGGTCGACGTTACCTAGGGCACTCGCGGTCCGAGGGAACCGGACGTGCCCCCGCTGCGTCGTAACCCGGTATGGGAGAAAATGAGTCCGCCCACGTCGACGTTGGAGCGCTTCTCGACGTTGCAAGCCGATACGACGCGGTCGCAGATGTCGTCGACGGACTGGCCCGCACTCACCTCGATCGACTGACTTTCGATGGTGCGGTCGCGGGCCGCGACTACGCCGCCCGCGGGGATGCCCTGCGGCGGGCTGTCGACGAGGTCGTCGATCAGTTGCACGTCTGGGCTAGGGCGATGCGTGAAATTGCCTCCGCACTAAGGACTTCCGCTGCTCGCTACGTCGACGTCGATGCGCGCGGCGCCGCGCGGTTGGGGTGACGGTGTCGAACCCCTACGACGTCGCGGCACGACTCGCCGAGGGGCGCCCCGCCGTCGACGAAGTCGAGGAGTACGTGGCGGCGTGTCGTCGGCTCGGTTACCAGCATCGGGATCTGACGATGCACGCCACTCAGGTACGCGACTGGTACGGCGGTGAGGAGGGCCTAGACCTGCGCGCCGTGGACGCCGATCACGCCGCCCTGTCCGCGGCCGCATCGGGAGGCGAGGACGCCGCTCGGATGCAGGCTGACCTGTTGTCGGAACTCTCGGGTGCGTGGTCTGGCCGAGGTGCCGCCGCCGCGCACCAATTCGTTTGGCGCAGTGGCGAGGCGGCGTCTGCCGTGAGCGTGTCGCTGAGCGCGGCCGCGGACGCGATGGCGACGCTTCGGGATGGACTGTGGCGCGCAGTCGACGCGAAGGTGCTCGCCACCGAGGCCCTCGAGGGCAGGCAGCAGTCGCAGCGTGCCGAATGGCTGGCCGCGGCCAAGACGGTGACGACGGGTGCGGGAGACCTCGCGGCCGCCAGTGAACTGGTCGAGTTGCAGGTCAAGCCGTTCGTCAACCTCGACGTGGGGTCGGACTGGCTGGCTGCGATGCGCGCCGCCATCGCGTCGATCAACGCGGCCTATGACGTGGCGATCGCGGGCACGACCACCGCACCGCCCGCGGTGTTCGGCGTTCCCGGCGAACTCGGCCCCAGCCACCAGCCGTCTGGGGATGCGGAAGTCGCGGACGGTCGGAGGGTCACGGTGGCTCCCATGCAGACCGTTCCCGCGGCGGCCGTCGGATCGGCTGCGGCTCCTGCGGTCCCTTCCCTCGCTCCGCCACCCACCGCACCGTGGTCGGGTCCTTCGCCCGCGACGCCTCCGGCTCTCGCGGAGACGGCAATGCTGCCGCCTGCGTCCGCAACAGCAATGCCACCTACACCTGCCGCGCCGTCGATGCCGCCGTTGGGTGACCTCGGGGGCGGCACGTCAACCCTCGGCTCCGGCCTCTCGGGATTCGGGCAGCAGTTGGCCGACCTGATCGGCGGTCTGGTCGGATCCGCCGACGACGGGTCACCCGATGTCGCCAATGCCGATGGGCCCGCCGATCTCGTCGAGCAGGATGATCCGAATGCCGAGGACGATCCCGACGCCGAAGCCGATCCCCAAGCGGACGACGGTGAGGACCCCGACGGTCCGATCGACGAACCCGAGGAACCGGGCAAGGAGATCGTCGAGGAGGCGCCGCCCGAATCGCTTCCGGCACCGGCACCGGCACCGGCACCGACTCCGACTCCGGCGCCACCGCCGCCCGCTCCACAGGGCATTCCCGAGTCCGTCGACGACACCGCGGAGCCGACGCCGTGCGAGATTGCCACCGACGAGTTGCCGCAGGTAGGGGAGTAGCGTCTGTCGAGTGAAACTGCGCACGCCACAGGTGGTTTCCTGCTTCTGATCGGGGCAGCGGCGTCCCTCGTCGGCGACCACAGTCACGTAGCCACAAGCACCACCCGCTACTACGAGACGGCCTTCACCTCCGCCGTGCCGTTCGTGTGGAGCAGCCCGATCTGGTTTCCGGTGATGGTCGGCGTCGCGACCGGGTCGCTCGCCGAGGTCCGGCTTCGCCTTCCCGAGGTGCGAACGTCCGTCACCGCACGGCAGGGCCTAGCCGGCGTGGCGGCACGGGTCGGCACCTATGTCACGACCGCGTTGGTGCACACTGCTCCGGCAGTCCCCGGCACCGCGCTCATCGTGACGATGGCAGTCATCACCTGGTGTGCGCTCGGTGACAAGCAGTCGGTGGTGTGCGGTCTGATCGCGGCGGTCATCGGTCCGTTGGTCGAGATCGCTCTCGTCGAGATGGGGGTCTTCGCCTACCAGACCGACTCGGACGGACTGTTCGGCGTCGGCCCGTTCCTTCCGCCGCTGTGTTTCGGGTTCGGTGTCGTGGCGGCCCTGCTCGGCGAAGTGTGTGCCAGGGATCGGGTCTCGGCGGTGTAGCTCAGTGCGCGAGTGCGACGAGTTCCTCGCAGAACTTCACGGACTCGCGTTCGTCGCCGGCGAGCGGATGCACCAGCAGGGTGGTGACGCCGGCCTCGGCGTAGGCGGCCAACCGCTCCTTGACGAAACCTGCTGGCCCGAGCAGGGATACGTTGCGCACCAGCTCGTCGGGCACTGCGGCGATGGCCTCGGCCTTCTTGCCCGCCAGATAGAGGTCCTGGATGTGATCGGCTACCTCGCCGAAGCCGTACCGCGTCGCCAGGTTGTGATAGAAGTTCTTTCCGCGTGCGCCCATACCGCCGATGTACAGCGCCAGTTGGGGTTTCGCCCAAGACAGGCGATCGTCCACGTTCTCGCCGATGGCGAGGCTGGCCGAGACCATGACGTCGAGCGGACCGAGAGCGGGGTCGCGCTTGGCGGCGCCCGCGCGCAGCGCGTCGCCCCACACGTCATCGGCCTTCTCGGGGTAGTAGAACACCGGCTGCCAGCCCTCGGCGATCTCGGCCGTGAGCTGGACGTTTTGCGGTCCGAGAGCCGCAATGGTGATCGGAATACGTTCGCGGACAGGATGATTGATCAGCTTCAGCGGCTTGCCCAGTCCGGTGCCGCGGTGGACGGGCAGTGGGATCTGGTAGTACTTGCCGTCGTGCTGGACTTTTTCGCGCCGCCAGATCTGGCGGCAGATCTCGACGACCTCGCGGGTGCGGCCCAGCGGTCCGTCGAACGGCACGCCGTGGAAGCCCTCCACCACCTGCGGGCCGGACGTACCGATGCCCAGCCGGAACCGGCCGTCAGAGACGTAGTCGACGCCCGCTGCCGTCATCGCCAGCAGTGACGGCGTGCGGGTGTAGATCGGGACGACACCGGACCCGAGCTCGATGGTGGAGGTCTTCGCCGCGAGGTAGCCCAGCTGACTGATCGCGTCGTAGGAGTAGGCCTCGGCGACGAGGGCGATGTCGACACCACACTTCTCGAGTTCGACGACCTGGTCGGCTGCCTCGCGGAAGCCGCCGGCATAGCTCAGGAAGATTCCAGTGCGCATCCTGGAGTTATATCACCATCAACCAGTTGGTTGGGAATTCGGGTCTCAGCGCTTGAGCAGCGCGACGACCTTGTCCTCGCGGGCGATCGGCGGCGCCGCCGGATCGGGGTCCACGGTCTCCGGTAGCTGCACCTCGGGATCGGCAAAGTCGCGGTACGCCTTGTCGCCGGTGAGCACGTGCAGTAGGTAACCGGTCAACAGCGCTCGGACCGTCTTCTGCGTACTGCGATCGCCGCCGGGTAGCCCGACGATGCGCGTCAGGCGGAAGCCCTCGACCATGCCGCCGGCCTGGGCCTTGGCGACGGTTCGCAGTGTCGCGCCCTTCCACGCCCCGGCCAACTCCGCAGCGTCCGACCGAATGGACAGCGGATCGTCGGGTGCGGCGAGGACCAGTCCGGGGATGCGGAGACCCGATGCGGGCTGCTGCGCGGGTGGTTTGGTGACGGTGGGGAACAGGGCTACTGCGGCCTTGAGCTTGTCTGCCATGCCCCCGGCGGCGAAGACGGTGGCCGAACCGCCGAAACCGTGACCAACGACACCCAGCTTGGTGGGGTGCACGCTGATCTTCCCTGTGCCGAGTCGCACGCCCGAGACGATGTCCAGCGTGGTACCCAGGTCAAACGCCAAGTTCAACACCGATGGCGCGACGCCGGTCTCGGTGTTCGGGGCGGCGGCGACGATGCCCCAGGACGCCAGATGCTCCAGGGTTCCGGTGTAGCGGTCGGCACCCGCCAGCCAATCGTGGCCGAACGCCACTGCGGGCAGGTTCAGGCCCGATTCGGGGGTGTATACGATGCCCGGTAGACCGGCAAACGCCAGGTCACCGCGAAGCGCGCGATGCGGCCCCCGCCGGGTCAACGCAGCGAAGAGCTTCTTCGTCGTGGCCACCCGATGACCGTATCTCACGCGGAGCTGGACCGATGGCTGCACTATCGTGGTGGGCCATGTGCGGAATCGTCGGCTACGTCGGGCAGCGTCCTGCCCGCGACATCGTCGTCGACGCTCTGCGTCGGATGGAGTACCGGGGCTACGACTCCTCGGGCGTCGCGCTGCTGGACGGCCACGGCGGCATGGCGGTGCGCCGACGCGCCGGCCGCCTGGCCAACCTCGAGGCCGCCCTCGCAGAGGCCGATTCCGAGGGGCTGACCGGCAACACCGGTATGGGCCACACCCGCTGGGCCACCCACGGCAGGCCCACCGACCGCAACGCCCACCCACACCGCGACGCCGCCGGGAAGATCGCCGTCGTCCACAACGGGATCATCGAGAACTTCACCGCCTTGCGCGCCGAGCTGGAGACCGCCGGCGTCGAATTCTCGAGTGACACCGATACCGAGGTCGCCGTCCACCTGGTGTCCTGGCAATACCACCACGGACCCACGGCGGGTGACTTCGTCGGCTCCGTGATGGCCGTGCTGCCGCGTCTGGAGGGTCACTTCACGCTGGTGTTCGCCAGCGCCGACGATCCGGAGACCATCGTGGCCGCCAGGCGCTCCACGCCGCTGGTGATCGGCGTCGGGGACGGCGAGATGTTCGTCGGTTCCGACGTCGCGGCCTTCATCGAGCACACCCGCGAAGCCGTTGAGCTCGGTCAGGACCAGGCCGTGGTGATCACCGCCGACGGCTACGAGATCTACGATTTCCATGGCAACCGGGACGACGCCG
Organism: Mycobacteriales bacterium; assembly: GCA_038244615.1. Taxonomy (GTDB): domain Bacteria; phylum Actinomycetota; class Actinomycetes; order Mycobacteriales; family Mycobacteriaceae; genus Mycobacterium. The sequence goes on along the minus strand of JBBRTH010000008.1, from coordinate 41,560 downwards.
CTGCTCGTCCTTTTCATATCGACTGGGACGTGTCGGCCGCCGAGAAGGGTGGCTACGAGTACTTCATGCTCAAGGAGATGGCCGAGCAGCCCGCCGCCGTCGCCGACACCCTCCTCGGGCACTTCGTCGACGGCCGCATCGTCCTCGACGAACAACGCCTGAGCGACCAGGAGCTACGCGAGATCGACAAGGTCTTCATCGTCGCCTGCGGCACCGCCTACCACTCCGGGATGCTGGCCAAGTACGCCATCGAGCACTGGACCCGGCTGCCCGTCGAGGTCGAGCTCGCCAGCGAGTTCCGCTATCGCGACCCCGTGCTGGACCGCAGCACGCTGGTGATCGCGATCTCCCAGTCCGGCGAGACCGCCGACACGCTGGAGGCGGTTCGACACGCCAAGGAGCAGAAGGCCAAGGTGCTGGCCATCTGCAACACCAACGGTTCGCAGATCCCGCGCGAATGCGACGCGGTGCTCTATACGCGGGCGGGGCCGGAGATCGGCGTCGCCTCGACCAAGACGTTCCTGGCCCAGATCGCCGCCAACTATCTGGTCGGGCTGGCGTTGGCGCAGGCTCGCGGCACCAAGTACCCCGACGAGGTCGCGCGCGAATTCAACGAACTCGAGGCGATGCCCGACCTGATCGCCCGTGTGCTGACGTGCATGGAGCCCGTCACCGAGCTGGCCCACAAGTTCGCCTCCTCGCCGACGGTGCTCTTCCTCGGTCGCCACGTCGGCTACCCGGTGGCCCTCGAGGGTGCGCTCAAGCTCAAGGAACTGGCGTATATGCACGCCGAGGGCTTCGCGGCGGGTGAGCTCAAGCACGGGCCGATCGCGCTGATCGAGGACGGTCTGCCCGTGATCGTCGTCATGCCGTCACCGAAGAACGCGGCGATGCTGCACAGCAAGCTGCTGAGCAACATCCGCGAGATCCAGGCGCGTGGCGCGATCACCATCGTCATCGCCGAGGAGGGCGACGACACGGTGCGGCCATACGCCGATCACCTCATCGAGATGCCCGCGGTGTCAACGCTCTTCCAGCCGCTGCTGTCGACCATTCCGTTGCAGGTGTTCGCCGCGGGCGTGGCGCAGGCGCGTGGTTACGACGTCGACAAGCCCCGCAACCTGGCGAAGTCGGTCACCGTCGAGTAGTCGCGCCGGGCGGCGGTCAACTACGCGCCCCACGCCGCCCGCAGCGCCACCTGCGACGTACGGAAGTACTCGTGCACTGCGGCATCCGGATGAAGGCACGTCACAGCAAGACGGTGGGCAAGCCGGGGGACGGACTGACTGTGTGGGTTGTCGTCGAGAGGGCGCGGAATTCTCGACTGAATGCCACACACTCGACGGCGGTCGGGAGAAGCCGCGCTCAGAGCTCCCGGATCCGGCGGGCGGTGAGGTCTTCGGCCTCCCGTGCGAAGGTCGCCATCCCGTGCAGCTGCAATACCTCGAAACCCGTTAGCAATGAGGCTAATTCGTCGTTGAGCGGCTTGTACATCGCGGCCACCCGCTCGATGCCGTCACCGGCGGGTTCGATGATGACCTTCCGCCGGTCGAGTGGATCCGGCGCGCGGGTGATGAAGCCCGCTGCGAACAGGCGATCCAACATGCGTGTGGTCGCACCGCTGGTCAGATTCACCCGCTTGGCGATGTCGCCTGGCGTGGCCGGGCCGAACCGGGCCAGGACGTAGAGGCACTGCGTCTCGGTCGGCGACACCCCCAGCTTGCGCGCGACGAGGTCGTTGAACTGTGCGACCAGTACCTGCCAGCCGGCCAGCGCCTCGATGACGTTGCCGACTGCCTGGGCACGGCCATGCGATCGACCGCTCATCCGTTGCGCCTTCCTGCAGCCGATGCTTTACTGCATAAGTAAGTAACTGCATGGCGGCAAATACTTACCGTTGCAGTGAAGCTTAAACCCCAACGAGCTCTTGGAGCTGAATTCACGATGCCCGATTTCACCGGTTCGCAGATCGACCACCTCAACGTCGCCGTGCCCGATCTGACCAGATCGCTCGCGTTCTACGGCCCCGTCCTGGCGTCATTGGACATCATCGAGCTGCTGCACGTACCCGCCGCGGCGGACCAGTTGGAGATGCACGGCTTCGGCAGGGGCTACAAGCCGTTCTTCTGGCTCGTCGCCGACGGCACGGTGGGCACGAACATGCACCTGGCGTTCATCGCGCGGGACCGCGCCACCGTCCGCCGGTTCTACGACATCGCGCTGGACTCCGGTGGTACGTCTGCACTCGAACCGGGCCTTCGCCCCGAATACCAGCCCGACTACTACGGGGCCTTCGTGTTCGATCCCGACGGGATCAACGTCGAAGCGGTGTGCCATTGCCCGGAGTAGGCCGAACTCGCGGCACAACGACGTAACGTAGTCCTAATGCGGCACTACTACACCGCGGATGTCATCCGTGAGGCGGAAGCGCCGCTGCTGGCCAGCCTTTCCGACGGCGTCCTGATGCGTAGGGCCGCCTTCGGCCTGGCGGGTGCCATCGCCCGCGAACTGCACTCCCGCACCGGCGCGATCGCGGGTCGCCGGGTCTGCGCGGTGATCGGTTCCGGCGACAACGGCGGCGACGCCCTCTGGGCCGCGACGTTGCTGCGCCGTCGCGGTGCGACGGCGTCGGCCATCGTGCTCAACCCACAGCGGGTGCACCGCGTGGCGCTCGCCGCCTTCACTCGATCTGGTGGCCGGGTCGTCCAAAGAGTCCCCCAGGCAACCGATCTGGTGATCGATGGGGTGGTCGGCATCTCGGGATCCGGTCCGCTCCGTCCGGCTGCCGCGGAAGTGTTCGACGCCGTCATCGCCTGGGGCATCCCCGTCGTGGCGGTCGACATTCCGAGCGGCCTCGACGTGCAGACCGGCGCCGCCGAAGGGGCCTACGTCCACGCGGCGCTGACGGTCACGTTCGGTGGCCTCAAACCCGTTCACGCCCTTGGCGACTGCGGGCGCGTCGAGCTGATCGACATCGGCCTCGACCTGCCCGACGGCGATCTGGTCAGCCTCGAGGCCGCCGACGTCGCCGCCCGCTGGCCCATCCCAGGGCCCCACGACGACAAGTACAGCCAAGGCGTCACCGGTGTGTTGGCGGGCTCTGCGACCTATCCCGGCGCAGCCATCCTTTGCACCGGTGCTGCCGTCGCGGCGACGTCGGGCATGGTGCGGTACGCGGGAACCGCAGCCGCCGAGGTGGTCTCGCACTGGCCCGAGGTCATCGCGACGCCGAACATCAACGCCGCTGGTCGAGTGCAGGCCTGGGTCGTCGGGCCGGGGCTCGGCACCGACGAGGCGGGTGCGGCGGCGCTGTGGTTCGCGCTCGAGACCGATCTGCCAGTGATCGTCGACGCCGACGCGCTGACGATCCTCGCCGCCCACCCCGCCGTCGTCGTCGACCGAAGCGCGCCGACTGTCCTCACTCCGCACGCCGGCGAGTTCGTCCGCCTGGCGGGCCATCCGCCAGGGGACGATCGGGTGGGCGCGACCCGACGACTGGCCGAGGCATTCGGTGCCACCGTCCTGTTGAAGGGAAACGTCACCGTCGTCGCGGAGCCGGGCGGACTCGTATACCTGAACCCGGCGGGTCAATCGTGGGCTGCCACTGCGGGTTCCGGTGACGTGTTGTCCGGCGTCATCGGCGCTCTGCTGGCCGCGGGCCTGCTCCCGGGTGAGGCAGCGGCATCGGCGGCGTTCGTCCACGCCCGCGCCGCAGCGTTGTCGGCCGCCGATCCCGGACCGAGGCACGCACCCACGTCGGCGTCGGGAATTCTCACCCACCTCCGTTCGTCGATCGCCAATCTCTAGAAGGGACACCAGATGTCATCGAGGCACACTCCGGCAGCGTCGATCGCACCGGCCTACACCGGCAGGTTCTCCACCGCGCCCGTGCCGAAACTGCGGATGCCGGCCGAATCGATGGATCCGCAGGCCGCCTACCGCTTCATCCACGACGAGCTCATGCTGGACGGCAGCTCGCGGCTGAACCTCGCGACCTTCGTCACGACGTGGATGGACCCCGAGGCCGAGAAACTGATGGCCGAGACGTTCGACAAGAACATGATCGACAAGGACGAGTACCCGGCGACGGCGGCCATCGAGCAGCGCTGCGTGTGCATGGTCGCCGATCTCTTCCACGCGGAGAACCTGCGTGACGACGACCCGACGAGCGCGATCGGCGTGTCCACGGTCGGGTCCAGTGAAGCGGTGATGCTGGCCGGGCTGGCGATGAGCTGGCGGTGGCGCGCGAAGGTCGGCGACGGTTGGCGCAGCCGCAGGCCGAATCTCGTGATGGGTTCCAACGTCCAGGTGGTCTGGGAGAAGTTCTGCCGGTACTTCGACGTCGAGCCCATCTACCTCCCCATGGAGGAGGGGCGCTACGTCATCACACCCGAGCAGGTTCTCGATGCGGTCAACGAGGACACCATCGGCGTGGTGGCCATCCTCGGCACCACGTACACCGGCGACCTCGAACCGATCGCCGAGATCTGCGCGGTCCTGGACAGGCTGGCCGCCGATGCCGGTGTCGACGTTCCGGTGCACGTCGACGCGGCCAGTGGCGGCTTCGTGGTGCCGTTCCTGCACCCGGAGGTGGTGTGGGACTTCCGCCTGCCCCGAGTGGTGTCGATCAACGTCAGTGGCCACAAATACGGCCTGACGTACCCGGGCATCGGCTTCGTGGTGTGGCGCAGCGCCGAGTACCTGCCGGACGAACTGGTCTTCCGCGTCAACTACCTCGGTGGTGACATGCCGACGTTCACGCTGAACTTCTCCAAGGGCGGCAATCAGGTCGTCGGCCAGTACTACAACTTCCTACGACTCGGTCGAGCCGGTTACGGCCAGGTCATGTCGTGTCTGTCGGGCACGGCGCGCTGGCTCGGCGACCAACTGCGCGATAGCGAGCACTTCGAGCTCATCTCCGACGGGTCGGCGATCCCAGTGGTCAGCTTCCGGCTCAAGGGCGACCGCGGCTACACCGAGTTCGACGTCTCGCACGCGTTGCGGGCGTTCGGCTGGCAGGTGCCCGCGTACACGATGCCCGACGACGCGACGGACGTGACGGTGCTTCGGGTCGTGGTCCGCGAGGGGTTCTCCACCGACCTCGCGCGAGCGTTGAAGGACGACATCCTGACCGTGCTGAAGAGCCTGGACGAACTCAGGCCGAACGGCCACTTCGACGAGTTGCAACCCTTCGCGCACTAGGCCCGACGACCTGGTTCGGCACACTCTGGGACAATCGATGACGGTGACATGACCATGCATACGACCAAGCTGCCGACCACCGCCGCCGCCGCCCAGGCGGTGGTGGATCTTGGCGCCATCGCCCACAACGTGCGGTTGCTCAAGGAGCGCGCGGGGTCGGCACAGGTCATGGCCGTCGTGAAGGCCGACGGTTACGGCCACGGGGCCGCCCAGGTCGGGCGGGCCGCGCTCGCCGCGGGGGCCGCCGAACTGGGCGTGGCGACCATCGACGAGGCGCTGGCCGTGCGCCGCGACGGCATCACCGCTCCGCTGCTGTGCTGGCTGCACTCGCCAGGTACCGACTTCGCGCCCGCATTGACCGCTGACGTCCAGCTAGGCGTGTCCTCGGTGCGTCAACTCGGTGATGTAGTCGGCGCCGTGCACCGCACCGGGACGACGGCCGTCGTCACGGTCAAGGTGGAAACGGGTCTGAACCGCAACGGGGTCGGCGCCGCGGAGTTCCCCACCCTGCTGACGGCGCTGCGCCGCGCCGTGGCCGATGAGGCGATCCGGCTCCGCGGCATCATGTCGCACCTCGCCTGCGGTGATGATCCGACGAGCACCATCAATGATCAACAGGCGCAACGCTTCTCGGAGATGCGCTCGCAGGCCCGGGAGGCGGGCGTCGAGTTCGAGGTGGCGCACCTGTGCAACTCGCCCGCGGCGATGACACGGCCCGACCTCGCATTCGACATGGTGCGAACGGGTATCGCGGTGTACGGGCAGACGCCGATCCCGGCCAAGGGCGACATGGGTTTACGGCCTGCGATGACGCTGAGGTGCCCCGTTGCCCTGATTCGTTCGCTGAAGGCGGGCGACGGGGTGTCCTACGGCCATACGTGGGTGGCCAAGGCCGACACCACCGTGGCGCTCATTCCCCTGGGGTATGCCGACGGTGTCTTCCGCGGCCTCAGCGGTCGTATCGACGTCCTGATCAACGGGCGGCGCCGACCGAACGTGGGTCGCATCTGCATGGACCAGTTCGTGGTCGATCTGGGGCCCGGTCCCGTCGACGTCAGCGAGGGCGACGACGCGATCCTCTTCGGTCCCGGCGACGGCGGTGAACTCACTGCGCTGGACTGGGCCGAGTTGCTCGGCACCATCAACTACGAGGTCGTCACCAGCCCGCGCGGGCGGGTGTCCCGCGTGTACGTCGACGCAACGGGCGTAAGCCGTTGAGCGACTCCACGAACGATGCCTCCCGTCGCCGCAGGCGCATGGGCCAATGGCTGGCAGGCGCCGCCGGCATCTCGGCGGTCGGCGGGCTCGCGGGAACCACCGTGGCCCGTTCCCTCACGCGACGAGTCGCCGAGGACGATCCCCACCGCGACGAGGACTTCGAACTCCTGGACGCCGACCGCGGGTGCGTCGTGACCACCCCCGACGGCGTTCCGCTCGCCGTCAGGGAGGTAGGCCCATTGGATGCACCGCTGACGGTCGTCTTCGCGCACGGTTTCTGTCTGCGCATGGGCGCCTTCTACTTTCAGCGGGCGAGATTGACCGAGCAGTGGGGATCGCAGGTCCGCATGGTCTTCTACGACCAGCGTGGGCACGGCCAGTCCGGTGATGCGCCGACCGAGTCGTTCAACGTTCCCCAGCTGGGCCAGGATCTCGAGACGGTGCTCTCGGTCATGGCTCCCCGTGGACCGGTGGTCCTCGTGGGGCACTCGATGGGCGGCATGACGGTGCTGGCCCACGCTCGCCAGTTTCCGCAGCGGTATCCCACCCGCGTCGTCGGAGCCGCACTCATCTCCACTGCAGCCGAGGGGGTTTCGCGGTCGCCGCTGGGCGAGGTGCTGAAGAACCCGGTTCTCGAGGCGGCCCGCTTCGCCGTGCGCTATGCGCCGAAGACGGTCCACCGCACCCGCGGTGCGGCCAGTGCCGTGATCGGTCCGGTGCTACGGGCGGCGTCCTACGGTGACGAGAAGATCAGCCGCAGCGTCGTGGCGTTCTCCGAGAGGATGATGCACGACACGCCGATCGCCACCCTGGTCGGATTCCTGCACGCACTGGAGGTGCACGACGAGACCGCAGGTCTGTCCACGCTGGCGAAGGTTCCCACCCTGATCGTCTGCGGCGACCACGACCTGCTGACGCCCATGGAGTACTCCGAGTCGATGGCGGCGGAGCTGCCGAAGTCCGAGCTCGTCATCGTTGGCGGCGCAGGACATCTCGTTCAACTCGAGCAGCCCGAGATCGTCGACGACGCGTTGGTGCGACTCGTCGAACGGGCGACGCCCTCGAAGCTCGTCGCGATGACCCGTCGTCTGCGGGAACGAGCGCGCAATCATGGCTGACGTGCTCGAGGGAACGGCCGAACTGGCGACCGCGAACGACACCCTCGCCTTCGGTGCGCGGTTGGGCGCCGACCTTCTGGCTGGCGACGTCGTCGTGCTGACGGGGCCGCTGGGGGCGGGAAAGACGGTGTTGGCCAGGGGGATCGCGAAGGCGATGAACGTGTCGGGCGCGGTCACCTCACCGACCTTCGTGTTGGCCCGGGTGCACCCCGCGCTGAAGGAGGGCGCGCCCGCCATGGTGCACGTCGACGTCTACCGGCTGCTCGATCATGCGGGGGCGGACCTGCTCGCCGAACTCGACTCCCTCGATCTGGACACCGATCTCGACGACGCCGTCGTGGTCGTCGAATGGGGCGAAGGCCTCGCGGAGCGGCTGTCCGATCGCCACCTCGACATCAGGTTGGAGCGCGGCAGCGATACCGACGTCCGCGTAGCGACCTGGCGGTGGCATCGGCGGGGCGAGCGAAGCGACGGGGAGGTCACCCGATGATCGTCGTCCTTGCCATCGACACCGCCACCCCCGCCGTCACCGCAGGGGTGGTCCGTCGCGGACCGTCGGGAGTCGACGTCCTCAGTGAGCGGGTCACCGTCAACCCCCGCGCCCATGCCGAGCAGCTCACCCCGAACGTGTTGGGCGCCTTGGCCGACGCCGGCTTGGGCATGGCCGACCTCGACGCCGTCGTCGTCGGTTGCGGTCCAGGCCCGTTCACGGGTCTGCGCGTCGGCATGGCGACCGCCGCCGCATACGGCCACGCTCTCGGCATCCCGGTATTCGGGGTGTGCAGCCTCGACGCGATCGGCGTGGACACCTCGGGCGTCGTCCTGGTGGTCACCGATGCGCGCCGCCGCGAGGTGTACTGGGCGCGCTATCGCGACGGCGTCCGCATCGATGGGCCGGCCGTGAACGCGCCGGCCGACGTCCCCGCGGGTGTGTCGGCAGTCGCCGGATCACCCGAGCACGCAGCGCTCTTCGACCTGCCGCGGTTGGCGCCCGTTCAGCCGACCGCGTCCGGACTGGTCCGCGTCGCCGACTTGGAGTCGGAGGGGAGGAGCGAAGCGGCCGGGGAAGCGACATGGCCGGGACCTCTGATCCCGCTGTACCTTCGGCGTCCCGATGCCAAGCCTGCGCCGGTGCGGCCATGACCGTCGAGTATGGGTCGCTCACCGTCGGTGATGCCGATCGCTGCGCCGAGTTGGAGGGCGAGCTGTTCCCCGGCGACGACCCGTGGCCCGCCGTGGCCTTCATCCGTGAGCTGGAGTCCGTGCACAACCACTACGTCGCGGCCCGCGTCGGTGGTGAGCTCGTCGGCTATGCGGGCGTCAGTCGATTGGGTCGAAGACCGCCCTACGAGTTCGAGGTTCACGCCATCGGGGTCGATGAACGCTTCCAGGGGCAGGGGGTGGGCCGGGCGCTGTTGGACCGCCTTCTCGGCATCGCCGACGGCGGCATCGTCTTCCTCGAGGTGCGCACCGACAACGCGGCGGCGATCGGTTTGTACGAGAGTGTCGGCTTCACCGTGGTGGGGACGCGCAAGAGGTACTACCGGGTCAGTGGCGCGGACGCGTACACAATGCGGCGGCAGGCGAAGGATGGGGAACAATGATCGTCCTGGCCATCGAGAGTTCCTGTGACGAAACGGGAGTCGGGATCTGCAAGATGGATGCGGACGGCACCGTGACGCTGTTGGCGGACGAAGTCGCCTCCAGCGTCGACGAACACGCGCGGTTCGGCGGCGTGGTTCCCGAGATCGCGTCGCGCGCGCATCTGGAAGCGCTCGGCCCGACCATGCGTCGTGCGCTCGCGCAGGCAGGCGTCGACAAGCCCGACGTCGTGGCGGCCACCATCGGGCCGGGCCTTGCGGGCGCGTTGCTGGTGGGAGTCGCTGCGGCCAAGGCATATTCGGCCGCGTGGGAAGTGCCGTTCTATGCGGTCAACCACCTCGGCGGGCATCTCGCCGCCGACGTCTACGACCACGGCCCGCTGCCCGAGTGCGTCGGGCTGTTGGTGTCGGGCGGGCATACCAACCTGCTCCACGTGCGATCGCTGGGGCAGCCGATCGAAGAGCTCGGCAGCACGGTCGACGACGCCGCAGGCGAGGCGTACGACAAGATCGCCCGGCTGCTCGGCCTCGGCTATCCGGGCGGCCGGGTGCTCGACGAACTGGCGCGCACCGGCGATCGCGACGCGATCGTGTTCCCGCGGGGGATGACCGGGCCTCGCGACGACCCCTACGCGTTCAGCTTCTCGGGACTCAAGACGGCGGTCGCCAGATACGTGGAGTCCCACCCCGACGCCGCGACCGCGGACGTCGCAGCCGCGTTTCAGGAGGCGGTCGCCGACGTGCTCACCAGGAAGGCCCTGCGCGCCACCGACGTCCTCGGCGTTTCCACGCTGCTGATCGCGGGTGGCGTCGCGGCCAACTCCCGGTTGCGGGAGCTTGCCGAAGAGCGCTGCGCGGCTGCCGGTGTGACGCTGAGGGTGCCGCGGCCGCGGCTCTGCACGGACAATGGCGCAATGATCGCCTCGTTCGCCGCGCACCTGATCGCGGCGGGTGCGCCGCCCTCGCAGCTGGCGGTCGCGACCGACCCTGGACTGCCGGTGGTGCAGGGACAAGTCGCATGAGCCCGTCGAACCACCTGACGTTCGATTTTCGGTAGCGCGACGAACCGGCGCCGCCCCACCCTTGAGGAACTAGCACTCGCGTGTATAGAGTGCTAAGTGGCAGGCGGCCAAACCCCGCTCCGGCTCCCGCGACGACGGTGTTGAGGGCTAGGACGCGTGCCGAACAACTCAGAATGCTGGAAATCCGTGAGGGTCCGGGAACTAGCCCGGATCGCACCCCTATCAAATGTGGAGGGCTCCATCGTGGCGAGCGTGAACATCAAGCCACTCGAGGACAAGATCCTCGTTCAGGCCAATGAGGCCGAGACTACGACCGCTTCCGGTCTAGTCATTCCCGACACCGCCAAGGAGAAGCCGCAGGAAGGCACCGTCGTCGCAGTTGGCCCAGGCCGCTGGGACGAGGATGGCGAAAAGCGTATCCCCCTGGACGTCGCCGAGGGCGACACCGTCATCTACAGCAAGTACGGCGGCACCGAGATCAAGTACAACAACGAGGAGTACCTCATCCTGTCGGCACGCGACGTGCTGGCAGTCGTCTCCAAGTAAGCATCGCCCATCCCGCCCCGGAGGTCCCCGTCAACGCGGGTGATGTCCGGGGCGGCATGCGTTGTGCCTCAACTACATCGGTGCCTCAACTACATCGGTGCCTCAACTACATCGGTGTCTCAACTACATAGTCAGAGGGAACATTCATGAGCAAGCAGATTGAGTTCAACGAAACTGCGCGCCGGGCCATGGAAGCTGGCGTCGACAAGCTCGCCGACGCGGTCCGCGTGACGCTTGGCCCGCGGGGCAGGCACGTCGTGCTCGCCAAGGCGTTCGGCGGCCCGGTCGTGACCAACGACGGCGTCACCATCGCCCGCGAGATCGACCTCGAGGATCCGTTCGAGAACCTGGGCGCCCAGCTGGTCAAGTCGGTCGCGACCAAGACCAACGACGTCGCGGGTGACGGCACCACGACTGCCACCGTGCTCGCCCAGGCCATCATCAAGGCCGGCCTGCGCAACGTGGCGGCGGGCGCCAACCCCATCGAGTTGGGTATCGGCATCGCCAAGGCCGCCGACGCGGTGTCCGAGGCGCTACTGGCTGCTGCCACTCCGGTCAGCGACCAGAACGGAATCGCGCAGGTCGCCACAGTGTCCTCGCGTGACGAGGAGGTCGGTGCGCTCGTCGGCGAGGCCATGACGAAGGTCGGCCACGACGGCGTCGTCACCGTCGAGGAGTCCTCGACGATGAACACCGAACTCGAGGTCACCGAGGGCGTCGGATTCGACAAGGGATTCACGTCCGCGTACTTCATCACCGACTTCGACGCGCAGGAAGCGGTGCTCGAAGACGCCCTGGTGCTGCTGAACCGCGAGAAGATCAGCTCTCTTCCGGACCTGCTTCCGCTGCTGGAGAAGGTGGCCGAGTCGGGCAAGCCTCTGCTGATCATCGCCGAGGACGTCGAGGGCGAGGCCCTCTCGACGCTGGTCGTGAACGCGATCCGCAAGACGCTCAAGGCCGTCGCCGTCAAGGCGCCGTTCTTCGGTGACCGTCGCAAGGCGTTCCTCGACGACCTCGCGGTCGTCACGGGTGGCCAGGTGGTCAACCCCGACGTCGGTCTGCTGCTCCGCGAGGTCGGCCTGGAGGTGCTGGGCACCGCCCGGCGTGTGGTCGTCAGCAAGGACAGCACCGTGATCGTCGACGGCGGCGGCAGCCAGGAAGCGATCGAGGGCCGCAAGTCTCAGCTGCGCGCCGAGATCGAGGCCACCGACTCCGACTGGGACCGCGAGAAGCTCGAGGAGCGTCTGGCCAAGCTGTCCGGCGGCGTCGCGGTCATCAAGGTCGGCGCGGCCACCGAGACGGATCTCAAGAAGCGCAAGGAGGCCGTGGAGGACGCGGTTTCGGCAGCCAAGGCGGCCATCGAGGAGGGCATCGTCACCGGTGGTGGCAGCGCCCTGGTACAGGCCGGGTCGGTTCTCCCGGCACTGCGCGACTCGCTGAAGGGTGACGAGGCGCTCGGCGTCGACGTGTTCGCCTCGGCGCTGTCGTCGCCGCTGTACTGGATCGCCACCAACGCCGGACTGGACGGCTCGGTCGTGGTGAACAAGGTGTCGGAGATGTCCGTGGGACAGGGCTTCAATGCCGCGACGCTGACGTACGGCGACCTGCTGGCCGACGGTGTCGTCGATCCCGTGAAGGTGACCCGTTCCGCGGTGCTCAACGCGGCGTCGGTGGCGCGGATGATCCTCACCACCGAGACCGCGATCGTCGAGAAGGTAAGCCACGCGGAGGACGACCACGCTGGCCACGGCCACCACGGTCACTCGCACTAAGCACGCTCAACGAGGAGCACCCCCGGTCCTGGCGGGCCGGGGGTGCTTTCGTTTCGTGGGGAGTCAGGCCGCGGCAGGTATTTCCACGACCGGGAGTTCGCCTGTTGGTCGCACTTGTCCAGGGTCGAACGTTCGGAAGCGGGTCTGCGGCGACCCGGTGTGCTGATTCTCATGAGCGTGATGGTCGGGAGTGAAGAAGTCAAAAGCTCTGGGCAACAGGCGGAACGACGTCTGAGATCGTCATTCAAGAGCTGGCCAGTGTTGTGGAGTTGACCCGTGATCACGCGGGCCAGCCGCGGCGGGCACGCCATCGCGAAATCCTGAACCGCATGGTTCGGGAAACCGATCCTCCGACGGGCAGCCGGCCGCGGATGACGGACAGCAGAGAACTCGACGACGCATTCAGCGCGCGGGTGGGCGAGGTGCGCGATCGCGACGGCGCCACCCCTGGTGATCTACTGGCTCAGCTCCAAGCTTGGGCTGGACTGCGAACCCACGGTCGCGATCGCCGCCGGTCTTGTCATGCTTCTTGCCGGACTTTCATTGGTGGGCTCGGTCGGCGACGTCATCCCTGGTGCTCCGGTGACGGCTGCCGTCCGATTCTTCGAATTGGTCATGATGACCGCCGCGACGATCGCGGGCGTGGCGTTGGTGGTACTGCACCTCGCCAACCGTTTCGGCGCCGTTCGTCGCCATCAGTGCGGTGCGGCAAGCACCGTGGTGTTCCTTCTGTCTCAGGGTGCGGGTTTGGGTACCGTGGTGGCGTCCTTCGCCGCGGCGGTGCTGATCGGACCGGTCGGCCGGCTGATGGAACGCCGCAATCTCGCGCCGCCGCCGGTCGTTTCGATCGCGGGCATCCTGCCACTGCTACGGGGCCTCGCACTGCTGCACGGTATCTACGCGATTCTCAATCAGCAGCACGCCGTGGGATTCGCCTCGGTGTTGAGTGCGCCGACAATCGGCACGGCGCCCGCCGCCGGTGCGACGTTGGGCGAATGGAGCTCGCGGAGGGTTCGGAGGCGCCGAGTCCAGGCTCGCCGCCGCAGCCGTGGCGTATGACTTACCCGCCAGCCCAGAAGTCTGCAATCCAGCACCTCCGGGACCGCGGTGGAGGAGAACCCGGCTGACGAGAAAGATGGTGGCCACGCCGGCCATGGTTATCGCGGCCACCCGCGCTGAGTAGTTCTCGCGGCGTTGCGTCAACGGCTGCTGTGATGCGGGGGCCGCGGTGTCAGACGTGCACGTCGCGGAGTCCCACGGCGAAGCGCAGTCCCGAGCAGCTATAGCACCCCACACATCCGACACAGTTCGTGCAATTGACACAACCCAGGCACGCGATACAACGCTTGCAGAACCCGCACGCCAGGCATGCGACGCTCCCAGCGACCGCGAGTGACACTGCGGTGACGATGCTTCCGGCGACGGCGGCACTGGCGACCGTGGCTACCGATCCGGCGACGGCGGCACTGGCGACCGTGGCCGCCGATCCGGCGACACCGGCACTGGCGATGGTGGCCGCCGAACCCGCGACAGCGGAGCTGGACACGGTCGCTACCGACCCCGCTACTGCGGTAGAAGTCGTTCCGGCATCGGAGGAGCCGCAGTCGGGGGCGGCGTTGAGGCTTTTCGTCACCACTGCATCTTGCGTCAGCGCCAACGGGCTGTCTCGCAAACAGGTCACCGGGAGTGGTTGTCTTCTCAGACCCGTCGGGTATGGCGCTACCCGACGCCGACCGCCTTGTGCCAGGAACCAACGTTTCGCACCACGCAAACGCGAGAAGAGGCCCATCCCGAAAGTAGGCCTCTTCTGCGTAGGGCATCTTAGGTGTCTGACGTGACTCCTGTGACTCCTGCGGTCACGCGGTGCGCCGTATGCCCCGCTTGAGCAGGAGCTCGCGCTCCGACTCGCTGAGGGCACCCCAGATGCCGTAGGGCTCACCGACCGCGAGGGCGTGGGACCGACACTGAGCGACCACCGGGCAGCGCCGGCACATCTCCTTGGCGCGCATTTCACGCTGAGCCCTGGCGCGGCCCCTCTCGCCGTCGGGATGGAAGAACATCGAGGAATCGACGCCCCGGCAAAGTCCTGACATCTGCCAATCCCAGATGTCGGCGTTGGGCCCGGGCAACTGCTGCGGCTGTGGCATTGGGAAAACCCCTCTCTACGCTCATCTTTCGCGAACGAACGAAAGCGTGAGTCATATAACCGATCCGAGCACGTGTCGCCGATGACTACTCGTGCACACAAACTAGAAGGGCTCGTGAACATGGGTCAATAGCCCGCGCATGTGCTCAACCACATAACGGCAGGTCGAGAATTTACATTACGTTCATCAATGCGACGCGCGCGCAACGAGAGAAGTGGTCACGAATCGCCAGCCGTGCGATCTCGATTCGCGTTTGCGCTGTTCGCAAGCCGAGGTGTGCCGCGACCGCTCTTTCGTCCTCGTGAGGCAGTTGACATGGATGTAACACGGATGTCATGAACTGTTAACCAAAGTTGAATTTCTTACGGATGACTGTCTCGGTCGTCGGTATCAGGTTCCCGCGCCGGGCCATCTCGCGCACGTTGATAGCGTCGCCACCGATGAGTGCATTCGTCGAGGTCGCGTTCGGGGACGATCCCGGCCGATGGCCGCTGCCCGCGGCGACCAGCCCCGTGGACCTCTGGCTGCGGGCCGTGGGGGCAGCCGGACAGGGCCGCTACGGCAGCGCGCTGACCGACCTCGAATCGCTCGGCCGCGACGAGCCCGGCGGCGCCCTGGCGTCTCTCGCCTTCAGCACGCGGGCGTCGTTCCTGCGTCAACTCGGCGGACACCATGCCGCCAGGGCGTGGGACGGCCGAGCGTGGGCCGTCTCCGGTTCGGACGTCCCTGCGGCGGCCGACGCGCTGATCGGATTGGCCGCCGATGCACTGGGTCTCGGCCGGTTCGCACTGTCGGGCCAGTTGTTGCTTCGCGCGGCCGACCTCCTGGCCGGCGACACCTCGGGTCGGCTGCCGGTGCGGCTGGCCTGGGTGAGGGCCGAGCTGGCGATGTTCACCGGCGATGGAACCTCTGCGGTCGCGCACGCGGAGGGCGCGGCCGAGTTCGCGTCGCGGTGGGGTTCCGCACGGCACGCCACGAAGTCCCAGGTCGTGCTTGCCGCGGCCCTGTGCAGCATGGGGGACCTGTCGGCCTCCCGGCGGATCGCCGACCTGGCACTGCGCGGTTCCGAACGGCTGGGACTGGTGCCGCTGAGCTGGGCGTTGGCCTGCCTTCTTGCCGACATCGGCAGCGCCGACCATTCGCCGTCACAGATCGCCGCAGTTCGCGACCGGTTCGCCGACGTCGTTCGCCGCCGGGGCGGAACGTGGACGGCGCGGTGACTCAGCGAGTCACTTGAGGATCACTAGTCTTTAGCTGACCCACCCGCCGAGAGATGCCCCATCCGTAACGCTGGAGATACTGCCCACGATGACAATTTCGGGAGACAGTCTCGATGGTGTCGTTGCCAGAGCGGTGAACGGCGATCGAGACGCACTCCGGAAAGTGCTGGAGACCATCCGGCCGATCGTCTTCCGGTACTGCCGGGCGAGGATCGGGTCAGCGGAACGCAGTGGTCTGTCAGCAGACGACGTCGCTCAGGAGGTGTGCTTGGCCGCCATCACGGCGCTGCCGCGCTACAAGGATCAGGGACGACCGTTCCTGGCCTTCGTTTACGGCATCGCCGCGCACAAGGTTGCTGACGCTCATCGCGCTCAGGGGCGAAACCGGGCCGACGCGACCGACTCACTGCCGGACCGACCCTCGCTCGAGGCGGGCCCGGAGCAGATGGCGGTCGACTCAGAAGCGGCCCAGCGCATGAACAAGCTGCTGGCGATCCTGCCCGAGAAGCAGCGCGAGATCTTGGTCCTGCGCGTGGTCGTCGGCATGAGTGCCGAGGAGACCGCCGAGGCCGTCGGCAGCACCGCGGGAGCCGTACGCGTTGCCCAGCACCGTGCTCTGGCACGCCTCAAGGGTGAGCTGAACGCAACGGGGCGCGCAGATGCCTGACTTCGGTCGTTGGAACTCCAACGGTGGAGACCCGTCACTCAACGAGATCAACCGGGCCGACCGTTTCTTCGAATCACTCGCGGCCAAGCAGCCCGTGTACTCGACCGATCCCGAGGAAGCCGAACTCGCCTTTCTGCTGTCGGGTTGGCGCGACGACGTTCGCGACGCACCAGTCACCGCACCCGTCACGCCTCGCGATGCCGTCGAGGCCCTGCACGGAGGCCTGGCCAAGAACCGAGGCTCCCGCAGGTCGTTCGCGGTCGTCGGATCCGTAGCCGCCGCGATGTTGTGCATCGGCGGGTTCGGCACTGCGGTGTACGGGGCCGGACCGGGCGACGCGCTGTACGGGATGCGGACGTCGCTGTTCGGTCAGCAGGAAGTCACCCGCGACGACCAGGTGTCACTGGCGTCGGCGCAGCTCGCGCAGGTGCAGCAGCTGATCGACAACGGTCAGTGGCAGGAGGCGCAGGACAAGCTCGTCGCCGTCAGCACGACAGTGCAGGACGTCGTTCAGACCGAGCAGAAGCAACAACTCGTCGAGCAGTGGAATGCGCTGACGTACAAGGTGGTCGAGCAGGATCCCGCAGCGACGCTCCCGCCCGGGGAGCCGTTGCCCGTGCTGCCGTCGTCGCCGCTGACCTGGTTGCCGGTGCCCGTCGTCGAGGCCACGACCTCTGCGTCGACGTCCACCTCGGAGACCTCAGGGATTTCTACGACGAGTTCGTCGGTCCCCTCCGAGGTTCTACTGCCGCCGCCGACCGACGGATCGACATCGCCGTCGGCCACTACTGCTACTGCTACTACTACTGCCACTTCTGGGTCGTCTCCGGCCTCTTCGCCCGCTCCTTCGACGCCACCCAGTTCCTCGCCGCCGCCCACTGCGGTGCCGCCACCGCCGACCAGTGCCACCACACAGGTGCCTCCGAGCAGTACGACGACCACCACGACGACGACGATCGTGCCACGGGGTCAGGAGGCGACGCAGCAGACGTCAACGTCGGTCGCCCCGCCCATCGTTCGGTCGACGTCGACCGCCGTCGCCCCGCTGCCCGCATCGTCATCGGCCTCCGCACCCGCACTCGCGCCTGCGGAGTCCAGTCGGCCCGCGACATCGACGCCGCCCGCGGAACGGCCAAGCGTCGAACCGACCACCACTACCGTGTTGCCGCCGGCGTAGCGCGAAGTCGAGGCGCCGGCCGCCAGCAAATCGGAACGCCGTCAGGCCTACGAGACCAACTCGGCAGCGTCCGATTCGGAGATGGTGCTAGCAAACGATTTAACGAGAGTTCTCGGTCGATCCGACCGGGTGCGCGTGCGCCGAAGGCGAAGTACGCCGTCAGCGATATCCGTCGGACTCCGTGGCCGCCTCGTTGAGCGATGCGTCTGCGTAGCCACGGCAATAGTCCCAGGTCACGTAGGCATCGGGCTCGGGGTCGTAGGCCGGCTCGTGAGGCCGGACCGTACCGTCCACCAGCAGCTGCAGGAGGTTGGCCCGCAACATGTCCCAGTCGTGATAGTGGTCCTGCTGGCATTCGTCGCAGCAGACGACCAGACCGCGAATTCCCTTGTGCGCCAACAATGCTTCATAGACCGCCAGATCAGCGAGATCAGCCTCGACGGCGATGCGCTCCTGTGGGTCCAGCGGCTGGCCCGGCTCGAGTGCGTCTAGCGCTGCCGTGGGATCGCTCGGATCATCGGCGAAGGGGTCGGGCGGCAAACCCGGTGGCAGATGGTCACGCACGGCTCCACACTACGCAGGACGTCGGGTATCGCGCCAGCGGTCCACACCGTGCATCCAGCGCTGTCGCGTGTTCCAACCACGTTGCCAATGGCGCGTGGAAGCCAAGTGCGGCGCCCGACCCCGATAGGATGGCCCCTTAGTTCTGCGCCATCTGGAGGCCACACCCATGTCGATCGCTGAAAGCAGCCTTCCCATCGCCGTTCCGGTGCCAACCGGTGGGGACGATCCCACCAAGATCGCGATGCTCGGGCTCACCTTCGACGATGTCCTACTGCTCCCCGCAGCCTCTGACGTGGTGCCCGCGAACGCCAATACGTCCAGCCAGCTCACCAAGCGGATCCGGCTGCGGGTGCCGCTCGTCAGCTCGGCGATGGACACCGTCACCGAATCGCGGATGGCCATCGCGATGGCCCGCGCCGGCGGAATGGGCGTGCTGCACCGCAACCTGCCGGTGGCCGAACAGGCCGGACAGGTCGAGACGGTCAAGCGGTCCGAGGCGGGCATGGTCACCGACCCCGTCACGTGCTCGCCCGACAACACGCTGGCCGAGGTCGACGCCATGTGCGCGCGGTTCCGCATCTCGGGCCTCCCCGTGGTCGACGTCAACGGGGCGTTGGTGGGGATCATCACCAACCGCGACATGCGCTTCGAAGTCGACATGAACAAGCCGGTGTCCGAAGTGATGACCAAGGCCCCGTTGATCACCGCCCAGGCGGGTGTCACGGCCGACGCGGCGCTGGGCCTGTTGCGCCGCCACAAGATCGAGAAGTTGCCGATCGTCGACGGCCACGGCAAGCTGACCGGGCTGATCACCGTCAAGGACTTCGTCAAGACCGAGCAGTTCCCACTGGCCACCAAGGACAGTGACGGCCGCTTGCTGGTCGGCGCCGCGGTCGGCGTCGGTGGCGACGCCAGGGAGCGGGCTATGACGCTCGTCGACGCAGGCGTCGACGTCGTGATCGTGGACACCGCGCATGCACACAACCGCGGCGTGCTGGACATGGTGCACTGGGTCAAGACGGTCGCCGGTGACCGCGTCGAGGTGGTCGGCGGCAACGTCGCCACGCGTTCTGCCGCCCTCGCACTGGTCGAGGCGGGCGCCGACGCCGTCAAGGTGGGCGTCGGGCCGGGTTCCATCTGCACCACGCGCGTCGTCGCCGGGGTGGGCGCACCACAGATCACCGCGATCCTCGAAGCCGTCGCCGCCTGCGCACCCCACGGGGTGCCGGTGATCGCCGACGGCGGTCTGCAGTATTCGGGCGACATCGCCAAGGCGCTTGCGGCAGGCGCGTCGACCGCGATGCTCGGCTCGCTCCTTGCAGGCACCGCCGAGGCGCCGGGCGACCTGATCTTCGTCAATGGCAAGCAGTTCAAGAGTTATCGCGGCATGGGGTCACTGGGCGCCATGCAGGGTCGCGGCACACAGAAGAGCTACTCCAAGGACCGCTACTTCCAGGATGACGTGCTGTCGGAGGACAAATTGGTTCCCGAGGGCATCGAGGGCCGGGTGCCGTTCCGGGGACCGCTGTCGACGGTGATCCATCAGCTCACCGGTGGTCTGCGGGCGGCGATGGGATACACCGGTTCCCCCACCATCGAGCACCTTCAGCAGGCGCAGTTCGTCCAGATCACTTCGGCGGGTCTCAAGGAAAGCCACCCGCACGACATCACGATGACGACTGAAGCCCCCAACTACTACGCACGCTAGGGATCCGAGAAAACATGCGTGACATGGTCGAAATCGGCATGGGCAGAACCGCCCGTCGCACCTACGAACTCCGTGACATCAACATCGTGCCGTCGCGGCGCACACGGTCGTCGCAGGACGTGTCGACGGCATGGCAACTCGACGCGTATCGCTTCGAGGTCCCGGTCGTCGCGCACCCCACCGATGCCTTGGTATCGGTGGAGTTCGCCATCGAGTTGGGTAGGCTCGGCGGACTCGGGGTGCTCAACGGTGAGGGTTTGATCGGCAGGCACGCCGACGTCGAGTCCAATATCGCTCAGGTGGTGGAGGCCGCCGCCAAGGAGCGCGATCCGTCGGCAGCGATCCGGCTGCTGCAGCAGTTCCACTCGGCGCCGCTGGATCCGGACCTATTGGGCAGCGCGGTCGCTCGCATCCGCGATGCGGGCGTCACCACGGCCGTGCGGGTCAGCCCCCAGAATGCGCAGGCACTCACGCCTGCGCTCGTCGCCGCCGGGATCGACCTCCTCGTCATCCAGGGCACCATCATCTCCGCGGAGCGCGTCGCCCAAGACCGCGGCGGATCCGGCGAGCCGCTGAACCTCAAGACCTTCATCTCGGAACTGGACGTGCCGGTGGTGGCGGGCGGCGTGCTCGACCACCGAACGGCGCTGCACCTGATGCGGACCGGGGCGGCGGGCGTGATCGTAGGCTACGGCTCCACCGCCGGGGTGACCACCAGCGACGAGGTGCTGGGCATCAGCGTGCCCATGGCCACCGCGATCGCCGACGCCGCCGCGGCCCGCCGTGAGTACCTCGACGAGACGGGCGGCCGTTACGTCCACGTGCTAGCCGACGGCGACATCCACACCTCCGGCGAACTTGCCAAGGCCATTGCCTGCGGTGCGGATGCGGTCGTGCTCGGGACGCCGTTGGCCTCGGCCGCGGAGGCGCTCGGCGATGGGTGGTTCTGGCCGTCGGCCGCCGCGCACCCGTCGTTGCCCCGCGGCGCACTGCTGCAGGTGGCACATGGCGAGCGCCCGTCGCTCGAACAGGTCCTCGGCGGTCCGTCGGATGACCCCTTCGGCTCGTTGAACCTCGTCGGAGGGTTGCGCCGTTCGATGGCCAAGGCCGGGTACTGCGATCTCAAGGAGTTCCAGAAGGTCGGCCTGACGGTCGGCGCCTGACCCCCTCGCCGACTTCTGCATTGTGGTCGTCGCCTCGACGGAATCGCAGCCCGTACGCAGATCTGGCGTCCGCGACGCGCTGGGGGCATCCCGCTTTACAAGTTAGGGTCGCCTGTCTAGCTTGTTACCCGTCGGTAAGTTCATACTGGTCTGATGGATCCTGACTACGACGTCCTGGTCATCGGCTCGGGTTTCGGGGGCAGCGTGAGCGCCCTACGGCTCACCGAGAAGGGCTACCGCGTGGGTGTGCTCGAGGCGGGCCGACGTTTCGAGGACGAGGACATGGCGAAGACGTCATGGGACCTCCGCAAGTTCCTCTGGATGCCGAAGCTGGGCATGTACGGCATCCAGCGCATTCACCTGCTGCGCAACTGCATGATCCTGGCGGGCGCGGGTGTCGGCGGCGGTTCGCTGAATTACGCGAACACGCTGTACGTGCCGCCGGAACCCTTCTTCGTCGACAAGCAGTGGGCCCACATCACCGACTGGCGTGCCGAGTTGATGCCGCACTACGACCAGGCCACCCGCATGCTGGGCGTCGTCACGAACCCGACCTTCACCGATGCCGACCGCATCCTCAAGGAGGTGGCCGACGACATGGGCGTCGGCGATACCTTCGTGCCGACCCCGGTCGGGGTGTTCTTCGGCGAGGACGGCAAGAAGATGCCGGGCCAGACGGTGCCCGACCCGTACTTCGGTGGCGCTGGCCCGGCTCGGACCGGCTGCATCGAGTGCGGCTCATGCATGACCGGCTGCCGCTACGGCGCGAAGAACACGTTGCTGAAGAACTACCTGGGGTTGGCGGAATCGGCTGGTGCAGAAGTCATTCCGATGACGACGGTCACGAGCTTCAAGCCGCGGCCCGATGGCTCATGGGAAGTGCACACGGCGAGGACCGGCCGTTGGCTGCGCAAGAAGAAGCGGACATACACTGCCTCCCAGGTCATTCTGGCGGCGGGCACGTGGGGCACACAGCAACTGCTGTTCAAGATGCGCGACACGGGCAGGCTGTCCGAGCTGTCCGACAAGCTCGGCGTCCTCACCCGCACCAACTCCGAGTCGATCGTCGGGGCCGGGCGCCTCGAGGTCTCGTCCGATCTGGATCTCACCCACGGGGTGGCGATCACGTCGTCGATTCACCCGACCGCAGACACCCACATCGAGCCGTGCCGCTACGGGAAGGGCTCCAATGCGATGGGGCTCCTGCAGACGCTGATGACCGATGGCTCGGGTCCTGGCGGCAGCGACGTGCCGAGATGGAAGCAGCTCGTCACCAACGGACGAAACGACCCGAAGGGCACTCTGCGGCTGCTCAATCCGCACCGTTGGAGCGAGCGCACCATGATCGCCTTGGTGATGCAGAACCTGGACAACTCGATCACCACCTACACCAAGCGCGGCAAGCTGGGCTTCCGCCGGATGGTGAGCAAGCAGGGCCACGGCCAACCCAACCCGACCTGGATTCCCGCCGGCAACGAAGTGACGCGGCGAATCGCGAAGAAGATCGACGGTGTCGCAGGTGGCACCTGGGGTGAACTGTTCAACATCCCGCTCACCGCGCATTTCCTCGGCGGCGCGGCGATCGGCGACACCCGGGACCAGGGCGTCATCGACCCATACCACCGGGTCCACGGATATCCGACCCTGTCGGTGGTGGACGGGGCGGCGATTTCGGCGAACATGGGCGTCAACCCGTCGCTGAGCATCACGGCCCAGGCCGAGCGCGCGGCGTCGCTGTGGCCCAACAACGGTGAGGTGGACCAGCGGCCCGCCCAGGGGCAGCCGTATCAGCGCCTGGCGCCGATCCCGCCCGAGCATCCGGTGGTGCCGGCCGATGCACCTGCGGCGTTGCGCCGAATCCCGATCGAACCGGTCCGCTCGATCGGCTGATCGGCACCTCCACGACGAGACGTTCTGCCGGGCGATGGAAGTCACCGAGGAGGGCGTCTCAGTGCTCTGGCGAGCAAACGTCGGGCCGGTCACGTCCCTGTGAATACGCTGCTCAGATGCGATCAGGGCGGCCCGGTCTGGTTACCGTGAGCCATGTCGATCGCGCCCGCCGTCACCCACGTACCTTCGCATCGCAGTCCGGCCCTGCTCAAGCTCGCCGAGGAGCGGGCGAACAACCTGCAGAACCGCGTCGCCGACAAGATCACGACGTTCGCGGGCTCGATGGCCTTCGTGTACCTGCACATCGCGTGGTTCGTGGTGTGGATCGCGGCGGGCACCTGTTCGGATTCGATGCCTACCCCTTCGGCCTGTTGACGATGATCGTGTGGTGGAGGCGATCTTCCTGTCCACGTTCGTGATGATCAGCCAGAACCGGGCGGATACGAAGCGTCAGGTCATCGCCGATCACCAGTGGCAGTTGGTACAGGACGAGGACGAACAGCACTGCCAGCTGATCGAACTGTCGCAACAGATCCCCGAGCTGACCAAAGGCGGTGCATCAGTACATGAGGGCGAACTCGGTATCAGCCCCTGCTGTGCGGGGGTAGGTCGACGGTCGCCACTAGACTGGGCCAGTGGAAACGGCATCACCCCGGCCCGTGTTGGTGGTCGACTTCGGCGCGCAATACGCGCAGCTGATCGCGCGGCGCGTCCGCGAGGCGCGGGTCTACTCGGAGGTCATCCCGCATACCGCGACGGTCGACGAGATCAAGGCCAGGGATCCGGCCGCGATCGTGCTCTCCGGCGGACCGGCGAGCGTGTACGCCGACGGCGCGCCGCAACTCGATCCGGCGCTGTTCGACCTGGACGTGCCCGTGTTCGGCATCTGCTACGGATTCCAGGCGATGGCCCAGGCGCTGGGCGGCACCGTCGCGCACACTGGCACTAGCGAGTATGGCCGGACGGACTTGAAAGTGTGTGGGGGAGAGCTTCATTCGGACCTGCCTGCAAGTCAGCCGGTGTGGATGAGCCATGGCGACGCGGTGACGGTGGCACCCGAGGGCTTCGCCGTCGTGGCGACCAGTGCCGGTGCTCCGGTGGCGGCGTTCGAGAACCGGGCGCGCAGGCTCGCCGGCGTGCAGTACCACCCCGAGGTGCTGCACTCACCGCACGGTCAGCAGGTGCTGAGCAGGTTCCTGCACGAGTTCGCCGGGATCGAAGCCACCTGGACGGCCGCCAACATCGCCGACGCGCTGGTCGAACAGGTCCGCCGGCAGATCGGTGACGGCCGGGCCCTCTGCGGACTCTCGGGTGGTGTCGACTCAGCGGTCGCCGCAGCCCTCGTGCAGCGTGCCATCGGTGACCGGCTGACGTGCGTCTTCGTCGACCACGGGCTATTGCGGGCAGGGGAGCGCGGCCAGGTGCAACGCGACTTCGTTGCAGCCACCGGCGCCAACCTCGTCACCGTGGATGCGGAGGCGCGGTTCTTGGAGGCGCTGTCGGGTGTCACGAACCCCGAGGGCAAGCGCAAGATCATCGGGCGCGAGTTCATCCGCGCGTTCGAGGGCGCAGTGCGCGCCATCGTGGAAGATGAGGGTGACGACAGCGAATCTGAAGTCCGTTTCCTGGTGCAGGGCACCCTCTACCCAGACGTCGTCGAGTCCGGTGGCGGCACGGGGGCAGCCAACATCAAGAGCCACCACAACGTCGGTGGCCTGCCCGCTGATCTGAAGTTCACGCTCGTCGAGCCTTTGCGCCTATTGTTCAAGGACGAGGTCCGTGCGGTCGGCCGCGAACTGGGCCTGCCCGAGGAAATCGTTGCCCGCCAACCCTTCCCGGGTCCAGGGCTGGGCATTCGAATAGTCGGCGAGGTCACTGCAGCGCGGTTGGACACATTGCGTCGCGCCGACGCCATCGCCCGTGAGGAGCTCACGAGCGCCGGACTGGACAACCAGATCTGGCAGTGTCCCGTCGTGCTGCTCGCCGACGTTCGGTCGGTGGGCGTGCAGGGCGATGGCCGCACCTATGGTCACCCGATCGTGCTGCGGCCGGTCTCCAGCGAGGATGCGATGACCGCGGACTGGACCCGCGTCCCGTACGAGGTGCTCGAGCGGATTTCGACCAGGATCACCAACGAGGTACCCGAGGTGAACCGCGTGGTGCTCGACGTGACGAGTAAGCCACCGGGCACCATTGAGTGGGAGTGATTTCGGCGGGCTGGAGCGAAGCGCCCCGGCGGAGTGATCAGGCTTCGCCCTCAGTGAATTCTGCCGAGTCGGCGGCCTTCTCGATGAACTCGCCGAGGATCTGACTGACCACGGACTCGATGGTCGACTCGATCGAGAACGCCAGCGTGGCCGACACTGCGGCCACGGCCTGCGTGCGGAACCGCACCAGCATCGTGATCAGCTCGGCCACCTGGTTGTCGGGGGGCAGCGCGGCACCGGGCGTGATGCGGGTGAGGACGTGTTCGACACCCGCGCGCACCAGGATGCCGCTGATCTCGTCGATGAGCGGTGCAGTCTGTTCGTGGATGTCGATGAGCTTCTCGGTGCTGACGCCGTACTGCGTTGAAAGACCTTGACGAACGCGGCCTGCTCGACCAACTGCGGCACGATCTGCACCGCGCTGGCACCGGTGCCGATCACCGCCACCCGCTTGCCGGTGAAGCCGTAGTCGTGATCCCAACGGGCGCTGTGGATCTTGTGGCCCTCGTAGGTCTCGAGTCCCCGGACGTCGGGCCACTTGTGGTCGGGAAGCGGACCGGAGGCGAGCACGACGGTCCGGGCGCGGTAGCGCTTGCGGACGGTGGTGGAGACGCTCCAGACGCCCTCGGTCCCGTCGAACTCCAGGCCGTTGACCTCGACGCCGAACTGGATGCGGCGCCTCAGGTCAAGCGGTCCACCAAGTCCTCGATGTGCTGGTGGACCTCGCCCGCCGGGGAGTAGGCGCGCGACCAGGTGGGGTTCGTGACGAAGGAGAACGAATTACAGCAGCGACGGGATATCGCATGCCGCAGCGGGATACGTGTTGTCGCGCCAGGTGCCGCCGACGCGGTGGTCGCGTTCGACGATGACGATGTCGTCGACCCCGGCCCGGGTCAGCTTGATGGCCGCGCCGATGCCGGTGAATCCGGTGCCGACGATGAGGGTGTCGTAGACGTGCATCTCAGGCCGCCGGCTCATAGGTGAGTTCCTTGAACCAGGTGGGGATGGGGCTGAGCAGCGGACTCGGGTAGCGGTCGGACAGCCAGACCATCGAGTTGGCCAGATAGTGGTAGGGGTTGTTCGGGTTGACGACCATCGTTGCGTGGAACTTCAGAAGCTGATAGGAAGGCACCGGCGGGTGAACTCGGCGCGCTCGCCGAGTTGCTTGAAGCGCTTCATGGCGTGTAGAGCCGCTCGGGCTCCAGGCCCATCTCGACGATGTTGTTGCGCATCCGATTCAGTAGCGGCGCGTAGGCCAGCCGAATGTTGATGTTCGGTTCCGGCATCTCGCCGTCTTCGAGCATGTCCCAACGCTTCATCAGGGCCAGTTCGGCGTTCGCGTGGCGCTGCTCCTCGGCGTGGAAGTAGCGGTGTATCTCGGCGAGGGTGTCTCGCCACCGCCTGACTGGACGGGGGTCGCCGGCATTCTGCGGCCGCCCGCGACGTCGAGAGTGAGCCGGGGATAGGTGAGATCCATTCCGGCGCAGTACAAGCCAACGATTTTTGCGGCATCGATCGCGCGGATCGCAGGGTCGCGACGCAGTTCCTCGCGGGGGGTGCGCGCGAGTCCGAACGTCAGGTCGATCAACGGGGAGAGCAGCGCGAGCCCGGCTGGATGGTCGACGTCGCGCTGCAACATCAGGTCAACGGCAAGGTGTCCGCCCGCCGAATCGCCTGCGATGACGATCCGGTCGGGGGCGAACCCCTTCTCGGTGCACAGCCAGTCCCATCCCGAGCGGACGTCGACGGCGGCAGTGGGAAATCGATGGCGTGGTCGATCATCACAACGGGAGTACAGCAGCGATGAGTGACATTGGTCAATGTCACCATTCACGAGTGAGGGGCCTGCTCACATCTTTGGAAAAGGGGGGCTTCAGCGCAACGGGTCGCCGCGCCAGGCGAAGCTGTTGACGTATTTGCCCATGTCGAGGGCGAGCTGAAGGCCGGCTGCCGAGGGTTTGCCCGAACCGAAGTCCGGCCCGAAGGCGTGATAGGGCCCCACTGCTCCGGCCACCAAGGCGAGGTCGTTCTTCACGGCCACCATCACCACCACGCGCATGCGGGTGTAGCTCGCATTGGAGCCCTGTGGCCAGCGGTCGGCGACCAGGCCGTATCCCGGTTGATAGCCGACCATGGCATTCGGGATCTCGTAGGCCATCTTGTTGTCGGGGTAGGTCTTGTCGACGAGTTGGTGGGCGATCTGCTGCGGGGTGCGACCGGCGGCGGGCTGGCTGAAGAGTCGCATGGTGCCGCGGTCGCCCACCAGTAGGTCTGCCGTGATTCCGCGGTCGTCCGTGGTGACCTTGTACGCCGAGCCCTCGGCGGGGTAAGCGACCGAGAACGTCCCGTCAGGGGCGGTGAACCGTGGATTGATCGTGACGGGTTGGCCCATCGGCGGTCGTCCGCAATCGGGCGGGCAGACGTACCGTGCCGACGGTTTCTCGATGGCACCGGATAGTGCGACGAGGCCTGCGGCGACGAGACCGATGGCGGCCACCCAGACGACGAGCAACCTGCGGTGAGAGGTCTTGGGAAGTGTTGGCGCGGTATAGGTTCCGGCCTGCGTCGAGTAGCCGGGAAGGACCGTCGTCACTGCTCTTCCGTCCCGGGTTCGGGGCCAGTCTCGACGCGCACGGGCCGGGTGTCCCGTCGGGCCTTGCGCGACGATCGGGACGACGCCCGGATGGCCGCACCGCAGGCAACGCAGAACGCCATGTCGGGAACGACGTGACCGCACTGCGTACACAGCAGGGGTTCATCCGAGAGGATCTCGTCGTGCGCCTCGTGCAGCAGCGCCAGCTGCAGGCCGATTCGCAAGGCGAGCACGGCGACGGCTGAAACGGCGAGATGCAGTGCCAGCTGCAGGATTTGGGGGAATCGTGCGACGTCGACCAGGCCCAATAGGGCGTACATCGTCAGCACCACGAGCGTGAACACGGTCAAGGCGATGCGCACGTAGTTGCGGTGCTGATCCTTCTTGTTCACCGGTCTTGCGAACCACAACGCGGTACCGATGAGGCCGCCCACCGCGGCCGCCGTCAGTGGCACCGCGATACCGCGGATGCCGGCCTCGACCATCAAGCCGCTCATCGGCCTGGCCTTGGCGACCATCCCGCCGGCGAACTGTGGGGCCAGTCGCGTCATTTGCGCTACGGCCGTGAACATCAGCGCGCCGAGTGCGCCGATGGCGAAGCCGTCGAGGGATTCCCGCTGCCCCGGGCGTATCAGTCGCACCACTACCGCGGGTGCGAGCATGAGCAGCAAGTTGGCAACGGGTATGCCAAGACCGTCACGAAGAATCCGGGATCCGGCGATGCCTGCGCCCAACCCCACGTCGTACGCCTGCGCGACCACCGCCCCCGTCAGAAGCACCCACCCGACACCGAGACCGATGCCCAGTCCCGCCGTCGCCACCAGGGTGCCGGTCGGGACGTCGTCGAAGACGTCGGACTCCTGCAGGTAGATGAGGAACAACAGGGGCAGTCCGAGTGCGGCGACGGTGATCAGTGCGGCGGGTAGGCGGAACAGGGTGGCGGCCAACAGTGCGGCCAACAGCACGCCCAGTCCTAGCAGGAACGGCGTGCGCGAACTGGCGGAAAGGCGTGGAAAGAGCGAACTCACGATGTTCGGTCTCAGCAGGTGTTCACCGGGTGATGCGCCGTAGGCCTTGATGCGCAGCCAGCCTGGGCCTGAGCTGCCGTGTTCCTTCAACGTGAGGCCGCAAAGGCCGCAGAACTCGCCTTCGGGCACCTCGGTTTGGCACACGGGGCACTCGACCATGCCGGGCGTGCCGCCGGCTGTTTCCGACTCCGTGCTCATTGAGTGATCCTCTGGAAAGTGAGCAGATTGCGGGCGAGGTTCTCGACGTCCGGGGTGCCGAGTCCGCTGACCAGGTCGTAGCCCGGTCCTGCGATGTCGACGGCATTACCGCCGAGGGTGATGTCACGGAACGCGGGTAGCGGCGCGCCCTGGGCGATTTGGTACAGCAGGGGATTGATGTCACCGATCTCGCTGCCGCCGTTGGCCTTCAGGAACTGAGTCATCACCGCGGCCAGCCCCGCCCAGATGGGTGCCGACTGCGACGTTCCGCCCCCGACCACGTTGTCGCCGTTGATCACGATCTTCACCCCGGTGGACGGGTCGGCGACGGCGGAGATGTCGGGGGTCAGCCGCTTGCCCGTATTGCGTTCGGCGGGAATCTGTCCCGACGCGACGCGCTGCCATGGCGGCTGGTCGAAGAGCGTCGACACCCCGCCGCCGGTGCCTTGGGAGAGGGGGACGTCGAACCACGCCTGCTCGGCCAGCCACCAGCCCTGGGCGTCGGTGGACAACGTGGTGCCGCCGACGCTCGTCATCTCGGGAAGGGAGGCAATGGAATCCAGCCCGACGTCGGACGGTCCTGGCGGGGAGTCCCAGTCGTCGCCACCCTTGCACTCGAGCCCGGCGAGGTCTCCGCTGGCGTTGAACGCCGTGGTGCCGTGCGTGTGGGCGGTGGCAAGTGCGGAGCGAACCGGTGCCAAATCGGCTGCGGTGAGCAGCTTGTCGCAACCCCAGCCGATCGACAGGCTCCAGATCGCGCCTGGGAACCGACGATCGGTGTCCTCGAGCATCTGGCCGATCTTCTGGAAGGCGCCGTCGCCCTCGACCGTCGGGCGGGCGTTGACGACGACCTTCTGGGCATCGGGCGCAATCGCGTGGGCGATCTCGAGATCCATCGTCGTCTCGCCATAGGGTTCGGGCAGCTGGTTGCCGACGACGGTAGGGGTGAACTTGGGAAGTGCGTTCATGGTGGCGAAGGTGTCGAGGTCGGACTGGGCGAAGCCGTTGAACGCGAAGATCACGATCGTGGTGCCCTTGCCCGTGAAGCCGTCCCGTGCCATGCCCGACGCATTGTATGTGTTGAGCAGTGCGGTGGGCGTCAGTCCGCGATCGGGCACGTCCAGCGGCACGAAGTCTGGCCGTGACTCGTGATGCGGTGTGTAACTGAGGATTCGGCCCAGTTGATGCACCTCTTCACGCAGGGTCGGAGGTACCTCCGGCTGCTGCGGTGACGCATAGAACTCCTGACCACGCTGGCCGCGATAGTCGTGCACCTCGACCCCGAAGGCATCCGCCACGTGGTTGGGCGTGCCCTTGACTACGGCCCAGCCGTCGTTGTTGCGCCACTGCACGGACAGGCGGTGTTGACTCGCCCAACCGATCAACGCATCGGGACGACGGTGGTCGTTCAGCATCGCCGTGAGCTGGACGTGATCGCCGCGCGCCGGACCGAGATCGGTTGAGGCGGCCAACAATGACGCGAATGGGCCCTCAATGAGGGCGGGCGTTCCGGCGTTCGGGGTGACCCGTAGATCCGAAGTGAGCGCCAGAACGCCAACCAGGATTACGGGCAGCAACCACTGCCAGACGCTAGTGCGCCTGGCCCGTGGCGCTGTCACAGTCGGTGACGGCATGGTGTCGTGATGTGACGGTCCCGCGACGAACTCCCGAGACCGCGTGACGTCAGTTGTCGCCAGGAATGGCCGTCGGCGCGGGCGGCGCCTTGACCGGAGGCGTGAAGAGGTTGCCGCCCGTGGGGTTGATCGACTTCTCGGTGGGTGTCACCGAAGGCGACGACGACGGTGCGGTGGTGGTCGTGGTGGTCGACGTTTCGGGAGCCTTCTCCGAACCGCCGCCGCACGCCGCGGTCAGACCGACCATCGCGACGATGGCGGCACCTCCCGCGTAGGCCGCGACACGGCGAGCCAGACGATGTGACCTCATGATGCTTTTTCCTTACTAATCCCCGAATTGCCAACGTGTGTTCTTCGGCGAATCGCCGGGCGATTCCGCACGGTCCGGTTGTGCTGGACGCGCGCACCAGTCCCATCCCGAAGCGGGTTCTAGTGACCGAACTCTAACGTATCGACTGAACGGCTGCACAGGCATTTCTCTGGTGGCGTACAGCGCGTTCATCTGCTCTTTCCCCACGACCCACGACCCGCTTGACGGTGTCAGAGGGGGAGTGTTTACTCGTTGTATCGAACATACTTTCGAATGTTGGATGAGTCGGATGGTGCGAAAGGTGCTGCTGTGACAGCGGTGATGCGTGTTGACCCATACTCGCCAAACCGCGCTGAACAGGTAGAACACCTCCGGCGCAAGATGGCCGAAGTGTCCCGGAGGACGTCGGGCACGGTGGGTTCGACGCATCGCGGATCCATGCTGTCCCGTGCCTCGCTTCCCGCCTCGGAAACTTTGCTGCCCGTCCCGGAATCGCTAGCCGACCTCCTCCCTGACGCGTTGCCTCGGGGTGCGGTCGCGGTGTTGTCGGGAGCCCGGTCGCTGCCGCTGAGATTGGTGGCGGCGGTGACGGCGGCAGGTGGGCACGCGGCGATCGTGGGTCAGCCCGACGTGGGTCTGCTTGCTGCCGTCGAGATGGGCGCCGACCTGAGCAGGCTCGCGGTCATCCCCGACGCTGGTGCCGATCCGGTCGAGGTGGCCGCGGTGTTGATGGACGGACTGGATCTGGTGGTACTCAGCCTGGGGGGGCGATCGGTGGCACCGACCAGGGCACGTGCCGTGACGGCAAGGGCCCGCCAGAAGGGCTGCACCCTCCTGGTCACCGACGGGGATTGGCACGGAGCATCGGCCCGGCTGGAGTCGAGGGTCTGCGGCTACGAGGTCACGGGTGCGGGTGCAGGTGCGCCCACACCGGGATGCGGACGGATCAGTCGGGTGCGGTTGGCGACCAGGGCCTCTGGTCGATCCGTCGGCCACGCGCGGGTAGTGGGCGGATGAGATGGCCGGCCGAGTACTGGCCATCTGGTGCATGGACTGGCCCGCGGTGGCGGCGGCTGCCGCGGCGGGCCTTCCTGCGACCGACCCCGTAGTGGTCACACTGGCCAATCGTGTCGTGGCGTGTTCGGCGTCGGCTCGCTCGGCCGGAGTGCGAAGGGGGTTGCGCCGCAGAGAGGCTCAGGCGCGCTGTCCCCACGTCCATGTCGCCGCCGCTGACCCTGGCCGCGATGCCCGACACTTCGAAGGCGTGACGGCGGCGGTGGACGAGGTTGTTCCGCGCGCGGAGGTTCTGCGGCCGGGCCTGCTGGTGTTGTCGGTGCGTGGGGCTGCCCGCTACTTCGGATCGGAGCAGTCCGCCTCGGAGCGGCTCGTCGACGCGGTCGCCGCGGCAGGGGCGGAGTGCCAGGTAGGCATCGCCGACCAGATGCCCACCGCGGTGTTCGCCGCCCGCGCCGGCTGCATCGTCGAGCCCGGCGGAGATGCGTCCTTCCTGGCCGCCCTGTCGATCCGGCAACTCGCCACCGAACCGAGTCTGGCGGCACCCGGCCGTGCCGATTTGGCTGACCTTTTGTGGCGCATGGGAATTCGCAGCATCGGCCAGTTCGCTGCGCTATCACGCACCGACGTGGCATCTCGATTCGGTGCCGATGCGATCACCGCTCATCGGTTCGCCCGCGGGGAGTCGACCCGCGGTCCGTCGGGCCGGGATTCGCCGCCGGATCTCGATGCTGTCATGGACTGCGATCCGCCGGTGGATCGGGTGGATGCCGCTGCCTTCGCCGGACGGTCGCTGGCCGGTGAACTGCATCGCAGCCTGGAGGCGGCGGGGGTCGGCTGCACGCGGTTGGCGATCCATGCGGTCACTGCCAACGGCGAGGAGATGCAACGGGTCTGGCGGTGCGCCGAGCCGCTGACCGAGGACGCCACGGCCGACCGGGTGCGCTGGCAGCTCGACGGTTGGCTGAACCGACGCAATCCGGACGACCGGCCCACCGCCCCGATCACCACGTTGCGCCTGCATCCGGTGGAGGTGGTCTCGGCAGCGGCGTTGCAGCTGCCGCTGTGGGGTTCCTCCGGTGACGACGACCGGCTGCGCGCCCGTCGGGCCTTGGTGCGGGTTCAGGGGCTGCTGGGACCGGACTCGGTGCAGGTGCCGGTGCTCAGCGGTGGTCGTGGACCTGCCGAACGCATCACCCTAACGCCGTTGGGAGATGAGCCGGTGCCGCGCGCCGACCCTGGCCAGCCTTGGCCGGGACAGCTCCCCGAACCGGCGCCGACAGTGCTGCTCGACGATCCGGTTGAACTGCTCGATGCCGAGGACAACCCCGTGCGGGTGACCGGTCGGGGGTTGTTCTCCGCCGAGCCGGTGCGTCTCACCGGAGACGGCAGGTCGGGCAGGTTGAGGTGGTGGGCCGGGCCGTGGCCCGTCGACGAAAGGTGGTGGGATCCAGGGGCATCGGGGAAGGGATCGGTCAACGCCGGGCGAACGGCGAGAGTACAGGTGCTGCTCGAGGAGCCGGGGGGTCGAGGCGACGACGCCGATCGGGCGATGCTGCTGTGCTACCGGCAGCGGCAGTGGTTTCTCGAGGGGGTGTACGAGTAATCAGTCGTACACATTTGAATTGGCTACAGCGCTGGCCATACCAAAGGCTGGAGAATGCCGGGGGTGCGATCACGGTACTGGCGGCGGAGGATGGTCGTATGCATATCGAACTACGCACTGCTCCCGGGTGCCCGAACGCCGACGCTGCCAAAATCGTTCTCGCGGAGTGTCTCAACGCGCTGGGTGTTGATGTTCCCATCGTCGAGTGTGTGGGCGCGTACCCTTCGCCGACCTTGGTGATCGACGGCGTCGATGTGATGCGCCCCGTGGCCGGGCCGCCTGAGGGCCAAGCATGCCGTCTAGACGTGCCGACCCCCGAGCGGGTGCTGGACGCAATCGTGGCTGCAGGAGCGGGGCCGACCCAACATGGATCGGTCACCCAGACCCCCAGCAGTTAGGCTGCATTACCAATACCGTCTTCCCCGCGAACGCGGCTGCACCCATCAGAATTGCACGGTGTCGGGTTATGACTGCGAAGTGCATCGTGCGCCGGGCTGGGCTTCCGGTGGGGCCTCGGATGCGACAAGTTGTTCTTCGTGTGTGGTCTGGACGAATCGGGCCGAGACGGTGGCCGTTGGGGCAGTGTGTGGGCGGTTCGGTGATCCACTTGCCGCGCACTGGATGAGATCCCCAACTGAAATCGGGTCATTGTGCGCGGAGGGTCGGACACACGGGGGCCTAGGAGAACGGTCAAAGTCGCCCCGCAGACTGCTATCTCGGTGAAGACTCGCTGAAATGAGCGACGACACTTTTCCGGACGTGCGATGGGGCTCCGAAGCGCCGCCGATCGTACTAAAAGCGATAACCTCCCTCGCGTCCACAACAATTGGGTCATGGGGTATTCGCAAGCTCACCCCGCTAGATCGCCGACTCCTGACACGGACCAAGGGCCGGATGACGGTCCTTGGCCCAATCGGGGTGCCGCTGTTGCTGCTGACCACTACGGGAAGGAAATCGGGGGAACGACGAACTTCCCGGAAGAGCCCTTATTTACATGCGCGAGGGGAATCGACTCTTCCCCTGGGAAGCAACTTTGGTCAACAGCATCATCCAGCCTGGACAGCGAATCTGATTGCCGACCCCAATGCATGGGTGACGATTGGTGGCGATCAGTTACCGGTCGTCGCGACACAGTTGAACGGCGTCGAACACGAACGAATATTCACGATGTTCGCCGACACCATGGACAACTATCACACCTATCGGGGACGGACCGACCGGGAGTTGAGAACCTTCGCGCTAACGAAGCGATAGCCACCCTTGGGCGACAAGGCCATAGTGGGAGCTGGAGCCTGCTGATGATGAGCTGCTCCGGTGGCGGCGGGAACGCCCGGAGCGCCAGCACCGTGCCTGATGGTGACCAGTACCCCATCTTGAGTTGCATACCGAAGGGGAGGGATGGGCGGGCCGAGGCCCGGGGCGTCTCATGCACCTTGCCGGTGCTGCAGCCGACGTGACGCACCAGCGACGACAAGCGCGATCCCGCCGCCGATCGGTGGCGCCATGTATCGGTGGCGGTGCGGTCGACGTCACCCTCGCGGTGACCGACGACTGAGTCCTCAGCCGAGCGTTGCGGCGAAGGGGCCCACCCGCGCGATGAACCGGTCGAAGAAGGCATCCGCGTCGACCTCGATACCGATGTGCGCGTTGGGGTATCGGCCCCAGTGTCCACGCCAGTCGGCGACGGTCATGCCGCGGGTGAGGGTACCCGTCAGCTCGACGTCGATGGTCGCCTGCCGGTAGAGAACCAGTTCCGGGTCCAGCGCCACGGCGGCGGCGAGTGGATCGTGCAGATGGGCGAGATAGCCCTCGCCCTGGTCGAAGTGGAACTCGAAGTAGAAGCGCATCGCGTCCTCGAGTACGCAGATGAGCGGATTGGACGCTGCTGATCTAGAGCCGCGGTCGTCGAGAACGCTCATCGGGGTCGTGGCTGAACCGGCGGCCGCGGCCAGCCGGCTGAGGATCGCAGGTGTCATCGAAATACGCTCAGTTAGGTTGAGCCCTAAGATGATTGGCAGGTGAATCGGCTTGTCCAGCCCCCACGCCGCACTCCACACGGTGAACACCTCTGAGACCGACTCGGGGTCGACGCTGATGTTCCACTCGGCGACGGGGGTGGTGTTGCCGCGATAGTCGAACGCGCCGCCCATGACGACCAGCCGTCGCAACAGCCTG
Organism: Mycobacteriales bacterium; assembly: GCA_038244615.1. Lineage (GTDB taxonomy): Bacteria > Actinomycetota > Actinomycetes > Mycobacteriales > Mycobacteriaceae > Mycobacterium. The sequence continues at coordinate 5,780 of JBBRTH010000008.1, read as the reverse complement.
GGCAGGCTCGGCTCGATGCGCATGGCGAGCGCCAGGTTGGTCAGCGGTCCGGTGACCAAGCCGACCAACTCGCCCGGGTGTTCGCGCGCCGCCCGCACCCAGGCCGTGGCCGCGTCGTACTCGGTGAGCCGTCCGCCCCCGGTGGGCAGTCGCGCGTATCCGAGGCCCTCTGGACCGTGGGTATCCTCGGCGGTGCGCAACGGCATTGCCAGCGGACGTTCGGCGCCCCTGGACACCGGGAGGTCGCTAACCCCGCAGAGTGCGAGCAGTCCCAGGTTGTTGGCGCACACCTGATCGACGGGCACGTTGCCCGCAGTGGAGGCGATGCCGACGATCTCGGCATCCGCACTGGCCAACAGGTAGGCGAGCGCCATCGCATCGTCCACACCGGTGTCGACGTCGGCGAAGACGGGAAGCCGCGTCGTCGGGCTCTCGCCTCTGCGCTCAAGCCCTGTCACGTCGCCAACGATAGGACCGGCCCGCTACCAGTGCACACCGGGCACCAGACGGACCGCCCGCTTCAGCGGACCCGGTGCGCGAAGCTTCGCGATGGCGGCACGGGCTGATCGCTTGGGCCGCCTGGTCGGCTCGCGATCTGACGGTGCAGTGGAGTCGGGAACCGCGACACCCCTGGCCGCCGCCGAATCCGGATAGCCGAGGTAGAGCTGGTGGAGTACTCGCCGGGACAGTCTCGGTGTGAAGTAGTGGCCGACGTCGGCCAATGTGCCGACGGGAGTGTCGATCCGTGCGGGCTTGTCCACCAGGCCGCGCACCACCATCGCCGCGGCGTGATCGGCGGTGATCGCGGGCATCGGGTTCAGCCTGCGCGACGGGGCGATCATCGGAGTCTGCACCAACGGCATGTGGATGCTGGTGAACGTGATGTGGTCCGACAGCGTCTCGGTGCCGACCACCTCGGCGAACGCGTCGAGTGCCGCCTTGCTGGGGATGTAGGCGCTGTACTTCGGGCTGCTGGCCTGCACGCCCGCGCTCGAGACGTTCACGACGTGTCCGAATCGGCGTTCGCGCCAATGCGGTAGAAGCGCGAGCACCATTCGGACCGCGCCGAAGTAGTTGACGGCCATGACGCGTTCGTAGTCGTGCAGTCGGTCGGTGGATGCCGACACCGATCGGCGGATCGAACGGCCCGCATTGTTCACCAGATAGTCGACGTGACCGAACTGGCCGAGGATGTCCTTGACGGCGCGATCCACTGACGCCGAATCGGTGACGTCGCACGTGAATGCGTAGGCGTCGCCGCCCGATTCGCGGATCTCGTCGATCAGGTCGTCGAGTGCCTCCGCGTTGCGCGCCAAGGCGAAGGCCGTTGCGCCGCGTTCGGCCACGGCGATCGCCGACGCACGTCCGATGCCACTGGATGCGCCGGTGATGATGACGTGGCGACCGACCAACGGGCCTGCGGCATCATCACGGCGCGCCCGGTCGGGGTCGAGGTGCTCGGCCCAATACCTCCACAGCCGAGGTGCGTACGACGAGAACTCGGGAACCCGTATTCCGCTGCCGCGCAATGCCGCTACCGCGTTGTCGGAAGTGAAGGTCGTGCCGAGATCCACGACGTCGAGAATCTCGGCAGGGATGCCGAGCTGGGTGGCCGCCATGTTGCGCAGGATCTTGGCCCGTCCCGACGCCTTGAGGAACGGCGTCGCCACCAACCCGGGTAGTGAGCCGCGGAGTTCCGGCAGACCGGCTTCCTCGGCCACGCCTCGGTAGATGTGCTTGAGGCCAATTGATTTCGGCGCGGTCAAATGAAACGTCTGCCCGTCCCGATCGGGGGCGTGCATGATTTCGACCACGGCTTCGACGACGAAGTCCACCGGGACGATGTTGGTGCGACCGGTGTCGGGCAGCATCATCGGCGTGAACTTCGGCAGGGCTGCCAACTTCGCCAGGAGTCCGAAGAAGTAGTACGGACCATCTATTTTGTCCATCTCGCCGGAGCGGGAGTCCCCGACGACGACGGCAGGCCGGTAGATGCGGTGGCGCAGCGCTGGCGCGGCGCGCACCAGCATCTCGGCCTCGAACTTCGTCTGGTGATAGGGCGTCGGCAGGTCCTGGGCGACGTCGAAGTCCTCCTCGGTGTATTCACCGGGGAACGTGCCCGCCACCGCGATCGACGACACGTGATGAAGCGTGGCGTCCACCCGGAGGGCCAGTTCGATCACCGCTTGGGTGCCGTTTACGTTGGCGGCGCGCTGAGCGTCGTCATCGGCGGTGACGTCGTAGACCGCACCACAGTGCACCACGTGGTCGACGGTGCCGAGTTCGGCGAGTGTCTCCCTGGCGAGCCCGAGGTCCGGCGCGGTGAGATCACCGACCAGGGGTTTCGCCCGTTCGCCCCATCCTTCGGCGAGGCGCTCGAACCGGGACAGCGATTCCCGTCGTACCAGTATCCAGACCTCGGAACGGTCGTCACGGGAGAGAATCGCGGACACGACGCGGCGGCCAATGAACCCGGTACCGCCGGTAACGACATAGCGCATGCGAGCCATGGTCACCCCAGTCCCGGCAAAGGTCAACTGCCCGCTCCGCGGGCGTGGTCAACTCGATGTGACCCGATCGGGATGGGCAGGCCGCCGTCGCGCTATCGTCCGACCGACCGCCAACGCCTTCAAGGGAGAACGCATGCCGATCAACCCAGACGCCATCGGTGCCACGTCTGCGCCGCAACCCTTCGAGTGGACTGAGCGCGACACCCTGTTGTACGCGCTCGGCGTCGGCGCCGGCACCAAGGACCTTGCCTTCACGACCGAGAACAGCCACGACATCGAGCAGCAGGTGCTCCCGACGTACGCCGTCATCGCCTGCCCGGCGTGGGGTGGCGCGGCCGAAGTGGGGTCGTTCAACTGGGCCATGCTCCTGCACGGCTCGCAGCAGATTCGACTGCATGCGCCGCTGCCTCCGTCGGGCAAGCTCAACGTGAGCTCCGAGGTCGTCGACATCCAGGACAAGGGCGAGGGCAAGAACGCCATCCTGGTGCTCAAGGGCACCGGCACCCATCCGGAGACCGGTGAGGTGATTGCCGAGACGGTGTCGACCGCCGTGATTCGCGGCGAAGGCGGCTTCGGCGGTCAGCCGGGGGAGCGACCCGTCGCTCCAGAGATCCCGGACCGCGAGCCGGACGCCAAGGTCGCGCTGCCGACCACCGAGGACCAGCCGCTGATCTACCGCCTGTCCGGCGACCGCAACCCGTTGCACAGCGATCCGTGGTTCGCGCAGAATCTCGCGGGCTTCGCCAAGCCGATCCTGCACGGACTGTGCACGTACGGGGTGGCCGGACGCGTGTTGGTGGCCGAGCTTGGTGGCGGCGATGCGACCAAGATCACGGCGGTCGGTGCCCGGTTCACCTCCCCGGTGTTCCCCGGTGAGACGCTGACGACGTCGGTCTGGCGCACCGAACCGGGGCGGGCGGTCTTCCGCACGGAAGCGGCGGGCACCGACGGGGCTAACGCGCGGGTGGTGCTCGACGACGGCACCGCCGAGTACGCGCCCTAGACGCGGATGCCGTTCCAGTCGACGAGAGTCCAACCCGCACTAGGACTTCCGCGGACGACGACGTAGCCGGTGTTGTTCAGCGGTTTGGTCTCCAACAGGGCGGGATCTCCATTGGTCGCGTTCATCAGCGTCCACACCGCGATGGCGCCGCCATGCGAGAACGCGACGGGATGGTGCTCGCCCGTCGCGTAGATCGCTTCGACGGCGTCGTCGAATCTGGCGTCGAACTCGTTGCCGTCGATCACCCGGGGATGCGGGCATTGCGGTCTCCTCGTGCCCATTGCTTGAGCGCGTCGTAGAACCCCGCGCCGGCCAACTCGGGCTGGCCGTCGTAGACACCCGCTTCGATCTCCCGTAACCCGGGCAGGACGTCGGCGAAGTCGGCGGCGACCTGATGCGCCTGGTTCCATCCGAGGTCGGTGAGCCCGGGACCCGGCGTTGTTCGGCCGCCCGCACCAGGACCTCGTTGTCCGCGGCGCCGTGGCTTCGCCGATGCCACTGCTCGCACCGGTCACCAATGCCACCGTGCCGTCCAGTCTCTTCGTCATACTGGCCATCATGACGGACGCCAAACCGCCCTTCCCGCCCTTCGACGTCGCCAGCGCGATCGTCAAGGTACAAGCGGCCGAAGATGCGTGGAACACGTGCGACCCGCAGCGGGTGAGCCTGGCGTACACCGAGGATTCGGTGTGGCGCAACCGCGGTCAGTTCGTCACGGGCCGCGCCGACATCGTGAGTTCCTGACCGCCAAGTGGGAGCGGGAACTGGACTACGCACTGCGCAAGAGCCTCTGGAGCGTCGATGGCAACCGGATCGCGGTGAGGTTCCAGTACGAGTGTCATGACGCCGAAGGTCGGTGGTTTCGCAGCTACGGCAATGAGCTGTGGGAGTTCGACGAGCAGGGCCTCATGCTTCGCAGGGAAGCCAGCATCAACGACGTCGCCATTGACGAGGCGGACCGCAGATACTTCGGCCCACGGCCGGAGTCCGAACGGGGACAAGAAATCCCGTTGCGCTAGCCGTCGCCGTAGAGCCGGGCGATGCCGGGTGAGTCCAGCCAGTGGGAGTAGGTCGGCGACTGCGGCCAGCCCTCCGGCGAGTCCTGCCATTCCTCCTGGCGACCCCGCGGCAAGAGGTCGATCAACCCGAAGCTGTGGCTGATCTGCTCGGTGCCCCGGCCATCGGTGTGCCAGGTGCGGTAGACGGTGTCGCCAATCGCGTCGGAGACGCGGAGAAAGACATTGACCGCGAAGCCGGCCCCCGGGGGAGCGCCGACGTCGGCCGCGAAGGAGCTCTCCGACGATGAGTACCAGTCCATCTCGTTGCCGACCTTGGCTTTGTACGCCAGCGCCTCGTCGATGGTCCCGTTGGTGACGATGACGAACCGGGCGTCGTAGCTGTCGAGGAACTCCAGTCGGGTGAACTGCGACGTGAAGCCCGTGCAGCCCGCACACTGCCACTCCGCGCCGGGTGACCACATGTGGTTGTAGACGATGAGCTGACTGCCACCCTCGAAGGCGTCGGCAAGGGTGAGTGGTCCGTCGGCGCCGATCAGCGTGTAGTCCGGCATCTCGACCATGGGTAGCCGCCTGCGCTGGGCGGCGATCGCGTCGAGCTCGCGGGTGGCGGCCTTCTCCCTGGCCCGCAATTCGTCGAGCGCTGAGCGCCAGGTGTCTTTGTCGACCACCGTGGGTAGGGCGGACGTGGTCATGTGGATCTCCTCGCTGCGGTTGGGGCCTTCATGAGGTGTTGACCGAATTGAATCGCAATACTCATCGCGCGAACCAGTGGGTGAGCGCCTCCCGCAGGCCGGTAGGGCGGCGTTGGCGGGGTTTGGACCCGTTGGCGTTCGCACACATGTTCGATAGACTGTCGCGGTGGGATGGAACGACGGTCCGTCGAACTGGGCCGAGATGGAGCGCGTGCTCACCAGCAAGCCGCGCCGGGCCGGTTCGCGCCTTCCCGAGCCCACCGGCGACGGTGGTGACAGCCCGGCCTGGTCGCGCAAGCGCGGAAGCTACGAACCACCGGATGAGAAGCGGAGCGTCTCGGCTCACACCTCTACGCCCTACGCCGAACTGCATGCGCACTCGGCGTACAGCTTCCTCGACGGGGCGAGCACTCCAGAGGAACTCGTCGAGGAGGCCGCCCGGCTGAACCTGCGGGCCATCGCGCTGACCGATCACGACGGGTTGTACGGGGTGGTCCGGTTCGCCGAGGCGGCCAGGGAGCTCGACGTGCAGACGGTGTTCGGCGCCGAGCTCTCG
>JBBRTH010000007.1:0-119196 GCA_038244615.1 Mycobacteriales bacterium | reverse complement strand
GATGCTGCGGCGACTCATGATGGACGACAACTTCTTTCGCGGTGAGCTGATCTACGTGTTCGACGGCGATGCGGCGGGCCGCGCCGCGGCGGTCAAGGCCTTCGAGGGCGAGCAAAATCTCTCGGGACAGTCCTTCGTCGCCGTCGCAGACGAGGGCATGGACCCGTGCGACCTGCGGTTGAAGTCCGGCGACGGGGCGCTGCGCGATCTCGTCGCGCGACGAACCCCGTTGTTCGAGTTCGTGATTCGCACTGCGCTGGCCGACTACGATCTCGACAGTGCGGAGGGCCGGGTCTCCGCGTTACGCCGCTGTGTGCCGATGGCGGCCAGGATCAAGGATCCGACGCTGCGCGACGAATACGCCCGCCAGTTGGCGGGCTGGGTGGGGTGGGACGACGTCGCCCAGGTCATCGCCCGCGTGCGGGAGACAGCCAAGGCGGGCGGCGGCGCTCCTCGACGTGATGCGCGTAGGGGCGCGAGTCCGGCTGCCGGCCCCATCACCGCCGTGGCGCGTCCCGACCCGCGCGACCCGACCCTGTGGCCGCAGCGTGAAGCGCTCAAGGCCGCGCTGCAGTATCCGGCGATCGCCGGGCCCGTCTTCGACACGTTGACAGTCGAGAGCTTCACCCATCCCGGTTACGCCGCGGTGCGCACCGCGATTGCCTCGGCGGGCGGCATGTCGGCGGGCGGCTCGGGAGGTCAGTGGATCGACGCGGTTCGCGAGCAGACGGCGTCGCCCCAGGCAGCGAACCTGCTCAACGAACTCGGGGTCGAGGCCTTCAGGGTCGACGACGACGATCGCCTCGCCCGCTACATCGGCGGGGTGTTGGCCAGATTGCAGGAAGTGTGGGTCGGCAGGCAGATCGCCGAGATGAAGTCCAAGCTGCAGCGCATGTCGCCCGTCGACAACGACGAGGAGTACAACGCGTTGTTCGGCGACCTCGTCGCCATGGAGACCTATCGGCGCAGCCTGCTGGAGCGGGCGAGCGGCGACGACCTTACTGCGTGAACGGCCTCGTCACGCTAAGGTGAGTCCGCCCGTCAGACCAATGGAAGGGTCCGTCATGACCATCCGAGCCCGCCGATTCGTCTCCGCTGGAGCCTTCGCGGTCGCCGCCGTTGCCGCTCCGCTCGCGATCGCGTTCACCGGTGGCCCCGGCCACACCGTCGATGCTGCGCCCTGTCTGGCCTGGTACGGCAACAAGGAAGACGGCATCTGCCTGGGCTACTCGAACGGCAACCCGACCAACATCGGCACGCCGTTCGGCACGTACGGACCCAATGGCAGCAGTGGCATCTCGACTGGCCCGCTGCTTCCCGGCCAGACCTGGACTCGGGGAGTCGGCTAGCGGCTCTCCGCCTCGGGCTGCCACACCGAGGTTTGCGCGTCGATCGGCGTCAACGTCCCCATCGTCGGATCGGGCGATACCCGGTCGGCGATCCTGCGTCGTCCGGCATCCAGTACGGCCTTGGTTGCCGGGCTGCCGGTGACCGCCCGGAACGTGCCTGCGAGCTGCTCGTAGCGGCGCCTGCCAGCCTTTGCGCCCAATACGTATCCAACAGCCATGACGGCGGCGACGCGGATCACAGGACCCCTTCCACACGACGGTGCATTGCACCCATCCTGCCCTAAGTGGGCCCTCCGCGACCGGGTGAGGTGACCGGTTGGCGAGCCACTCCCGATACCGGGGTTCGAGACTTCATGCGATAGAGTCAACGCTCGGTCCGTGGGCATGTTCCGCACACCGATTGCCATTCCCCTGTAGCTCAATTGGCAGAGCAGCCGACTGTTAATCGGCAGGTTCGTGGTTCGAGTCCACGCGGGGGAGCTTCAGCGCCTGTTTACTCGGCGTTCTGCTCTACGTGCTCGTCGGCATCGGGGATGTGCTCCGGGTGCAGCATTTCGGCGTAGCGCAACTGCTCCGGAATCCCGAACCCCTCGACCAGAAGCTCGGCGTGCGGGCGTAGTTTGCGGCACCGGTCGTTGATGCCCCGGGTGACGGCCTTGGACCGCTCGGTCGACAGGAAGCGGTGCTCGATGAACCACGACTTGTCGTCCTCGATCACCGACAGTGCGTAGAGGTCACACACCATGCCGAGGACCTCGCGTGCCGTCTCGTCCTCGCAGGTATCGATTCCGGCGACGAACGACTCGAGGATGATGCGGTCGATGTGTGCCGTGGCGGCGTGCAACACGTGGTCCTGAACGGCGTTGAACGCGTCGAACGGCGACATCTCCTTGGACTTGCCCTGCAGTCGACGCGCGACGGACGTGAGCATGTACTCCTCGCGGTCCTCGAGCATCTTCACCTGGGTGCCGCGGTTGAACAGCGAGCCCTCCTCCTCGTTGTCCTCGCGTGAGTCGACGATCGTCTGCATGATGGTCTGGGCCGCGGTCCGCTTGATCACCCGCTCGCCGGCGAAGTTCGCGGCGAAGCGCACCCACTGCGCCGGGCTCATGCTCTTGACGTCGTCGGCGTACGCGGTCAGCAGTTCCTTGGCCACCAGCTGGGTGAGCACGTGGTTGTCACCCTCGAACGTGGTGAAGACGTCGGTGTCGGCCTTGAGTGCTATCAGCCGGTTCTCGGCCAGGTAACCCGCCCCACCGCAGGCCTCGCGCGCCTCCTGGATGGCACGCGTGGCGTGCCAGGTGTTGGCGGCCTTCAGGCCGGCAGCGCGGGATTCGAGCTCTCGTTGCTCCTCGGCGTCCGGGTCGTCGGAGGTCTGCAGCTCATGACATTTGGCCACCAGTTCGTTCTGGGCGAACTGCAGGGCATACGACTTGGCGATCAACGGAAACAGCCGCCGCTGATGCACGAGGTAGTCCATGATCAGCACCTCATCTTCGGCGCCAGGCGCCTCGAACTGCCTGCGCTCCAGGGCATATCGCGTCGCGATGTCGAGTGCTACCCGGGCTGCGGCGCCAGCGCTACCGCCGACCGTGACCCGCCCGCGGATCAGCGTGCCGAGCATCGTGAAGAATCGGCGGCCTTGGTTTTCGATCGGCGACGAGTAGGTGCCGTCCTCTGCCACGTCGGCGTACTTGTTGAGCAGGTTCTCCCGCGGGATCCGCACCTTATCGAACTGAATTCGGCCGTTGTCGACGCCTGGCAGCCCACCCTTGTACTGGCAGTCAGACGTGGTCACGCCCGGCAGGTCGTTGCCGTCGTCATCACGGATCGGCACGACGAAGCAGTGCACGCCATGGCCCTCGCCCTTGGTGATCAGCTGTGCGAACACCGCTGCCACCCGGGCTGTTTTCGCGGCGCCGCCGATGTAGTCCTTGCGCGAGGACGGGGTGGGGGAGTCGATGACGAACTCCTGAGTGTCCGGGTCGTACGTTCCCGTGGTCTCGAGCGCTTGCACGTCGCTGCCGTGCCCGGTCTCGGTCATGGCGAAGCAGCCCAGCAGTTCCAGGCCGATGAGCTTCTTGACGTATGCGTCGTGGTGGCGTTCGGTGCCGAGGTTCTCGATCGCACCACCGAACAGGCCCCATTGCACACCGGCCTTCACCATCAGCGAAAGATCGGACATCGCCAACATTTCGATCTGCGTCACTGCGGCCCCGACGTCGCCGTTGCCGCCGTGCTCCTTCTTGAAGCCGTCCTCGGCGGCGCCGTTGGCGGCCATGATCCGCATCTGCTCAGTGACCTTGGTGCGGGCGATCACCGTGTTCGGCGTGTAGTGCGGCCTGAAGACCTCGGAGGAAAGTTCCTGTCGCATACGGTTCTTCATGTCGCGCCAACGGCCGTCGAGGGCATTACGAAGGTGATCCGCAGTGGTAGTCATACTTCCACGGTATCCGCAGAAAGCGGTCGCGAAACTGTGATGTGGCAAACCCAGGCAATCCTGAGTGGATCGCACGAATCGGGTTGGCGTTGAATCATCGACGTGACCGATCCGGACCCCTTACAGCCGCCGACCGGGCTGCCCCTCGAGATCGACCACCGGCATGCCGACGTCACGGGCGGCTGGCTGCGGGCCGCCACGTTCGGGGCGATGGATGGACTGGTCAGCAACACGGCACTCATCGCAGGCGTCGCCGCGGGTGCGAACACGAACGCCGTCGTGGTGTCCGGTGTGGCGGGCCTTCTCGCGGGCGCGTTCTCGATGGCCTTGGGCGAGTACACCTCGGTGACGACGGCGAACGAGCAGATCGAATCCGAGGTCCGCGTCGAGCGACGATCCTTCAAGAACAACCCGCAGGCCGAGCGTGCCGAACTCGTCGGCATGTTGGTGGCGATGGGGATCAGCGAGGCGACGGCCACCGCGGCAACCCGCGAGATTCACCAGGACGAGACCCGGGCCTTGAACTTCCACCTCGTGCAGGAGTTGGGCATCGATCCGAATGAGAAGCCGTCGCCCTGGGTGGCGGCTGGGTCGTCGTTCGTGATGTTCGCGATTGGCGCGATCGTCCCGCTGATCCCGTACCTGCTGGGGTTCTCCTTGCTCTGGTTGGGGCTGGCCTGCGGCGGCGTCGGATTGCTCATCGCCGGCGGAGTGGCCGCCTACTTCACTCACCGAGCCGTCTGGCAGGGCTCGTTGCGGCAGTTGGCCTTTGGTGGAATCGCGATCGCGGCGACCTACGTGGTGGGCACTCTGATCGGCGCGTCGGTGACTTAGCCGCCGCCCAAACGCTCGTCAATGCTCGACTCCGTAACCGCCACGAAGGTCCTTGTGGGCGGCCTTCAACGTGTGGTCGCACAGCGACACCAGCTCGTCGACGTCAAGACCCGATCCATCGCCCAGCTTCCGGAGCCATGAGGTCTATTCGTCCTTCAGTTCGGTCCACCTCTGCTGGCCCCCGATCGTCGTCTGATCGTCGAGCACGGGGGACGTCGGGGTTTCATCGTCGAGACCGAGCCGCGCGCGGAAGTCGTAGAGCTGCCGGATGGCCTCCGCCCGTCTGTCGCTCGTGCTCATCTCGGCGCCTGCGAGCCTCTCCGTGCCGCGCTTGAGGTGCATGGTCGCCGATATCAGCGACTTCAGGACGGCCTTGTTGTCTTCTCCGGCTCGCTTCTCGTAGTCGAGGATGAGTTTGCACGCTGTCGTCTCGCTTGGTTGTGGCATCGATGCGCTTGGACCACATCGCCACGGCCGCAGTCGATAGAACCGACACCATGGGCACCAGCGTCGTCGAGACCACGGTCAGCACAGTCATGGTGGATCAGTCTGCCCGAACTCGTCGAACCGTATGCGGTTGTCGTCGAGTTCGATTCACCTGTCGCTGCCGACCAGCCATGGGGCGACGTCGCCGCCGCAGACGGCCATGGGTTGGCGCCACGTGTTGATCCTCTGATGAAGGAGAATCGGGTTGTCGGAGAATCGAATTCAGCGGTCGTGCCGAGCGTCCTCGAGGATCGCACGCATGACGCGGACCGCTTCGGTGAGTGACTCACGGTCGACCGGCTCGAGGCGTTCCAGGTAGGGGTCGACGACGGCGCCGCGGTCGGCGCGCACGCGGGTCAGGACTTCCTTGCCGTTCGGGGTGATGCTGATCAGCACGGCGCGGGCGTCGGCCGGGTCGGTGATGCGTGACACCAGACCGCCGTCTTCGAGCCGACGGACCTGCGTGGTCATGGTCGGCTGCGAGCAGTGGTCGAAGGCGGCCAGATCGGAGATGCGTGCCGCGCCCTGATCTTCGATCGTCGACAACAGTCGAGCCTGCGCGTAGGGCAACTCCATCCTGACGCGCTGGGTGGCGAGCCGGTTGAGCCTGGCGACCACGGACAACAGATCCCCGGCGAGGGAGGTGTCGGCAGCAGGTTGCGTCACGGGAGGGAGGGCCATTCAGCCATTTTTCCATAGAATCTCTATGTACATCAACGCGACGATCGTGGCCGTGGTCACAGGCGGCTGAGAATGCTCTCGGTCGACAACTGGCAGAATCGAGAAATGGCCCAGACCGGCAGCGAGACCGGCGGCGGTGCACCTCGACGGGCTGGCTCGATGAAGCCCGACGAGTTGGCGCACGCCGCAGTCATGGCCGCGCTGTGCGCCGCCACCGCGATCATCGCCGTCGTCGTGCCGTTCGCCGCAGGCCTGTCGGTGCTCGGCACCGTCCCCATGGGGCTGCTGGCCTACCGCCATCGCTTCAGGGTTCTCGTCGGTGCGACGGTCGCCGGCGGCATCATCGCCTTCCTGATCGCCGGATTCGGCGGGCTCATGACGGTCGTCAACTGTGCCTACATCGGTGGCCTGACAGGCATCGTCAAGCGCCGTGGGCGCGGGATCCCGACGATCACGGTCGCGGCGTTGATCGCGGGCGGCGTATTCGGCCTGGTCGGCGTCGGCTTCCTGATGGTCTTCTACCGGATCCGCGAGCTGGTCTTCGCGTCGATGACCGCCAACGTCAGCGGCATCGCCGCGGTGCTCGAACGCATCTCCGGCCTCGAGGTGGCCGCGCAGCGACTCCGGGACGACTTCGCGACGGTGCTGACCTACTGGCCCGTGTTGATCATTGGCTCCAGCATTCTCAGCATCGGTTCTGTCACCCTCATCGGATGGTGGGCGTTGTCGCGGGTGCTGGTGCGCCTGTCCGGCGTGCCCGACGTGCACAAGCTCGACTTCGTCGACTCAACCGAACCCGTCGGCCCGGTGCCCGCCCGGTTCCGCGACGTCCGCTTCCGTTACGACGGTGTGGGTCACGACGCCCTCGGCCCGGTCTCCCTGTCCGTCGACGAGGGCGAGCACGTGGCCGTCACCGGCCCCAACGGCTCGGGTAAGACGACCTTGATGCTCGTGCTGTCGGGCCGGCCGCCGACCGCGGGCACCGTGGACCGTCCAGGAGCGGTCGGCCTCGGCAAGGTCGGTGGCACCGCCGTCGTCATGCAGCACCCCGAGAGTCAGGTCCTGGGTACTCGCGTCGCCGACGACGTCGTGTTCGGGCTACCACCTGGCGCCACCACGGACGTCGATCGACTCCTCGCGGAGGTCGGGCTGGACGGGCTGGCCGAACGCGACACCGGAGGGCTGTCGGGGGGCGAACTGCAGCGCCTCGCGGTCGCGGCGGCCCTGGCGCGAGAGCCGTCGCTGCTGATCGCCGACGAAGTCACCAGCATGGTCGATCAGCAGGGCCGCGAAGCGCTCATCTCGGTGCTATCGGGACTGACGAAGAAGCACCGAATGTCGTTGGTGCACATCACGCACTACAACGACGAGGCGGCGTCGGCGGATCGAATCATCGACCTCACGGGCAACGGTGGCACCGCGGACAACGTCGAGATGGTCAGCACCGCGCCTGCGCCCGCCCCCACCAGTGCGCAGACGTGGCGGGGCGGGTCGCCGCTGCTGGAACTCAAGGGCATCGGGCATGAGTACGGACTGGGAACCCCCTGGGCGTCAACCGCATTGCGTGACGTTGACCTCGTCGTCAACGAGGGAGACGGCGTGCTGATCCACGGACTCAACGGTTCGGGGAAGTCGACGCTGGCGTGGATCATGGCCGGCGTGCTGACACCGAGCGCTGGGACGTGCCTGCTGGACGGCAGGCCGGTCTCGGATCAGGTTGGCGCCGTGGCGATCTCGTTCCAGGCCGCGAGGTTGCAACTGATGCGCGCACGCGTGGACATGGAGATCGCCTCAGCCGCCGGGCTGGACTACTACGACCACTCGCAGATCGTCGCGGCGCTGGCCATGGTCGGTCTCGACCCGACCATCGGGCTGCGGCGCATCGACCAGCTCAGCGGCGGCCAGATGCGTCGGGTGGTGTTGGCGGGCCTGCTGGCACGCAAGCCGCGGGTGTTGATCCTCGACGAGCCGCTGGCCGGCCTGGACGCCGCGAGTCAGCGAGGCCTGTTGGGGCTGCTGTCCGCCTTGCGTCGGAACGCCGGTCTGACGGTGATCGTCATCTCGCACGACTTCTCCGGCCTCGAGGAACTGTGCCCACGCACCTTGCGTCTGCGCGACGGCGCCGTCATGCCCGCTCCCACGACGGCGGGAGGTGTCGCGTGACCGCGCCCCAGCGTCGCCAACCGCGGCCGGTCGTGCTGCTGCGACCGGTCCCCGGCCGCAGCGTCATCCACGAGCTGTGGGCGGGCACTAAGCTCGTCGTCGCCGCCGCCGTCGGCATCCTGCTCACGCTCTATCCGGGCTGGGTGCCGATCGCCCTGGTCGCCGTGTTCGTCCTGCTCACCGCGTGGATCGCCCGCATTCCCCGTGGTGTGTTGCCCTCCGTGCCGCGCTGGCTGTGGATCTTGCTGTTCTTCGGCGCGCTGACGGCGTCGTTCGCAGGCGGAAGTCCTCACGTCCTCGTCGCGTCCGTGGACCTCGGACTCGGCGGACTGCTGAAATTCCTTCAGATCACGGTGCTCTCGATCGTGTTGCTCGGGCTCGGCGGGCTGGTCTCCTGGACGACCAACGTCGCCGAGATTGCGCCGGCGGTGGCCAAGATCGGCAGGCCGCTGCGGCTGTTGCGGCTTCCGATCGACGACTGGGCAGTGGCGCTTTCGCTTGCGCTGCGGGCCTTCCCGATGCTCATCGACGAGTTCCGCGTGCTGTTCGCCGCCCGCAAGCTGAGGCCCCGCGAGCCTGCTGCCACGGCAAGGGATCGGTGGCGCAGGATGTCCGCTGAAATCATCGACCTGCTTGCGGCGGCCGTTACCGTGGCCCTGCGTCGCGCCGACGAGATGGGTGATGCGATCACCGCGCGTGGCGGCGCGGGTCAGATCTCTGCGTTGCCATCTCGGCCCACCTGGTCTGACGCCGTCGCCTTCGCGATCGTCATCGGACTGTGCGCCGTCTCGGTGTACGTCGAACTCTTCACCCCGCTGGCGACCAGCTAGCGTCGCTCGCTCGAACACCTCCGCCGAATGTGTGGTTGATCAACGTTCGCCGCGAAAAAGCGTGGGGGTAACCCACGTTCGGCGGGGCGGGTCAGCAGCGCGTAACCCACGACGGTGTTGCGAATGCGCAGCCGACCCGCCGCTTCATTGTGGTGCCACTACGGTAGAGCTGTGACAGCGCGCCGACGTGTCGATGCCGACTTCCTCGTGTTGCCGCGGCACCACCTCGCCGACGCAGCACTGGCGGCGGCCACGTCCGCCGGCGCGAGCTATGCAGACCTTCGGATTCACCGCATCACCACCGAGATCGTGCAGCTGCGCGACGGGGAGCTGGAGACGTCGGTCATCAGCCGCGAGATCGGTCTTGCGGTTCGGGTCATCGTGGACGGCACCTGGGGTTTCGCGTCGCACGCCGAGCTGGACCCGGCTGTCGCCGCCGAGACGGCGCGCCGCGCGGTCCGTGTCGCCGCTGCTCTGGCTCCGCTCAATGCCGAACGCATCGAGCTCGCCCCCGAGCCGGTCTACTCCGACGTCAGCTGGGTGTCCGACTACCTCGTCGACCCGTTCGACGTCCCGGCCGTCGACAAGATCGGTGTACTCGTCGAGTACTCGGGTCGCCTGCTCGCCAGCAGGAGTGGGCAGGCCGGCGTCGACCACGTGTCCGCGGGCCTGCACGCCGTCAAGGAACAATCGTTCTACGCCGACACGTTCGGGTCGTCGATCACCCAGCAGCGGGTGCGCCTGCAACCCTCGCTCGAGGCGGTGGCGGTCGACTCCGCGGCGGGCACGTTCGAGACCATGCGCACCCTGGCGCCGCCGATGGCGCGCGGCTGGGAGTTCGTGGCGGGCGACGACGTGTGGGACTGGTCGACCGAGCTGGCCGCGTTGCCGTCGTTGTTGGCCGAGAAGACCACGGCGCCGACCGTGGTCGCGGGTCCCACCGACCTGGTGATCGACCCGTCCAATCTGTGGCTCACCATTCACGAGTCGATCGGCCACGCCACCGAGTACGACAGGGCGGTCGGCTACGAGGCAGCCTATGCGGGAACGTCGTTCGCGACGCCGGACAAGCTCGGCGTCATGCAGTACGGGTCGCCCGTGATGAACGTGACCGCCGATCGCACCGTCGAGTACGGACTGGCGACGATCGGATTCGACGACGAGGGGGTGCGCGCCCAGAAGTGGGACCTGGTGCGCGACGGCCTCTTCGTCGGCTATCAACTCGACCGCGTGTTCGCACCCCGACTTGGTGAAGCGAGGTCGAACGGCTGCTCGTACGCCGATTCGCCGCATCACGTGCCGATCCAGCGGATGGCGAACGTGTCGTTGCAGCCGGGCACCGAGGACGTGAGCACCGACGACCTGATTGCCAAGGTGCAGGATGGCATCTACGTGGTCGGTGACAAGTCGTGGTCGATCGACATGCAGCGCTACAACTTTCAGTTCACCGGCCAACGGTTCTTCCGGATCCGCGACGGACGCCTCGACGGGCAAGTCCGCGACGTCGCCTACCAGGCCACCACCACGGACTTCTGGGGAGCGATGGAAGCGGTCGGCGGTCTCTCGACGTGGCGCCTCGGCGGAGCGTTCAACTGCGGCAAGGCGCAACCCGGGCAGGTCGCCGCGGTCAGCCACGGCTGCCCCTCGGCGTTGTTCCGTGGGATCAGCGTCTTGAACACCCGCGAGGAGGCTGGCCGATGATGAGCGCTTGCGCGAGGAACGGAGCATCGTGATCGCCGCACCGGACGTCGTCGGGATCGTGCTCGCCGAGGCCTTGCGCCGAGGGATGGCCGACGAGACCATCGTGGTGGTCACCGACCGCGCGACGGCGTCGTTGCGGTGGGCGGGCAACTCTATGACCACCAACGGTGAGTCCCTCAGCCGGGACACCACGGTGATATCGATTGTCCGCCAGGGCAATAGCGCTCACATCGGCTCGGTGAAGTCCAGTGAGGTCGATCCTTCGGCGATCGCCGGCCTGGTGGCCGCGTCGCAGGACGCGGCGCGCTCCGCGCCGGAAGCCCGCGACGGTGCGCCGATGCTGGCAGGCGATGAGACCCCGTACGACTGGGATGAGCCCGTGCCCGAGACGGCAGCCGAGGTCTTCGCCGGTATCGCGAAGAGCCTGGCGAAGGGTTTCCGCGGCGCCGATCGGTTGTACGGCTTCGCCCGCCACGAGCTGGACACCACGTTCGTGGCCACTTCGAGCGGACTGCGTCGGCGCTATACCCAACCGACCGGAGCCGTGGAGATCAATGCCAAGCGCAGCGGGGCCAGCGCATGGGTGGGTGTCGGTACTCCTGACTTCGTCGACGTGCCAACCGATTCCATGCTCGACGAGCTGTCGAACCGGCTGGACTGGGCCAGCCGAAGCATCGAGCTGCCGGCCGGTCGTTACGAGACGCTGATGCCGCCGTCGACGGTCGCCGACATGATGATCTACCTCGGCTGGACGATGGACGGCCGCGGGGCGCAGGAGGGCCGCACCGCGCTCTCGGCGCCGGGCGGTACCCGGGTGGGGGAGAAGCTCACCGATCTC
The DNA here is from genome assembly GCA_038244615.1 of Mycobacteriales bacterium. GTDB lineage: Bacteria > Actinomycetota > Actinomycetes > Mycobacteriales > Mycobacteriaceae > Mycobacterium. The sequence goes on along the minus strand of JBBRTH010000007.1, from coordinate 107,874 downwards.
GGGCTGACGCTGTACTCCGATCCGACGGCAACGGGTCTGGAGTGCTCGCCGTTCGTGGCGGCGACGAGTTCCTCGGAGCGGGTGTCGGTGTTCGACAACGGCATGGACATCGACCGGGTGGAATGGATTCGCGACGGGACGATCAACGCGCTGGCCTACCCGCGGGCCGCGGCGGCGGAGTTCGACGTCCCCGTGGCGGCCCCCGCGGACAACATGCTGATGACGGGCGGTTGGGCGAGCCTGCCGGACATGATCCGCCGCACCGAGCGCGGGCTGCTGCTGACCACCCTGTGGTACATCCGCGAGGTCGATCCCACCGTGCTGTTGCTGACCGGTCTGACCCGCGACGGCGTCTACCTGATCGAGGATGGTCAGGTCACGGGCGCCGTCAACAACTTTCGTTTCAACGAGAGCCCGCTGGATCTATTGCGCCGCGCCACCGAGGCAGGCGTCAGCGAGACCACGCTGCCCAGGGAGTGGGGTGACTGGGCGACGCGCGCGAAGATGCCGTCGCTGCGCATTCCCGACTTCCACATGTCCTCGGTGAGTCAGGCCCAATAGTCGACGCCCGAGAAGTCAGGCACGGTAGACGATGCGGCCTTCCTTGAACGTCTCGACGACGGTGATGTCCAGGATCTCGTCGGTGGGCACGCTGGTCGGATCGCGGTCGAGGATCACTAGGTCGGCCAACTTCTCGGCGGCGAGTGTGCCCTTGTCGTGTTCCTCGCGGATCTGCCACGCCGCCTCGATCGTGAGCGCCTTGAGCGCCTGCCACGGGTCGACCCGTTCGTCGGGGCCGATGACCTCACCCGAGCGTGACGTCCTGGCGACGGCGCTCCACACCATCCGCATGGGGTCGATCGGCGTCACGGAGAAGTCGTTGTGATTCGAGCAGTGCAGCCCGGCCTTGACGGCTGAGGCCATCGGGCTCAGAAAGTACGCGCGTTCCCGACCGAGGTTCTCCACGTGCACGTCGCCCCAGAAGAAGGCGTGCACGGTGAAGAAGCTTGGGGACAGCCCCAATTCGGTGTATTCGGCGAGCTGCTCGGGACGCATGAACTGGGAGTGGATGATCACGGTGCGGCGGTCGTCGCCCGCGGTCATCCCGGCCGCTCGGCAGGCGTCGATCATCATGTCGATCGCCGCGTCGCCGTTGCAGTGGCAGAAGATCTGGATGCCCGCATCGGCGATCTCCTTGACCATCTTCTCGATCAGTTCCCTTCCGAACACGGGTTGGCCGCACCAGTCGGCCTCACCGTTAGGCCCGGGGGTCAACAGCGGCTCGGTCCAGAACGCCGTCTTGCCTTGCGGCGAGCCGTCGACGATGCACTTGATGCCCTGCAGCTTCAGTCGGTTGTGATACGTGCCGAACGACTCGGCAGCCGTGTCGGGCAGCTCCATCGGGCCACCCGTGAAGTCGGGGAAGTACTCCTTGACGAGTTTGGGGACCTCGAGCACCAGCGGCACGGCGACCACGTCGAGGTAGAGACGTCCCTGGTCGGCGGCGGTTCGGATGAGGCCGAGATCCTTGGCGTGGGTGGCGCCCTCCTGCACGGTGGTGGTGCCCTTGCAGGCGTACAGCTGCTGGGCGGCGTCGAAGGTGTCCAGTAGCTCGTCCTGCGACGGCTGCGGCATGTTGGCGAAGATCGGCACGAAGGCGGTCTCCATGATCAGCCCCTCGGGTTCGTTTCCGCCGGGTTTGCGCAGGATCAGCCCGCCGGGCGGTGTGGGCGTGGAGGCGTCGTAGCCCACCGCAGCGAAACCCCGCGTGTTGAGTACGGCCCCGTGGTTGGAGCTGTGGATCAGCATCACCGGGTTGTCCGGCAGCACGGCGTCCAGATCGTCGCGCGTGCACTGGCGGCCGTCGGACAGGTTCGACACGTCGTAGCCGTAACCGACGACCCAGGCGCCCGGTGACACCGAGTTGGCCGCCACGAAGTCCCCGAGTACGCGTTGGATGTCGGCGATGCTCGTCACGGGACCCGCGGGCACGCCGGACACGTTGGCCCACTTCACGATCTGCGGCGCATTCGCGAAGTGACCGTGGGCGTCGATGAACGACGGCATCAACGTGTGGCCACCAAGGTCGACGATCTCGGTGTCCTCGCCGCGGGTCGACATGACGTCGGATTCGTCGCCGACGGCGAGGATGCGCCCGCCGCCGACGGCGACCATCTCGACGCGAGGTCGGGCGTCGTCCATGGTGAGGATCGTGCCGCCGCGGAAGATGCGCTCCGCCGAGTCGTTGATCATGATCGCGACGGTAGTCATCGGCCAACTCGCGGGTTGGACTTCGCCGAGTTCCGCGTGTCAGCGGCGGGCCGCACGCCATAATCGCAGTCATGGACGACGATCGTTTGTACGGCTTGCTGACCCGGTTGAAGTCACTAAGCCCCGAGGGTCAAGCGGGTCGCAACGCGTTGGTGCGCGAGGTGTGCGCCCAGGCCCTCTCGTTACCGCCCCTCGTGGCGCAGGGCCCTGCTGTCGAGGACCCGCAGCTCGCCGAGTTCGCCGAACAGTTCGCCGTCGACGTGTCGGTGCTCAGCCCCAAGCAGCGCGCGGACTTCATGACGGCGTTGGGCAACAAAGCATTCCACATGGCCGCGCTGATATTCATCGCCGACTTCGTGCCCCGCGTCCAAGCGGGCCTGACCGCGCTCGGCTTCCCACCGGCCGTCGACCCCGTCGTCTGGGATCGCGATACTGATCCCGTCGATCTGCTGCTCAATCAGTTCGCCGCGACCGTCGGTGCCCTGCGCGCCCTGGACCCCGTCACGACCGAGGTCGTCCGCCTGCGCGGCGCGGTCCAGCACAACTGTCGCCTCTGCACGTCACTTCGCGAGGGTGCCGCGCTCGACGCGGGCGGGACCGAGTCGCTGTACTCCGACATCGAGCACTACGAGTCGTCGACCCTGCTGGATGACCGGCAGAAGGCCGCGCTGCGCTTTGTCGACGCGTTGATCTGGACGCCGTCGAAGATCGACGCCGACGTCGCGGCCGGGGTGCGGGAACACTTCTCCGATTCCGAGGCCATCGAGATCACCTTCGACGTGATGCGCAACGCCGCCAACAAGATTGCGGTCGCCCTCGGTGGCGACGCGCCGCGCGTCGAGGAGGGCACCGAACGGTACGTCCTCGGACTGGACGGCCAGCCGGTCTACAGCTGACGTCTAGCCCCGCAGCACCCGTTGCTGGGCCGCCGCGAACTCGTCGTCGGTGAGCGCGCCGCTGACGTGCATGTCGTCGAGCTGCCGAAGCTGCTCGGTGACCGTCGGATCCTGTTGCGACAGCCAGGCCGGTGCCCGCGGTGGCGGGGGCGTGTCGCTCGTAGCGTCGGTCGTCTCGAGGTGGTGGGGATTCTTCGGATCGACCCGCACGTCGAAGACGTCTCCCGGTGAGGGGATCTCGCCAACCATGAAGGTGCCCGAGTACTTCGCCTCATACGGGGGCGTGCCGTCGGCGCGGTCGATGCGCAGTGTCATCGTCCTGCGGAGGTAGATGTCGTTGATGATCGTGTTCATGAGTGGCTTCTTGACTTCGAGCACGGTTCCGGTTGCCCGAATACCGTTGTGCTGCAAATCATCGCTGCGTGCCACTCGCGAGTAGAACCATGCCGCGTAGGCGCCCACCACCGCGGCGACCGCGATCGGCGACCACGGCGCAACCGGGACGCTCCAATCCGCGACGAACGGCATCGTCGACGCGAGGAACCACCCGCCGATGCCGCTGCGTGAGGCTTTGCGCGTCGCGGCCATGAACACGCCGAATTGCAGCAGGTAACCGACGATCCAGATGGCAATGATGGGACCGATGATCGGTGTGTGTGCGTCGACGCCGCGAAACGCGACGTAGACGATCCACGCCGGCAGGACCACCAGCAGGCACCACGCGGTCAGCAACCCGGCGATCAGCGGCTTGTTCACGGAGTCAGCTATGCGACCTTCTTCTTGATGATCAGCATCGGCAGCAGCAGGGTCGCGACGGCGGTGACCAGCCAGACGACCACCGTCGCCGCCACCCACGCGCCGATGCCGCGGATGGTCAGTCCGTGGGTGAGCACCGAAGCCAGGATCAACGCCGCCAGGGTGGACACCAGGCCGATGCCGCCGAGGAACGCCGACGCGTAGCGGCTCGCCATCTTCAGGAAGAACGGGGACAGGATGGCCTGCGCGACGGTGAAGATGACGACGGCGGTGACGAAGCCCCACGTCGACACCGTCACGCCGTCGATCAGCCAGGAAGCCACCAACAGTCCGATCGCCGAGGAGCCGAGGAACACGACCATGCGCAACAGAAAGCGGATCACGGTCGGAGCCTAATGCGGCGAGGTTCATCATGACCGACGTTCGGATATCGCCGGGGGTTGCCGACGGCCTGTGCGACCATGGGGCCGCGCACGCGCGCAAGGGGGCGATAGCTCAGTTGGTTAGAGCCGCGGACTCATAATCCGTTGGTCCTGGGTTCAAGTCCCAGTCGCCCTACGTGAGAGGCTGGTTTTTCACGATCGAGTTTCCGAGTCGACGTTTATTCGTCGTTATGACACATACGGGATGCAGCGGTCGCGATCGGCGCGTTCTCGGCTCGTACCCAGCTGTCGCCGTCGGGTCGCGCAAGCGGATCAGACCCATGCGAGCGGGTTGGCTCTGGGATCTCATTCCAGGTCGGCGAGGGTGTTGCGGGCCGCTTCTAGCTCGGCTTCGAGGGCAGCGACCCTTGCGGCCTGCTGGGAGCGCGCCTCTTCGATGACCTCGTCGATCGGGGTGACGAGGTCCCCGTGCAGTTCCTTGGCCGCCCGGGAGACGGCGGCGGCCGCGACCGCGAGGTTGCGAGCCAGGTAGGTGGTGCCCTGCTTGAGCTCCGCACGCCATTCGCCGTCGGCAGTACCGGTGACAGTGAGCGTCAGCTCGAGAGTCTTGGCCTTCTTGCCGGCGGCTTTCTTGGCCGGGGCCTTCATGGGCTTCTCGGCGGCCGAGCCTTCGGCGGCGGGTGTCGGGGTTGGCGTGGGCGAGGTGCTCTCGATAGAAGGAATCCAGACGTCGGGTGTGTCGGAGTCGGTGGACGACGCTTCTGCTGCCAGGGTGTCTAGGGTCATCGTTGCGGCGAGTTCCTTCCGAGGATCGCCCGCAGTGAGCGGGCTGGCGCTGAGAACTCATTAGAACACGTGTTCGACTCCAGAGTCGACTTGCCACTGACTCCAACTCGCCGCTGCCATGCCCGACTCCGCAGATGATGCCGTGCATAGCCGTCGGCGCAGCCCGCAGAGTTCGGTGCAACACCCGCGCGCCGCGGCTTCCTTTGATTACCCGGTCCAGTAGTTGCCCTGTTCACATGGCAAGGGTGCGCCGTCTGGCGCGTTCGGCGAACTCGTCAAGTGCGCCAGGGACTTCGGTGCGCCCCAGGCGCGGTTTCGGGTGCGGTCGGTGAACTCGACGATGACACCGGCTGCTACGAGGGGGTCGACAGATCTGCGGGCATTGCCGGTCGTGATTCCGAGCTCACGCTAAAGCGTTAGTGCGTCGAACACGGGTTGTCTGATCAGTAAATCCGCCACGCGGTGAACGGCGGAATCGCGGCGCCTTGAGCGGTGAGTTCCATCGCTCGCGTATCGACCGGAGGTCGCCAACGAGGTGACGACCGTTGACGACGGCGCGAACCGACGCCGAAGAAAACTGTTCCACGATGGGCGCGGGTCGCCGTCCCGGTATGAGCCGAGCGCCGCGAAGTAGGCGCCGGTGTTGGTCAGGAGACTGCCGAGACGGGGACCGTGATCTGGCGGCCTAACCTGAATCCTGGCGACGGCGAAGTGAAAGTCTCTTACCCCCAGAACCTTCGACGCACGCCACCGCCACCGGACCTTGGGTGCCAATTCTGCCGTACCCGAATTTCGACGGCCGATAGCCGTAAGCTGCGGTTTTTACCGCGATCCTGAAAGGAGGCCGCGTGAGGCCGGGCGAAATACCCTTATCGTTGACTCAGGAGGCGCTCTGGCATCGGGCGCTCCACCTGCCCGCGGACCGGCCGTTCGTCTCGAGTGCATCGGTCCGGATCGATGGTCCGATCGATCCACACGCGATCGGGCGTGCAGTGCAGGCCGTATTCGCCGCGCATCCGCAGTTGACTTCGCAGCTGGTTGAGCGGGACAACGGGTTCGCCTTGCGGTTACACAACGACGACGTCGGGCTGGAGGTCATCGATCTCGGGTCGCGTCCGCGAGCCGCACAGATGCTCGAGGCGCATCGGCTCGTCACCGATCTGACCCGCACGCCGATCGACCCGCGCACCGATCCTGTCGCGCGTGCGCGACTCGTGCACCTCGACGCTGAGCGGCATCGACTGGTCATCGCGGTGCACCCGCTGATCGCGGATCTCACGTCGATGGCGATGGCTTTCGATGAATTCGTGAACGCCTTCGCCGCACTCACGTCGGGTGACGACGTGGCGGCCGAGCAGCGCACCGTCGATCCCCAGCGGATTCGACAACGGCGCGAGTTCGCCTGCGGTCGGCGTGAAGAGATCGCCGGCTTCTGGGCGCAGACGCTTCCAGACGAGTTCGAGCCGCTGTCGCTGCCACGCATTCGGACCGCGGGCGATCCACTGCCGTCGATAGGCGGCCCGGGCACCCACACTCCATGCCTGATCCCGCCACGCCTGGTGCGGGCGGCGCGAGCGCTCGGCGACGATGCCGACACGTCGGTGTTCATGGTGCTGCTGGCCGCCCTCGCGCTCGCGGTGCACCGCTACGGCGGCCACCGACTGGTACCGCTGCTGGTACCGGTCGACACCCGCCGGCCTAGCGAGGAGCAGGAGTTCGGCGCTTTCACCACGCCGCTTCCGATCGTCGCCGAGGTCAACGGGGACATGTCGTTCGTCGATCTCGTCGCCGCGCTGCGGGACCGATACGCGGAGACGTTGCGGCACAGCGACTATCCGTTCACTCTGCTGATGGAGAAGCAAGGCGTGCCGTGGCCCGACCTGCCTGGGCTGACCCAGGTCGGCGCACGCTACCTGCGTCACCCGCGGTTCGAGGCTCAACTCGGTGAGCTGCGGATCCAGTACGAGTCCCAACGCAGCACGCGCAACGACGTCGACCTGCAGCTCGAGGTCTACGATCACGGGGACTCGCTCTCGGTCGGGTTCAACCACTCGACCGAGATCTTCGACGCGGCGACGATCGCCCGGCTCGCCGGGCACTACCGCGCCATTCTCGAATCGAGCCTTCAGGACCCGACACAGCAGGTCGGCGCGGTGCAACTGCTCACGCGGGCGGAGGAGCGCCAGATCCGCTACCTGTGGAACCGCACCGCGACGCCGTTTCCCGCGGACGCCACCGTGCACGGGCTGATCGAGGAGAAGGTGGCGAAGTATCCCGCGGTCCCCGCCGTGTCGTGCGCAGGCCGACAACTCACCTACGCCGAGTTGAACGCGGCGGCCAACCGCGTCGCCCATCGACTGCGCGCACTGGGGGCACAGCCGGGAACGCGTGTCTGCGTACTACTCGAGCGCTCGATGGAGATGCCGATCGCGCTGCTGGCGATCCTCAAGACCGGCGCGGCATACGTTCCGCTCGAACCCGACCTCCCACCCGGGCGAATCCGGTTCACGATCGCCGACACTGGGGCCCCCGTGCTCGTCACCCTGAGCGAGCTGGCGCCAGCCGGCCTCGACGATGATGTCGCCGTGCTGGCGCTCGACGGCGACGCCGCAGCGATCGCGGCCCAACCCGCCGAGAACCCGCCTGCCGCCGCGGGGCCGGATGACATCGCCTATGTGCTCTACACGTCGGGTTCGACGGGCACCCCGAAGGCGGCACTGATTCGCCACGTCGGTGTCGTCAATCTCATCAATTGGGTCGCCGATCAGTACGCGCTCGACTCGGACGACCGGGTGCTCCTCAAAACGCCTTATTCCCATGACATCTCGGTCCCAGAGTTCTTCGTTCCCTTGACGATTGGCGGGCGGCTCGTCATCGCGGCGCCCGACGCCCACCGTGACCCCGACGAACTGGTCGACCTGATCACCCGCGAGGGCGTCACGGTCGTCCACTTCGTGCCCACGATGCTGCGCGAGTTCCTGGCTACGCCCGCGGTCGAGATGTGCGCCTCGCTGCGGCATGTGTTCGTCGGCGGGGAGGCGTTGACCCAGGACCTCATCGAGCAGTTCAGCGCGACGCTGGACGCCGAGCTGCACAACGTCTACGGACCGACGGAGGCGACGGACTACACGACCGCCTGGGAGGTGCGACCCGATGCGGCACCCATCGCACCGATCGGCCGGCCCATCGCCAACATGCGGACCTACGTCGTCGACCGTCAGTTGCGGCTGCTGCCGGTCGGCGTCCCGGGTGAGCTGTGCGTCGCGGGTATCGGCGTCGGCGCGGGGTATCACAACCGACCCGACCTGACCGCCGAGCGGTTCGTCGAGAACCCGTTCGAGGACGACGGTGGCCTTCTATACCGCACCGGCGATATCTGCATGTGGCGCGCGGACGGCACGCTCGAGTTCATCGGCCGCGACGACGGGCAGGTGAAAATACGCGGCCACCGCGTCGAGGTCGGCGAGGTGGAGGCGGCACTGCTGGCCCACTCGGCGATCGCGGAAGCGGGTGTGATCATGCGCGAAGACGAGCCCGACGTGAAGCGGCTCGTCGCGTACCTGGTCAGCCGGGAGGACGGCTCGCTGCCCTCGGTCAGCACGCTTCGTTCCTGGTGCGAGCTGCGGGTGCCGGAGTACGCAGTGCCGTCGGTATTCATCGCGCTGCCGGTGCTGCCGCGAACGTCGAGTGGCAAACTCGACCGCAGATCCCTGCCTGCGCCCGGCCCCGCGCGACCCGACCTCGCCTCGGCCTACGTGGCGCCGCGCAACGACGCGGAGCGCACACTCGCCGCGATCTGGTGCGAAGTGCTGGGCCTCGACGAAGTCGGCGTCCGCGACAGCTTCTTCGAACTCGGCGGCGACTCGATCCTGGCGATCCGTATCGTCGGGCGCGCCAAACGCGCCGGCTTGCCGGTGTCGGTGCGAAGCCTGTTCTCCCACGACACCATCGAAAAACAGGTGTCGCTCGCCGTCGGACAGGCGCCGGGCGAGCCCGTCGAGCCGAGGGGCACCGGCACGTCGCGGGCGTTCGACGCCGGACCGCCGCTGGCGCCGATGGGCTGGCTCGACCAGCATGCACTGACCACCCTGCGGCAGGCCCACGCCGACATCGAGGACGCCTATCCGCTCACACCGATGCAGCAGGGCATGCTGTTTCACACCTTGATGAGGCCGGGCTCCGGAGACTACGTCGAGCAGGTCACGTGTGTTGTCGACAACCCTGACGTGGGCATGGTCGAGCGGGTCTGGGTCGAGGTCCTGATGCGGCACGCCGCGCTGCGGACATCGGTGGCGCTCAACCTGGGCGAGCCGGTGGCGATCGTGCACGGGCAGCTCACGCCGAACATCAGCCGGCTCGACTGGACCGGGCTGGACGAGGCCGCGCGCCGCCGGGAGTTCGACGCACTGCTCGCACGCGACCGCGCCGAAGACTTCGACCCGGTTCGTCCGCCGCTGTGGCGGCTCTACCTCGCCCGCGAGGACGGAGCCCGGGTGCGGTGCGTCTGGAGCCACCATCACCTACTGCTGGACGGGTGGAGCGTGGCGCAACTGCTCGACGACGTCGACCACGGGCTGCGAACGGCGGCAGCGGGTTACGAGCTCGAACCCAAGCCGGCCCGGGCGCTGCGCGATCACGCCGCCTGGCTGCTCGCGCAGGACGACACCGCCGCGTTGGCGTTCTGGAGCAGGGAACTCGAGGGGGTGCGCGACGGCACGGACCTGGGGCTCCCGCAACCGCTCGGCGGGGGCGAGCGCCGGGGGCGGGTACACCGGCGGATCGAGCGCGCCGCGATCGACCGTTTCTGCCGCACCCAGCGTGTCACCACCTCGACGATGCTGCAGGGTGCGGTGGCGCTGCTGCTGAGCCGCTACACGGGGACGAACGATGTCGTTTTCGGCACGGTGGTGTCCGGCCGGGCGATCGACCTGGAGCACGTCGACACCGTTATCGGCTGTCTGCTCAACACGATTGCCGTGCGGGTCGACACGGGGACGGTGACGCCCGTCGGCTCCTGGCTACGTTCCCTGCAGGCGCGCCAGGCGGCCGGGCATGAGCACGCTCAGGTCGCGCTGTCCGACGTCCAACGTCAGATCGGCATCACCGACGGCCACGAACTCGTCCGGGTGCTGCTCGTGTTCGAGGACTACCACCTCGACGACGGCGGGCAGGCGCTGCACGAGGTCGAGGTCGCCGAATCCGCTGACGTGCCGGTCATTGCATCGTTCTCCGGCGATGCCGACGCGCTGCAGTTGCGGTTGAACTATGAGCGTTCGTTGTTCGACGACGACGCGATGGATCGCGTCGCGGGGCATTTGAGCACGCTGCTGTGCGAGCTGGCCGTCGATGCCGACCGCGCGTTCGATGTGGTGGCGATGCTGAGTGAGCCGGAGCGCAAGACGGTCGTCGAAGAGTTCAACGACACCGTCGTGCCGTTGCCCGCGGACCCCGTCCACGACCTGGTCGGCCGGGTCGGCGGCGACGGGGTGGCGTTGCGGTTCGCGGGCCGCACCACGACCTACGCAGAGCTCAACGCCGAGGCGAACCGCATCGCACACGCGCTGCTCGCACGCGGTGCCGGGCGCGACGTGCCGGTCGGGATCTGTATGGAGCGCTCACCCGCCGTCGTCGCGGCGCAGCTCGCGGTGCTCCGCAGTGGTGCCGCCTACCTTCCACTGGACCCCGAGCACCCGGTCCGGCGACTCGAGTCCGTCCTCGACGACGCACGGGCGCCGATCGTCATCGTCGATGCGGCCGGGCGCGCTGCGCTCGCCGAGCTGCTCGAGTCCGGGGGCGCCCGCGTCAGCGTTCTCGACCTCGAGCGTGACACCGGCGAGCTCGCGTCGATGCCGCCGCAGGCACCGCCCGTCGAGGTTGGACTCGACGACCTTGCCTATGTTCTCTACACGTCGGGTTCCACGGGCGAGCCGAAAGGTGTTGCGCAGACTCACCGCACGATCGTGAACATGCTGCACTGGATCGTGCGCGCCTATGAGCTGGGCCCCGGTGACCGCTGGCTGTTCAAGACCCCGCTGACCTTCGACGTCTCGGTGCCCGACGTGTTCTTCCCGCTCGCCTTCGGCGGCGAGATGATCATCGCGCCACCGGGTGCGCATGCCGACCCGGGCGCCCTGGTCGACTTGATCACCCGCGGGCAGGTGACGGTGGTGCAGTTCGTGCCGTCGATGCTGGATGCCTTCCTCGACCATCCGCAGGCCGAGAGGTGCGTATCGCTGCGGTACGTCATGTCCGCCGGCGAAAAGCTCTCGCAGCAGGTCGTCGAGCGCTGCTCGAGCGCGCTGCCGGGAGCCGAGCTGCACAACCTCTACGGGCCGACCGAGACGTTCTACGTCACCGACACCCGTTGCCACGCCGGTGCCGCGCAGGACCCACCGATCGGCCGACCGTTCGACAACACCCGTGGCTACGTTCTCGACCAGCGCGGCGAACCGGCGCCGGTCGGTGTGACGGGCGAACTGTGGATGGCGGGCGCCGGCGTCGCCCGCGGCTATGTCCGGCGCAAGCAGCTGACCGCGGAGCGGTTCGTCACCGACCCCTTCTGTCCCGCACCTGGCGGGTCGATGTACCGGACCGGCGACCGTGCCCGATGGCGGTCCGACGGCCAGCTCGAATACCTCGGCCGGATCGACGACCAGGTCAAGTTCCACGGCCAGAGAATCGAGCTCGGCGAGATCGAGGCGGCAATCCGCGCGCACCCGGCGGTCGAGCGGGTGGCCGTTGTCGTCCAGGAGACCGCGGGCGGGCATCAGCGACTCGTCGGCTACGTCGTCGCCGCCGGGAGCGGTGCGCCCGATCATGAGGCGATCGCCGCCGCGGCGGGCGAGCGGCTACCGCGAGTGTTCGTCCCCACGGTGTGGATGACCGTCGACGCGCTGCCGGTGACCGCGCACGGCAAGCTCGACCGCCGCGCGCTCCCCGAGCCGCCGAGCCGCGCGGACGGAGGCGGCGTGCCGGTCGCACCGCGAACGGCACGGGAAGGCCAGCTGTGCCGGCTGTGGGGCGAGGTGCTCGGCGGGCAGCCGCTCGGCGTGTACGACGATGTGTTCGCCGCCGGGGCCGATTCGATCACCAGCGTGAAGTTCGTCGGCCGCGCGCAGGCCATCGGCATCGACGTGGATGTCAAGACAGTGTTCACCTACCCGACTATCGCTGGGCTGGCGGGCGCACTCGACGGGCGCGGCGGCCCCGCGGCGCCGGACGGGACCGGCCAGGCACAGCCGGACTGGCCGGCCGAGACCGCGCTGGACTGGCCGCCGCGCCCGGCGGGGCGCGTGGGCTTGCCGGGCCGAGCGGTACTGCCCCCGCGCGCGCAGCGCGGCGTGCTGCTGACCGGCGCGACCGGATTCGTTGGCGCCCACCTGCTCGCGGCTCTGCTCGAGGCCGGGCCTCAGGACGTGTACGCGCTCGTGCGAGCGGCCGACGTCAATGCCGCGCGTGGGCGAATCGTGGCGACGCTGGCCGAGCAGCGCCTCAGCGACCGCGTGGACCTCGACCGCGTCGTCGTACTTCCCGGGGACCTCGAGCGGCGGGACTTCGGTCTCGGCGCAAAGACCTTCGCGATGCTCGGCCACCGTCTCGACGCAATCGTCCACAACGGCGCGCACGTGCATCACTTCCTGAGTTACGCCCACCTGCGCGCCGCGAACGTCGATGGCACCCGCGAGGCGATCCGGCTGGCCGCCCAGTCCGATCAGACGTCGCTGCTACTGGTTTCGACGACCGCCACAGCGCTTGCGCTCGACGAGGACGGCTGGCGACTACGCGAGGACACCACAGCACCGGTGCTTGCCGGCGGCTATCCGGAGAGCAAGTGGGTGGCAGAGCAGCTCGTGGCGGCCGCCCGACACAACGCTCTGCCCGCGCGCACCATCCGCCTGCCCCGGGTGATGGGTCACACCGTGACCGGAGCGAGTTCACCCACCGACGCGGCCTTGCTGTTACTCAAAGGCTGCGTCGAACTCGGCGCCCATCCCGACTGGGACGGCTGGGAGGCCTGGGCTCCGGTCGACCGCGTCGCGCGCACCGTGGCCGCCGCGGCACTCGCCCCTCGGGGCGCTCCGATCGGCTATGTCGCAACGACGGTGATTCGCTTCGCCGACCTCTTCGACGCACTACGCGCCCACGGCTGGCAATTGGAACCCCTGCCGGTCGACGAGTTCCGCCGCCGGGTGGAGGCGGCGGGCGAGGCGGGGGCCGGCAGCAAGAGCAACGCCGCCTTACTTGCGCTCGCCGACTACGGTCTGGAGGGCGACGGCGACCCGACGCTCGCCACGGCACCGTTGCTCAGCGAGTTGACACCGGTGCTCGACGACTCGAGGCTGGTCGAGGCCGGCGCCGGATACCTCGACCGGATGCTCGAATACCTGACCGAGACCAACTTTCTGCCTGCGCCGGCCGCTGGCTGAGCTTGCTTGACCGTCAACCGATCGGGGCCGACACGTCGGCGATACGCGGAAGGCTGACCCGGAAGCAACAGCCCTGGCCTGGTGCGGTGGTCACCACCGACCGGCCGCCGTGGGCGTACACCAGCGATTCGACGATCGACAGATCCAGTCCGGTTCCGCCGCTGGCCCGGGCGCGGGAGGAATCGGTGCGGTAGAAGCGCTCCAAATCCCGCTGGGCGTCCTCTGGAGTCATGCCCGGCCCCAGCTCGGCAACCTCGAGCACGGCGTCGCCAGACGTGCCCACCCGCACCGTGATCGGCCAAGTTTCCGGTGTGTGCTGCACGAGGGGCGCGGCAACAGCGCGAGGAGGCCGCCGATCAGTTCGTAAATGCGCCGGTGCTTAGCTCGGTAGAGCTACTCGGCTTCGAAGAAGGCCTCGGCGGTGTGGCCGGCCGTGTGCAGGGTGGCGATGGTATTTCCGAAGAGCGGACCGCCGACGTTCTCCCACGCCAGCGGTAGCCCGGGGGCTGCCGCGCCGCCCGCCGCCCACCGCCGACTGATCCGGGCGAGCTGGTTGGACCAGCCGAGCTTGAACAGGGGCTTCACGAAACCCGGCACGTAGTTGTGCACCGGCGACAGACCAGTTGATGCACCCGCGCAGTTGCGTCGGGGAGCTCGGCGCGAGCGGCATATAGCTGTGGTGCACGTCCCCGGATAGCACGGAAATGGTTGCCGGCCCGTCGGTTCCGCGGGAAGCCACGTCGACGATGTGACGGCTCAGTCTCAGGAAGGATTCGTTGAAGGCGGACCAGTGCTCTAAATCCACTGTCTGGCATACCTTCTCAGCCAACCGGCCGCGGAGCCCCTTGCGATCGGCGGCACGCTCGTTGACCATCTGCAGATCACCGATGACCGGAGGTATCAGCCAAGGCAGTGACGAGCCGAGAATGAGGTGGTCGACCTCGTCGAGCCCGTCGTTGACTTGAGTCTCCAGCCACCTGAACTCGCTATCCCCCAAAATCTTTTGGTTCCCCGAGTGCAGAATCCGGGCGTTGCGTGAATCGATCATGACGAGTCGGCTACGGCCGAGGTCCCATCGGTAACTGAACCGAAGTCCCTTGTCGCCATCTACTTCGGTGTCGGCGCGGTCGGCCAGATGCGGCCAAACGTCTCCCTCTGTCGCGAGCACGTTCTGGCAATCCTCGTCGTCGTGCAGTTCGGCGGGGCTGAGGTTGCCAAGATGCTGGTAGACCTACGACGCGAGACCCGCCCGGATCCGGTTCCGCCACCACGGCTTCTCGTCGCCCGCTTGCGCCACGCCGCCGAGGTGTTCCAGTCATCCCTGATGTCGTGGTCGTCGAAGATCGTCGCGGTGGGAACCGTGGACAGAATCCAGCGGATCTCGGGGTCGCACCACGTATGTCGATACAGGCCTTCGTACTCGGTGACGCCCACGACTTCGTCCGGCGGGCGCTGTCCAGCGGAGCGGCGGCCGGCGAGGTGGCGACGAGATTCGGAGTGAGCTCGTCTGCGTAGACCTGGTCACCGAGCAAAATCAGGGCGTCCGGCCATTCTTCGACGGGGATCGTGGGCAGCCTCCGGCATAGCAGTCCAGCGCATAATGGCAGTCCTGCACCTCGAACGTGGTAGCGGAGCACCCGAGTACTTCTACGGTGGCAGAAGTGTCCGTTTGGGCCCAGAGGGTTGCGGTCGTCTCGCCGACGTGGCGTAGAACGGGGCCCAGTACGAGCGACATTGAACGAGCTTGAGCGCGCTGCGTGCCCCACGCTGAGGCCGGTCGGGTCCTTGGATTCGGCGGAGGTGATCGGCGATGGTGGCCGGGGCAACAGTCCGGCCGCACGGCGACAGGGCGTTTGCCCCCTCTAGAGTCATCAATGAGTTACACGATGTGGATGACTGGATGAGCGATGTGGACGGAGTGGCCGCACGTGTTCGAGATGGTGTGGAGGCACGAGTCGGTGATGCGCGGCATCACGTCTTCGTTGGCAGGTGCTCTGATGTCGGCCGCCGAGATCTACCGCGGGGTCGCGTTGCTGCGGTCGGAACGCGCGGGTGGGGCCTGGTGACCATCGGACCGACCGGGCTGCCGCGCCGCGAGGTGCCCGCGGCCTTCGACGTCGGCGCCCCAGCCTACGACCGTCTCGTCGGGGCCAACCCCGGCTACCACGAACACCTCCGCATCTCGGCGCGCCGCATGCGGTTGCCGGACCGGGGGTGCGGGTTGCGACTGCTCGACGCCGGCTGCGGTACCGGTGCGTCCACGGCCGCCCTTCTCGCGGTCGCTCCCGAAGCCGAGATCGTGGCGCTCGACGCCTCCGCCGGAATGCTCGCCGAGGCGAAGGCGAAAGACTGGCCACCCTCGGTGCGGTTCGTACACAGCCGTGTGGAGGATCTCGCCGAGGCGGGAGTGGAGGGCCCGTTCGACGGTATCTTCGCCGCCTACCTGCTGCGCAACCTCGCGGATCCCGACGCGACCCTTCGAGAGTTCCTGAGCCTGCTGCGTCCCGGTGGAACGCTCGCGGTCCACGAGTACTCGGTCCGAGACTCGGCGTTGGCGTTCGCGGTGTGGAATGCGGTGTGCTGCTCGGTGATCATCCCGCTCGGCAGGCTTCGGACGGGCGACGGCGGGCTCTACGGCCACCTGCGCCGCAGCGTCAATGCCTTCGACGGTGCCACGGCCTTCTGCGACCGGTTGCGCGCCAACGGCTTCACGGCAGTACATGCCGAGACCATGCCCGGTTGGCAGCGCAACGTCGTGCACACCTTTCTGGCGGACCTGCCGTCTTGACCCGATCCGTCGAGGGTGACGCGATCGCGGCTGCCGCTCACTCCTGGGCTTAGAGCCAGGGCGTGGTGAAACACGATCCACGACCCTGGTGCAGAATTCGGCGTCGGGAAAGATGTTTCCGATGACCCCGATCACTGGATCCGGGTATCCGAACTTTCGCAGGCATAGTGCCCAAACTTATTGAGAGCATTGGGTTTTCGGCCATCTCCCATTGCGCGATCAGGGCGAGAGCGGGTATGTTCTGAGCAACGAAGGGGAGTAGCCCCCAATCGGGTAATCGACATACTGGTCACGCTGGCAAGCGCCAGCGAGGCCCGGTTGCCCGAACCGGCTCGTCAGCCGGTGGGCGAGACCTTCGGCCGCTTTGACCATTGGGTTGTCGGCCGGAGGCGTGAACTACACTCTCTACGGCAGCCTCCGATCGAGGAGTCCCGGGTGCTCGCCGCTCTTCTGCTCAGCTTCGCCGTCATCTTCATCGCCGAGATGGGCGACAAGTCCCAGCTCATGGCGATGATGTTTGCGCTGCGCTATCGGTGGTGGGTGGTGCTTGCTGCCATTGCCGCCGCCACTACGGCCGTCCACGTCCTCTCGGTTGCCATCGGCCACTATCTCGGTGCCGCCTTGCCGACGCACCTGCTCGGCATCATCGCCGGAGTCATGTTCGTCTTCTTCGGCCTGTGGACGCTGCGAGGTGACAAGCTCACCGATGAGGAATCCAGCCGCGCCCAGAAGACCGCCGCGCCAGCGTTCTTCGTGGTCATGTCGGCATTCGTGCTGGCCGAACTCGGCGACAAGACGATGCTCGCGACGATCACCCTCGCCGCGGGCAACGACTGGGTGGGCGTGTGGATCGGCTCCACACTCGGCATGGTGGCCGCGGACGGGCTCGCCATCGTCTTCGGTGCGGTGGCGGGAAAGCACCTGCCCGAGAGGCTAATTCAGATTCTCGCGGCCGGGTTGTTCCTACTCTTCGGCGCCTCCATGCTCATCGAGAGCGCCTTCCCCGCCGCGCCCATCGCGGTCATCGCGGTCTGCGCGGTGGCCACCGTCGCAGCGTTCGCCGCCGCCCTCTGGGCGATGCCGCAGCCGTTGCGGCCGGCCGTTCTGCAAACCGAGCCGGCATCAGTCGCCGTCGGCGCCGATTCAGCGCCGGCCGAGGTGAAGGACCAAGGTGCCGAAGCGGAATCGGCGTCATTGAAGGCCTGAGGGCTCCATTACGTCGGCGGGATCCTTGCTCACCTCCGCGGCGGGAGGCTCCTCGGCCGCGGGCTTCGTGGCGGGGTTGTCGGGGTCGGTGAAGGTCGGCGATGGCGGAGCGACACTCGTCTTCGGTGTAGTCGGGAGTGTCTGTGCGCGAGGCTGTTTGGGCTTCCGACGCACCGGATGCCGGCAGGCGCTTCGGCGTCGCGCTCTAGACGTCGGTCGAGGATCCGGCCGACGTCCACCCCGACCCGTCGCAGAAGGTTCGGCCGACGCGATGCCCTGGCCGGTGAACGCCGCGGCCCCGATGCCCAGTGCTACGGCCAGTCCACCGATTCGCCCGACGTACGCCCCGCACCCATGCCTATCTACATACCGTGGCAACGATCGGCGCGAGGTCATCTTGGCGCATTCGGCGGATTGTCGAGTCCGCCGGCGTCACCCTCAGAACTCGATGCGCGAGCCCATGACCACCGTCCGGTCGTACGGCAGATGGAAGGAATCGGCGGCGTCGGCCGTGAGGTAGGAGGTGGCGATGAACAGACTCTTGCGCCACGGTGCCATGGTGGGTTCCGGTCCGGGGTCCAGTTCCAGTTTCGACAGGAAGTAGGACGCCTCGTCGACGCTGATCGGACCCTCGGTCTCGTCGGGACCGAGAAGACGTAGAGCAGCGGGGACGTCCGAGGGCTCCATGTATCCGAATCGTGCTGTGACGTGGATGATTCCGTCCTGCGCGAGGCCGAGCGGACCGACTTCCGTTCGCTCGTCTTCGGGCACCCGCGGCACGGGCTCCGTCTCGATGGTCATGATGACCACGTGTTCGTGGCGCACGTGGCTGTGTTCGACGTTGGCGCGCATCGCCAGTGGCGCTGTCTCCGTACCTCGGTTCAGGAACACTGCGGTACCTGGGACGCGCTTCAACGGTGGCTCGCAGGTGGAGAGTCCGTCGATGAACTCGCGCAGCGGTCCCTCCGCCTTCTCCCGTGCCGCGGTGACGATCCCGCGGCCCCGCTCCCAGGTCGTCATGATCGTGAACGCCGAGATGGCGATCAACAGCGGCAGCCATGCGCCGTGCACCAGCTTCGTGAGGTTGGCCGCGAGGAACAGCAGATCGACGAGCAGAAGCGTGCCGCCGCCGATCAACACCAGCCAGAGAGGCGTGTGCCATCGCGTTCGGGCGAGGTAGAAGAACAGCAGCGTGACGATGGTGATGGTGCCGATCACCGCCATGCCGTACGCGTAGGCGAGTTTGGCCGAGCTCTCGAAGGCAAACACCAGGATCAGCACGGACACCATCAACATCCAGTTGATCGCCGGAACGTAGACCTGACCGTAGGCCGACGCCGAGGTGTGCACGATGCGCAGCCGCGGTAGCAGGCCGAGTTTCGCGGCCTGTGCCGCCACCGAGAACGCTCCGGTGATCACCGCCTGCGACGCGATGATGGTGGCGGCGGTTGCCAGCACCACCATGGGCAAGCGGCCCCATTCTGGGATGAGGAGGAAGAACGGTGCGCTGACCGACTTCTCGTCGCCCAGAATCAACGCACCCTGACCGAAGTAGTTGATGGTGCACGCAGGCAGGACGACGAAGAGCCACCCCAGGGTGATCGGTCGCCGACCGAAGTGGCCCATGTCGGCGTACAGCGCCTCTGCGCCCGTGACTGCCAGGACGACCGCGGCGAGCGCGAAGAAGGCAATGTGGAAGTGCCCGAACATGAATGACAGCGCGTACGTCGGTGACAGCGCCTTGAGGATTTCGGGATGGTCGACGATGCCCGTCACCCCGCAGGCGCCGATCGCGGTGAACCACACGATCATCACCGGCCCGAAGAAGCGCCCTACCTTGGCCGTGCCGTGGCGCTGGACCGCGAACAGACCCACGATGATCACCGCCGTGATCGGGACGATCCAATGTTCCAGGTCCGGGGTGATGACCTTGATGCCCTCGATGGCGGACAGCACCGAGATTGCGGGTGTGATCATGCTGTCGCCGAAGAACAGTGACGCGCCGAACAGTCCCAACCCGGCCAGGATCATCGCGGTGCGACGGCCACGGGTCGCGGCACCGTGCCGGAGCATCGTGATGAGTGCCATGATGCCGCCCTCGCCGTCGTTGTCGGCGCGCATCACCAAGGTGATGTAGGTCAGCGTGACGATGATCATGACCGACCAGAAGATCAGGGACACCACGCCGTACACGTTGTCGGCGCTGATCGGCACGGGGTGTGGGTCAGCGGGATCGAACAGGGTCTGCAGGGTGTAGATCGGGCTGGTGCCGATGTCGCCGAACACCACCCCGAGCGCCCCGACCACGAGCGCGGACCGGAACGGCGGCGAGTGGCTGCTGTTGCGAGGCGACGTCGTGACTTCGGAGTTCGTCTGCACGGCGATGTCCTTGCTGTGGGAACCGACAAACGTCGATTCTAAACCGCGATCGGCGAATCCCCGCGCCCGCCGCGAGCTCGGTTCACGTCGAGTCGATCCGCACCGGTGCGGAAAGGCCGAGGTGCTCACGCAGGGTGGTGCCCTCGTAGTCGGACCGGAATACGCCGCGCTCCTGCAGCAATGGCACCACCAGGTCGACGAACGGATCCAGACCGCCCGGCGTGACGTGCGGGACCAGCATGAAGCCGTCGCTGGCATCGGCCTGGACGAGGTGATCGATCCTGTCGGCGACCGTGGTCGCCGAGCCGACGAAGTTCTGGCGCCCCGTGACCTCGATGATGAGCTCGCGTGACGTCAGCCTCTCGGCCTCGGTTCTGGCTCGCCATCCGTTGGCGGTCGTGATCGGGTCGCGGTACATCCGCACGCTGGCCCTGCCGCGGGCGATGGTGTTCTCGCCGACGATCGGATCGACGGAGGGCAGCGGCCCGTCCGGATCGTGGTCGGACAGGTCGCGGTTCCAGAGCTGTTCGAGGAACTTGATGGCCGTCTGCGGCGAGACCTGTGCCAGGCGTACGTCGTGGGCGATCTCGGCCGCCTCGGCGTCGGTGTCTCCGAGCACGAAGGTCGCCGCGAGCAGGATGAGCAGTTGGTCGCGCTGTCGTCCATACCTGGCGAGGCGCCCCTTGACGTCGGAATAGAAGGCCTGCCCGTCTTCCAGGGTGCCGTGCCGGGAGAAGATCGCATCCGCTGCAGACGCGGCGAACTCGCGCCCGCGATCGGAATCGCCCGCTTGGAAGACGACGGGCCTGCCCTGCGGGCTGCGTGGCACGTTGAACCGCCCACTGATGTCGAAGTGCGCGTTCGAGTAGGTGAACGCGCCCGCCGTCGGATCGGAGAGGAAGACGCCGCGCTCCTTGTCGGCGACGACCTCGTCTCCCCGCCATGAGTCGAAGAGCGTGTGTGCCGCCTCAAGGAAGCTCTCGGCGCGCGTGTAGTGCTGGTCTTCGGCCAGGAATCCGCCGCGGCGAAAGTTCTGGCCGGTGAACGCATCCCATGACGTGACGACGTTCCACGCGGCGCGTCCCTCGGAGAGGTGGTCGAGTGAGGCGAACTGCCTGGCGACCTCGTACGGTTCGTTGAACGTCGAGTTGATCGTGCCGGTCAGGCCGAGTCGATCCGTCACCGCAGCCAGGGCGGCCAACACCGTGAAGGTGTCCGGCCGGCCGACGACGTCAAGGTCGTAGATCTCGCCGCCCTGCTCGCGCAGGCGCAGCCCCTCGGCGAGGAACATGAAGTCGAACTTCCCGCGCTCCGCGGTCTGGCGAAGTGTACGAACGAACTGAAGTCGATCTGACTGCCGGACACGGGGTCACTCCACACCGTGGTGTTGTTGACGCCGGGAAAATGCGCGGCGAGGTGAATCTGCCGTGCCCACGAAGATCTCTGCATCGCTGACGTATTCACGTCCTGCCGCAAGGTCGAGCCGATCCCGCCGCGCGATGGCGGCGTCGGGGGTGTCGTCGAGGAACACCACGATGTCGGCGAACACCCGGACCGGAGTTCGGCCGTTCCGACGTGCCGCAATCGCGTCGACCAGGGTCGCCGTCTCCGAAGAACTGTGAGGGGTGACGAAGCCGACGTCGGTACTCGAGGCAATGAGAGCATAGGCGGGATCGACATGCCCGAGTGCGGCGACGATCGGCTGCCCCTGCGGGGGCCTCGGTGTGATGGATGGACCCTTCACCGAGAAATGCGCACCTTCGAAGTCGATGTAGTGCAGCTTCTTTCGGTCGATGAACCGCCCAGTGGCGACATCGCGGATTTCGGCCTCGTCCTCCCAGCTGTCCCACAGTCGGCGGACGACCTCCACGTAGTCGGCCGCCTCGCCGAACAGGTCGTCGACCGCTGCCGGTTCGGGCACGCTGCGACGGCCGAAGTGACGTGCCGCGTCTTGACGCGCCGACAGCTGGACGCGGACGCCCGCGCGCTCGGAGCTGACGTAGTCGAGGGTCGCATCGAGTCGGCCGCGGACCTGGTCGGTCCGATCGTCCGGGTGCCGCGGGTGTCGGGACTGCAACGTCGGGCCGTCTTCGATGGTGACGAAGTCCAGCAGACCCCGCTCCGCCGCGATCACCAGGTCGGTCCAGTAGCCGCGCGTCAGAAGGTCGGCGGGCCGGGCGCCGGGCTCACGCCACGACGCAGGATGCCATCCCGTCCCGTCGAGCGCGACGGCGAGATGGAGAGGATGAGGGCTACCGGACACGGACGTTCTCACTTTCGTTCACGGTCACCACGACAACGTCGCGCTGCATCCGGGTCATTCCTGTCGAGTCGATCGGCTGGTCGGCAGTGTCTCCGATCATGGTCCTCTGTCGGCGAATCGGCACGTCCTTGCAGGTCATCGACCCAGTGTCCGTCTCGGTATCGCGTATTCGAAGAGATCGGCGCAGGGTGATGCCAATGACGGAACGGGTTCGGCAAGCACGGCAAGGCGTCCGTCGGATGCCCGTGCTGGTGATCGTGCACGCCCACCCCGACGACGAGTCGAGCCAGACGGGTGGCACCCTGGCCCGCTACGCCGCTGCCGGCTGCCGCACCGTCCAGGTGACCTGTACCGACGGCGCCAAGGGCGACGCAGTCGACCGTGGCGCGAAACCCGGTGAAGACGGACACGACCCGCACGAGGTCGCCGCGCACCGGTCGAGGGAACTGGACTCGGCGACGAGTGCGCTGGGAGTGCGTGACGTCGTGAAGCTCGGCTACCCGGATTCCGGGTTGCCCACTGGCGGTGAACCAGTCGCCGGGGACTCCTTCAGTGCGCGTCCGCCGGTGCCGATGGTGACGCAGATGGTCCGGCTCATGCGCCGCTATGAGCCGGACGTGGTGATCACGTATCCGCCCAACGGGTTGTCCGGGCATCCCGACCACATTCGTACCCACGAACTGGTGGTCGCGGCGCACGGCAACGTCGTCGCGAACTCTGAACGTGGGGGCCGGATTCCGCGGCTCTACTACATAGCGATGTGGTCAGCCGCCTGCGGGCGGTGCAGGCCGGTGTCCGGGCCGCCTACGGCGACGATGCGTGGGTGCCGCCCGCCGAAATGGGTGTCGACGACGCCGAGATCACCACGGTCATCGACGTCACACCGTTCTGGGAGGACAAGCTGGCGGCACTGGCGGCACTGGCGGCGCATGCCAGCCAACCGGATGCCGCGTTGCTGGTGCAACTGCTCACGATGGCGGGCGATTCAGCCGAAAACGTTGCACGAGTGGAGGAGTACGTGCAGGCCTACCCGCCCGTCGGATCCCCGGTGTCCGATGTCGAGCGGGACTTCTTCGATACCGAAACGTCAGTGTGACGCCGGCGGCCTCACAAACCGCCCAGGTCGTCGGGCACGTCGACGGCGTGCTCACGAAGCACCTCCAATGCCACGACGTCGAGGGTGCGTTCGTGGCTGGCGGCTAGCACCACCGGCGCGGCGTGGCCGTCCTGTTGCGCGCGTAGCCAATTGACGGCGGTTACGCACCAGCGGTCACCGGGCACCAGGCCCGGGAATCGATATTGCGGCATCGGTGTCGTCAGATCGTTGCCGATGCTGCGTTGGTGCTCGAGGAACTCGGTGGTGACGACCGCACAGATGGTGTGGAGGCCGACGTCCTCGGGTCCGGTCGAGCAGCAACCGTCCCGATGGAAGCCGGTGAGCGGGTCGGTACCACAGGGATCGAGTGGTCCGCCGAGCACGTTGAGATCGGGCATCGCACCAGTATCGCTTGGCCGACGACTCGCCGGTGTGTTCCCGGATGCGCCGTCGCCCGTGTCCTGAGACTCACGGCACCTGGCGGTGGCGAGCATGTGGCCGACCGGACCTCGGTTCGACGAACCCGCGCACGACGTGCTCCCGGACGAACTCGGTCACCGCGTCCGCGTCGTCGAGGTCCAATCTCTCCGAGGGGGTCAGGAACAGCGAGAACAGCATCCTGGCGAACCATTCGGCCGCGGCGTCCACGTAGAGGTCACGGCGGACTTCGCCGGTGAGCCTGGCCGCGGTGAGATAGGGCGCCAGGAACTGGCCGCACTCCCGCAGGAGTGCGGCCGCGTTCGTGCTCAGCGCGAGTTCACTTCGGACGGGTCGGAGAGCCGCTCGGGAACGATGAACCGACGTGAACTTGGCGATGCTCGCCTCCCGATGAGCGGCACGACCCTCTCCGATCAGCCACGCGGCATGCCACGTCGTCCACCGGATCGCCTCGACGTCGATGAACGCGTCGGCCATGCGTTGCTGGATGGCCTGGAGCTGCGCCGATCGGCCTGCCGAACTGTTCGCGTTCACTCGGGTAGGCCGCCGCATTCGCAGCGCCCGCCCGGTGACACCGATCTGCTGTGCGCACAACGCCACTAGGGCCCGGTCGTGGAGGTCCCACACCGCTTGCGCGCCGTCACCGGCGGCCCAGAGACGATCCCGCCCGGGCACCGATGCACCGACGAACGTGATGTCGGCGTACGGTTGGCCCCCGGTCGCCGGAACGGGCGCCACGTCCACCCCCGCGTCCTGCGCATCGACCACGAACAGGCCGACCTCATCGTCGTCGGTGACCGCGGGAACCACGATGGCGTCGGCGATCTGCGCGGCGGGGACGAGGTCCTTGACACCGTCGAGACGCCAGCCGCTCCCGTCGCGCCGCGCCGTGGTCGTCCAGCGGTCGTTCTCGGCACCGACGAGGGCGCTTGCCGGCACCCGCACGTCGTCGTAGAAGGTGTAGAACGTCGACACCCCCGGCATGGTGTGAAGAGGTCGGTGTGAGAAGCCGGGGGCCGACGTCGGCACGATGAACAGCGAAATACCCTTGTGTCGGTGGGCTTCTGGATCCGTGCGCGCGGCGAGCCAGACGTAGTCGGCGAATCCGGCCCCGCTGGTGAACATCTTCTGGCCGTTGATGACGTACTCGTCGCCGTCGCGGACTGCGCGCAGGAACTCACGCTTCTGCTGTTCGGTGCCGAACCGCACCAGCGTCGGCCCGACCGCGTTGAGCGTCACCAGCGGGACGGGGGCGTTCACCCGCTTGGCCTCTTCGAAGAAGATGTGTTGCTCGATCGCGGAGAACCCTTGTCCACCATACTCGGCGCAGTCGTGGCGCAATGAGGCCGCCGGACTCGACGTGTTGGCGGCGCTGCGCCTGCTCATCGACCGCATCGCAACACCTCCGGGACGGACCGCCAGCAGGGCATCAACCAGGCGCTGAGCGTGAATTACGAGCACTCGCACAGACCCGGCCGCGGGAGTTCGCGGATCTTCTCGCACCGCTGAATCGACTCGTCGGCGAAATTCTCGAGCGCGGGACGTCCGAGGGCGTCGTCTCCGGCGAACTGAACACCGAGGCCGCCGCAGCTGTCGTTCTGCAGACGATCTTCGGCGCCCGGCGGATTCGGGCGTTGGGTACTGAACTCGCGGGGATGCATCTGGACAACGACCTGCAGGACGCCTTCTGTCTGCACGGCCTGGCTGGCGCCGCCTGACGGGCTAGGAGCCGCTCTCGGCTCGCCTGCGTTCCACTTCGTGAGGTACGACGGGCGTGCGTGCAGACGGGCCGCGCGTGATCGCGCTGAGCCTGATCTCGGGTAGGTCCACCGACGAGTCGACCGTGTCCAGCCAGGCGACGGCGTCGGCGACGTCGGCGGCCCGGATCGCGTGCATCTCGAAGGGAACGTCCTGCAGCATCTCGGTTTCCACGGGTCCGGGCGTGACGATGTGGACGTTGACTCCGTCGCGGTCCACCTCGAGTGCCAGTGCTCGCGCGAACGCGTTCATCCCCGCCTTCGACGCCGAGTACGCGGTCCTGGCAGGCATCGGTTCGTGCGCTGACGACGACGAGATGAAGACGAACCGGGATCCGGGTGCCATGTGCGGCAACGCCGCTGACGAGACGACGAAGCACGAATCGAGATTGGCGGTGATGGTCTCGCGCCACTGGGCGAAGGTCTGTTTCCGGACGTACGTACCGCCGAGGACGCCTGCGGCGTGAACCAGCAGATGGATGGGTCCGGCCGCGTCGACAGCAGCGAGAAAGGAGTCGGGGTCGGCGGCGTCGGCCATGACGAACCGGGCGCCCATCTCCTCGGCCGCCGCGCGCAGTGGAGGCTCGCGGCGGGCCGTGAGAACGACGTCGTAACCGAGTTCGGCGAGGCGGCGGCCGCAGGCCTTCCCGATACCGCCGCTGCCACCGGTGATCAGAGCGGTTCTCAACGTTCGTCCTCCAGGGGGTCGAGTACCGCGCGGCCGCGTGGCTCGTTCAATTGTCACATCGATGCGGTAACGGTCCTACCGTCATGTCGTAGTCATCGCGGTAACGGTCCTACCGCGCCATTTCAGCAGTGATTGGCGATCGCCCTCGATCATGGTCTACTAGGGCGAATGAGCGAACGTTTTCCGTTTCCGCCCTTTCCCGAGGGCTGGTTTCAGGTTGCCTACGGTGAAGAAGTCAAGCCGGGCGCGGTTCACTCCATGCACTATTTCGGGGAGCAGTTGATCTGCTTTCGGGACTCCGGCGGCGTGGCGCACGTCCTCCCGACTGCCCGCACCAGGGCGCCGACATCGGCGTCGGTGGCACTGTCGAGGGCGACTGCGTGAAGTGCCCGTTTCACGGGTGGCTCTTCACGTGCCCGACGGGGCGCGGTGGCAGATCCGCACCCACGTCCAGGAGATCTACGAGAACACCGTCGACGCCGCCCATTTCGCGACGGTGCACGGGGTGCCAAACTTCGGCACCGTCGACGTCACGCACGACGGCCCGATGTTCAAGGCGGTGTCGGAGGTCAGCTTCGCGACCCCGCGCGGGCCGGTTCCCGGCGCGGTCGACTCGGAACTCTGGGGGCTCGGCCTCGACGTCGTTCGCCATCGCGGGTTGGGGCGTTCGTGCACCCTGCTGACCGCAACACCGGTCGACGGTGAACGCGTCGACGCCAGGTATACCTTCTTGGTGCAACGGAACGACGCAGGCGAGATGTCACGCCTCGGCGTCGGCATGATGAAGGACTTCCTCAAGCAGATCGGCCAGGACATCCCGATCTGGGAGAACAAGGTCTATCGCGCGAAACCTCAACTGGCAAGCGGGGAAAGCGCCGTCACCACGTTCCGCAGGTGGGCCGAGAGGTCCTACCCCGTGCCAGCGACGGCGGTCTAGCGCGATGACGATGGTGCACCACACTGGACTCTGTCCGGCGGACATCGAGAAGTCCCTCCGCTTCTACCGCGACGGCATCGGTCTGACTGTCCTGGCCGACTTCGCCATGGACGCCGACCTGGAACCGCTGCTCGGACGACGCACCAGTCACGTGCGGGCGGTTTTCCTCGGGTCACCCGACAGCCCGCAAGGCGGCACCCTCGAACTCCTGGATCCCGGTGGTGCCGACATCCGCGAGGAGCCGAAGGGTTCCGGCACACCTCACCGCGGGGTCTTCCTTTTGTCGTTCGTCGTCGACGTCGAAGAGGTGCTGAGCCGGCTCGCGAATCTCGGGATCGGAGGCGAACCGCGCACGATGACGACTGCCGGCGGCGTCACCGCTGCGGTCGTCGACCCCGACGGTGTCACCGTGGAACTGTTGAGCGGTCCCATGACGACGTTGCCCCCCGGCTAAGGGCGCGGTGCGAATACCGGCACGTACGCCGTGTCGTCCGCGACTGCCTGTCGCTCGAAGCGAGCCATGACAGGCATGCCGATGGTGACCGAATCCGGTGCGCAGTCAACGATGTTCGCTGCCAGCCTGAGATCCCGTTGTTCGGCCAGTTCCACGATCGCGATGACGTACGGCGGCGGCACGGCCGGATTGAACGAATGTTGATTCACGGTAAAGGTGAGCACCGTGCCTTCGCCGGACACTGCGCGTGCGACGAGCGCGCCATCGCAGTGCGGACAGGTCTCCTCGGGCGGCAGGACCCACCGGGCGCACCGCTCGCAGTAGGGGACGTGCAGTCTGCCGTCGGCGCCGCCGGTCCAGAACTGGCGATTGTGCGCTGTGAGTTCGGGAATCATCCGTCCCGGCGCGGCAACCTCACCTGACATGATCGTCAACGTACCCGTCCGCTATTTTTGCCCGTCCGCTATTTTTGCAATGATAGAGGAGGCGTCCCGGAATGGAGCCGAGCTTGTCGCACTTCGAGAAGGACGCGATCATCAGCGGGATCGGAATCTCGCACATCGGCCGCCGAACCGGGACGCCCGGTCTGGAGCTGACGCTGGATGCCGCGCGCGCCGCGATCGCCGACTCCGGTCTGGTGCCCGCCGACATCGATGGCATCGCGACCCTCGGCGACACACCGCGACAGCACGTCATCGAGGCGTTGGACCTCGTTGCCGAGAACCGTAGTTCCGGGATCGACACCTCAGGTCTGTACAGCCCCTTGATGTCTGCCTTCCTCGCCGTGTCCGAGGGCCGGTCGAAACACGTCCTGGTGTACCGCACCGTCGCGATGCTCGGCGGCTCGATGCTTGACTCCTCGGCCGAGCTACCGCCGGAGCCCAACGCTCTGAGGTCGCCGCCCACCGAGCCACGCCTGCCCGGGCAGCCGCGAAGAGTCGGCGCGAACGGCGACATCGGCGAGCTCATGGCGGCCCACGCCTACTCGGCGTCGAACTGGGTGGCGATGCATTGCCGCAGGCACATGGCGCTCTACGGCACCACCAAGGAACAGCTGGGCTGGATGGCCATCAACAGCAGGCGCAACGCCGCACTCAATCCGCTTGCTGCGTATCGTGACCCGATCACGATGGACGATTACCTCGCCGCCCGTCCGATCTCGTCGCCGCTGGGCCTGTACGACTGCGACGTGCCGGTGGACGGCTCGATCGCCGTCGTGGTGTCGCACCGTGACTACGCACCGGACTGCCCCAACCCTGCGGTGGGCATCAAGGCGATCGGTGGGGCGTACGGCACGGGAGGATGGTTCCACCGCGACGACTTCCCGAAGATGGCGTCGGTTGAGGCCGCCGCGCAGATGTGGTCGCGGACCGACCTGGTGCCCGGGGACCTGGACGTCGCCGAACTGTACGACGGCTTCACGTTCCTGACCATCGCGTGGCTGGAGGCCCTGGGGATCTGTGCCGATGGCGAAGCCGGTCCGTACGTGGAGGGCGCGTCGCGCATCGCATTGGACGGTGAGCTGCCGCTGAACACCTACGGCGGCCAACTCTCCGCGGGCCGCATGCACGGCTACTGGGTGCTGCACGAGGCGTGCCTGCAGCTGCGTGGCCACGCGGGCGAGCGGCAGCTTCGGCGGCGGCCGGAGACCGCCGTGGTCGCTGCGGGCGGCGGCCCCATCGCGGGCTGCATGTTGCTTACGTGCTGACCGACAGCGCCGCGGCCAGGTCGTCCACGATCTGACCCAGCTCGGCAGAGCCGGTGGACTCGATGGCCGGTCGCACGGTGCTCACGAGGTAGTCCAGCGCTTCTGCCGGGCGGCCGTCGACGAGCATCGGGCGCAAGCGCTCAACCAGGGCGGCCACCCCGACGGCTCCTTGGTACTCGACCATCGTGGCCAGCACCTCGACGAGCTCCCAATCCCGGTACAACGCCAGGGAACGCTCCGAAATGCCAAATCCCCGTACCGTTTCCCCGTGCATGATGCCCTCGAAGTGAAAGGGCCCCTCCATGTATTCGACGGGCAACGTGTGCGCGGGCGCAGCCACCAGGGGTACGCCGGAGAGCTCGAGGCCGAGCGCCGTCGACGTCAGCGTGTGCCGATCCGGCAGGTAGCGGGCGGCGACGGGCGGACGCACGAGCTGGCGCACCGATTCCGGCCAGCGGACGTAACTCTCGGTGCGAACCTCGATGTCCTCGACGCACTCCGGGTCCCGGTCGGTCGCGGCGTAGGCGACCGTGGCGCCGGTGAAGGGTCGCGGGGCGTTGCGGTCGCGCCGGTCGAACTGTCGCCACGCGACGACGTCGGCCCCGTTGTCGAGGTGGATGGTCCGCCACTCGTAGGAGATCGCCCGCGGATCGCCGCCGGTGCCGCCGCCACCGGCCGGAAGGGGAAACCATTGCCGGTCGATGTGCCCCGAGGTGCCCGACACCTCCTCGGTGATGTTGCCCCACTTCAGCATTCCGGTCATGACCATTCCGGTCTGGAAGTAGGAGAACGTCTCCGGCTGCGAAAGACAGGAGAACCGTCCGTTGTAGGTGGACGCGCCGACGGGTACGGGTGCCCGTGTCGCCGAGACCTCCAGCCGAAGTTCCATCGCGGCGTCCGCCTGGTCGATGCCCACCAGGGTCACGTCGTAACCGAAGGGCACGAATTGGCCGTCGGCGTTGCGCCGCGCCGTCCATAGGCTCCGACCGGCACGGCTCTCGAAGCTCATCTCGAGGTGTCCGGTGGCCGCCGACATCTTGTGAACCGTTCCCGGCTCCATGTTCTTGGGCGGCATGTCGTAGTCGGTGAACGTGCCGTAGGTGCCGTTCTCGAGATCGAACAGAGCCAGCGTGTGGAAGTCGGCTACCAGCGTTCCGCCTGGGCGGTTCTGGTTGAAGATCGTGAGGAACGCGAACCGCCTGCCGGACCCCCCAACACCCGTCCGAGTGCCGGTCAACTCGCCTGCCAGGAACCAGGTGTCCGACTGGCAGTGTGGGTGTACCCCCTCCGCCCCGGGGAACGTGAATTCTGGATCGCCCGGCACCAGGTCGAACGGGTAGCGCAGCGGTGATGGCGCCGCAGCGGTCGCGCGGGAGGGACCAGGGCTCGTCATGTCGGTCACTGGTACCTTCCCTCGTCGACTGCGCGCGGGTCCAATCTGGCTATTATCGCAAAATTAAACTACTACGGTCTCCTGCTATGGATCCACATCCATCCCGGTGTTCAGCCGTGCTGCCGACTCCGGGCAGGCAGACTCGACTCGTGTGGACGGGCAGGCCATGACGTCACCGGCGGACGCCACGATCCGATGGCCGACCACGGTGGCTCGGATGGTGCGCGCGCGTGCCGATGACGACAACGTCGGGCTGATCTACGGTGACCGTTCATGGACCTGGCGCGAAGTGGTGGCCGAGGCCGCGGTGCGTGCATCCTGGTTGCGCGCCACGCTGGATCCGACGCGACCACCGCACGTCGGCGTGCTGCTAACCAACGTGCCGGAGTACGCGTTCCAGATGTTCGGAGCCGCGCTGGCGGGGGCGTGCATCGTGGGGGTGAATGCGACCCGGCGAGGTGCCGAGCTCGCCCACGACATCGAGCACACCTCCTGTCAGTTCGTGATCGCCGATGCCACCTACGGCGATCTGGTCGAGGATTCCGTTCGCGTCGAGGAGCGTCCGTGGGCCGAGCACCAGGGCGCACCGCTGCCGGACGTGGACCCGCCCCCGTCCGCGCTGATGTGCCTGCTGCTGACGTCGGGTTCCACGGCGGCGCCCAAGGCCGCGCTTTGCAGCCAGGGCCGGATGGCGGGCGGCGCGGGCATCGGCTTCGGCCCCAACGACACGTTGTACTGCCCGATGCCCCTCTCGCACGGAAACGCGTTGAGCGCAGCGCTCTTTCCGGCCCTGGCGGGCGGCGCGAGGCTGCTGCTGCGCGACCGGTTCTCGGCGACGGCGTGGCTCGACGACGTCCGCGCGCACGGGGTGACCTTCACCAACACCGTCGGGCGCGCTCTGGGCTACGTGCTGGCGACGCCGCCGAGTCCCCGCGACCGGGGCCATCGACTGAAGGTAGTGCTGGCCCCCGAGGCGTCGCCGCGGGACATGGCGGACTTCCACGACCGGTTCGGCGTGACCGTGCTGAGCGGTTACGGCTCCAGCGAGGGCGGCATCGTGCTCGTTCCTGCGCGCAAACCTGGATCGCTGGGCAGCGCGCTGCCGGGGGCCGACGTCGCGGTGGTCGACGCGTCGGGGAGGGAGGCTGACCGAGCGCAGTTCGATTCCGCCGGGAGACTGGTTAACTCCGAGCGCGCGATCGGAGAGTTGGTTCGTCGCAACGCCGATGGCTCCTTCGAGGGCTACTGGAACAATCCCGACGCTGAGTCGGATCGCATGCGCGGCGGGTGGTTCTGGTCCGGTGACCTGGCCTACCGCGACGCCGATGACGTGTTCTGGTTCGCGGGCCGGGCGGGGGACTGGCTCCGGGTCGACTCCGAGAACTTCGCGGCGTCACCCGTCGAACGCATCGTCGGCCGATACGAACCCGCGGCAGCGGTGGCCGTCGTGGGAGTGCCCGATCCGCTGGCGGGAGACCAGGTGCTGGCGGTCCTCGAGTTGGCACCCGACCGCACCTTCGATCCGGATGCGTTCGCCGAATTCCTTCGGGCGCAGCCCGACCTCGGCACCAAGTGGTCACCTCGGTTCGTCCGGCTCACCGAAGCGATCCCCGTCCTCGGCAACGGCAAGATCGACAAACGACCGTTGCGTCGCGACGCCTGGCTGTGCGACGACGCGGTCTGGTGGTGGCCGCCCGGAGCGCACGCCTACACGCCGCTGACGAGCACCGACCGCGATACGTTGCGCGAGCAGTTCCACTCTCACCACCGGATGGGCGCCTACCCGTCCAAGGAAAACTGATCAAGACACGCGAAAACTAGGAGGCCCGGTGCCCGTCCACTACGAACTCGGAAAGCGTGCCGAGGCACCGAACGTCGTGCTGATCACGCTCGATCGCCCGGAGGCCAGGAACGCATGCGACCTCGAGCACTTCCATCAACTCGCACAGGCGTGGAAACGTTTCGCTGCCGATGACGACGCCTGGGTGGCGATCTTCACCGGGGTCGGCCGGTCCTACATGGCGGGCGCCGACCTCAAGACGTACGTCCCCGAGATCACGGCCCTGTCCAAGCAGATCAAGGACGGCACCGCCACCGACGTCGGTGGCTACGCCTTGTCCGACGGCACCGACGCCGTGCTGCGCGGCAGCAAGATCTACAAGCCGATCATCGCGGCGGTCAACGGGCCGTGCGTCGCCGGTGGCATGGAGATGCTCGGCGGAGTCGACATCAGGATCGCCAGCGAGCACGCCACCTTCGGCGTGCTCGAGCCGTCGCATGGTCTGTTCGCCGGCGGCGGCACCACCGTGCGTCTACCTCGGCAGGTGCCCTTTGCCCATGCGATGGAGTTCCTGCTGTGCGCCGACATCGTGGATGCGCGAAAGGCGGCCGAGATGGGCCTGCTGAACGCCGTGGTCCCCGAGGAAGCGTTGTTGGACAACGCGTTCGGCTACGCCGCGCGGATCACCAGGAACGCGCCGCTGGCGATCCAGGCCACCAAGCGCAGTGTGCTTGAGGGACTGAAGATCGACATGCGTGAGGCATACCGCAACGAGTCGCGCATCGCGCGGGAGGTCTTCGCGACCGAGGACGCCAAGGAGGGGCCGCGGGCCTTCGCGGAGAAGCGCAAACCGCAGTGGTCGGGGCGCTAGCCGCGCCGATTTCTGCGCCAGGGCGGTTGTCAGGCCGGCGGCTGCAGCCCTGGTGCAGAAGTCGCGGTCCTGAGGCGGCCGCGCCGATCAGTTCACGATGACGGTCCGCACGCCCCGGCCGGCCGTCAGGTCGGCGAAGGCGTCATTGACCTCGTCGAGGGCCACGTGTCGGGAGATCAACCGGTCCAACGGCATCCGGCCACTGCGCCAGAGGTCGAGCAGCATCGGGACGTCGC
Source organism: Mycobacteriales bacterium (assembly GCA_038244615.1). GTDB lineage: Bacteria > Actinomycetota > Actinomycetes > Mycobacteriales > Mycobacteriaceae > Mycobacterium. The sequence goes on along the minus strand of JBBRTH010000007.1, from coordinate 74,362 downwards.
GTCCCGGCACCACCGATCCGTATTGGCAGCCCACCAGCGTCTTGGCGTTCATGAACAGGTCGTAGGCCGACAGCGACACCGTCTCGCCCGGCGTCGCCGCGCCGACGACGCAGGTGGTCCCGCCCCGCCGGGTGGCCTTGATGGCGCTCTCGATCGTGGCGCTGCGGCCCACCGCTTCGAAGACGGTGTCGGCGCCGCGGCGTCCGGTGACCGCCATGACCTGCCTCGCGACGTCCCCGTCGGCCGGGTCGATCACGTGGGTGGCCCCGAACGATTCGGCGACCTCGCGGCGCGTGGCCACCGGGTCGATGGCGATGATGACCGCGGCACCGCGAACCACGCTGGCCATCAGTGCCGCCAGGCCCACCCCGCCGAGGCCGATCACCGCGACTGCGCTGCCGTGTTCGACCGGCGCGGTGTTCAGCGCCGCGCCCGCTCCGGTGGCGACGCCGCACCCGACAAGAGACGCGATGTCCAGTGGGATGTCGCGATCGATCGGAATCACCGCCCGGCCAAGGCAGTTTGTCGCGGTCGCGAAGCTCGACACGCCCATCGACGTGAACAGCGCCGTGCCCTCGGTGTCGGTCGCGTAGGGCATCGAGTAAGTGTCGGCGATGGCGTTGCGGCAGAGATGGAACTCGCCGCGAAGGCAGAACCAGCAGTGCTGGCACGCAGCCGTCCACGCGATCACCACGTGGTCGCCGGGCGCGACGTGGTGGACCTCGGAGCCGACGGCCTCGATCACGCCCGCGCCCTCGTGGCCGAGCACGCAGGGCGGGCCCGCGGGGAGCGCTCCGGTGGCCATCGACAGATCGGAGTGGCAGACACCGCTGGCGGCGATCCGCACCCTGACCTGGTCGGGTGCTAAATCGGCGAGCTCGATGTCATCGACCTCGAGCGGCTTCCCGACCTCGCGCAGAATTGCGGCGCGTTCAGTCATGGCGTGGGTTCCTCGCTTCGGTGGTCGGACCCTGATCGGGTGACATTCTACCAACGTTCGAATAGATTGGAACATCAGTCGAATCTTGAGGGAGGCGACGATCCATGTCACCCACCGACACCGCGAGGTCTTACGCCTTCGACCGCTTGTTCCTCGACGGCGCTTGGGTATCGCCGTCGACGAACGACCTGTTCGACATCCGGTCTCCGCACGACGGGAGCGCTGTCGGATCCGCGCCGATCGCCTCGGAATCGGACGTCGACCGTGCCGTCGAGGCCGCGCGTCGTGCCTTCCACGAAGGACCGTGGCCAAGAATGACCGTCGAGGAACGCATCGCCGCCCTGCGTCCGTTCGTCGACGGGTACGCGGACCGCACCTCCGAACTGGCCACCCTCGTCACCGCCGAGATGGGATCGCCCACGACCTTCTCCGAACCTGCCCACGGCCTCGGGCCGCTGTTGCTGATGCAGGCCACGCTCGGGTTCGCCGAGTCCTACCCGTGGACTGAGCGGCGGGGGACCAGCATGCTGGTCCGCGAGCCCGCGGGTGTGGTCGGCATCATCACGCCGTGGAACGTCCCCCAGGTGACGATGCTCGCAAAGGTGTTGCCCGCGTTGATCGCCGGCTGCACCGTCGTGGTCAAGCCCGCGCCCGAGACACCGCTGGACGCCATGCTGCTCGCCGGGCTGCTGGCCGACGCCGACCTGCCGCCCGGAGTCGCTGCCGTCCTCCCGGGCGCCACCACCGCGGGGCGGCGACTCGTGGAGCATCCGGGAGTCGACAGGATCGCCTTTACCGGAAGCGCCGACGTCGGACGTGCCATCGCCGCCACCTGCGGGCAGCGGCTGGCCCGATGCAGCCTGGAACTGGGCGGGAAGTCCGCGGCCATCATCTGCGAGGATGCTTCTTTGGGGCGCACGGTGGCCGGCCTGCGCTTCTCGTCGTTCCTGAACAACGGTCAGGCATGCGTCGCGCAGAGTCGAATCCTGGCTCCGCGCAGCCGTTACGACGAGGTGGCGCAAGCCCTCGCCGAGGCGGCCGACGGGTTCGTCGTGGGTGATCCCAGCGACCCGGCCACTGACATCGGTCCGCTGGTCTCGGCCCGCCAGCGCGACCGGGTCAGGGGATACATCGACCTCGGCGTCGCTGAGGGCGCCACCCTGGCCGCGGGCGGGCCGGATGCCATCGACGGGCTGGCCGGTGGAACGTACGTCCGCCCGACGGTGTTCCGTGACGTTGACAACTCCATGCGAATAGCACGCGAGGAGATCTTCGGCCCCGTGATCGTCGTCATCCCGTACGACGACGTCGACGACGCCGTCCGCATCGCCAACGACTCGCCCTACGGTCTCGGCGGCTCGGTGTGGACGAAGGACCGGCAGGCGGGCCTTGCCATCGCTCGCCGGGTCCGCACCGGCATGTTCGGGATCAACTCCTTCGCACCCGAGTTCGGCGTTCCCTTCGGCGGATTCAAGGCCAGCGGCATCGGCCGGGAGTACGGCCCCGAGGCCTTCGACGAGTACGTGGAGATGAAGTCGGTCTACGGGGTTCCTGCGTGACGGCGCCCCCGCGGCGGGCCTACGGCGAACTCGACCGCGAACAGGTGGTGGCCGCGCTGCAGAACCTGGCCCGGCGGGTGGGGGTGCAGCGCGTGACGATGCGCGAGCTCGCCGCGGAACTGGGCGCCGCAGCGCCCTCGGTGTACTACCACGTCCGGGGTAAGCAGGCTGCGCTGGATCTGCTGGCCGAGTCGGTGCTCTCCACCATCGCCGAGCCTGCACCGGGGCCGTGGCACGAGCGGCTTGTCGAGTTGTACTCCCATTCGCGGCGCGTACTGCTGGACGTCCCCGGTATCGCCGCGGTGCTTCAGACCAACGGGGACGGCGAGTGCGCGCTCCGCCTCGACGGGCTGAGTCGCGTGCTCATCGCGCAGTCCGGACTGACCAAAACCGTTGCGAACGCTGCTCATACGGTGTTGTACACGTATCTCCTCGGATCGGTGAGCCTCGAGGAGTCCCGACCGCCGTCGGTACCCAAGCCAAGCGAACGTCAGGCGGCGTCGCGTTTCCGTGCCGGCCTCGCCGTCATCGTCAATGGAATCCAGGCATCCGTGGAGCGCCGATGAACATCCCGAAGCCGAACCTGGTCGGGTCGTTGGTCACCGAACACCAGGGTGGTGCCGCCGACGTCGACGCCGCGGCGGTGCTCAATCCCGACACCTACCTCGACGGCGCCCCCTTCGAGGCCCTCGCCCGGTTGCGTGCGAACGCCCCGGCGCACCCGGTGGTCCTGCCTGGTCTGCCGAAGTCTTGGCTACTGACGCGGCACGCCGACGTACGAACTGTCAGCCGCGACACCGAGACCTTCAGCAGCAAGCGGGGCAACACCCTGGTCGAGGTCGAGATGAGCCCGACGTCGGCGATGCTGCCGGGCATCGACCCACCACGCCACGTCCTGTACCGGAAGCTCATCAACCAGGGCTTCACCGTCCGCAACGTCAAACGCCTGGAACCGCACATGCGCACGGTGGCGCGCGACATCGTCGACGACGTGATCGCGAAGGGGGAGTTCGACGCCGTGCCCGACATCTCCGCCGAGATGTCACTGCAGGTGATCGCCGACGTTCTCGGCGTGCCCGCAGAGGACCGCATGGACGTCTTCCGGTGGAGCAACGCCATCGGGACTCTGGGCATCGAGGACCCCGACTACGCGCCGACTCCTCAGGCACTCGGTGAGGCCGCTGCCGAAATGTTCTCCTACTGTGATGAATTGGTTGAGCACCGGCGCAAACACGGATTGACCGACGACATCCTGTCGGCACTCCTCGCCGCGGAGGTCGACGGCGAGAAGCTCAACCGCGACCAACTCAACGAGTTCTTCATGTTGTTGGCGATCGCAGGCAACGAGACCACCCGCAACACGCTGAGTCACGGAATCCTTGCTCTTTCAGAGCATCCCGAACAACGTGCGCTGCTGACACACCAACCCGAAGCCATCCCGCTGGCGGTGGAGGAGTTGCTTCGCTGGTCCACCCCGGTCATGCACTTTCGGCGGACCGTCACCAGAGACGTCGAGATCGGCGGGCAGCAGATCCCCGCTGGGGACTGGGTTCTGATCCACTATCTGTCCGCCAACCGGGACGAAGAGGTCTTCGAGCGGGCCGACGAGTTCGACGTCACGCGCGCCGACGCGGGGCATGCCGCGTTCGGAGGCGGCGGCACGCACTTCTGTCTCGGCGCTCAGCTGGCCCGTCTCGAACTGCGGGTGTTGCTCGAGGAGCTGTACCCGAAGGTTCCCGAACTCTCGGTGACTGCGGCACCGGACCGTCTGCGGTCCTCGTTCTTCCACGGCATCAAACGGCTGCCTTGCACCACGGGGGTTCCCGCGTGAGATCCGATCCGCGTCGACTCTGCGTCATCGGAGCATCGCAACGCACGGTGCGCGACGGCAACGCGCCCGAGCCCCTGGCCAGCTGGGCGCAGCGCGCTCGCGAGGCCGCCGACGCCGCGGGCACGAGTGAGGCTCTGCCGCAGATCGACTCACTCCAGGTCGTGTACTGCCAGAGCTGGCCGTACGACGATCCGGTCGGACGTCTGGCGGCCGAACTCGGTGCGTCCCCGCGCCACCGCATCTACTCCGGCATCGGCGGAACCACGCCGCAAGATCTGGTGAATGGCACCGCGACGGCGATGCGGCGCGGCGAGATGGATCTCGCCCTGGTGTGCAGCGCGGAGGCGCTGGCCACGGTGCGCGTCGCGAAGAAGAGCGGTGCGCAACTGCCGTGGAGTCACCGGAAGTCCACACCGCTTCCCTGGGAACCTCCGCACGAGTCGGAGATCGCGCACGAGGTGTTGCAGGCGTGGGAGACGTTCCCGCTGTGGGACACCGCCCGCCGGGCCACGCGCGGCGCCACGTTGGCGGACGATGCGGCCGAGGCCGCCACGATGATGTCGACCATGAGCGTCACCGCGGCCGCCAACCCGCACGCCTGGCGCCCGACCGCTCTGGACGCCCGCACCGTGGGCACGGCGACCGCGGACAACCGTTACGTCGGTTGGCCGTACACCAAGCACGAGGTCGCGGTGATGGATGTCGACATGTCCGCCGCGCTGCTGTTGGCGAATGCGGAGAAGGCGGATGCGCTCGGGGTCGGCGAAGACAGTCGCCTCTACCTGAAGGGGTGGGCGTACGCGGAGGACCCGGCCAGCATCGCCGAGCGCACCGACATGTCGCGCTCGGTCGCCACCGAGGCCCCGATCTGATTGCCCCTGGTAAATGCGACCACGTCGTTGCCGCTTGATGTGTCGTGACGCCGGGGTGCATTGGCGCGCAATCGGTCTCAGTTGCGTCGCGACATCGCCTGCGGTGAATGCGCCTGAATTCGTTGATCGGTGGTCGGCAGGGCGTGCGTATGGGCGTCGCTGATGTGCTTGTAGGCGAGGCGACGAGCGCGATCCACGTCACCGTCTGCGATCGCCTCGGTCATCTTGACGTGGGCGTTGAGGGCGGCGCGTCGCTTGGCCGGCGTGGGAAAGGCGTTCTCCTCCTTGGCGTGGGCGAACCACTCGCCCTCCTGATTGGTCCAGAGTGCCTCGAGGCTGCCCATCACCACGACCATGGTGTGGTTACCGCAACCGAGCGCCAGCAGATGATGAAACTCGCGGCCGATCTCGGAGAACTTCTCCGGATCGTTCAGATTGTCGGCCATGGCCTCGTTGCGCTGGATCAGCTGCGGCAGAAGGGTGGTGGCTCGATCGGGTCGTAGGGCGGCCAGCGCAGCGCAGGAGGGTTCGAGCTCCTTGAGTGCCGTTTGGAGGTCCGTGACCGGCACCGAGTCGCTCTGCAGCACCAGTCCCAACATGTACGCGGCGCTGGACCTCGCGGGCGCGTGCACGACCGCCCCGCCACGGTTGCCGCGGCGGACCGAGACCAGGCCCTCGGTCTCGAGGATGCGCAGCGCCTCCCGGACGGAGACGAGGCTGACGTTGAAGTTTTCGACGAGCTGCTTCTGACTTGGCAGCAAATCACCATCGGCGAGCTTGCCGTCAATGATCTGCTGCCGCAACTCGTCTGCGACGATCTCGGCGGTCCGACGCGAGGATAGACGACGGTGCGCTTCCGCGCCGATCCCAAGGATGGTCATGTGCTCCCCGCAGCTGACACGACGAGTGCTTCGGGCGCTGCCAGCCGGGGGCACTGTTCTGGTTTGATGTGCGATTTTAACATCGACAGGGCCCCGAGCACGGGCGTCAGGTTCTGCGGCATCGCCGCTGGACTCCGAAATGCGCTCGATCGTTGACCCCGGCTCAGCGGCCACGTGGACCAGTCCCCGTGAGGCCATGGGCTGTCGTCTCAGCCGCCGCGCTCAGCCGCCGCGCTCAGCCGCCGCGCGCCTCGATCATGGTCGAGCGGCTCACCTTGGTCGCTGCCGTCCGGGGGATCTCGTCGACGAACTCGACCGTCTTGGGCACCTTGTAGCGCGCGAGGCGCTCCTTGGCGTACTCGATGACGTCCTGCTCGGTGACCGCATCCCCGCCCTCGGCGAGCTGTACCACGGCGTGGACACGGCGGCCCCACTCGGCGTCCTTCAGCCCCAGCACCACGACGTCGACGATGTCGGGGTGGGCGATCAGGGCGTTCTCCACCTCTGCGGGAAAGACATTGGCGCCGCCGCTGACGATCATGTCGGTCCGCCGATCGGCGATGTAGAGATAGCCGTCCTCGTCCAGACGGCCGAGGTCGCCTGCTGAGCGGAAGCCGTCTGCGGTGGGTGCGGGAGGTGCGGCGCCGCCCAGGTACCGGTAGGTGTCGTTCATCGGCGCGCGCAGGTAGATCTCGCCGATGTCGCCCGTGGGCACGAGCGCCCCGTGTTCGTCGAGGATGCGTATCTCGGTCTCGCGGAAACCCCGCCCCACGCTGCCCGGGCGCCGCAGCCACTCGTCACCACGCAACGTCGCCAGGCCCAGGTTCTCGGTCATCCCGTAGGCCATGACGATCTGTTCCGGGCTCAAGAGATCGAACCAGCGGCGGAGCAGGTCGGGCGGCATGGCTGCCGCCCCCTGCATGACCCATTCCACGCTCGACAGATCCCGCTGCGACGCGCCGGGCACGTCTGCGATGCGCCCCAGCATCGTGGGTGTGGCGGTGAAATGCGTGACGTGATGCCGTTCGATCGCGTCGAGGACCGATGCGGCGCTGAACTTCTCGAGCACGACCAGTCGGTCGCCGCCGAGCAGGTAGAGCAGCGGGTTGAAGCCGTTGGTGTGATACATCGGGCCGGGCACGAGAATCGTCTGCGGCCGCGGCACCGGTGCCCAATGCGCGGCGAATGGCTCGCTGAGAGCCGATGTCCACTCCGCGGGCCGCGTGTTCACGATGATCTTGGGGAGCCCGGTGGAGCCACTACTGCAGATGCCGCTCTGCATCGGCGACACGGCCTCTGGTAGCGCCGCCTCGGCTTGGGTGTGGGCCTCCGCCGCGAAGTCGTCGCGGTTGTCCTCGTCGACGACGACCGCGGCTCGGAGTGCCTCGAGGAGCCGGGTCCGTTCCCAGGTCGGGAGATCCCAACGCATCGGCACCGGGACCGCGCCGATCTTCCAACAGGCCAGCGCCGCCAGAACGAATTCGACGGAGTTCGGAATCGCGAGTCCGACCAGGGTGCCCAGGTGTGCTCCTCGCGCGGACAGCGCTCGGGCCCATCGGTTGGCGCCGCGGTCCAACTGGTCGAGCGTGAAACCACTCTCTGCACCGTCCTGGGACACCATCGTCAGAGCGATGCGGTCGGGGTTGGCGATGGCCAGGCGGCGCAACTGCTCGCCGAAGGGGATGCCGTCCTCAACGGTCGACGGCGGTGATGGTGACTCGACGTCGGTCACCAACGTCCATCGGCGCGTTCATGAGACGGTGCTCTCGTAGCCGATTGGGCCACCGAGGCCTGTTGGCACCGTCGGACGTACACGACATCGGTCAACGCCGACGTCCCGAGATCACCTGTGCGGGCAGGGCCTGAATCCGTTGGTCGGGATCGTCGGCCACGACGTAGGTCTGGGTATCGCTGGCGTGACGCGCTGCGAGTCGTCGCGCTCGTTCCGCGTCGCCGGCCTCGATGGCCTGAGTCAGCTTCACATGCGCGGCGTGCGCCGCCCGTCGCTGGGCGAGGGAGGGATACTCGCCCTGCGCGGTCCTCTGCTCGGCCCACTGGCGCTCATGGCTCGTCCACAGCGCCTCGAGGCTACCCATCACGACGGCCATCGTGTGATTGCCGCAGCCACGGGCGATTTCGTGGTGGAACAGTCGACCGATGGCGGTGAAGCGCGAACCGTCGTCGAGATGTTCGGCCGCCAATGCGTTGAGCTTGACGAGTTCCGGCACTACGGTCTCGGCGCGATCGGCTCGTTGGGCCGCCATGGCTGCACACGAAGGCTCGAGTTCTTGCAACGCCAAGCCCAGATCGGTGAGCGCGACGGAATCGCTCTGCAGCACCAGTCCGAGCATGTAGGCCGCAGACGACTTGACGGGGGTGTGCACGACCGCGCCACCGCGGTTGCCACGCCGCACGGAAACCAAACCCTGTGTCTCCAATATTCGCAACGCCTCGCGCAGGGATACCAAGCTGACCCTGAAACGTTCGACGAGGACGTCCTGGCGGGGCAGCAGGTCACCGTCGGCGAGCTCGCCGTCGAGAATCTGTCGGCGCAACTCCTCGGCAACGATCTCGGCAGTCCGACGCGCGGACAACCGACGTCGAGCCTCGGGGCCAATTCCGATCGCGGTCATTCGATTCCGGCAGCGAACGAGGAAAGCGACGCGGTGCTGCGCCGCGGGCGCTCTTGCTGATGCGCCATTTTAGCAGCTATAGGCTTATTCGGAGGTGCGCGCGGAGCGACGGACGCTAGCAGCGATAGATGCGCTCGGCGTTGGCGGCGAAGAGCTTGTCGCGGGCCTCGGCGTCGAGTCCGGCCGTGACGGTCGAGTACGACGAGTACAGCTCGTCGAAGGTGCCGTACATCCCGTCAACGGGGAAGTTGCTCCCGAACAGGCAGCGGTCGACGCCGAAGGCCTCGATGGCGCGCTCGAGCCACGGCGACAGCACGTCGGCCGTCATCGACCGCAGGGGCATGGCCAGGCCGGACAGTTTGCACACCACGTTGTCGCCGAGGCTCGCCAGGGCATTGATGCCGTCGGTCCAGAGGGCACGCTCGTCGTCTGAGTCGTTGCGGGGCCAGCCCGCATGCTCGACGACCACGACGAGATCGCCGTGCTCCTCCAGTCTCCTGGCGGTATCCGTCAATTGATCGGGGTGCACCATCAGCTCGAACACCAGGTTTCGCTCCTGCAGGGCTCGAAGCACGTCGGTCGACGGCAGTGGACCTTCGGTCGCCCCCATCGGGCGAACGCCTCGGAAGCGTTGGGCCGCAAGCTGTTTGTCGAGGGTGGCCACGGCGTCGGCCACCGAGTCGGAGGGCGGCAGGCCGCCGATGATGGCATCGGGGTGGCCGGCGGCGTCTGCGCTCCGATCGAGCTCCAGGGTTTCGTCGACCGAGTGTCCGCCGGTGGCGGCGGCGACGTTGACCAGTTTCTCGACGTTCCATCCTCCTGCCTCGGCCAGGTAGGTGGGGACGTCGAACCGGCGGGACATCCCGGAGACGTCGCCCATGTTCAGCTGGTCTTGGACCGCCGAGAGGTACGGGTACCAGTCGGTGCGGGCCGGATCCCACAGATGAACGTGGGCATCGACGATGCGGGCGGGCTTGGAGGGGCTTGACGTCACTGATGTCATCGGGACTGCGCGACCTCTCGGAGGGTGTCGTCGAACCAGGGGGGCACCGCGGGCCCACCGAAGCTGATGCTGCCGATGGGTCGTGGGTGACTGCGCAGCCCGAACCACCCTGCGCCCGCGACCAGTTCGGCACCGGCCAAGGCGACCGCCTCGGGACTGCTGACCAGGTGGGCGACAAGTTCGGCGACGGCACGGTTGATTTCGGCACCATCTAATTCGGCACCGTCGAACTCCGCGCTGACGGCGAAGGGCAGGACGAGGTTGCCGGTGGCCTTGCGGCCGGCCCTGGCGAGCTGGGCCGAGGCCTGAGCCCGGCTGCGGCCGCCCGCGGTGGTGGCCTCGGTGACGGTCACGAGGCGAGCGGTTCGGCCGCTGGTGGTGGCGAATTCGGCTACGGCCCTTGACCATCGAGCGTCGGCGTCGATCCGCGCCACGATGCCGTCGTGCTCGGCGAGGATGCGCTCCCAGCCGGAGGCCGCACCGGTTGCGGCCCGGCTGCCCGCCATGGCGACCACCACGGCGTCGAGCGCGTCGACGTCGGCCAGCGCCGTGGGGGAGTCGACGGGGTGGCACGTCACGCCCCGTGCCTCCAACGCGTCGGACACCGCCTTCGCCACCTCGGGTCGGTCGGAGGCGACGGCGCAGGAGCGCGCGACACCGGAGGGGAGCTCGTCGGTCGGTGGCGAGTCGAACGTCGCTCCGAAGCGGGCGTTGCTGCCGCCGCCGCTGACCTGGTTGGCCTCGGCAGGTGCCAGGGCGATGGCGGTCGCGGCTTCGATCACGTGAGCCACCGACGGCACGTCGTCGCTGCGGACTACCTCGATCAGCCGGGGCTCGTCGATCACCGCGACCTCGGACCCTCCCGCGAACAGCACCTGCCCGCGGCACGACGCAAACGCCTCGCTCACAAGATGCGCGCCGAGCGGGCCGATGTGCTCGGGCGCAGGCATGGAGCCCAGTGACAGTCCGCCGGTGGCCGCGCCGGTCGTCGCCTGCGTCCGGCTCAGTGCGGCGGTGACCATGCGGGTGGCGGCGATCGGCGAGATGGCGTTGACCACCACGCCCGCGGGTGCATGCCGACCCAACTGCCAGGTGAGCGACGCCACGGCGCGCTTGGCGCAGCCGTAGGCGCCTGCGTCGGCCGTTCGCCACCCCGAGCCGGAGGTGACGCCGAGGAGGTGACCCCGTCCGGCCGCCGCCATCAGCGGCAGCGCAGCGCCGAGCACGTTGCGGTAGCCGTCGAGGTGCACCGACAGCACGCTGAGCCAGTCGTCGTCGCTGCCCTTGGCGAAACCGGTGGGACGGCTGATGCCCGCGACGTTGACCACGGCGTCGAGCCTGCCGAACTCGTCGGCCAACTCGCCGAACAACTCGCGAACGCCCGCCTCGTCGGTGACGGACACTCCGGAGGCGCGCGCGGCCCCACCGGCGGCGACGATGCGACCGGCGGTGGTCTCCTCGGTCGGGGGGAGTCGTTCGGAGCCGTCGAGGGAAACCAGCGGGTCGACGGTTACGACGAAAGCGCCTGTGCGACTGATTGATTCGGCGATGGCAGCGCCGATCCCGCCGCCACCCCCGGTGACGACGACGACCCGCTGCCGGTCGCTCACGCGAGGTCCAGCCCGTCGAGTTCGCCTGCTGCGAGCCACCCCCCGAGGAGGTCGCGGTAGGCGAAGTAGTCGCCGAAGCCCCTGCCGAAGTTGGTGTCGCATGCCTTGACGCCGCCAGGATCACCCTCGTTGTTGATGCGCGACGGCGTGCAGGCGGACATCACGGCGCTGGGGTCGACGTACGTCTCGACGACCTGCCGAATCCAGTCGGCCTCGGCCTCGGCGCTCACGTCGAAGGCCGTGACCCCCTGATGCTCGAGCAGCGCGACCGTGCCGGAGACGAACTCGGCGCCCAGCACGGCGATCTGGGTGTAGTTGACGGTGACGACCGATTGTTGCCCCGGTGCCGGCATCACGAACATGTTGGGGAAGCCGCGGCTCATCATCCCAAACAGGCTGGCGGCGCCATCGGCCCACTTCTCCGCGAGCGTGATGCCGCCCCGGCCGACGATGTCGTGACCGACCCGGCGTTGCAGAGGGGTGAGTTCGGCCTCGAAGCCGGTGCCGTAGACGATGCAGTCGACCTCGTACTGCTGCCCGCCGACGACCGGCCCCTGCGCGGTGATCTGCTCGATGCCCGCCGGACAGTCGATGAGTGTGACGTTCGGGCGGTTGAACGCGCTGAAGTACTCGTCGTGGAAGCAGGGCCGTTTGCAGAGGTACCGGTAATACGGCTTCAGCACCGCCGCGACGTCGGGTGCGATGACGAGCTGATCGATCCGCTGCCGGTGCTCCTCCATGATCCCGAAGTCGAGTTCCTCGGCAGTCCGCATGAACTCACTCGTGCTCGCGCCCTTGACTCGCGGCGGATTCTGGACCTTGGCGTAGTGCTGCGTCCAGCCGTCGTCGGTGAGGTCGGCCTCGACCGGCCTGCCCAGCATGATCGACTGGAAGTTGTCCATCCGCTCCTTCTGCCAGCCCGGCGCCAACCCCTCGGCGAACGACGGATCGGTGGGGCGGTTGCCGCGCACCCCGATCGCCGAGGGCGTGCGCTGGAACACGTGGACGTGCTTGGCCGCCTCGGCGAGCGGAGGTAGGGCTTGCAGCCCGCTGGCCCCGTTGCCGATCAGCGCGACGACCTTGTCGCCGAGGCCTGTCAATGGTTTCCCCGGCCCGCCGCCGGTGTAGTCGTAGTCCCATCGCGCCGTGTGGAACGCCCGTTTTCCCTTCCCCGTCGCTTCGCTCGCTTGGCTGCCGAAGTCATCCATTCCCGGGATGACCGGCAACTTCATGAGGTTGAGGATTCCTACCGCCAATACGTAGTAGCGGCAGGACAACTCGTCGCCGCGATCGGTGCGGACCGTCCACCGACCGGCGTCGTCGTCCCATTTCGCCTGGGTGACCCCGGTGTGGAACAGGGCGTCGGTGACCAGGTCGAAACGGTCGGCGACCGCGTGCAGATGCAGCCGTATCTCCTCGCCGGAGGCATAGCGCCGGGTGGGGACGTAGCCGAGTTCCTCGAGCATCGGCAGGTACTGGTAGGACTCGACGTCGCACATCACGCCCGGATAGCGGTTCCAGTACCAGGTGCCGCCCATCCCGCCGGCCGCATCGACGATCCGAATGCGCTCGATGCCCGCCGTACGCAGATGAGCGCCGGCGAGGAGGCCCGCGATGCCGCCGCCAACGATCACCACGTCGGGATCGTCGATGACGGTCCCGCGCTCGGCGAACGGCGTGAATGGATCGGCACGATAGCCGGCGACGTCCTCGTCGCGGGTCAGATCGCGGATGGCAGCGCGGCCGGGAACCAGCCGCCTGTCGCGCTCTGCGAGGTATTTGGCGTGCACGACTTCGGGGTCGAAGGCCATGAGACTTCCTTTCGAAGGCGGACAGATGGACTAACTTCTTGGCTAACTTCTTTGCGCGAGCAGTCGCAAAAGTGCCCGACACGCCGATGTTCTGAGCACCTTTGCGTCTGCTCGCCGGGGGAGTCGGCCCGCGCTCGCTGGTGTGGTCATTCGTTTCCTAGAGAATCGCGCCGCTGTCCTTGGCAGCCGCGATGTCGTCCCAGTCGAGGTCGAGCTCGAGCAGGATCTCCTCGGTGTGCTCCCCGTATTCTGGAGCGCGCGCAGGCGCGGGCGGCTTTTCATCGAATTGTACTGGGGCGGCAACGATCTGGTACTCGTTGCCTTCTGCGTCCCGGTTGGGTACGACGTAGCCGTTCGGCTTTACCTGGGGATCGTTGAGGGTCTCCTTCGGGGTCGCCAGGGCGGCCCAGACGCCCGGTTCGTCGTCGAGGGCCTTGCGCCAGTGCTCCAGATCCTGGCCCGCGATGGCCTGCCCCACGAGCGCGGCAGCCTCGGCAGCGTTGGCGATCAGATTGCTCGAGGGCACGAAGCGCTCGTCGGTGGCGAGATCGGGTAAGCCGATCCGGTGGCAGAATCCGGCCCAGAAGCGGTCGGGTTGCAGGAAGACCAACTGGATGAAGCGGCCGTCACGCGTCTTGTAGCGATTCACCAGTGGGTTCATCGCCAATCCCGGTGGTGCTCCGGGGATGCCGTCGATGTCGAAGAGGTCCGCGACCGAGATCGACGGGGCGATGGCCCACATCGCCTGGGCCAGAAGTGACGAGTCGACGATGGACGGCTCACCGGTGCGCTCCCGATGGAAGAGGGCAGCACAGAGGCCACCGGCGAGGGTGATACCCCCCTGCAGATCGCCGAACGCGGGTCCCTGGACGGCGGGATTCTCGGTGCCGAACGGCGTTAAGGTGTACGCCACGCCACCCCTGGAGAGATACGTGGCTGCATCGAAGCCACCCTTGTCGGCGTCCGGTCCTCGCACGCCGGTGCCGGTGCCGCGCGCGATGATGATGTTGGGATTGAACGCGCGAATGTCCCCGACCGTCAGCCGCGCTCGCTCCAGTGCGCCTGGCAGCCAGTTGGTCAGGAACACGTCGGCGGTGGCCAGCAGACGGCCGAAGTATTCACGGCCGGTGTCGGATTTGACGTCGAGTGCGATGCTCCGCTTGCCACGATTCCCGATTTCCAGGATGAAGTCGACGTGAGCTCTGGCCGCGTCCTTGGTGAAGCCGCCGATGACCAGTGCACGGCCGGGGTCACCACCGCGCACGTCCTCGACCTTGATGACGTCGGCGCCCCAGTCCGACAGCGCTGCGCCTGCCGCCGGCACATAGGTCCATGACGCAAGCTCGACAACCCGCACTCCGCGGAGCATCTCAGCCATGTCGGTTCCCTTCTACGAGTTCACGTGCGAGGTTCCTGCCGACCGCTTCGAGATACCGGTCGGACCCGCCGAGCAGAGCGCTCCAGCCGAGGAGTCGTTTGAGATACAGGTGTGCGTCGTGCTCCCACGTGAAGCCGATACCGCCGAAGACCTGGATGGCGGTATCGCCGACGGTGGCCAGGCGGCCCGCGAATGCCTTGGCCCGCAACGCGGAAAGGTGCCTCTCGGCGGAGTCTGCCGAATCCGCTGCCCACAGCGCGTGGATCACGCCACCGCGGGCGAGTTCGACCGTCTCGTACATGTCGACGCACAGATGCTGAACCGCCTGGAAGCTTCCGATCGGCGCATCGAACTGCCTGCGCACCTTGGCGTAGTCGACGGCTAGGTCCATCACCGCCTGCGCGGCGCCGAGCGCTTCGGCCGCCGACATGATCAGCACGTCGTCGATGAGTCCGCTCAACGCATCCGGTGACATCACGCCCAGCCGCCGCGCGCGTACGTCGTCCAGTCCGACATTGCACAACTTGCTCGTCGGGTCCACGTGTCGACGCGGTGTCACGGTCACACCGGGCGACGACCGATCGACCGCGAACAACACCGTGTTGCCGCTCTCGTCGGCCAGCACCAGCAGAACATGGGCCGCGGCGGCGTCGGGCAGTGCGCCGAGTCCGCCGTGCAGAGTCGTGCCTGCGTCGGTATCCGCTACCCGCGGTCGAGATCCGGTCAGGGGTCCCACGGTGGCGACCGTGGTGCCATCGGCGATCCCGGACAGCAGCGTGGCGTCCTCCACGCCGACGCGGGTGAGCGCGCGCGCCGCAGCGACGGCACTCGACAGCCACGGTCCCGGGTGCAGCGCGGCGCCGAGCGCCTCGGCGACGGTGCCGGCCTCGACCATGCTCATGCCCGCGCCGCCGAACTCCTCGCCGACCAGTACGCCGGTCGCACCGAGGGCAGCCAGCCCGCGCCACACCTCGTCGGTGGTGCCCGTCGGATCGTCGAGCAACGGACGCACGTGGGTGGAGATGCCTGCCTTCTCGGTGAGGAAGCGCCGCACCGTATCCCGCAGCGCGACCTGCTCGTGGGTCAGTTCGAGGTTCATGGGTTCCCTCTGCTCTTCGCGCAAGCGCTCATCGGTGCCCAACTGCTCTTCGCGCAAGCGCTCATCGGTGCCCAACTGCTCTTCGCGCAAGCGCTCATCGTCTCGGCAGGCCGAGCTCTCGCACGGCCGTGATGTTCTTGCTGATCTGGGTCGTGCCGCCCGCGATGGTGAGCGAGCGCGAGGACAGTCGTTGCTCGGTCCAACGGTCATCCGCCTGCTGTGGGCCGAGCAGGTCGAAGGCGAGGTTCGCCATCGCCTGGCCGACCTCGGCCCAGACGCTCTTGGCCAGGGCGGCCGAACCGAGCGCGTCGCCGCCGTGCAGGGCGGCCGAGATCGAGCGCTTGCAGAGCAGCTCCAGGTAGTCGACCTGCACGGCGAGTTCACCGAGCCGGCGCAGCGTCGCGCTGTCCTCCAGTACCCGATGCCCGTCGACGGAGTAGCCGGCCAGATCGGCGACGAGATCGGTCAACTGCATCTGCATTCCTGCGTATAGGCGCGCCGCTCCGGCACGTTCGTGGCTCAGCGTGGTGGTGGCGACCTGCCATCCGGCGTTCAACGGCCCCAGCAGTCCGGCTGCCGGGACACGGACGTCGTTGAAGAACACTTCGGCGAAGTCGGCGTTACCGTTCAGGTTCACCAGGGGGCGCACGTCGATCCCGGGCAGCGCCATGTCGACGATCAGACACGAAATGCCCTGGTGCTTGGGTGCGTCCGCATCGGTGCGCACGTACAGCTGACACCAGTTTGCGCGATCGCCGAGCGACGTCCACATCTTCTGACCGTTCACCACGAAGTGGTCGCCCTGAGAATCGGTCGAGCGGACCGCGCGCGTGCGCAGCGACGCCAGGTCGGAACCGGCTTCCGGTTCGGACATGCCCTGGCACCAGATGTCGTCGGCGCGCACCATGCGGGGCAGGAGTTCTTTCTTCTGGGCGTCCGTGCCGAAAGCCATGATGGCCGGCCCGATGTTGTTGAGGCCGATCACGTTCAGCGGAATGGGCGCCCGTGCCCGGGTCGTCTCCTCGACGTAGGCCAGCTGCTCCAGCACCGTCGCTCCGCGGCCGCCGTACTCGCGGGGCCAGGACACCGCGCCCCAGCCCGCGTCCGCCATGGTCGCGTCCCAGGTGCGAAGGAGGTCGAAGGCGGAGCAGTCCCCATGGCGACCGCGGCCTGCCGTCACGACGTCGTCGGTCAGGTTGTCACAAAGCCATGCGCGCAGTTCCTTGCGGAACTGTTCTACCTCCGCCGGGTACGAGAAGTCCACTATGTCCTGTCGGGATAGATCGGATCCGTATCTTTGTAATTTTAGGGAGTATAGCTACTCTGGAGATTGCAGATTGCGACAATGAACTCCAGAACTTCGTGGATCGGTCTCTGATGTCATCCCTGGTCTGGCCCGGTGGTGCTGCGCTATGGCGAGCTCGGCCGTGATGAGGCTGGTGTGTCCGAAGGTGCTGTGGGACAGAGGTATCCACCAGTGGAAGCTCATGGTCGAGGGTATCGAGATGGCGATGGAGGGCGAGAAATGGGCAGGGTAGCGGGCAAGGTAGCGCTGGTGAGCGGCGCGGCGCGGGGTCAGGGGCGGTCGCACGCCCAGATGCTGGCCGCGGAAGGCGCCGACATCATCGCCGTCGACATCTGCGCGGACATCGAGACCAACGAGTATCCGCTCGCGCGGCCGGAGGATCTCGAGGAGACGGCCCGGCTGGTGGAGAAGGAGGGTCAACGCGCCTTCACCGAGATCGCCGACGTCCGTGACCGCGTGGCCCTTTCGGCAGCGATCGACCGGGGTGTGGCGGAGTTCGGCCAACTCGACGTCGTGGTGGCCAACGCCGGCATCGCGCCGCTCACAGCGGGTTCCGGCATCCAGGCGTTCGTGGATGCGGTCGACGTCGACCTGATCGGTGTGCTCAACCTGGTGCACTCCAGCATCAAGCACTTGCAGGCCGGGGCGTCGATCGTCATCACCGGATCGATGGCGGCGGCACTTTCGGCGTCGAACAGCGGCGGGATCGACGCAGGTTGCGGAGGGGCGGGCTACGGCTTCGCCAAGCAGATCGTTGCGCACTACGTGAACGATCTCGCGCTGCAGTTGGCGCCGCAGAGCGTCAGGGTCAACGGAGTGCACCCGACCAACGTGAACACCGACATGCTGCACAGTGCGCCGATGTACCGCGCCTTCCGGCCCGACCTCGAGAACCCGACCCGCGAGGACGCCGAGGTGACGTTCCCGTTCCTGCAGGCGATGCCGATTCCGTACGTCGAGCCCGCGGACATCAGCGAATTGGTGGTCTTCCTGGCGTCCGATGGCGCTCGCTACGTGACGGGCCAGCAGATAGCGGTCGACGCCGGCTGCGGTGTCAAGGCCAGACCGTGGCGAGGCCTGTGAGCTGAGATCGGTCGGCACCACCTACGACGTCGGATCCGAAATCGGCGCGATCAGCACGTGATTCGGACTGCCCAATGAGGAGGACCCGTGGATCTAGGACCAGATACGCGCGAGCGCATCATCTATGAGAAGACGGGAGCCATCGCCCGCGTCACGCTCAACTGGCCCGACAAGGCCAACGCGCAGGACCAGAAGCTCGTCGAGGAGGTCGACGCGGCACTACTGGACGCCGATCGCGACTACGACGTCAAGGTTCTGATCATCAAGGCCAACGGCAGGGGCTTCTGCTCCGGCCACGCGATCGGCGACAATGCGCGTGACTACCCGATGTTCGCCGAGGCCGCCCAACGCACCGGCACGCCGTGGAAGGCCCAGACGGACCTCTTCGTCAAGCCGACGTTGAACTTGTGGGAGTTCTCCAAACCGACGATCGCACAGGTGCACGGCTACTGCGTGGGCGGCGGCACCCACTACGGGCTGACCACCGACATCGTCATCGCATCCGAGGACGCCTATTTCTCGTACCCTCCGCTACAGGGGTTCGGCATGCCGTCGGGCGAATGCTCCATCGAGCCTTGGGTCTTCATGAACTGGCGCCGTGCGGCGTACTACCTGTACACCTCCGAGGTCGTGCAGGCGAAGAAGGCGTTGGAGTACGGCCTCGTCAACGAAGTGGTGCCGCGCGACGAGCTGAACGACCGCGTCGAGGCGATCGCGCGGCACATCGCCCAGGCGCCGCTGACGACCCTGATGGCGACGAAGGCGAACATTAAGCGGGCCTGGGAGTTGATGGGGATGCGGGTGCACTGGCAGAGCTCCAACGACCTGGTGGCCCTTGCGTCCATGAGCAGTGACGTTCAGGCGCTGATCGGTCAAGTGCTGAGCGGCCAGATCAAGCCCGCGGAGATGGCGGCCCGCCAGGCCGCGGCCGCGGCATCGACCGGCGAATCGTCGACCCCCTAGCGCCTAGCGGCGTAGGTCCCGCATCGTCTGGCTCAGGACGCGGCGCGGAACCGCACCGGCAGAATGTCGGGCGAGCGGAACGGCATGCCTACGATCTTGGCGTCGGATTCCGGCACCAGTGCGATGTCGGTCACGCGATCGAACAGGCTGTTCAGCATGGCGCGCGTTTCGACCCTCGCCAGGTGCATGCCCAGGCAGCTGTGAATTCCTCCCGCGAAGGAGATGTGGGCGCGCCGCTGTCGGGTGATGTCGAAGGCTGCCGCGTCCGCCCACCGGGTCTCGTCGCGATTCGCCGAACCGATGCACAGATTG
This sequence comes from Mycobacteriales bacterium, assembly GCA_038244615.1. GTDB lineage: Bacteria > Actinomycetota > Actinomycetes > Mycobacteriales > Mycobacteriaceae > Mycobacterium. Next base: position 55,081 of record JBBRTH010000007.1, on the reverse strand, counting down.
ACCTGCGCGCCTTGCGGAATGGTGATGCCGTGCAGCTGGACGTCGCGGGTCGCCGTCCGCGGAACGGTGACGAGCGGTGTCTCGTAGCGGAGTGCCTCTTCGATGGCGACCATGACGAGACTGCGATCCCGCTGAAGTGTCTCGAGTTGTCGGGGGTGCGTCAGCAGTAGAAAGAGCAGATTGCTCGAGGAGCGGTAGGTGGTCTCCAATCCGGCAGGCAGGAGGAGCCGCAGGAACGAGATGATTGCCTCATCGGTGAGCTTCTCGCCGTCGATCTCGGCAGACACGAGGTCGCCGATGATGTCGTTGGTCGGCTTCTCGCGTCGTTGGTCCACCTGCGCCTGGAAGTACGTGCCTAGTTCGACCGAGGCAATGAGGCCTGCTTCGATGCCGGTTTGGATCGAAATCAGGTCGAGCGAGAGCCGCCGGAAGAGATCGAGGTCTTCCTGAGGCAGGCCGAGCAGGGAAGCCGTTACCCGCGTGGGGAATTCGAACGTGATGGACTTGATCAGATCGGCTTCGCCGTCACCCTTGATCTCGTCCACTAGCCGATCGCAGATGGGGTCGATGACGGCGGGTTCCCAGCGCTCGAGTGCGCTCTGCCGGAAGGCCTTCGACACAAGGCTTCGGTGATCGTGGTGCTGCTTGCCCTGCATGCCGAGAATCGTCGGACCGAAGACCAGGCCGATGGTCTGGTTGTACATGTCGGAGTTGAACAATTCGTCGTCGCGGAAGGCGGTGAAGACGCTGGCCCAGTCGAACAGCGTCCATTCCTCTTCGGGGATCATCTCGGGTGGGGCTGAAGACATGTCCATGACGGTTCCGCGCCACACGGGCTGCGTCTTGCGCATGTACTCGAAGAAACCGTATGGATCGCTGGCCAAATCGGGAGCAACTGAGTGGTCGTGCGGATCGGTGCTGATCGTCACTTGCGCCTCCCGAGCAGCAAAAACTAGCGGGCTACGATGGCCCTATCTTTCCTATTTTACGTATGAAAGGTCAAGGCCGGGGCCGCGCCTTGGCGTCGGGGCAGGCCGCCTTGGGGACCCCTTGCGCGCATCGAAGATTTCGCGTCGTCGACGGGTTCGCCGACCTTGCCCGTCGAAGACCTGTCAGTGCCGATACTGGAACAGGCTGTCCCCGTGGTGAGTTACAGGACATAGCGTCGACGTAACGCGAAGTGATGCCAAGGATGACTTGCGCGACGTACGTTCCCCGGGTGACGAAGCACGATCTGACATTGGGCGGCATCGACGACACCGCCAGGCCGCTTGCGGTGCTCGTACTCGGCTTTCCGGACACGCCGCACACGTGGCGCCACGTGGGGCCCGTGCGCGCCGGTTACCGGGTGGTGGCGACGTGGCCGCCCGGCTATCGCGCAGCGGCGCCCGGTCCCGTCAGCGTCGGCACCTACGTCCGCCACATTCTGGACCTTCGGAACTCCCACGGCGGTGACGAGCGTGCTGTCCTGGTCGGACACGACTGGGGAGCCAACGCCGGGTATGGCACCGTGGTCACTGACCCGAGTGCCTTCTGCCGCTTCGTCGCGCTCGCGGTACCGCCGACGGCGGCAATGGATTCCGGCCTCTTCAGCTACGACCAACTCAAGCGGTCGTTCTACATCTGGTTCATTCAGCAGGTGGGTCTAGCCGAGGTCGCCTTGCTCGAGCCCGGATTCTGGGAGTTGCTCTGGGCCGACTGGTCACCGGGATACGATCCTGTGCGGGATGTTTCGATGCTGCGGCAGTACGTAACCCAGGAGACCATCGGCGGCGTACTCGGCCCGTACCGGGCGTCGTTCGATCCGAAGTTCGTCGATCAGTGCGCGGTGGCCGGAGGCGACGGCCACCCTCGGGGCGCCTCCCGCCGACCTACTACCTGCACGGTCCCGGGACGGAGCCATCGGCGCCGAGTTGCTCGGTGACGTCAGCAGGTACCTGACCGCGAGAGGATCGGCGTTCGAACTAGTCGACGGTGTCGGGCACTTCCTTCATCTGGAGGGCCCACAGGTCATTGTGCCGAAGATCGTTGCGTGGCTTGCTGATTGAGGATGCCGCGGTCTGACCCCGCCGCTGGCGCGGGTCGAGACCCGCGGCGTGCCGTAGTTCGGCGAGGAAGCTGCTGCGGTCATGCCCGCGCACCAGGTAGTGACATATCGCGATCCGAATCACGGCCGCCGCAGCGATCTCGGGGTTCTCGCCAGTCATGATGTGGCGCATGCCTTCCTGCATACTCGGCAGCACCCGCATCATCTGCGCCAACGAGTACTCGGGTTCCCTGTCAACCAGGACTGCGAGTGAGTGCGAGAACTGATGGTCGACCACGAACTGCAGTGCCGCGTCGACGCGGTCCTCGCCCCGGAGGCCCGCGGTGGCGGCGGCGACACCGGCGTTGAAGTTGTCCTGTTCGTAGAGGGCGAAGGCCTCCAGGAGGCCCTCCTTTGAGCCGAAGTACCGGTACACGGTCGGTCTGGATACCCCGGCTTCGGCGGCCACTTCGAGTAATTGAAGCTTCCTGCGCCCGGTGCGCGACACCACGACGAAGGTGGCATCGAGGATGCGCCTACGGAGGGACTTCTCATTCTCTGCCGCCACGGCGACGCCTCCTCCCGTGCTTTACACAGATGCAGTCAAATGTCACACTGATCGTACGCAATGATCCGGCTCCCGATCAACACCAACGCGACCGGGATCAACAGATGCCAAGCACTCGGCCCCCACGGAGGTGGCGATCAATGACGGATCTGGTGGTACGAAGGATTCGCTGGGAGTTCGACGACACCGTGCCCTTCATGTGGCAGCCGGCGAACCCCAACTTCGGCATCTTTTTCCAATGTCTTCACGTTCATCGCCGTGCCGTTCGAGGGCTACATCATCAAGGCGTTGCGTCGGGCGCAGGACAGCTTCGACGAATCGCCGTCAGGAGCCGCCGAAGCCGATGCCTTCCTACGCCAGGAGGGTCAGCACGCGGCCGCCCACCGCCAGCACATGACCGCCCTGGTCGCGCGGTACCCCGGCCTGGAGCGCGCGTACGACGACGCCACCCGCGCATTCGACCGACTCATCGACGAACATCCGGTCGAATTCCACGCCGCCTACATCGCCAACCTCGAAGCCACCTTCACTCCGTTGTTCAAAGTCGTTCTCGACAACGGTGAGTCGCTGTTCGCGGGATCGGACCAGAGGGCTGCCTCGTTGATGACGTGGCGCTTCGTCGAGGAGATCGAGCACCGCAGTTCCGGGCTTATCTTGTACCGCCACCTGAACCCCGACCCCTGGTACCGGGTCAAGAGGGTTCGTGACACCTTTCGGCACATCGGCAACGTCACGGCCGAGATCGCCAGAACCAATGGTGAAGTCGTGCCCTTCGCGGATCGTGGAGAGTCGGCGCAGGAGCTGATGTCCATCGCGCTGCTCGTCGACGAGTTCACGTACCGGGGACCGGGTGGTGCACGCCGCCGGACACGGCGCGGGGGGTGCCCGACGCTGTTCAACTCGGTGCCGACCGGAGACGTGGCCAAGATGGTGTGGCGAGTCGTGCTGTCGCAGGCCCCGAATCACGACCCCGGCGAGCAGCCGCTGCCCGATTGGGCGAACACCTGGATGGCCGAGTACGCGCACGGCACCGACATGACGACGTTCGCGGCCGACTCCCGGGTCCCCGATGAGCGAAGGGCAGAAGCCGACGGTCGCAGTGATCGGCGCCGGACCCGGTGGTATCGCAATGGGGGTGAAACTGGCCGAGGACGGCCACGACTTCACCATCTTCGATGGTGCCGAGGGCTTCGGCGGGACGTGGCGCAAGAACACCTATCCGGGGGCGGCGTGTGACGTGCCGTCGCACTTCTACTCGTTCTCCTTCGCGCTCAATCCACAATGGAGCAAGACCTATGCCAATCAACCCGAGATCCTGGCCTACCTCGAGCGGGTCGCATTCGAACGCGGGTTGGACGATCATTTGGTCGCGAACACCCCTGTGACGTCGCTTCACTGGTCCGAAGCGGATCGGCGGTGGAGCGTCCAGACCGACCGTGGCTCAACGCACGAGTTCGACGTGGTCGTCAGTGCCGTCGGCATGCTCGACGTGCCGAACGTCCCGGACATCGCAGGAGCCGATCTGTTCCGTGGGCGCACCTTCCACTCCTCGGCGTGGGACCACTCGAAATCCCTTGCTGGCGAACACGTCGCGTCGATGGGAACGGGCGCGAGTGCGGTCCAGTACGTGCCGGAGATCGCCGCTGAAGCCGAGCACCTCACGGTGTTCCAGCGCACGCCCATCTGGGTGTCGCCGCGGTTCGACGAGCCGTTCACCGTTGAGCAGCAGGAACTGTTCGAGCGGAATCCCCTGGAGCGCGGAGGGTCCGCGACGCGGCGCTGGAACAGTACGAGCTGATCAACTTCGCCGAGGATGGCCGGCAGACCACGGAGGCCACGGACCGGGCTCGCGAGTATCTCCACCGCAAGATCGCCGATCACGACCTCCGGGCCAAACTGACTCCTTCATACCCCGTCGGCTGTAAGCGGCCCTTGCTCTCCCGCAGCTGGTTCCCCACGTTCACCCGTCCGAACGTGACCCTGGAGACCTCACCGATCGTCGATTTCACCGAACGCGGTCTGCGCACCGCCGACGGAATCGAGCACGTCGTCGACACCGTGGTGTACGGCACCGGGTTCAAGGCCGCGAGTTACCTTGGCAGCCTTGACGTATACGGCCGGTCCGGCGCCCGACTGCTCGACGACTGGTGCGACGGCGCCGAGGCCTACCTCGGCACCACCATCCCGGGCTATCCCAACCTGTTCACCCTGTACGGGCCGAACACCAACGGCGTGACATCGATCATCTACATCCTCGAGGCACAGGTGGATTACATCGGCGGACTCCTCGGCGCCATGGGTGAACGCGGATTGGACACCGTCGACGTCAGACGCGACGTGCACGACCGGTACAACGCCGAGATCCAGGCGGCCATGGACGGCACGGTCTGGCTGGCCGACTGCAACAACTACTACCGCCATCCCAACGGCAAGGTCGTCACCCAGTTTCCCTACAGCGGAAAGACGTTCGCCGAACGACTCGGCGAGGTCCGTCTCGAGGACTATCACTCGACGTCCCGAGTCGGCAACCATCAGGAGGTCCTGCAGTGACCCGCGCAGTTCACCATTCGGCGATCGTGACGACCGACGTCGAATCATCCTTGCGCATCTGGCGTGACGGCCTCGGCCTGGTGGAGATGTTGGACCACACGTTCACCGGCGACTGGCCGACGTTGTTCGGCGCAGACACCGACGTCCTTCGGTCGGTCTTTCTCGGTGACCCGGCGCATCCCGACTCCGGCATCGTCGAACTCGTCCAGTTCGAGGGTGTCGACGGCGTGACCGTCGACTCGGGCGTCGGCCCCCGACCGGGCTTCTTTCTGTTGTCGTTGGAGCGCGACGTGGAGACCACCCTGACCGCGTTGGTCGAACTCGGTTTCACCGACGGGGTGCGCCGAGTCTCGATGCCCGGACCACGCGGCACGACGGTCGCCATGGCGGTCATCACGGCGCCCGACGGTGTCTGCGTCGAGTTGATCGGAGCGCCCGCGTGTGCACGGTGGTGGTCGGCGGAGCGTCCGGAATCGGCAGTGCCGTCACGAGCCGCCTGCGCGGGGCAGGCCAGCACGTGTTGGTCTGGGGCCTCGTCGGGGGCGACATCACCTGTGACATCAGCGATCCCGACTCGGTAGCAGCCGCGATGGAGCGGACGCTGACATCGACAGGTACGCCCGACCGCTTCGTCACCTGCGCGGGGGTGGGTGCGTCCGGGCTGTTGTTGGAACAGACACCCGAGCACTGGCGACGGGTCCTCGACGTCAACCTCACGGGCACCTGGCTGGCCATCCGCGCGAGTGCTCAGGCCATGATCGACGCCGGCATCGGCGGTTCCATCGTCGCGGTGTCCAGCATCAGCGGCACCCTCGCCGACCGTGACATGGGGGCCTACTGCGTGTCGAAGGCCGGCATCGACATGCTCGTCCGGGTGGCTGCCGCCGAGTGGGGTCCGCACGGCATCCGGGTGAACGCCGTCGGGCCCGGCGTCACCCGCACCCCGATGCTGGCCAAGCCCGAGCAATTGCCCGGCTGGGTAGAGGGATTGACCGAACGGACCGCCCTGGGGCGTCTTGGCGAGGCCGACGACGTCGCGGAGGCCATCACGAGCCTCCTCGACCTGTCCTGGGTGACGGGTCAGACCCTGTTCGCCGACGGGGGTTTGTCCCTGCAGAGCCCCATCGATGCCTACGGCCAGGTGCAAAGACTGACGAAGGGGAAGCCATGACCTACGACCTGGTGATCCGCGGGGGCCGTCATCGACGGCGTGATCGCTGCCGTTGGCACCCTCGACGGCAAGGGGCGGCGTCGAGGTCTACGCGCGGTGAAGCCACCGGGGCGTTGCCAGGCAGACTCGTCAGGGGTGCGTAGTCCGTGATCGGCAATTGACGACTCCGCGCTGGTGGCGGCCGCGTCGGCCTACAGCTTCGGGGCATGTGCCGAGGCGATGAGCAGGTCCGGTTCCCGACGGGCGTACAACGCGGCGAGGCGAGCATGGTTGTCGCGCGGGCCCTTCAGGTCGCAGGCGATCATGGGCTCCGACGGTTTGATCCCCACCGGCACGGGTCACCGACCGTCGAGGGTGCCTTCGCAACAGAAGGAGTGGAGCGGCGCGAGAACGCCATCGTCGCCCTCGGTCGGACCAGCAACGCGAGTGGGGCGAATTTCGGCGACGCCGAGATCGTTTGCACCCGAATGACTTAGGAAGCTACAACGCCCGCAGGTAGCGTTTGCTCACCAGGCGTTGCGTCAGCGTGCTGACCGGCCCGGCCAGCTTGCTCCACCACGTGCCGTGGCGGGAGAACGCGCTGACTTCGGCGTACACCGCGTCACCGATCGGGTCGTAACGAACGGCGAACAGCTCCTCTCCGGTCTCGGCGTGCCCCGGCAGGGTGCCGTAGGCGAAACCGCGCCGGTTCGGTTCGTCGACGACGTAGACCACCCGGCACGGCACCCGCAGGGGACCGAGACTCACGAGCACCTCCGAGCCGACGGCCGCCACGTCCGTCGTCGCATCGACGCGCAACCCGGCACCGCGGAGCATGCCCCACCTCATCACCGCGGCGGCCGCCTCCTCGAAGCGGGCTCGCCCGTGGCCGATGACTGCCGACGCGTGCAGATGGTGGTAGCCGTCCGGCGCCGGCCCGGCCGTCGCGCCGACCTCGGGATAGGTGAATGGAAGTTCGGCGAGGTCGCTCAGTCTCACCGGTTCACCATGCCATTCCCGGCGTACGGTCGAGAAAGTGACCACCCAACCCGTCGCTCGAGCATCCGGAACGTTCACTCTCGGCGGCGACCTCACCACCACTCGTCTTGGATTCGGGACCATGCGACTCACCGGCAAGGGCATCTGGGGCCCGCCCGAAGACCACGACGAAGCCGTCCTTGTCCTGCGCCGCGCCGTCGAACTCGGCATCGACTTCTTCGACACCGCGAACTCGTACGGGCCGTACGTCGCCGAGGAGCTGATCCGCGAAGCGCTGCACCCCTACCGGGACGGCCTCGTCATCGCCACGAAAGCCGGGCTCCTGCGGACCGGGGAGGACCAGTGGACACCGCTCGGCTTCCCCGCCTATCTACGGCAGGAGGTCGAGATGAGTCTGCGCCGGCTGGGTACCGACCGCATCGACTTGTTCCAGTTGCACCGCATCGACCCGAAGTTCCCCGCGGAGGATCAGATCGGCGAGCTCGCGGCGTTGCAGCGCGAGGGCAAGATCCGCCACATCGGCTTGTCCGAGATCACCGTCGAACAGTTGACGGCCGCGCAGGACGTCACACCGATCGCCTCGGTCCAGAACCGGTACAACATGGCGGAGCGCAAGGCGGAACCGCTGCTCGAGGCGTGCGAAGCGCAGAACATCGCCTTCATCCCGTGGGCGCCGCTGGGCTCGGGACCGCTCGTCGCCGAGGGCGGTCCGCTACACCGCATCGCCGCGGAGCACCACGTCAAGCCGTCCCAGCTGGCCGTGGCCTGGCTGCTGAAGCGGTCCCCGGTGATGGTGCCGATCCCCGGCACGTCGCGCGTCGCGCACCTCGACGAGAACGTGCTCGCGGCCGAATTAACACTCTCCGACGACGAGTTCGAGGCATTGCAAGGCACCGAGGGTTAGTCGCTCGGCCACGGGACCGACGGGTGCCAGCAACTGATCAGGCAATACGGTGGGCGGGTGGCCACCGACCCCGACGACTCGCAATCCGGCGGCGGATTCAACCCGCCGGTGCCGACGACCCGCGGCGGACCCAACTACGGGAGATTCGTCGACGCCGTCCGCACCCTGCAGGATCTGACCCGCGGCGCCGACGCGCCCGACGACGTCGTCACCCGAGCCGCCGACCTGATCGAAGAGGTGAATCGGCTGCTCGGCCCCCACGAGGCCGACGAGTGGCACTCGCCGTCGGGCAGGCGGATGGACCTGCCCAACCGCGGCAGCATTCTGTCCATACCCGTCGACTTGACCGTCACCGCCGACGGCCGCATTCGCGGGACCACCCGCTTTGGTCGCTACCACCTAGGGCGCAACGGTGCCGTGCACGGCGGCTCGCTGGCGCACCTGTTCGATTCGCTGTTGGGGTTCACGGCGTTCAAACTGAGCGAAAGTCGCAGGCAGCGGACGGCGTTCTTGCGCGTCGACTACCGCAAGGTCGTCCCCATCGACAAGGAGTTGACGTTGGACGCAGGAATAGATCGGATCGAGGGCCGCAAGATCTTCGTCGCGGGGCGTCTGCTGAACGGGGACGACGTGCTGTGCGAGGCCGAGGCGTTGTTCCTGAAGCTGCTGCCTGGGCAACCATGAGCACGTTCGGTGACGTCAAGCGTCGATGGGCGAGGTGGCGAGACCGACTGCGCGAGCGGAAGACCGCGGACCTCGCCTACCGCATCGTCGTCGGGATCGTCGGCCTGGCCGTGCTGGGTCTCGGGATCCTCGCCATCCCGTACCCGGGACCCGGTTGGGCCATCGTGTTCGTCGGCCTGGCGATCCTGGCCACCGAGTTCGAGTGGGCGCACCGACTCCTGAAGTACACGCGGGCGCTTTACGACCGGTTCATGGATTGGTTCAAGGCCCAGGGCCTGTGGGTGAAGGTGCTCGGTTTCGCGGTGACCGCGGCGGTCGTGGCGGCGACATTGTGGTTGCTGGGGGCGCTCAGCTTCGCCGCGGGCCTGGTGGGCGTCGAGCAGCCGTGGTTGAAGAGCCCCATCGGCCTGGGTTCTTGAACACCAGCACCGATAGCATGGTCGCGTTCAGCACGCCCGCACCCCCTCGATGAGGAGACCCACCGATGACCGCCGCCGCAAGCCTTGCCCTCGCAGCCCCGATCCGGGTCGCTGCCGGGAGCACTGCGGGCGCGGCGATTCGCGAAGCCGGACTGCCGAGCCGAGGAGCGCCGAACGCGATCGTCGTCGTGCGGGATGCCGAGGGCCGGCTGCGTGATCTGTCCTGGGCGCCTGCCGCCGACGTCGAGGTGACCCCCGTGGCCGCGGACACCGAGGACGGCCGCAGCGTGATCCGCCACTCGGCGGCCCACATCCTCGCTCAGGCCGTGCAGGGCCTGTTCCCCGAGGCGAAGCTGGGCATCGGCCCGCCCATCACGGACGGCTTCTACTACGACTTCGACGTGCCGCGGGCGTTCACCCCCGACGACCTCGCCGCGCTGGAGAAGCGCATGCGCCAGATCGTCAAGGACGGCCAGTTGTTCGATCGCCGCGTCTACGCATCGAAGGACGAGGCGCTCGAGGACCTCGCCGACGAGCCGTACAAGCTCGAGCTCGTCGACGACAAGTCCGGCGACCCCGAGGTCATGGAGGTCGGCCTCCCTGGTTCCAATGATGAGCTGACGGCATACGACAACCTCAATCCGCGCACCCGGATGAGGATCTGGGGCGACCTGTGCCGTGGTCCCCACATCCCGACCACCCGGTACATCCCCGCGTTCAAGCTGACCCGAAGTTCGGCCGCCTACTGGCGCGGCAACCAGGCCAACCCCAGCCTTCAGCGCATCTACGGCACTGCGTGGGAGTCGCAGGAGGCGCTCGAGGCGCACCTCGAACTGATCGAGGAGGCGCAGCGCCGCGACCACCGCAAGTTGGGCGTCGAGCTGGACCTGTTCAGCTTCCCCGACGAAATCGGTTCGGGCCTTCCCGTTTTCCACCCGAAGGGCGGCATCGTCCGCAAGGAGCTCGAAGAGTATTCGCGCCAGAAACACGTCGAGGCCGGCTACGAGTTCGTCAACACCCCACACATCACGAAGGCGCAGCTGTTCCAAACCTCGGGCCACCTGGACTGGTATGCCGACGGCATGTTCCCCCCGATGCATGTCGATGCGGAACTCGACGAGGACGGCACGGTCCGCAAGCCAGGGCAGGATTATTACCTCAAGCCGATGAACTGCCCGATGCACTGCCTGATCTTCCGGGCGCGCGGGCGGTCCTATCGCGAACTTCCGCTGCGGTTCTTCGAGTTCGGCACCGTCTACCGCTACGAGAAGTCGGGTGTGGTGCACGGTCTCACCCGCGTCCGCGGGCTGACCATGGACGACTCGCACATCTTCTGCACCCGCGAGCAGATGCGCGACGAGCTGACCTCCCTGCTGCAGTTCATCATCGGGCTCCTGAAGGACTATGGGCTGGACGACTTCCACCTGGAGCTGTCCACCAAGGATCCGGACAAGTTCGTCGGCTCCGACGACGTATGGGAAGAGGCCACCACGACGTTGGCCGAAGTCGCCGCAGCGTCGGGTCTCGAGCTGGTGCCCGATCCCGGTGGCGCGGCGTTCTACGGTCCGAAGATCTCGGTCCAGGCCAAGGATGCGCTGGGACGCACCTGGCAGATGTCGACGATTCAGTTGGACTTCAACGAGCCCAAGCTCTTCGACCTCGAGTACACCGCTGCCGATGGCAGCAGGCAGCAGCCGGTGATGATTCATCGTGCCCTGTTCGGGTCGATCGAGCGGTTCTTCGGCATCCTGACCGAGCATTACGCCGGCGCCTTCCCCGCCTGGCTGGCGCCTGTCCAGGTGGTGGGCATCCCGGTCGCCGATGGACACGCCGAGTACCTCGAAGGCGTTGCCGCGCAACTGAAGGCGCGAGGCATCCGCGCACAGGTCGACGCCAGCGACGACCGGATGGCCAAGAAGATCGTCCACCAGACGAACCAGAAGGTGCCCTTCATGCTGCTCGCGGGTGACCGCGACGTGGAGGCGGGCGCGGTGAGTTTCCGGTTCGGTGACCGCACGCAGATCAACGGCGTGCCACGGGACGTCGCGGTCGACGTCATCGCGGACTGGATCGCCAGGCGCGAGAATGCCGCTCCCACAGCCGCACTGGTCACGGTGTGACAGTGGATCCAGAGCAGACCATCACCGACCGCGGCATCGGCGATCCCGATCACCTGCAAAGACTGTGGACGCCGCACCGGATGAACTACATCGCCGAAGCCAAGGTGCAGGGCGAGTCGGCGGCGTCGTCGGAGCCGTTCAGCGACATCCCGACGATGTCGGACGAGGACGGGTTGGTCGTCGCGCGCGGCGAACTCGTCTACGCCGTGCTCAACCTGTACCCGTACAACCCAGGACACCTCATGGTGGTCCCGTACCGGAGGGTCTCGGAGCTCGAAGACCTCACCGACGGGGAGAGTGCCGAGCTGATGGCCTTCGCACAGAAGTCGATTCGGGTGATCAAGGCCGTCTCCCGACCACACGGCTTCAACGTCGGGCTGAACCTCGGGCACTCGGCGGGCGGGAGTCTCGCCGAGCACCTGCACATGCACGTCGTGCCTCGATGGGGCGGCGACGCGAACTTCATCACCATCATCGGCGGCTCGAAGGTCATCCCACAGCTGCTGCGTGACACCCGCCAGCTGCTGGCGACGGAGTGGTTGAGGCGAACGTGAGCGACTTCTACCTGATGACGCGGGCGGCGTACGCCAAGCTGAGCCGTCCGGTGGCGAAGGCCTCGCTGCGCGTGGGACTCACCCCGGACAGCATCACCATCATCGGGACCGCGGGAACCGTGATCGCGGCGCTCACGCTGTTCCCGATGGGGCAACTCTGGTGGGGCGCCTTCGCGGTAGCCGCCTTCGTCCTGGCGGACATGCTCGACGGGGCGATGGCGCGCGAACGCGGATTCAGCACCCCCTTCGGTGGGGTGCTGGACGCGACGTGCGACCGGATCAGTGACGGCGCGATCTTCTGCGGCCTCCTGTGGTGGGCCGCATTCGGAATGCACAGCGCCTCGCTTTCGGTGGCGACCATGATCTCGCTGGTCACCTCGCAGGTCATCTCCTACATCAAGGCCCGGGCCGAGGCCAACGGCCTCAAGGGGGACGGCGGGTTCATCGAGCGGCCGGAGAGGCTGATCATCGTCCTGCTCGGCGCAGGCCTCTCCGGCGTGTCGTTCCTGCACGTGCCCTGGTTGCTGCCCGTCGCGATGTGGGCGTTGGCGGTGGCCAGTCTCGTCACACTGGGGCAGCGGCTGCACTCGGTCCGGACCTCACCGGGCGCGATCGAACCGATCAAGACCACGCCGCAGCCGCCCAACGATTCCGAAGAGGAAGCGAGCGAGCCGTGAGCACGCCGTCGGCGGGTCTGCCGAGCGTGCGCAGTTTTCGGCTACCCATCGGTGGGCAACTGTCCGACCTCGGTTATGCCGCGGGTTGGCGGGTCGTGCGTGCGATGCCAGAGTTCGCCGCCCGCAATGCCTTCGAGGCAGCAGCGAGGTACGCCTCGCGCGGCGGTGGACCCGAGCAGCTGCGCAAGAACCTTGCTCGGGTACTCGGCGTAGCGCCCGCCGAGGTGCCAGGCAACCTGATTCGTGCTTCGCTGGCCTCGTACGCACGCTATTGGCGGGAGGCATTCCGGTTGCCGTCGATGAATCACCAGGTGCTGGCCCGTCGACTCGACGAGGCCTCCATCGGAGGCGAGCACGTCGCAGCCGCGTTGGATGTGGGTCGCGGCGCGATCTTGGCGCTGCCTCACAGCGGCAACTGGGACATGTCGGGGGTGTGGCTGACCAATACTCATGGCCGCTTCGCCACGGTCGCCGAGCGGCTCAAGCCCGAGTCGTTGTACAAGCGATTTCTCGACTATCGCGAGAGCCTGGGATTCGAGGTGCTTCCCCTGACCGGTGGTTCGCGGCCACCCTTCGACATCCTGGCTGAGCGGCTCCGCGGAAACGGTCTCGTCTGCTTGATGGCCGACCGTGATCTGACCACGTCGGGTGTGCGGGTGAACCTGTTCGGCGAGCCGACGATGCTGCCCGCGGGCCCCGCCACGTTGGCTCTGGCGACCGGCGCCCCGCTGCTTCCCGTGCACTCGTACTACGAACCCGACGTGGCGGTGACCGTGGTGGGGCCGCCGTTGGACCTCTCGTCGGGCGATGTCGACGTGATCACCCAGGCACTGGCTGACCAATTCACCGTCAACATCGCCGCCCACCCCGCCGACTGGCACATGCTGCAGCCGGAGTGGATCGCCGACCTTTCGGAGGAACGCCGAACCCGCATCACCGGTGTCGGGGAGGCCTGATGCGCATCGGGATGGTGTGCCCCTACTCGTTCGACGTACCGGGCGGCGTGCAGGCGCACGTTCTGCAACTCGCCGAGGTGATGCGCAGCTACGGGCACTACGTCAGCGTTCTGGCGCCGTCGTCGCCGGAGGCGCAGCTGCCCGACTACGTCGTATCCGGCGGCAAGGCGGTGCCCATCCCGTACAACGGATCCGTCGCACGACTGCGGTTCGGCCCGGCGGCGCATCGAACGGTCAAGAAGTGGCTGTTCGAGGGGGACTTCGACGTACTGCACATCCACGAGCCGAATGCGCCGAGCCTGTCGATGCTGGCGTTGATGATCGCGGAGGGGCCGATCGTCGCGACGTTCCACACGTCGACCACGAAGTCGTTGACGCTCAGCGTCTTTCAGGGCATCCTTCGGCCCTGGCACGAGAAGATCGTCGGCCGGATCGCGGTCTCCGACCTTGCCAGACGCTGGCAGATGGAGGCGCTGGGCTCCGACGCCGTCGAGATCCCCAACGGCGTCGACGTCGACTCGTTCGCGTCGGCGCCCACGCTCGACGGTTACCCGAGGCCCGGCAGGTCGGTGTTGTTCCTCGGTCGATTCGATGAACCCCGCAAGGGCATTGCCGTCCTCCTGGGCGCGCTACCTGCACTGGTCGAGTCCTTTCCGGACGTCGAGGTGCTCGTCGTCGGCCGCGGTGACGAGGAGGAGTTGACGGAGGCGGCCGGTGACCTGGCCTCACACCTGCGCTTCCTCGGCCTCGTGGACGACGCCGAGAAGGCGTCGGCGATGGCCAGCGCCGACGTGTACTGCGCGCCCAACACCGGAGGGGAGAGCTTCGGCATCGTCCTCGTGGAGGCGATGGCGGCTGGAACGGCGGTGGTGGCGAGCGACCTCGATGCCTTCCGCCGAGTGCTCGAAGACGGTGCCGCGGGTCGGCTGGTGCCGGTCGACGACTCCGCCGCGCTGGCTGAGGCACTGATCGAGGTGCTCGGTGACGACATCGCCCGTCGGCGGTACGTCGAGGCGGCGACCGAGGCAGTGCGCAGGTACGACTGGTCCGTGGTGGCGCGTGAGATCCTTCGCGTGTACGAGACGGTCGCGGGTGCGGGTGCCAAGGTTCGGGTGGCCGGCACGGCAGGAGAGATCGCGTGATTACCTGGATCGTCGTCGTTGCGCTCGCGCTCTTGGCGGCGGTGCTGCTGGTCGGCGGCGTTTGGGCGTTCCAGACCGCCCACCGATTGGACCGCCTGCACGTCCGGTACGACCTTTCCTGGCAGGCGCTCGACGGTATCCTCGCCCGGCGCGCCGTCGTCGTTCGCGCCGTAGCCACCGACGCCTACGGCAACGGTGCGTCGGGCAGGCGGTTGGCCGCATTGGCGGACACCGCCGAGTGCGCCCCGCGCAATGCGCGCGAGGCAGCCGAGAATGAACTGTCGACCGCGCTCGCGGCAGTGGATCCCGCGTCGCTGCCGGTGGCGTTGGTCGCAGAGATGGCCGATGCCGAAGCGCGCATGCTGCTGGGACGTCGGTTCCACAACGACGCCGTGCGAGACACCCTGGCCCTGCGCGAGCGACCGCTGGTGCGATGGCTCCGCCTCGGCGGAACCGCAGCGATGCCAACCTATTTCGAGATCGCCGAGCGAGCTGCGCAGCGTTCCGTCGGTCAACAGGTGTTCAAGCGCACGTCGGCGCGGATCATCCTGCTCGACGAGCTGGGGTATGTGCTGTTGTTCTGTGGATCCGACCCGGCGAGCGAATCCGCGCCACGCTGGTGGTTCACCGTGGGCGGCGCCGTGGAGCCCGGTGAGACGCTGCCCGACGCCGCCGTGCGCGAACTGTCGGAGGAGACGGGTCTGCGCGTCAGCCGGGCCGATCTCGTCGGGCCGGTGTGGAAGCGCGAAGCCGTCTTCGACTTCAACGGTTCGGTGATCCGCAGCGAGGAGATGTTCTTCGTCTACCGAACGTTGCGGTTCGAACCGTCGACGGTGGGCTTCATGCCGTTGGAGAACCGCACCATCCACGGCCATCGCTGGTGTGACGAGACCACGATCACATCGTTGGTGGATGGAGGAGAGACGGTGTACCCGCTACAGCTCGGCGAGCTCCTTGCCGAGGCAAACGCGCTGGTAGCACCGGGCTCTAGGGGGCCCGCCCGGGAGTTGCAGTCGATTCGATAGCCGCCTGTAAGAACTGCGGATCAAACTGACTTGGCTCGGCCACTAGACTGAATCAGTACGAATTTGAAGGAGATAGCCGTGCAATCCGTTGACACCTCGCAGATCGGCACCGCGCGCGTCAAGCGCGGCATGGCCGAGATGCTCAAGGGCGGCGTCATCATGGACGTCGTCACACCAGAGCAGGCCCGCATCGCCGAGGGCGCCGGGGCCGTTGCGGTCATGGCCCTCGAGCGCGTGCCCGCCGACATCCGCGCCCAAGGCGGGGTGTCGCGGATGAGCGACCCCGACATGATCGAGGGCATCATCTCGGCGGTCACCATCCCGGTGATGGCCAAGGCGCGTATCGGGCACTTCGTCGAGGCGCAGATCCTGCAGAGCCTCGGCGTCGACTACGTCGACGAATCCGAGGTGCTCACCCCCGCCGATTACGCCAACCACATCGACAAGTGGAAGTTCACGGTGCCGTTCGTCTGCGGCGCCACCAACCTCGGTGAGGCGCTGCGTCGCATCAGCGAGGGTGCGGCCATGATTCGCTCCAAGGGCGAGGCGGGTACCGGGGACGTTTCCAACGCGACCGCCCACATGCGCAAGATCGGCGGCGAGATCCGTCGGTTGACCTCGCTGTCGGAGGACGAGTTGTTCGTTGCTGCAAAGGAATTGCAGGCACCCTACGATCTCGTGGTCGAGGTGGCGCAAGCAGGCAAGCTACCCGTGACACTGTTCACCGCCGGTGGCATCGCCACCCCGGCCGACGCCGCGATGATGATGCAGCTCGGCGCCGAGGGTGTCTTCGTGGGATCGGGCATCTTCAAGTCGGGCAACCCCGAGGAGCGCGGCGCTGCCATCGTCAAGGCCACCACCTTCTACGACGACCCCGACGTGCTGGCCAAGGTGTCACGCGGGCTGGGGGAGGCCATGGTCGGGATCAACGTGGAGGAGATCGCGCAGCCTCACCGGCTCGCCGAGCGAGGCTGGTAAGACACACACACATGTCGATCGAAGAGATCCTCGGTCTCGAGCAGCTCGAGGTCAACATCTATCGCGGTGGTGTGTTCAGCCCCGAATCCGGTTTCCTGCAGCGCACGTTCGGCGGTCACGTCGCCGGTCAGTCGCTGGTGTCCGCCGTCCGCACCGTTGATCCGCGCTATCAGGTGCACTCGCTGCACGGTTACTTCCTGCGACCCGGTGACGCCAAGGCGCCCGCCGTCTACATCGTGGAACGCCTCCGCGACGGTGGCTCGTTCGCCACCAGGCGGGTCAATGCGGTGCAGCATGGTAAGACCATCTTCTCCATGTCGGCGTCGTTTCAGACCGATCAGAACGGCATCGAGCACCAGGACGCCATGCCTTCGGCGCCCCCGCCCGACGACCTGCCCGGCTTCCGGTCCGGCGGTGCCTTCGACGACGCCGGGTTCGCCCAGTTCGCTGAATGGGACGTCCGCATCGTCCCTCGCGAACAGGTCGCGGTGCTGCCCGGTAAGGCATCTCAACAGCAGGTGTGGTTCCGCCACACCGACCCGCTTCCCGACGACCCGGTACTGCACATCTGCGCGTTGGCGTACCTCAGCGATCTCACCCTGCTGGGTTCGGCACAGGTCAATCACCCCGATGATCGCAAGCACCTCATGGTGGCGTCGCTGGATCACGCCATGTGGTTCATGCGGCCGTTCCGCGCCGACGAGTGGCTTCTGTACGACCAGGCCTCTCCCTCGGCCTGCGGGGGCAGAGCACTGACGGAGGGCAAGCTCTTCAACCAGTATGGCGAGATGGTCGCGTCGGTGATGCAGGAGGGCCTGACCCGCTACGTGCGCGACTTCACCCCGCCCGCCACGTGACGGCGCGCGTCGGTGTCCTCGCACTGCAGGGAGACACCCGGGAGCATCTGGCGGCGTTGACGGAAGCAGGCGCAGAGGCCGTCACCGTGCGGCGGCGGGCCGAGTTGGACTCTGTGGACGCCCTGGTGATTCCCGGCGGGGAATCGACGGCCATGAGCAAACTGTTGCGTGAGTTCGAGTTGCTGGAGCCGCTGCGTGCGCGGCTGGCCGAGGGCATGCCTGCCTACGGATCGTGCGCGGGCATGATCCTGCTGGCGACCGATATCGTCGACGCCGGCGTCCCCGGCCGAGAGGCCGTTCCGCTTGGCGCGATCGACATGACGGTGCGGCGCAATGCCTTTGGCAGGCAGGTCGACTCGTTCGAGGGTGACATCGCGTTCGACGGGCTCGAAGGATCCGTGCACGCGGTGTTCATCCGTGCGCCGTGGGTCGAGCGGGTCGGGCCTTCGGTCGAGGTGCTGGCGCGCGCCGCGGGGCATCCGGTCGCCGTGCGCCAAGGGCGGACCTTGGCGACGGCCTTCCACCCCGAGATGACGGGCGACCGCCGGGTGCACCGCCTATTCGTCGACTCCCTGTAGCGATTTGTGCACAGTTGCCCGCGGTGAGCGCGGGTAGCAGTGCACACATCGCGGGCTAGGGGACGGTGGGGAGCAGTAGCCGCGACGACGAGCGAATCGTGTTGAGGCTGCTGGTGCCGACGCTGGCGTGCCGGAAGTTCATGATGGCAGGTGTCTCGGGATTCTGATCGTCGCTGGTGATGGTCAGTCGGAGGCGATCTCCACCCTCGAAGCGACGGGCGTTGGCCACCAGGGGAATTCGGTACTCGACGTCCTCGCCGATGGGCACTGCTTCCGGCGTCCGGCACGGTAGCACCGGCGCGCCTGGCCGGCTGGCGTCTTCGTCGACCTCGCGCAGGCTGGCGCGCAGCCACCCCGCGGTCACGTCGGACGCGGTGCCGTCGGCAGCGACGTGCTCCAGGGTCGCGATCCAGGCCGTGTCGAGGGCGGTGGTCGACGCGATCAACCGCAGTTCGACGTCGCCGACGACATCGATCGGCGTGGTCACCGGCGCGCTGGTCCAGGTGAGCATCGCAGGCGGGTCGATGGCGCTGGGCTTGACGCGGCCAAGACCGCCGCCGAGCGCCATCAATTCCCGTGCACCGGGGGTGCCCTCATCGCCGTCGAGCGTGCCGTCGGCGCGCAGGGCCCACTCCGACAGCAACGTTCCCGCGGGCGGCCATTGGTCGGCGGTATGCCACTCCTCGGTGCCCGGCAGCACGTAGCGGATTGGTGGACCGTCCATGATTCCGGTCTCCCGATCCTTGAGCCAGTGGTCGAACCAGGCCAGCGCCTCGGTGTGGAGGCTTTCCCACGGCCAGGTCAGGCCGTACTGGCCGAGCATCGCCACTCGAACGTTCGGGTTGTCCGCCAACGCCTTCCACGCCGCGAACGTCGATGGCAGGTGCAGGGGCACGTTCTCCCAGTCGCACCCCAGGTAAACGGGAATGTCGATGCGGCTCAACAGGGGCAGCAGGTCTCTTTCGTCCCACCACTCGTCGCGGCTGGGGTGCTTGACGGCCACGTCCAACCACAGGTCGTCCCACGGATGCGGGTCGTGGGGGAGCTTGAGCAGTTGACGCAACATGGTGACCGCCGCTTCGCCGTTCATCATGCCGAACTTGCGGTGCAGCGGCGGAGTGTTCAGCACCTTGCGGGCCAGTTCGACCGGCAGGCTGCGCCAGAATCCGTCGCTGCGGTCCGACGTCATGCCGGCCATCGACAGGAACGGGGTGACGAACGATGAGCTGAACAACCCGTGGTGATTGGCGGCCTCGTAGAGATCGGCGGTGGCGGCAACGGGGAAGATCGCCTTGAGGTGGGGCGGGCGTTCGACGGCGGCCTCGAGTTGCGTCATGGCAAAGTAGCTGATCCCGATCATGCCGACGTTGCCGTCACACCATGGCTGTGTCGCCGCCCACTCGACGAGGTCGTACATGTCCTGGCGTTCCTGTTCATCGAAGAAGCCGAACGTGCCACCCGACCCGCACGTACCGCGCACGTTGGCAATGACGTGGACGTAGCCGCGGGGCACCCAGAAGTCGGTGACGCCCGCCTCGATGAACCCCATTGGGGCGCCGAGGTCCTGAATCTCGCGGGGGTAGGGCGACGCGGCGATGAGCGCGGGGAACCGTCCGTCGGCGTCGGGGCGGAACACGTCGGCGAGAAGAACGGTTCCATCGCGCATGGTGATTGCAAGACTGTTCTCCCGGCGGATGCGGTGCTCGGCCGCGCTGAGATTGCGGTACTCACGGCCCGTCGTCTGCGGCCCATTCAACAGCTTCTGCGTCATGAGTTTGACGGTACGTCGACACTAGTTTCAACGCAATATGAAACTTTTGCTCATCTCATCACATGCTGAAGAAGGCGCTGCCGGGTCCCCGCGACGAGCGCGGCGTGCTGTCGGCCCGGATCCTGGCCGCTGGCCGCGACGCCTTTGCCGAAACCGGCTGGGCCGGAACGACGATCCGCCCAGTAGCCAGGGCGGCGGACGTCGACCCGGCCCTGGTGTACCACTACTTCGGCTCCAAGGAGGCGCTGCTCGACGCGGCGACGACAGCGCCTCAGCGCTGGCTTGAAGGTGTCGCACGAACCTGGACGACGCCACCGTCCGACCTGGGAGCGGCCTTGGTGCGGCTGATGTTGCGCGCCTCGGCCGACGGGGAGATCGGTCCCTTGCTGCGAGCAGTGCTTCTGACCGCCGCGCACGATCCGGCGACGCGCGAGAAGCTGCGCCTCGTCGTCGAACACAGCCTGATCGGGGCTTCGCAGCTCGGTGCGGACGAGCATGACCGCATGGTGCGCAGTGGCCTGATCTCCGCACAGATCATGGGTCTGGCGATGATGCGCTACGTGTGGAGGATCGAGCCGGTCCCGAATCTGCAGCACTACATCGAGGGCGACCTCGGGTAGGACTAACCTCTACGTAGACTCGACGATCAGACTTCGCAGTTGAACGAAAGCGAGCAGTACCTGCATGAGCGGCCATTCCAAGTGGGCCACCACCAAGCATCAGAAGGCTGTCAAGGACGCGCGCCGCGGCAAGGAATTCGCGCGGCTGATCAAGAACATTGAGGTCGCGGCCCGGACCGGTGGCGGTGACCCGTCGGGCAACCCGACGCTCTACGACGCCATTCAGAAGGCCAAGAAGACCTCGGTACCCAACGACAACATCGAACGCGCCCGCAAGCGCGGTGGCGGTGAAGAGGCCGGCGGCGCCGACTGGCAGCCCATCACCTACGAGGGCTACGGACCGAACGGTGTCGCCGTGCTGATCGAGTGCCTGACCGACAACCGCAACCGCGCCGCCAGCGAGGTCCGCATCGCGATGACGCGCAATGGCGGCAACATGGCCGATCCGGGTTCGGTGTCGTATCTGTTCACCCGAAAGGGTGTCGTGACGCTCGAGAAGAACGGTCTGTCCGAAGACGACGTGCTCACGGCCGTGCTCGACGCGGGTGCAGAGGACGTCAACGACCTCGGCGACAGCTTCGAGGTGATCTCCGAACCCACCGACCTGGTCGGGGTCCGGACCGCGTTGCAGGATGCGGGCATCGACTACGAGTCCGCCGACGCCAGCTTCCAGCCCTCCGTGTCGGTGCCCGTCGACCTCGAGGGTGCGCGCAAGGTGCTCAAGCTGGTCGACGCCCTCGAAGACAGCGATGACGTGCAGGACGTCTGGACCAACGTAGACATCTCGGACGAGGTCGCCGCTCAACTCGACGAGGACTAGCGACCCAGCGCGGACACCGCGTCCGCGATCGGGATGTCGCCAGAGATCAACTCGAACGTCACCCCACCGGTGGTCGGGGCGTCGAGTGCGACAAGCAGGACTGCCGCCACGTCCGCGCGTGGGATGCTCCCGCGTCCGGTCGACTCGGCGACATGCACCCGCCCCGTGGCCGCTTCGTCGGTGAGGAGTCCCGGCCGCACGATCGTCGCACTCAGACCGCCCTTGTTCCGCACCGCATCGTCGGCCGCCGCCTTGGCCTGCAGATACGCGGCGAACGCCGGGTCGCCCGCCTCATTCGGCGACTGGCGGTCGGCCCCCATGGCGGAGACCATCAGGTAGCGGCTCACGCCGGCCACCTCCGCGGCATCGGCCAGGAGAATCGCGGCATCGCGATCGACGGTGGTCTTCCTGGCGATCCCACTGCCGGGGCCCGCACCCGCCGCGAAGACCACCGCGTCTGCGCCGCTGAGAAGATCTGCGACCTGGCGTGCCGAGGCATCCTCCAGATCGAGGACGACGGGCTCGGCCCCCACGCGCCGCAGATCGTCACTCTGGCCGGGGTTCCGGATCAGTCCCACCACCGAATCGCCGCGGTCGGCCAGAAGCTTCTCGAGGATGAGCGCGATCTTTCCGTGCCCACCGGCAATGACGACGCGCATCACCGGCCGCCGTCCACCGCGAACACCTGGGAGTCGTCGGCGAAGGCCTTGAACTCCAACGCGTTTCCCGCGGGATCGAGGAGGAACATCGTCCCCTGTTCGCCGGTCTGGCCTTCACAGCGCAGGTAGGGCTCGATGACGAAATCGGTGCCGCTGGTACGCAACCGCTCGACGACGCGATGGAACTCGGCGACGCTGAGCAGTAGGCCGAAGTGCGGAACCGGGACGTCGTGGCCGTCGACTGGATTGTGTATGCGTGTGGAGCCGCCAGGGGCCAGATGGGTGACGAGCTGGTGTCCCTGCAGGTTCCAGTCGACCCACGATTCTGCGCTGCGGCCCTGCGGCAGATCCAGCACGGTGCCGTAGAAATGGCGCGCCGCATCGAGGTCGTCGACGGGTATGGCCAAATGGAACCGCGGAATGGGGGAGTCGAGAACGGTCACGACCTCCAAAGTAACTTGCCTCGCGGGACGTGCCGATCTCAGAGGCGTGCTCTGGGCTGGTCGAACGCTGCGCCATGAGCGGCGACGATGACGCCGAGGACCACGCTGCCGTTGCTGAGTCACAAGCCCGCCTCAGGTCACGGTCGTCGAGCACTCTGCCGTCGAAGGTCGGGGGCCGACCGGACGATCAGCCGCTATCGTCCGGCAGTGCCCCGTGCAGCAGCAGGTCGAGCAAGCCCTTGCGCGCCTCGAGCGCGGTCAGTCGTCTGCTCACCACGTGCGGTGCCACCGCGGTGATTCCGGCGATGACCAGTCCCGCCAGCAGATCGACGTCCACCTCCTGGCGCAGTCGCGCACGCGTCTGCAGGTCCACCAGCAGTCCGCGGACGTCCGTCTGGAAGACCTCGATGTGGCGCGCGACTGACTGCGGCGGCGATCCCAGGGCGGCCACCGTGATCAGGGCGCGAGTCGGTGAATCGGCGAAGTACGTGAGCTGCAGGTCGATGTAGGCCGAGAGCACCTCGAGCGGGTCGGCGTCGGTGTCCAGCACCTCCTGCAACCGGGCCTGCACCTGCGACACCTCGCGGTCCACCCAGGCCTGCATCACGTGGGCGACGTCGGGGAAGTAGCCGTACAGGGTGGGACGTGACACCTTCGCCCGCGCCGCGACTGCGGACATGGTGACCCGGTGAACGCCGTCCTGTCCGGCCAGCTCGACCGCGGCGACCATGATGCGGTCGCGAGCGGTCGGTGGAACGGTGTCCACGTCGGCCTCCCTCGGCTGAACGACCCCTTGCGAGTTGCCTTACAACGTGTAAAGCTAGAGTCATGTCGATCCCGTTCGACCATGCCACACCCCTCGCCGAACGACGGGCGTCCGACGGTGCTGCAATGCACGACCTGGGGGCGCCCAGGCTTCGCCGTCTTCGGATCTGGAACTGCGCCCTGACCGTGCTGCACGCCGTCCAGGCCGTCGCCGTGTTCATCATCGCCAGCGACTTCGTCATCGACCTGACCACGGCCTACCCGGTCGGCCCGCCGGGAACGGCAGTGCCGCAGGCGGAGCCGGCGTTCGCGGTTCAGATCGGACCGGCCATCGCAGTCTTCCTGGCGCTCGCGGCGCTGGACCACCTGCTGACCGGTGTGGTGCTCCGCGGCGCCTACGAACGCAGCCTGGCGCGGGGCGTCAACCCGTTCCGGTGGCTGGAGTACAGCCTGAGCTCGACCATCATGGTCGTCCTGGTCGCGATGTACGCGGGCATCACCCAGGTGAGCGCGATCATCACGATCATCGGCGCCAACGTCGCGATGATCCTGTTCGGCTGGGTGCAGGAGCGCAGCAACCCCCCGGGTCGCCGCCCCGCCGACCTCGCACCGTTCTGGTTCGGTTGTGTGGCCGGCGCGGCGCCATGGGTGGCGATCACCGCCAACCTGGTCGGCTCCGGCGACGTCCCGACGTTCGTCTACGTCATCTTCTTCTCACTGTTCGCGTTCTTCATGAGCTTCGCGGTCAACCAGTGGCTGCAGTACCGGCAGATCGGCCCGTGGCGCGACTACGGCTTCGGGGAGTCGGTCTACCTGATGCTGAGCCTGGCGGCGAAGTCCGCCCTGGCCTGGCAGATCGTCGCCGGGTCCCTGGCCTGACGTTCTGAAGTCCTGACGGGAGGTCCAAGTGGCGCAGCGGGTCGTGGACGGGGTCGTCCTCGTCACCGGAGCCAGCTCGGGCATCGGCGCGGGTATCGCCGCGCGCCTTCACGCGCGGGGGGCCCGTGTCATCATCTCGGGCCGGGACCGGGCACGGCTGGAGTCGGTGGCGGCTCGACATCCCGGGATGTCTGTGGTCGTGATGGACGTCGCCGATCCGGAGTCCGTCACACGAGGGCTGGCGGACGTGGCGGCGGTAACCCCCCATCTGACCACCCTCGTCAACAACGCGGGGGTCCAGCGGCTGCTCGACTTCACTGCCACCGAGCCGCCCGGACCCGCGGACATCGCCTCCGAGATCGCCACCAACTTCGCCGGGCTCATCAACGTCACCGCGGCGGCACTTCCGCTGCTGCGTCGGGCTCCTCGTTCGCGGGTGGTCCACGTCGGCTCAGGTCTTGGGTTCGTGCCGTATGCCAAGGCCCCGGTCTACTCCGCGACGAAGGCCGCGGTGCACTCCTTCACGGTGAGTCTGCGAGGACAGCTGGCTGGTTCGACCGTCCAGGTCGTCGAGATCATCCCGCCGGTCGTCGACACGCCACTGCACCGCGACATGCCATCAGCGCCCCCCATGGCCATGCCGTTGGAACGCTTCCTCGACCGGGCCATGCGGGGTCTGGACGCCGGTAAGGACGAGATCCCGATCGGGCTTGGACGTGTCTCGCAGATCGGGGCGCGGGTGGCTCCCAAGCGCTTGTTCGCGCTGATCAACCGCGGCGATTAGGGCCTGCAGCCTGCGCGACGTCGAACCGTTGCTCGCCGTGGGGACGAGTTCTCGCACCGCACCAGCGCGGAACGGCACTGAACGGGCGTGTCCCTACCCGGTGACGTCACCGCCGGCACTAAGGTATCGAACAACTGTTCGGGAGTCGGGAGCCTTCGTGGTTGAGGAGTTGCAGTGCGTGTGATGGGCGTCGACCCTGGGCTGACGCGATGTGGACTGTCGGTCATCGAAAGCGGCCGCGGCCGTCAGGTGATCGCGTTGGACGTCGACGTCGTCCGTACGCCCTCGGATCAGCCGCTGCACAAGCGGTTGCTGACCATCAGCGACATCGTCGAGCACTGGTTGGACACCCATCATCCGGACGTGCTCGCGATCGAGCGGGTGTTCGCCAACCAGAACGCGAACACTGCGATGGGCACCGCGCAGGCGGGCGGTGTCATCGCCCTCGCCGCAGCACGGCGTGACATCGACGTCCACTTTCACACGCCAAGTGAGGTGAAGGCCGCCGTCACGGGAAACGGTCGCGCCGACAAGGCTCAGGTTACCGAGATGGTCACCAGAATCCTTGTGCTGCAGGCCAAGCCGACACCGGCCGACGCCGCAGACGCTTTGGCGCTCGCCATCTGCCACTGTTGGAGGGCGCCGATGATCGCACGGATGGCCGAGGCCGAGGCCATGGCCGCCGAGCAGCGACGCAAGTACAAGGCCAAGCTCAAGGCTGCCACGTGATCGCGTCGGTTCGCGGTGAGGTTCTCGACATCGCTCTCGATCACGCCGTCATCGAAGCAGCGGGCGTCGGCTACAAGGTGATGACCACGCCGACGACGTTGGCGACGCTGCGCCGCGGCACCGAGGCCCGGCTCATCACCGCGATGATCGTGCGCGAGGACTCGATGACGTTGTACGGGTTCGCCGACGGGGAATCGCGCGACCTGTTCACCACGCTGCTCTCGGTCTCCGGCGTCGGCCCCAAGATCGGGCTGGCCACTCTCGCCGTGTACGACGCGCAAACCCTTCGTCAGGCGCTGGCCGACGGTGACGTCGCCGCGCTCACGCGCGTGCCAGGCATCGGCAAGCGCGGTGCCGAGCGCCTGGTACTCGAACTGAGGGACAAGATCGGGTCGGTGGCCTCGTCCGGCGGAACCGGGGCGGTCGGCGGCCATGCGGTGCGCGGTCTGGTCGTGGAAGCCCTTGTCGGACTTGGCTTTGCGGCCAGGCAAGCCGAGGAGGCCACCGACAAGGTGCTCACCGAGGATTCCGAGGCGACGACGTCGAGCGCGTTGCGAGCTGCGTTGTCGATGCTAGGCAAGAAGTAATCAGCATGGGACGATTCGACGAGGACGATCACGAGGACACCACCGATCGTGAGGTGTCGGCGGCGCTGACGGTGGGTGAGGGCGATGTCGATGCCAGCCTGCGGCCCCGATCGCTCAAGGAGTTCATCGGCCAACCGCGGGTGCGGGAACAACTGCAGTTGGTCCTCGAAGGGGCCAAGAACCGTGGCGGCACACCGGATCACATCCTGTTGTCGGGCCCGCCTGGGCTCGGCAAGACATCCCTGGCGATGATCATCGCCGCCGAACTGGGGACGTCGTTGCGCCTCACCTCGGGTCCCGCCCTCGAACGCGCCGGAGACCTGGCCGCGATGCTGTCCAACCTGGTCGAGCACGACGTGTTGTTCATCGACGAGATCCACCGCATTGCCCGACCCGCCGAGGAGATGCTGTACCTCGCGATGGAGGACTTCCGCGTCGACGTCATCGTCGGAAAGGGGCCCGGGGCGACGTCGATTCCCCTGGAGGTCGCACCGTTCACCCTCGTCGGTGCGACGACCAGATCCGGTGCTCTGACGGGTCCGCTTCGCGACCGCTTCGGGTTCACCGCCCACATGGACTTCTACGAACCCGCCGAACTTGAGCGGGTGCTGGCCCGCTCAGCGGGCATCCTCGGCATCGAGGTCGGAGCGGAGGCCGGCGCTGAGATCGCCCGGCGCTCGCGTGGTACGCCGCGCATTGCCAATCGCCTGCTGCGCCGGGTTCGCGACTACGCCGAGGTGCGTGCCGACGGCGTCATCACCCGCGACATCGCGAAGGCCGCGCTGGCGGTCTACGACGTCGATGAACTGGGTCTCGACCGCCTGGACCGGGCAGTGCTCTCTGCGCTCATCCGCAGTTTCGGTGGGGGCCCGGTCGGGGTGTCTACCCTTGCGGTAGCCGTGGGCGAAGAGGCGACGACCGTCGAAGAGGTGTGCGAACCCTTTCTGGTGCGCGCAGGCATGATCGCGCGCACTCCGCGTGGCCGGGTGGCCACCGGCCAGGCATGGACGCATCTGGGCCTGACGCCGCCCAATGGTGTGACGGGCCTTGGACAGCAGGGCCTGTTCGAGTAGCCGAGACGGAAAGCATGAAATGACTACTGCCGGAGTGATCTTCGCGGCGTTGGCTGCGGTCCTGCACGTCTACATCTGGATCCTCGAGTCGTTCCAGTGGACGTCCCCGCGCACCCGCGCGACGTTCAGCACCACACCCGAGGAAGCCGAGACCACCAAGTTGATGGCGTTCAACCAAGGGTTTTACAACCTCTTCTTGGCGGTCGTCACGATGGTGGGTGTCGCGTTCATGATGTCGGGTGGAACCCGAGTCGGGGCGGCATTGCTCTTCGCCGGCGTCGGGTCGATGCTGGCCGCCGCCGCGGTGCTCTTGGCGTCGGCTCCGGACAAGGCGCGCTCGGCGGTGGTCCAAGGTGCCCTGCCCTTGGTGGCCCTGGTGTTGCTCGCCATCGGCTTCTCGACGTAGGTCTCATGGGGGCGTCCGGCCACGTGCACGCGATCGCCGCCGGAACGCTTGACCTTGTACATCGCCCGGTCCGCCGACTGGTCCCGGGTCGGCCACTTCAGCAGCCACAGCAGCGCCATGACGGCGCACGAGCCGGTGATCAACGCCGATATGGCTCGTGCCACGGGAGCTTGCGGGCCTGCGTGGGTGAACAGCATGAGTATCGGCATCAGGCCCAGCGCGACGACGATGGTCGCCATCATGTACCGACTGAACCGCTGGAGGTTGCGCACGCCGAGGTACGCAGCCACCCACTGCTAGTGATCAGACGGCGAATCCACTCCACGTGCGCGTTGGCCCTTGCCGGTTGTGTGTCAATGCCGCCAGAGCGTGGTCTTGGCCCGAGTGACGAACTGCCCTTACCCGGATCGTAAAAGAACCTGCACACTTCGCCCCAGGTCGGCAAGACTTCCTCCGCGCAGATTGCTGGAAAGGGCCCCGCAGTAGTTGCGCTACCCGTCGTCACCTCTATGAGATCCTCAGGATTGGAGACGCCGGTGATCGTCCCGGAGGTTGCCGTAGGCATGACTGGCGACGGCTCGCCGATATCCCAAGCGATGGCGATGTCGACTGTATTCACCGCTGGCTCGCACAAAGCCACCGTCGCGGGCGTCGCCAATCGGGCACCTCCGTGACGGGCACGCCGCCATCCCGCCTCCGGGGGTGACGAGGTTGTCGTCGACGTGTCGTTACGGATACACCGAAGTGGGTATCCAACACCCGAACTAGGAGGCTTCATGACTCACGTCGTATCAGGTGAACGGGTGGATGGCGGCAGGTTGCACATCGCGCGCAGTCGTGGCGCCGCAAGTGGGTTCCTGGTGATCCTGCTGGGGTTGTGGGGAGCATTGGTCCCCTTCGTCGGGCCGGCGTTCGACTTCGCCTACACCCCCGATCAGGGGTCGGCGTGGAGTGCCGCCCGCGGATGGCTCGAGGTCCTGCCGGGAGTGGTCGCCGTCGTCGGCGGATTCCTCTTGGTGCGCTCCCGCAACCGTGCGACCGCGATGCTCGGCGGATGGCTCAGTGTCGTCGCCGGCGCATGGTTCGTCATCGGTCGCGTCATGGCCACCACGCTGACCATCGGTGAGATCGGGCGACCCGTTGCAAACACCGAGATCACGGCGGCATGGCTCGAACTGACGTACTTCTACGGACTCGGCGCGCTGATCGTGTTCCTCGGTGCGATGGCGCTGGGTCGGGTGTCGGTGCGCAGCGTGCGCGACGTCGGTCACGCCCAGCGTGCGGCGACGGGACGACACGCCGACGAGGTCGACGAGCGGTCGACGACGGTGGGCGGTCCCGTCACCGGGCCGACGCCGATGCAGACGGACGAGAATCGCACCGTGGTGGCGGAGCGCCCGCGGCGGACGTGGCGCAACCCGCTCCGACGGGGCGCTCGCGACGTGACCACGGTGGGCCGCTGAGCCAGACGGTGGACTATCCCGTGTACACCATCACGTGCTTGATGCGGGTGTAGTCCTCGAAGCCGTACATCGACAGGTCCTTGCCGTGTCCGGAGGACTTGTAACCCCCGTGCGGCATCTCGGCGACGAGCGGGATGTGGGTATTGATCCATACGCAGCCGAAGTCCAAGGCGTTGGACATCCGGATCGCGGTCGACACGTCCTTCGTCCAGACCGACGACGCGAGGGCGAATTCCACCCCGTTGGCCTTCTCCAGCGCGTCGTCCTCCTCGGCGAAGGACTGCACCGTGATGACCGGCCCGAAGATCTCGGTCTGTATCAACCGATCGTCCTGTCGCACCCCGCCGATGACGGTGGGTTCCACGTAGAAGCCCTTGTCGCCCTGGCGCCGCCCACCGGCGGCGATGGTGGCGTGCTCGGGGACGTCGTCGAAGTAGCCGAGCACCCGTTCCATCTGGTTGACGTTGTTGACCGGCGGCACCCAGGCGTCCTCGTCGTCGGCGGCCGTGCCGAACGTCGTCTGCGCGCCCCTGGCCTGTTCGGCCAGAGCGGCCGTGAGCTCGTCGACCACCGATGCATGCGCGAGAACCCTGGTGGCCGCGGTGCAGTCCTGCCCGGCGTTGAAGTACCCGGCAGCGGCGATGCCTTCGGCCGCTGCGGCGATGTCGGCGTCCCCGAACACGATGACCGGGGCCTTGCCGCCCAGCTCGAGGTGGGTGCGCTTGAGGTGTCCGCCCGCGCTGACCGCAACGGCGCGGCCCGCGGCCACCGATCCGGTGATCGACACCATCTGGGGGGTCGGGTGTGCGACGACGGACGCACCTGTCACCCGGTCGCCCGTGACGACGTTGAGCACGCCGGGCGGGAAGTGCTTGGCCGCCAACTCGGCGAGCATGACCGTGGTCACGGGCGTGGTGTCGCTGGGTTTGATGACGACGGTGTTGCCTGCTGCGACGGCCGGGCAGAACTTCCAGACGGCCATCATCATCGGGTAGTTCCACGGCGCCACCTGGCCGATGACGCCAACCGGCTCGCGGCGGATCCACGACGTGTGGTTCTCCATGTACTCGCCGGCCGACTTGCCCTCGAGAACCCTTGCGGCACCGGCGAAGAACCGGATCTGGTCGACCATCGGCGGAATCTCTTCGGCCATGGTCACGTGGTGGGGCTTGCCGGTGTTGCGGCCCTCGGCGGCCACGAGTTCGTCGGCCGCCCGCTCCACCTCGTCGGCGAAGTCGAGCAGAGCCTTCTGTCGCACCGACGGAGTGGCGCGCTTCCAGTCCTTGAATGCCTTCGCCGCGGCGGCGTAGGCGTTGTCGACGTCCTGTTCGTTGGACACCGGTGCGGTGCCGTACTTCTCGCCGGTAGTGGGATCGACCAACGGCATCGTCGCGCCGCTGACCGAGTCCACCAGTTCGCCGCCGATGAAGTTCTTGACAGTCGTCATGCCAGAGCTCCCGTTTCGGTGTTCAGAGGTCCTTGAGGACGAGGGCGAGGACGTCGAGGCCCTCTTCGAGCAGCTCGTCGCTGATGGTCAGCGGAGGGAGGAAGCGCAGGACGTTGCCAAAGGTGCCGCAGGACAACACGATCACGCCCGCGGCGTGAGCGCCTGCGCACAGCGCCTTGGTCAGGTCGGCATCGGGTTCGGTGGTGCCGGACTTGACCAACTCGACGGCGATCATGGCACCGCGACCCCGCACGTCACCGATTCGGTCGTCATCGGCTTGCATCCGACCCAAACGTTCCTTCATGAACGTCTCGATCTCGCGGGCCCTGGCCACCATGCCGTCGGCCTCGATGGTCTCGATGGTGGCCAGCGCGGCTGCGCAGGCGATCGGATTCCCGCCGTACGTACCACCCAGGCCGCCGACGTGAGGGGCATCCATGATCTCCGCGCGGCCCGTCACGCCCGCCAGCGGAAGTCCGTCGGCGATGCCCTTGGCGGTGACGATGAGGTCGGGCTCGATGCCGTCGTGCTCGCACGCGAACATCGCACCGGTGCGGGCGAATCCGGACTGCACCTCGTCGGCGATGAACACCACGTCGTTCTTCCGGCACCAGTCGAGCAGGGTCGCTAGGAAGCCCTCGGCGGGAACGATGAAGCCGCCCTCTCCCTGAACCGGTTCGATGATGACCGCTGCCAGGTTGTCGGCGCCGACCTGCTTGTCGATGACGCTCAGCGCCCGCTTGGCAGCCAGTTCCCCGTCGGTGGCGAGTTCCTTGCCGAACTCTGCATCGCGGTATGGGTAGGACATGGGTGCGCGATAGATCTCCGAGGCGAACGGTCCGAAGCCGTGCTTGTAGGGCATCGACTTGGCGGTCAGGGCCATCGTGAGGTTGGTCCGGCCGTGATAGGCGTGGTCGAACGCGACGACGGCCTGCTTGCGCGTGTAGGTGCGGGCGATCTTGACGGCGTTCTCGACGGCCTCCGAGCCGGAGTTGAACAGTGCCGAACGTGCCTCGCCCCGAATGGGAGTCAGCCGGTTGAGGTGCTCGCACACCGCGACGTACCCCTCGTAGGGGGTCACCATGAAGCAGGTGTGGGTGAATTCGGCCACCTGAGCCGCGACCGCATCGACGACGCGGGGCGAGGCATTGCCGATCGTGGTGACCGCAATGCCGGAACCCAGGTCGATGAGTCGGTTGCCGTCGACGTCCTCGAGGATGCCGCCGCCGGCGCGTGCCGCGTACACCTGCATGGTGTTGCCGACACCGCGCGCGACCGCCCCGGTCTTGCGTGCGATCAATGCGGACGACTTGGGGCCGGGGATCGCTGTGGCGAGGTGGCGGCTCTGTTCGATGGTGCTCACGTCATGACTCCTGCGAAGGGTGGCAATGCAAGGGGAGAGGACGGCGGTACGTCCTGTCAAAGCCTAGTCGTCGTGCCGGACGGCGCGACCGGAAACGTCGGTATGCGCGGTGTGCGGCGGCGGATTGCGACGCTGCGGCGCGACATCTCCTACGCTTTCGGTCGCGATCGCTGATCAGGGCAGCGACGGCGGCCAAGCGAACCCGCCGCCGTGGCCAACGAACCGGGCGATCAGAGGAGCCACCGGCCGTGACGTCAAGATAGGGCTGGTCCGCGGCCAGTCGCAGTGATGGCACACTGGTCCGAAGACGAGGCCCCCGTATGACCACATCCGTCCCGGGGAGCCATGACCGAAATATCGATACGAAAGTCAGAGCTGCCATGGATCTCGCCATCTTCCTACCACTGCTCGTCGTCATGGGCGCGTTCATGTTCTTCGCGTCGCGCAGGCAGAAGAAGGCCATGCAGGCGACGGTCAACCTGCACGATTCGTTGGCGGTCGGCGACGAGGTCATGACGACCTCCGGCCTGTTCGGCACCATCACCGACGTGTCCGACTCCCAGGTTGAGGTCGAACTCGCCCCGGGCGTCGTCGTGACCATGCTGAAGCTGGCCATCAAGGAAAAGACGATGGCTGATCAGGACGACGAGTTCGACGATGACGAGTACGACGACGACGACGAAAACGACGACGACGTCGCCATCGAGGAGTCGACCGCGCAGGAACTCGACCGGCCCGGCGCCGGTACCGAGGTGAGGTCCGACCCAGACCGGCTCACCAAAGACTGACGGCTGAGCACACAGCGCAACCACGTACTCTTTGCGGGTTGACGTACCAATCTGAGGAGAACCAAGAACGTGGCATCGCCTTCGGCGCCGGTGCATCCATACCGCTACCTGACGCTTTTTCTGGTTCTGCTCATCGGTGTTTATCTGCTGGTGTTCCTGACCGGAGACAAGCAAGCCAAACCCAAGCTGGGTATCGACCTGCAGGGTGGTACCCGTGTCACCCTCACGGCCCGTACTCCCGACGGTTCGCCTCCGACGCGTGAGTCCCTGGCCCAGGCGCAGGAGATCATCAGCTCCCGCGTCGACGGCCTTGGGGTGTCCGGCTCGGAAGTCGTGGTCGACGGCGACAACCTCGTCATCACCGTGCCCGGCAACGACGGCAACGAGGCGCGCAACCTTGGACAGACGGCGCGCCTCTACATCCGGCCCGTGATCCATGCCATCCCCGCGGCGGGCCAGGGACCGCCTGCGGATCAGGCACCCACTGGTGCACCCCCCGGATTGCCGGGTGCGCCACCCGGTCTGCCGCCCGGCATGCCGCCGCTCATCTCGCCTGCCGAGCCCGGTGCGCAGATCGTGCCGCCCAACCCCGGTGAGCCGCCTGCCGCCGGGGCGCCTGCCCCGGGTGCCCCGGCTCCCCAGCCGCGGCCCTACCCCGAGGAGCCGGCACCAACGCCGACGCCGGCGCCCGCGTCCGGTCCGGCACCGACTCCCGCCCCCGGACCTAGTCCGTCGCCAGCACCGGCGCCGCCCGCACCGCCAAACCCGCGGGCCGATCTGGCCCAGCGCATCTCCGATGAGAAGGCACTCCGGCAGAGCGCCGATCAGCAGATCCAGCTTCTGGCCCTGCAGTTCCAGGCCACCCGCTGCAACGACGAAGACGTGCTGGCGGGCAACGACGACCCGAACCTGCCCCTGGTGACCTGCTCTCAGGACCACAAGGAGGTGTATCTGCTCGACAAGTCGATCATCAGTGGGGAACAGATCGAAAGCGCCTCGTCGGGTCTCGATCAGCAGCGCGGCGAGTACGTCGTCGACCTGCAGTTCAAGAGCGAGGGTTCGGATACTTGGGCGAACTTCACGGCAGCCAACGTGGGCACGCAGACGGCGTTCACCCTCGACTCGCAGGTGGTCAGCGCCCCGCAGATCAACGAGGCCATCCCCGGCGGTCGCACGCAGATCACGGGGCAGTTCACCCAGGACTCTTCCAGAGAACTCGCCAACGTGCTGAAGTACGGCTCGCTGCCGTTGTCATTCGAGTCGTCCGAAGCCGAAACCGTCTCGGCCACACTGGGTTTGACGTCACTACGGGCCGGTTTGATCGCAGGTGCGATCGGCCTCGCGCTGGTACTGCTGTACTCGCTGCTCTACTACCGCGTGCTCGGCCTTCTGACGGCGCTGTCGCTGGTGGCCTCGGGTGCGATGGTCTTCGCGATCCTGGTGCTGCTCGGCAGATACATCGGCTACACGCTCGACCTGGCAGGCATCGCCGGTCTGATCATCGGCATCGGCACCACGGCAGACTCGTTCGTGGTGTTCTTCGAGCGCATCAAGGACGAGATCCGGGAGGGACGCTCCTACCGGTCGGCCGTCCCGCGAGGCTGGGCACGGGCCCGCAAGACGATCCTGTCCGGCAACGCGGTCAGCTTCCTGGCTGCCGCGGTGCTGTACAGCCTGGCCATCGGACAGGTCAAGGGTTTCGCGTTCACTCTGGGTTTGACCACCGTCCTCGACGTGGTCGTGGTGTTCCTGGTGACGTGGCCACTCGTCTACCTGTCGTCCAAGTCGGCGCTGTTGTCCAAGCCGGCATTCAACGGGCTCGGTGCGGTGCAGCAGATTGCGCGCGAACGCCGAGCCGCCGCCTCAGCACCGGGAGGGAGGTAGCGACATGGCCAAGCACGAATCCAAGGACGACGTTGACGACGTGACGGATGAGGGTCAGGCCGTCGAACTCGACGACGCCGCGACCGCCGAGGAACTGGGCATTTCCACCGCTGGTGCGCCGCGACACGGCTTCTTCGTTCGGCTCTACACGGGCACCGGCGCCTTCGACGTCGTTGGCAAGCGCAAGCTGTGGTTCGGCGTCAGCGGCGCGATCGTCGCGATCGCGCTCGTCAGCATCCTGTTGCGCGGCTTCACCTTCGGCATCGACTTCGAGGGCGGCACCAAGGTGTCGATGCCCGCGGCGGGTGCGCAGGGCCAGGTGACGACCCAGCAGGTCGAGGACGTCTTCTCCAAAACGCTCGGCAAGGCCCCCGACTCCGTCGTTCAGGTCGGCAGCGGCGGCTCGGCGACCATCCAGATCCGCGCCGAGACACTGAGCAACCCCGATACCGAGAAGCTCCGGACGGCGTTGTTCGACTCCTTCCAACCCAAGGGTGCGGACGGTCAGCCGAGTAAGGCGGCGGTCAGCGACTCCGCGGTATCGGAGACCTGGGGTGGCCAGATCACCCAGAAGGCGCTCATCGCCCTGGTGGTCTTCCTGGTGCTCGTCTCGGCGTACATCGCGATCCGGTACGAGCGGTACATGGCGGCGGCGGCGCTGGCTGCGCTGGTCTTCGACCTGTTGACCACGGCGGGGGTCTACTCCCTCGTCGGGTTCGAGGTCACGCCTGCGACGGTGATCGGTCTGCTGACGATTCTGGGCTTCTCGCTCTACGACACGGTCATCGTGTTCGACAAGGTCGAGGAGAACGTCCACGGGTTCGAACACACCACGCGCCGGACGTTCGCCGAACAGGCCAACCTGGCGATCAACCAGACGTTCATGCGATCCATCAACACCAGCTTGATCTCGGTGTTGCCGATCATCGCACTGATCGTCGTCGCGGTATGGCTGCTCGGCGTCGGCACCTTGCAGGATCTCGCTCTGGTGCAGCTCGTCGGCGTCATCGTGGGCACCTACTCGTCGATCTTCTTCGCCACGCCCCTGCTGGTCGCCATGCGGGAGCGGACCGAGCTGGTGCGCACGCACACCCGGCGGGTCAACAACCGCCGCAAGGGTTCGTCGGCGAGTTCATCGGCAAAGGCCTCGGTGACCGACTCCGATGCCGAGCCCGAGAAGGTGTCGGTGGCCGCGGCTTCTGGTCGGTCTGCCCGGGCGGTGCCGCCCACCCCGGCCCCGGAGAAGCCGGCACCGGGTGCGAAGCCGATCCGCCCCACCGGTAGGCCGTCGGGTAAGCGGAACACCAGGCGGTAAGCCCCGATGACTGCCCGACCCCGACGAGCCGCCCTCCTCGTGGCCGTGATTTCTCTGGTCGGCGTCGTCGGTCTGTCCGCGTGCGCGGGTGGCCCTGCTAACAAAATCAACTACGCGGTCGACGGGACGCTGGTCACCTACAACACCACCACCGTGGCGGGCGCCGCTTCGGCCGGACCGCAGGCCTTCGCCCGCGTGCTGACGGGCTTCAACTACCACGGTCCCGAGGGACAGGTCGTCGGCGACCGCGACTTCGGCACCATTTCCGTGGTGGGTCGTGCGCCACTGGTGCTCGACTATCAGATCAGTGACGACGCCGTGTACTCCGACGGCAAGCCGGTCACGTGTGACGACATGGTGCTCGCGTGGGCCGCCCAGTCGGGCCGATTCCCGGGATTCGACGCAGCCAGCCGGGCGGGCTACGGCGACGTGGCAAGCGTCGACTGTGTAGCGGGGCAGAAGAAGGCTCGCGTGGCCTTCGCCCAGGACCGCGGATTCGTCGACTTTGGGCAGTTGTTCGCCGCGACGACGCTGCTGCCGTCGCACGTGATCGCCGACGAACTCGGGGCGGGCGATGGCGCCGTCACCACCGCACTGCAGGCGGGGGACCTCCCGACGATCGACCGCATCGCGCAACTGTGGAACACCACGTGGAACCTGACCCCGGATCTGGACCTGAAGCGCTTCCCGTCGTCGGGGCCCTACAAGCTCAGCTCGGTGAGCGACGACGGCGCCGTCGTGCTGGTGGCCAACGACAAGTGGTGGGGCACTGCGCCAGTCGCCGGGACGATCACGGTGTGGCCGCGTGGCGCCGACGTCCAGGAACGCGTGAATGCAGGAGACTACGACGTCGTCGACGTGGCGGCGGGTTCGTCGGGAACGTTGAGCCTTCCCGACGACTACGTCAGGACCGATACTCCGTCAGCGGGCATCGAACAACTCATCTTCGCGCCGAGTGGACCGCTGCTGAACCCGGCGGCGCGACGCGCCATGGCGCTGTGCACGCCGCGAGACCAGATCGCGCTGAACGCGGAGGTGCCGATTGCGAACAGTCGATTGAACCCCGTCGCCGAGGATTCGATCACGGCCGCCGAGAGCGCAGCCGAAGGCGGCCAGTTCAGCACGTCCAATCCGGTGGCGGCGCGGGACGCCCTCGGTGGGAACCCGCTGACCGTCCGCATCGGTTACCAGAGCCCCAATGCGCGACTGGCCGCCACCGTGGGCACGATCGCCCGGGCGTGTGAGCTGGCGGGTATCACGGTTGACGATGCGTCGTCGGATGCCGTCGGCCCGCAGACGTTGCGCGACAACCAGATCGACGTGCTTCTCGCGAGCACCGGCGGTGCGGCGGGCAGTGGATCGACGGGGTCGTCGGCGATGGATGCCTACGACCTGTACAGCGGCAACGGCAACAACCTGTCGGAGTACGCGAACGAGCAGGTCGACGGCGTCATCGGCGCCTTGGCGGTAACGGCGGATCCGAAGGAGCTGGCCCGGCTGCTGGGGGAGGGTGCACCCGTACTGTGGGGCGACATGCCCACCCTTCCGCTCTACCGCCAGCAGCGAACTCTCCTGTCGTCGAAAAAGATGACTGCTGTGAGCAGCAATCCGACGCGATGGGGTGCAGGGTGGAACATGGACCGATGGGCGCTGGCCCGATGAAGCCCGGCGACCGGGGGCAACTCTCCGACGTGGCCGCGGTCATCGAATCGTTGATGCGCGAGGTGCCGGACTTCCCGGAGCCCGGAATCCAGTTCAAGGACCTCACCCCGGTGCTCGCCGACGCGCGGGGGCTCGCGGTCGTGACCGACGCACTCGCCGCCGTCGCAGAGGACGTGGACCTGGTGGCGGGTATCGACGCGCGCGGCTTTCTGCTCGGAGCTGCCGTCGCGACGCGGCTCGGCACCGGCGTGCTGGCGGTGCGCAAGGGCGGCAAGCTGCCGCCCCCGGTGCACGGCGAGACGTACACACTCGAGTACGGCACCGCGACGCTGGAGATCCCGGCGGATGGTGTGGAGCTGGCGGGGCTGCGCGTTTTGCTGATCGACGACGTACTGGCCACCGGAGGCACGCTGGCGGCCGCGGCCAAGCTGCTCAGGACCGGCGGCGCGACGGTCATGGGTTCTGCGGTCGTCCTCGAACTGGCGGCGCTGGATGGACGGGCGAAGCTGCCAGACTTGGCGGTCACCAGCCTGTACGTGGTGTGATGAGCGCTTGCGCGAAGAACAGATGACTGAGCAGGGATATCCTCATCTGAGAGTGCCCGAGCGGTTCAGGAGGTGAGCACGGTGGTGGACGATCAGGCGCTGACGCAGACGCAGCCGATGCCGATCATCACTCCCGACGCCGTGACACCGGACAACTCCAAGACCACCTCGAGCGCGTCACGACGGGTGCGGGCGCGCCTCGCGCGGCGGATGACGTCCCAGCGCAGCGCGGTGAACCCGGTGCTCGAACCGCTGGTCGCGGTACACCGGGAGGTCTATCCGAAGGCCGACCTGGCGCTTCTGCAGCGCGCCTACGAGGTGGCCGAGCAGCGTCATGCCGACCAGCTGCGCCGGTCCGGTGATCCCTACATCACCCATCCGCTGGCGGTGGCCAACATCCTCGCCGAACTCGGCATGGACACCACGACTCTCGTCGCCGCGCTCCTGCACGACACCGTGGAGGACACCGGCTACACGCTCGAAGCACTCACAGTCGACTTCGGCGTCGAGGTCGGCCATCTGGTGGACGGCGTCACCAAGCTCGACAAGGTGGTTCTGGGCAACGCCGCCGAGGGCGAAACCATCCGCAAGATGATCATCGCGATGGCGCGCGATCCCCGGGTGCTGGTCATCAAGGTGGCGGACCGGCTGCACAACATGCGCACCATTCGCTTCCTGCCCCCGGAGAAACAAGCGCGCAAGGCCCACGAGACGCTGGAAGTCATTGCCCCACTTGCGCACCGGCTGGGCATGGCGACGGTCAAGTGGGAGCTCGAGGATTTGTCGTTCGCCATCCTGCATCCGAAGAAGTACGAGGAGATCGTCAGACTGGTCGCCGACAGGGCTCCGTCGCGGGATACCTACCTTGCCAAGGTGCGCGCCGAGATCGCCAACACCGTCACCTCTTCGAAGATCAACGCGACCGTCGAGGGTAGGCCGAAGCACTACTGGTCGATCTACCAGAAGATGATCGTCAAGGGCCGCGACTTCGACGAGATCCACGACCTGGTCGGCGTGCGGATACTGTGCGAAGAGATCCGGGACTGCTACGCGGCCGTCGGCGCGGTGCATTCGCTGTGGCAGCCGATGGCGGGTCGGTTCAAGGACTACATCGCCCAGCCACGGTACGGTGTGTATCAGTCGCTGCACACCACGGTCGTCGGTCCCGAGGGCAAGCCGTTGGAAGTGCAGATCCGCACCCGCGACATGCATCGCACCGCCGAGTACGGTATCGCGGCGCACTGGCGTTACAAGGAAGCCAAGGGCCGCAACGGAATTCCAGCCAACAACGCCGCCGCAGAGCTCGACGACATGGCGTGGATGCGCCAGCTCCTCGACTGGCAGCGGGAAGCGGCGGACCCCGGCGAGTTCCTCGAGTCGCTGCGCTACGACCTCGCCGTGCAGGAGATCTTCGTATTCACGCCCAAGGGCGACGTCATCACGCTGCCGACGGGTTCGACTCCGGTGGACTTCGCCTACGCGGTGCACACCGAGGTCGGCCACCGCTGCATCGGGGCTCGCGTCAACGGCCGACTCGTGGCGTTGGAACGCAAACTCGAGAACGGTGAAGTGGTCGAGGTCTTCACGTCGAAGGCGATGAATGCGGGTCCGTCACGGGACTGGCAGACGTTCGTCGTGTCCCCGCGAGCCAAGGCCAAGATTCGGCAGTGGTTCGCCAAGGAGCGGCGTGAGGAAGCGCTCGAGTCGGGCAAGGACTCCATCGCCCGTGAGGTTCGTCGCGGTGGACTTCCGTTGCAGCGCTTGGTGAATGGCGAGTCGATGGCTGCGTTGGCGCGTGAGTTGCGCTATGTCGACGTGTCGTCGCTCTATACTGCAGTCGGCGAAGGTCACGTCTCGGCGCGTCACGTCGTCCAGCGGTTGGTAGCCCAACTCGGCGGAGACGACGAGGCCGAGAACGAGATCGCCGAGCGGTCGACGCCTGCGAACATGCCGGTGCGCCAGCGCACCAGCGACGACGTCGGTGTCGCGGTCCCCGGCGCGCCCGGTGTCCTGAGCAAGCTGGCGAAGTGTTGTACGCCGGTGCCCGGTGACAACATCATGGGCTTCGTCACGCGTGGCGGTGGCGTGAGCGTGCACCGCACCGACTGCACCAATGCGACGTCACTGCAACAACAGTCGGAACGCATCATCGACGTCAAGTGGGCGCCGTCTCCGTCGTCGGTGTTCCTCGTCGCGATTCAGGTGGAGGCCCTCGATCGTCATCGGCTGCTGTCGGACGTGACGCGCGTGCTGGCCGATGAGAAGGTGAACATCCTGTCTGCGTCGGTGGCCACGTCGAACGATCGGGTGGCGATCAGCCGTTTCACCTTCGAGATGGGCGACCCGAAGCACCTCGGCCATGTGCTGAACGTGGTGCGCAACGTCGAGGGCGTCTACGACGTGTACCGGGTGACCTCCGCGGCGTAATGGGTTCTATCTGCCGTCGAACGTGGGTTACCCCCACGGTGTTAAGCAGCAATGCGTGCCAAAAGTCCACGCTCGGCGAAGGTTTCAGGCAGCGGCGGACCGGGTGCGCGTGGTGATCGCACCCACGCCGGCAGCGATCAGGCACGCGGCGGCCACCGCGTAGGCGAACCATGGGAACACCTCGCCCAGCGGCCAGCGGGTCGCCGCCCAGCCGGCCACGATGGTAGGCACTGCCATGGCGGTGTACGCGATCAGGTAGAAAGCCGACATCGTCTCGCCGCGCCGGTCGGAGGGGACGACGTGCGAAAGGTGCCGCAGCGAACCGCCGAAGCCCAAGCCGAACGCGGCGCCGAGTACGGCGGCGGCTGCGAGCACCAAAGGCCAACTGTGCGTTGCCAACACCGGCACCGTGAGGATGAGCGCGAGCGCCATGCCGACGTCGCCGACGATCGCGGACCGACGAGCGGGCACCCGCGTCGAGAAGAGCTGAGCCATGGCAGCCGAGAACGCCGTCGTCCCTACCACGGCGCCGCCGAACACCAGATTGTGGACGTGCGTCTGCTGCGCGGCCAGTGACGGGTAGAGCGAGAGCAGCACGCCGAGCACTGACCACGACGCCGTCACGCCGAGGGCGGCGAACCAGAAGTCGCTGCGAATCTCTGCAGGCACGGCGGGCCTGGCGATGCGAATGGGGCCCCTGGTTCGCGACAGATGCGGTTCCCGCAGGGCGAAGAGGCCGATGCCGAGGAGGACGCAGATCACGGCGACGATCGCATACGGGGTGCGCATCGGATGCGGCGCGTACTGCGCCAGCAGCGCCGACCCGACGATCGCGACCGTCATCCCGATGTTGAAGCTGACGCCGCTCAGCTGACCGGACCGGACGCCGTGGTCGGGGCGCAGATCCAGCAGCGCCGCCGCACCGGCCACGACGATCGAGCCGACGGCGGCACCGTGAATGATCCGGGCGACCAACAGCATTGCCATGTTGTCGGCGATCAGGAACACGCCGAGTCCGACGATCATCGCCACCATTGCGCCGAGCAGAACCGGTTTGCGTCCAACGACGTCGGAGATCCTGCCCGACACCAGCACCGCACCGAGCGCGGCAACGGCGTAGACGGCGAAGACTTCGGTGGTGGACAGCGGGGACAGGTGCCACTGTTCCTCGTACATGCCGTAGAGCGGTGCGGGCAGGCCGGAGACGCCGAGTGCGACACCGCTGAGAACCAGCAGCAGCGTGTAGGCCCCGCGCTGTGTCTCGCCGGTGACCCGATCGGTTGCGACGGCGGCCACGAGCCCTCCTCGCCGGGTAAGTTTGATGAACGCCGAACCTGTTCGAGAGTACGCTCGGTTCGATGAACATCAAACCGACGGTGATGGAGGACACGACCGTGGCGCCATCAGCTGTCGGGGGGAACGCACTGAATTCCGCGTTCCCGACGAATCCGGTCGCCGGCGTGCAGCAGTTGTTGGTCGCACTGGCCGACCCGGTCCGCCTGGAGATGGTTCGGCGATTGATGAACACGGGGTCGCCGATGCCGTGCGCCATGTTGTACGACGGCATCAACAAGTCGACGGCCACGCACCACTTCAAGATCCTGCGGGAGGCTGGCATCACCGAGCGACTCGTGGTCGACGGACATACCCACCAGCGGCTGCGGGTCGACGACGTCGACGCGGCCGTGCCCGACCTCCTGGATTCGATCGTGGCAAGCGCGAACCGGGAAGTGACGTCCCGCGCCGATTCCTAGTCCAGCCGGACCGACTCGATCGTGACGTGGTTCGCGGGCTTGCCGTCTTCGCTGCCGTCCTGCACGCCGCCTGCCGCGATCTTGTCGACGACGGCCAGACCCGTCTCGTCGATCGTGCCGAATGCCGTGTACGTCGGCGGTAATTGCGAATCCTCGTAGACCAGGAAGAACTGACTGCCGTTGGTGCCCTGGGCGGCGTTCGCCATCGCCAGCGTGCCCCTCGGGTATACCACCGGTGTCTCCAACGCCGGGTCGGCCAGGCGATACTGGTTGGTCGGGTACTCGTTGGGGAATCGGTACCCGGGCCCGCCGGTGCCGTCACCGGTCGGGTCGCCGCACTGCAGCACGCCGAGCGTGCTCGACGTGGTGAGCCGGTGACACGGCGTCTGGTCGAAGAATCCCTGCTGAGCCAGGCTCACGAAGTTGTTGACGGTGCAGGGTGACTTGCCGTTGTCGAGGCGCAGGCCGATCGCGCCGTCATTGGTGACGATCGTGGCGTCGACGGTCTCGGGCGTGCTCGGGACGCGGCCGGTTCGCGGCGGGTTGACGGTCTTGCTGGTCTTCGCGGTCGTAGCCGGATACTGGCAGTTCGCGCCGAGGGTCGCCGGCGGCTTGAACGGCGGCAGCGTTCCTGCGGGAGGCGGGGAGCCCGTGATCGTGGGTGACGGGTAACGCTCCCCGAAGTCCTCCGCCACGCGGACGATGAACGCGGCGAAGACGAAGGTGCCGATGACCGCGAGCACCGTCAGCACCGCCACCACGTAGCTGATCACCAGACCGGCGATGGCTAGGCCGTGGCCGCCCTCGTGGTTCTTCCTGATCTGGGACAGGGACATGTGGCCAAACGCGATACCCAGGGGGAAGAACAGGAACGCGCAGATCAGGGACGCGATCGCCAGTCCGTTGGTGTTCGGCGGTGACGGGTAGGGCGGGAAGGGCGGATAGCCCGGGGGACCGGGCATCGGGCCAGGCGCCGGACCGTAGCCGTAGTAGCCCGGATCGGCACCGGAGTAGCCCGGCTCAGGCGGCATCGGGGGGTACTCCCCGTACGGCGGGGGAGGCGGGATGGTCATGGAGGTCGGCCCGGTCCGACGTCAGTCCAGCTGCAGCGACTTGATCTGGACGGGTGTCTTCGGTGCTCCGTCGTCGGGTCCTCGATCGCCCGGGACGACCCCGCCGGCGGCGATCTTGTCGAGGGTGGCCAGCCCCGTCGCGTCGATCGTGCCGAATGCGGTGTAGTTCGGGGGCAGCTGAGAATCCTTGAAGACCAGGAAGAACTGGCTGCCGTTGGATCCGGGAGCGCCAGTGTTGGCCATCGCCAGCGTGCCGCGCGGGTACACCACCGGCGACTGCAGAGCTGGGTCGTCGGGCCGGTACTGGTTGCTCGGGTACTCGTTGACGAAGCCGTAGCCGGGTCCGCCGGTGCCCGTGCCGGGCGGGTCGCCACACTGCAGGACCGAAAGGCCCGGTGACGTCGTCAGCCGGTGGCAGGGGGTGTCGTTGAAGTAGCCCTGCTGCGCGAGGCTGGCGAAGCTGTTCACCGTGCACGGCGCCTTGGCGTTGTCGAGCTGCAGCCCGATGTTGCCCTGCGAGGTGGTCATGCTGGCGCTGATCTCGGCGGGGTCGGCCGGCACCTTGCCCGTGCGCGGCGGGTTGTTCTTCTTGCTGGCCTCTTCACCGGGCGTCGCCGGGTACTGACAGTTCGCGCCAAGGTCGGCGGGGGCGACAAACGGCGGGAGGGCTGCGCCGCCGGGCGGGGGCTCGGTCGGCGCCGCGCCGGTGGTCGGGGTGGGGGTGTCGGCCGACGCGTTGGTGTCGGGGTCCTTGGAGGTCAGGATCACCGTCGCGACGACGGCCCCGATGACCAGGAGCACGCCCGCGACCGAGCCGATGATGGTGAAGAGACGACGCTTGCGGTCTTGAGCGGCGCGACGTTCCAGCTGCCGCTCCAACTTCCGCTTGGCAGTCTCTCGCCGCTGTTCGTTGGTCGGCACCGCGTGGTCCTCCTCGTATTCGTGATCGGCACCGAGTGTGCCAGCAATGGCTGAGAAGAGGTGCCGCGACCCTTGAATACGGTGGAGATGCGGTGGATGGGAAACTGGTCGACGTGTTCATCACGGGGTTTCCGGCAGGCATGCTGCAGTGCAACTGCTATGTGCTCGCCCCCAAGCAGGGAGCCGACGCCATCGTGTTCGATCCCGGCCAGCGGGCCATGGGGCCGCTGCGCCGGATCCTCGACGAGAACCGGCTGACCCCCGCGGCCGTCTTGTTGACCCACGGGCACATCGACCACATGTGGTCGGCTCAGAAGGTCGCCGACACGTAC
This sequence comes from Mycobacteriales bacterium, assembly GCA_038244615.1. Classification (GTDB taxonomy): domain Bacteria; phylum Actinomycetota; class Actinomycetes; order Mycobacteriales; family Mycobacteriaceae; genus Mycobacterium. The sequence continues at coordinate 10,384 of JBBRTH010000007.1, read as the reverse complement.
GGCTGCCCGGTCTTCATCCATCCGGAGGACCGGGTCATGCTGACCGATCCCATCAAGGGGTTCGGTCCGCGACTGGCGCAGTTGGCCCTGTCGACGATGTTCCGCGAACCGCGCCAGGTCGTCGAGTTGGACCGCGACGGCGACAAGATCGAGCTGGGTGGCTTCACCGTCACCGTCGATCACACGCCGGGGCACACCCGGGGCTCGGTCGTCTTCAGGGTCTCCGGCGGGCTGGAGCGACGCGACTCGGGGATGTCCTTGGCCGGCGGGCTGGAGCGAAGCGACTCGGGGACGTCCTTGGCCGGCGGGCTGGCGGACTTGGCGTTCACCGGTGACACCCTGTTCAAGCAGTCGATCGGCCGCACCGACCTGTTGGGCGGCAGCGGCCGCGACCTGCTCACCTCGATCGTGTCAAAACTGTTGGTGCTCGACGACGACACCGTGGTACTGCCCGGGCATGGCCCGAAGTCCACGATCGGCGCCGAGCGCCGCACCAACCCGTTCCTCGAAGGGCTCTGAGTGAGTGAGTTTCAGGCGCCGAAGGGCGTCCCGGATTACCTGCCGCCGGACTCGGCGCAGTTCGTCGCGGTCCGCGACGGCCTGCTGGATTCTGCGCGCCGCGCTGGCTATGGCTACGTCGAACTGCCGATCTTCGAGGACACCGCGTTGTTCGCACGCGGCGTTGGCGAGTCGACGGACGTCGTCAGCAAGGAGATGTACACGTTCGCCGATCGTGGCGACCGGTCGGTGACGCTGCGGCCGGAGGGCACGGCGGGCGTCATGCGCGCCGTCATCCAACGCGGGCTGGACCGCGGGCAGCTGCCGGTGAAGCTGCGCTACTCGGGCCCGTTCTTCCGCTACGAGCGCCCGCAGGCGGGCCGGTACCGTCAGCTGCAGCAGGTCGGAGTCGAGGCGATCGGGGTGGACGATCCGGCACTGGACGCCGAGGTGATCGCCATCGCCGACGCGGGTTTCCGGTCGCTGGGGCTGGACGGGTTCCGGCTGGAGATCACCTCGCTCGGTGATGACACGTGCCGACCGCAGTACCGGGAGTTACTGCAGGAGTTCCTGTTCGGGCTCGACCTCGATGAGGACACCCGGCGTCGCGCCCACATCAACCCGTTGCGTGTGCTCGACGACAAGCGTCCGGAAGTCCGCGAGATGACGGCCGCGGCGCCCCTGATGCTCGACCACCTGTCCGACGTGGCCAAGGAGGACTTCGACACCGTATTGACGAATCTGGACGCGCTAGGGGTGCCGTACGCGATCAATCCGCGGATGGTGCGCGGATTGGACTACTACACCAAGACGACGTTCGAGTTCGTCCACGACGGACTTGGGGCGCAGTCGGGCATCGGTGGCGGTGGCCGCTACGACGGCCTGATGAAGCAGCTGGGCGGACAGGACCTGTCGGGCATCGGCTTCGGTCTCGGCGTCGACCGCACGGTGCTCGCGCTCAAGGCCGAGGGCAAGACCGTGGGGGAGACCTCTCGCGTCGACGTGTACTGCGTGCCGCTCGGCGATGCGGCGAAGTTGGCGTTGGCGAAACTGGCGGGCGACCTCAGGGCCGCCGGCGTGCGCGTCGACCTTGCCTATGGGGATCGTGGACTCAAGGGCGCCATGCGGGCGGCTGATCGGTCCGGCGCACGGCTCGCCCTGGTGATGGGTGACGGCGAAGTCGAGGCGGGCACCGTCGGGGTCAAGGAACTCGGGACGGGGGAGCAGGTCGAGGTGGGCGCCGACGCCGTCGTGGCCGCCGTCCTCTCCCGGCTGACCCCGTAACCCTGCGGGCCAACTACCCCGCGCGCGTGTGTGTGTCGGCGACGCCTCAGCGCGACTGGCCGAGTACCATCGCGGTCAGGACGGTGTCCAGGTTTCCGACGCCGCCGCTGAACGGGTTGCCGCGCTTGAGGATCCGAGTGCCGTTCGGTGTCACGGTCACCAGCGCCGGCGAACTCGAGGCAAGTTGCGTGCGGTTCCGGAACCTGACCTGGTCGAGCGGCGCCAGCACGATGCCGTCGGCATCGAGGTACACCCCGCGGGCCCGGTCGAACACCGCGACGGGCCGGTAGCCGCTCAGCGGCCGCGTCTTCGCGTTGCGGATCCGGCCGACCAAGGCCGATGCGAGACCGGCGAGGGCGATACCCACGAACAGGAAGATGGCGCCGAGCCACCGGGGCACGGTCGCCGGAACCATCATGGCCACCGCACCGAAACCGCCAAAGACCAACGCCAGCACGCCCATGACGAATGCGATGGTCGCCGACGGCCCGGTGCCACGATCGACGACCACGACCAGCGGCCCATCCTCGGCAACCACCAGGCCACCGATCTCGGCGACGATGCGTGGTTCCGCAGCTGCCGTCATGCCCGGATTCTGCCACGGTGGCCGCGGCGCATGGCAACATCGGCGGGCGTGCGTGTACTGGCGCAGCGGGTGACGTCGGCCCGGGTGGTGGTGGATGGTGCCGTGGTCGGCGAGATACGTCCCGACGGCCAAGGACTCTTGGCGCTCGTCGGTGTTACTCACGACGACGATGCGGACACCGCCCGGCGAATGGCCGAGAAGCTCTGGCAGCTGAGAATTCTCGACGACGAGCGCTCGGCCGCCGACGTCGACGCCCCAGTGCTGGTGGTGAGTCAGTTCACGCTCTACGCCAACACCGTCAAGGGCAGACGGCCGTCGTGGAACGCCGCCGCGCCCCGAGCCATTGCCGAGCCAGTGGTGACGGTCTTCGGCGACGCGCTACGTCATCTCGGCGCGCACGTGGAGGCGGGTGTCTTCGGCGCCGACATGGCCGTTGAGCTCGTGAACGACGGTCCGGTGACGGTGCTGCTGGAGCTTTAAGAGGCAAGGCAAGGGGACGGTGACGGGTGGGGCGCGATGTAACGATCCGGTACCGTTCGGCGATGTGACGATCATGCGAACAGCGACAAGCAAGATCGGGGCGGCACTCGGAGTAGCGGCGCTGGTGGCGTCCGCAGGCGTGGCGGCCAGTGGGGCCACGGCCGGGGCCGAGCCGGCCGGTCACAAGGTGGTTTACACGCTCACCTCGGCGGGCGACGCGGACTTCGACCTCTTCTACCTGGTGAATCAACCGGCGGACAAGGCGGCGTACAACGCCGATTCCTATGCGTATCTGAAGAGGGAAGAGATCACCCTGGCGGCGGGTGTGCCGTGGGTGTTCGAAACTACGCTCGCGGATCCGCAGTGGGCGATCCTGACCGTCAGCAGCACCACTCACGGTGGTCGCGCCGCGCCGAATCCGCACTGCGACATCACCGTCGACGGTCAGATCGCCGTGCAGCAGGACGCCCCATACAACTTGCAGTGCCAGCTCGGGCAGTGGTGACGAGGAGCCAGCCGCCGAACGCCTAGACCCACCCACGCTGCCTCAACACAAAGGGGCCCGATCGTGCGGACGTCATCGGCCCCAGAAATAAACTATGGGCTGGCAGGGGAACCCTGCCAGCCCATAGATCGTGAAGTTCTTAGATCGCGGTAACTCCGGTGGCCTGGGGGCCCTTCGCACCTTGTCCGACATCGAACTGAACCCGCTGAGCCTCTTCCAGCGAACGGTAGCCGCCGCCTTGGATCTCAGAGTAGTGGACGAAGACATCCGGGGAGCCGTCGTCGGGGGCGATAAAGCCGAAGCCCTTTTCGCTGTTGAACCATTTCACAGTTCCCTGTGCCATACTTTTTACTTCTTTCATCAGGAGCGGATGTGTCTTACACCCGTGGAAAAGTCTACTGCACAAACTGCATCCGATCTCACTAAGATCACCAGATTCCTCGATTGACTTTCCTTCGAACGTATGTTCGCATGATGTATGCGGTGGGATGGCCAGGGTGTCGGCGTCGATGACGGGTCTCTGCCCGGTCTGCAGCGCATCGGATTCGTGCGCTCGGTCCGTACGCCACAGTTCGAGGGCATCACCTTTCACGAAGTGTTGTGCAAGTCCGCTCTCAACAAGGTGCCCAACGCCGCGAATCTGCCGTTCCAGTTCACCGTCAACGGCTATCGCGGCTGCAGTCACGCGTGCCGGTACTGCTTTGCCCGGCCCACTCACGAGTACCTCGACTTCGACAGCGGCGACGACTTCGACACCCAGGTGGTCGTGAAGACCAACGTCGTCGACGTGTTGCGCAGGGAGTTGTCCCGCAGGTCGTGGACCCGTCAGAGGGTCGCCCTGGGGACGAATACCGATCCCTATCAACGGGCCGAGGGCCGGTACGCGCTGATGCCGGGAATCATTGGCGCACTAGCCGATTCCGGGACGCCATTCTCGATCCTCACCAAGGGCACGCTGCTCCGTCGCGATCTGCCACTGGTCGTCGACGCTTCACGGACGGTCGACGTCAGCGTCGCGGTGTCCCTGGCGATCGGCGACAAGGACCTGCACGCGGACGTGGAGCCCGGCACCCCGACGCCACGTGCGCGGCTGGAGTTGATCCGGGCGATCAGTGCGGCCGGGCTTGATTGTCACGTGATGGTCGCCCCGGTGCTGCCCATGCTGACCGATTCGGTCGAGCACCTCGATGGGCTGCTCGGGCAGATCGCCGCGGCGGGTGCGACGGGTGCGACGGTGTTCGGGTTGCACCTGCGTGGGTCGACGCGAGGCTGGTTCATGGCCTGGTTGGCGCGCTCGCGACCGGAACTGGTGGGGCAGTACCGGCAGCTGTACGGCCAGGGTGCGTACCTACCGGAGAGTTATCGCGACGCATTGCGCGAGCGGGTGGCGCCGTTGATCGCCCGGCATGGGTTGACGGGCGGCCAACGTTCCTTCCGCATGGCCTCGGCGCCGACACCCGTCGCGGCCCTTCCGCAACCGACCTTGTTCTGACGGCGTTTCACCCCCCGGACACACCGCGCTCCGCGGATGGTCAGCCGCTATTGAACACGTGTGAAACGAGCCTTGTGCCCGCCGGTACCAAGGCGTACCGTCATGTCGGTACCTTTCCGTACCGAGCTGGAGGTGGACATGGGTGAGGCGACGACGGATTCGGTGCGGCTACCCGCCGCACCGCGGATTCCGAAGGCATTGCAGGGCCTCGCCTTCATGATCAACCGCAACAAGGCAATCACCACCGTGGCCCGGCGCTACGGCTCCGAGTTCACGCTCAACCTGCCGATCTTCGGTGCGGCGGTGGTGATCAGCGATCCGGCGCTGGTCAAGGAACTGTTCACGATGAACACCGACCTCATCGCCCGCGCGGGCACGCTCGGCGAGGTGCTCGGACCCGGTTCGACGTTCAGCCTTGACGGCACCGCGCACCGAGAGCTCCGCAAGCTGCTGGTGCCGCCGTTCCACGGCAAGAGGATGCAGGGCTACGAGCAGATCGTGGAAGAAGAGGTGATGCGCGAGATCGTCTCGTGGCCGGAGGGCGAGGAGTTCGCCACCATGCCGTCGATGATGCGGATCACCCTCAACGCGATTCTTCGAGCGGTCTTCGGTGCCGACGGAACCGCACTCGAGGAACTGCGAGAACTGCTGCCGACGATCGTGCTGAAGTCGTCGCGACTCGCGGTGCTGCCGCCCGCCGTGCGGCGTGACTACGGTCCGTGGAGTCCATCGGGCCGGACGGCGACGCTTCGCCAACGCTATGACGCGATCATCTCCGGCCTCATCGCCGACGCGCGCAGGGATCCCAAGTTCGACGAGCGCAGCGACGTTCTTGCCCTGCTGCTGCGGGCCCGGTACGACGACGGCTCGCCGATCGCCGACGACCACGTCGCCGACGAACTGCTCACCCTGCTCGCGGCGGGACACGAGACCACCGCGACCACCCTGGCGTGGGCCGTCGAACGACTTAGACGCCACCCCCGTCTGCTCAGCCGCCTCGCCGCCGAGGTCGATGCCGGCGGATCGGAGCTGCTGCAGGCCACCATCTTCGAGGTGCAGCGCACCCGCCCCGTCATCAACGCCACTGCGAGGCTGACCAAGACGCGGATCAAGTTGGGGCAGTGGGTCATTCCAGAGCGCCATGTCGTCATCGTCGGCATCGCCCTGGCGCATGCCGCCGAGCGGAACTTCGCCGATCCGGCGGTGTTCGATCCGGACCGCTTCGTCGGCAACGCGCCGGACAATTACTCCTGGATTCCGTACGGGGGCGGCGTTCGGCGCTGCATCGGAGCCGCCTTCGCCAACATGGAGATGGTCGTAACACTGCGGACCCTGCTGCGCGAGTTCGAGTTCCGCAGCACCTACGCCGCGGATGAGCCCGCGCACTCTCGCGGTATCGCGACGGCGCCGGCCCGCGGCGGGTTGGCGGTCGTCTACCGTCGGCCTCCACTCGCACCCGCCGCCGTGCCCGCCGTTGCCGCGCAGGTGTCGGCATGATGGCGGACGAAGTAGTACTGGACGTCGGCCGCGGAATAGCGCTGTGCTGCGACGGATTCGGCGACCCCGCAGACCCGCCGGTGGTGCTGATCGCCGGACTGGGGCAGCAGAAGCACACCTGGCCGTCAGAATTCGCCGCCATGATCGCCGAGCAGGGTTACCGAGTCATCCGGTTCGACAATCGCGACGTCGGCCGGTCCACGCACGCCGACTTCCCGCCACCGAAACCGCTGGCGATCCTTCGCGGCGGTAGCGACAAGCGGCAGTATCACCTCGGAGACATGGCCCGCGATACCGTCGGGCTGCTGGATGCTCTCGGGTACCGGGACGCTCACCTCGTCGGCGTCTCGATGGGCGGCATGATCGCCCAGACCGTCGCAGCCCACCATCCCTGGCGAGTCCGCAGCCTCACGTCGATCATGTCGAACACCGGTGCGCCACGCATCGGGCGCCCAGCCCGGTCGACGTGGTTGCGGATGGCGACTGCGCGGCCGCCCCGCGATCGTGCCGAGGCGTGCGACGGAGCAGTGAAGATGTTCCGCCACATCGGATCCCACGGGTTTCCCTTCGACGAGCAGTGGGTGCGCGACAAAGCGGGCATCGCCTGGGACCGCGACCCCACGTCGGCGGGCGTCACCCGACAGTTGGCTGGCATCTTCGCGTCGGGTGACCGCACCGCCGAACTCCGGCAGATCGACGTTCCGACACTCGTCATCCACGGAGACCGCGACCGAATGGTCCATCCGACCGGCGGTGCCGCCACCGCCGCCGCCATTCGCGGTGCGCGACTGGAGACGATCGCCGGCATGGGCCACGACCTGCCGGGCGGCGCGTGGAGCCGCCTTCACGATCTGATCACCGACCACCTCAACCATTCCGCCGCCGCATCTCAGGAGACCCGATGAGCACGTCAGCTGCGAACGTCATCAGTGGCAGCACCGTGGTCATCAGCGGAGCCGCCTCCGGGATCGGCCGGGCTCTGGCCCAACGGCTTTCGTCGTTCAGCTGCCCGGTGGCGATCGCCGACGTCGACGCCCGTGCGCTGAAGGAGACCGAGGCGTCCCTGGGCGGTCCGACGCTGACCCGGGTGCTCGACGTCCGCGACGCGCAGGATCAACTTGCCTTCGCCGAGGAGGTCAGGGACTGGGCCCCCGCACCGCTCGGCGCGGTGTTCAACAACGCTGGTGTCGCCGTCTCGTCGACGGTGCTGGACACCGTCATCGAGGACGACGACTGGTTGTGGGACATCAACTTCCACGGCGTTGTCAACGGTACGAGGGCATTCCTGCCGATTCTGGTCGAACAAGACTCCGGCGCCATCGTGAACACTTCGAGCGTGTTCGGTCTGGTCGGCATGCCGACTCAGAGCGCCTACTGCGCCGCCAAGTTCGCGGTCCGCGGGTTTACCGATTCGCTTCGTCAGGAGTTGCGCGGCACCGGCGTCAGGGCCGTCAACGTGCACCCCGGTGGCATCAACACCAACATCGTGCGCAACGCCAGGTTCCGTCAGGATCCGGCAGGCCAGGGGCGCAGTCACGAACAGATGGTTCAGGAGTTCGCCGCCATCACGATGACGCAGCCCGCCAAGGCGGCCGAGATCATTCACCGCGGCATGGAACGCGGCAAGGCGCGCATCCTCGTCGGGCCAGACGCCCACCTGTTCGATGCGCTCGCCCGCGTGGCGCCTACGCATTACTACGACATCCTGACCCGCGTCGAGTCCCGGCTGCGCAGCCGAGCCCGCGCCGAGGTCGCTCAGCAGCCGGTGTCGGCGGGGCCGAGCTGACCGAAAGCCCTAGCCGCGCCCGCGCTTGACCTGGTTGAACGGCACGCCGCGGTCGGGGGCGTGCTCGCGGGGGAAGCCGAGGATCCGTTCGCCGATGATGTTGCGGGCGATCTCGGTGGTACCTCCGCCGAGGGAGGCGGCCTGTCGCGACGGGTAGCGGTCGCCGTACCCGAACAGGCCGCTGCCGTCGTCGACGACGCCACCTGGGCCGGCGATGGCCAGTGCGGTATCGATCTCGAATTGGACGGTCTCCGCGTGTGTGATGCGGATGATGGACCCCGCCGCAGAAGGTAACGAGCCGTCGAGGACGCCGTGGTAGACGTGATCGATCAACTGCTCCTGTACGGCGCGGCGCACCAGCGCGCGGCCAGCCTGCTCGCGGACCCGCTCATTGTCGGTCTGACCGGTGGCATCGAGCAGTGCGACATAGTCGACGGGCTGGTCCGTCGCGCCCTCCGCGCCTGTCCCGCTGGCGAACTCGGAGCCACCACCGACGGCCCGTCGCTCGTGGAACATCTGCCGTGACGCGACTGCCCAGCCGTCGTTGACCGCGCCGACGACGGCGTCGTCGGTAAGTTCGAGGTCGTCGAAGAACTCCTCGCAGAACTCGTTGCCGCCGTCGACCTGCATGATGCGGCGCATCGTGATGCCGGGGCTGTTGATCGGCACCAGGAACATCGTCAGCCCCTTGTGCTTGGGCACGTCCCAGTCGGTGCGGGCCAGCAGCAATCCGTAGTCGGCGGCGAAGGCGCTGCTGCTCCAGGTCTTGGCGCCGTTGACGATCCACTTGTCGCCGCGGCGGTCGGCGCGGGTGATGACGCCGGCGAGGTCGGATCCGCCGTTCGGCTCGGACAGCAGCTGAACCAGGATCTCGTCTCCGCGGATCGCCGCGGCAAGGCGATCCCGCTTCTGCTCCTCGGTGCCGGTGTCGAGGATCGTCGCTGCGCAGATGGTGAACGTCGGCGTGTTGAGGATCAGCGGCAGCTCGTAGACGCGTGATACGCCGTCGAAGGCTCGCTGGTAGGCGATCGGTAGGCCCAGTCCGCCGTACTCCCGGGGGAAGCAGATGCCGGCGAATCCGCCGTCGTAGAGCTTCTTCTGGAGTTCACGCGCACGCACCCAGGGGGCATCTGCGCCGCGATCGCAACTAGGCGGGTTGGCCGGATCGATGCGCGGCATGTTGTCGGCGAGCCAGACCCGTGCCCGTTCCGCGAACTCGGCCACCGACTCGGACGTCACGGTGGTCGCCGACGTGGTTTCGGTCATGATGCGGACTCCAGCCCCTCGCTGAGTGCTTCGGCAAGGGCAAAGACGCGCAGGTTGTGGTCTTCAGGCGTGCCGAACATGGAGCGGTACAACGTAACTCGGCGTAGATACAGGTGTAGGTCATGCTCCCATGTCACGCCGATGCCGCCATGCAACTGCACGCACAGTTGCAGCATGCCGGGGGCGTGCTCACCGATGTAGCTCTTGGCGACGCTCACCGCCATGTCGGAGTCGTCGGCGCGCGCGCTGACCGCCGCGATCGCGGCACGGGTGGTGGCGCGAGACGCCTCCAGCCAGATCTTCATGTCTGCGTACTTGTGCTTGAGCGCCTGATAGGACGCCAGCGGACGCCCGAACGAGTACCGGTCCAGCGCCCACTGGACGGTGAAGCCGAACACCGCGTCGAGAATGCCGACCACCTCGGCGCACTGAAGTATCTGGGCGATCTGACTCTGTCGTGCGATCAGTGCGGGCGTCTGGTCCGCGGAGCCGACGACGGCGTCCGCACCGATCTCGACCCCGTCGAACTCGACTCGGGCGTAACGCTTCAGGAGATCGATCGACGTCTGCGGCGTGACACTCACACCAGTGGCGTCGGCAGGGACGAGGAACTGCCGCACCGCACCGTCGCACTCGGCGACCACGAGGAAGAGCCCGCTCTCGGGCCCGGCCTCGACGCGATCCTTCGTGCCGTCGATGCGGAATCCGGCGTCGGTCGGCGTGGCCGTCACCGTGGTGACCCCGGGTGCCCATGCGCGACCGGGCTCGTAGACAGCCCACGATGCGACGAGTCCACCGACCACCAGTGAATCGATGGTGGCGGAGTGGGTTTCGGCGTCGTCGGCGTCCACCAGACCGGCCAGCACGGTGTTCACCGGGTGCAGTGGTCCCGGTGCCACGGTCGTGCCGATCTGTTCGGCGATCAGGGCGAGGTCGCCGACGCCATCGCCGGAGACGTTGCCGCCGCCGAGTTGCTCCGGCACCAGCATG
>JBBRTH010000006.1:0-120305 GCA_038244615.1 Mycobacteriales bacterium | reverse complement strand
TCTGGGCAACCGACTCGTCGGCATCCTCCACGGCTGCGTGCGCCATCACACCAACTACAGCGAACAAATCGCCTGGGCGCATCGTCAAACCAACCCGACCACCCACGCCGCTTGACAAGTTACGACCCTGGGATGTCTACATTCCGCGAGCGCGGTCAATCGTCGGGCGTCCAGGCTCACATGAGTGATTCTAATGCTACGAAAGAATCATTAGCTGTACTGCAGTGACGCCGACACCTAACTTCGACGTATGAACTCGCCCCTCGTCATGGGATTCCTCGCGTCCTTCGCCCTGATCGCCGCGATCGGCGCCCAGAACGCGTTCGTGCTCCGCCAAGGCATCCGGCGCGAGCACGTGCTGCCCGTCGTGGCGATGTGCACCGTGTCGGACATCGCGCTGATCACCGCGGGCATCGCCGGCGTCGGCGCGCTGATCGGCGCACACCCCAGCGCACTGACCGTCGCCAAGTTCGGCGGTGCCGCATTCCTCGTCGGCTACGGCCTGTTGGCGGCCAAGCGCGCCTGGAAGCCCGCCTCGTTGACGCCGTCGGAGGTGGCGCCCTCCCGACTGGCCGAGGTGCTCGTCACGTGCGCTGCGCTGACGTTCCTGAATCCACACGTGTACCTCGACACCGTCGTGCTACTCGGCGCCCTGGCCAACGAACACCGTGACGGACGCTGGCTGTTCGGCACCGGGGCGGTCACGGCCAGCGCGGTCTGGTTCGTCGGCCTCGGACTCGGCGCGCGTCGACTGTCCGGACTCTTCGCCTCACCGGCCACGTGGCGGGTGCTGGACTGTCTCATCGCCGCGACGATGATCGGCCTCGGCGTCTCACTCGCGGTGCTCTGACGCTACGGCCCGAAGATCCCGAATCGGCCGTTGTTGAAGCAGACATTGGCGTTACACCACGTTCCGTACGATCCGAGCTCGGGCTGGGCCGGCGGCGGACCGTGCGTCCCGCGGATGTCTCCCTGGGCGCACACGGTGGTGCCGCTCGAGTCGTTGCAGGCAGCCGAGGCCATCGGCGCGTTGACCAGCCCGGCCGCGACGAGCGCAACCGAGACCGAAATTGCCCGACGCGGGTGTATTCGCATGCCACTCCCAAGGTGCAACCTCAAGCATGCACCCCCACGAGACATCATGGTCCCCATGAGCGCCACGAAGTCTGTCTTCATCACCGGAGCCGCGGCGGGCATCGGCCGCGCAACTGCACTGTCCTTCGCCAGGAACGGCTAGGTCGTCGGCGCCTTCGACATCGACGAGGTCGGGTTGAAGACGCTCTCCGACGAGATCGAGGACCTCGGCGCGAGGGCGGTGACCGGCCACCTCGACGTGACCGATGCCGACGAGATGGCTCGGCGCGTCGCCGAGTTCGCCAAGGCAGCGGGTGATCGCCTCGACGTGATATCGACAACGCGGGGATCCTGATCGCCGGCCGCTTCGAGGAGATCGCCGCGTCGGCGATCTGGGGCTAGGCCGAACTCGCGAACTACAGCTCAACGAAGTTCTTCGTCCGCGCGATGACCGAAGCCCTCGACATCGAGTGGAACCCGTACGGCATTCGCGTGATCCATCAGGTGCACTTCCCCGTCGGTACACAGGGCGAAGGCGCTGGCCGCGGGCGCCAGGTTCTCACCGGCGTGGCTGACACGCTGGACGAACGAGCGAATCTCCCACAGCTGACCCGCGATCTACGTCGACTGCACGCTTGTCGTACACGAACGTCGAGTTGGCCCGTGAACAAGCGTGCAGTCGGCGTAGGGAATTGGTCCGCACCCGACCGTCGAGTTCACGTCGCCGTCGACCATCGTTTGCCGTTGCGCCCCCCAATGTTTCGCCGTCGCCTGCCACCCGTCGGCACCATGCTGCGACAGGATGGCGAGGTGACCGAGATCGCCTTCTCCATCCTCGACGTTCCGCGAGAAGCACCGCCCGATCCGGACGCATACCTACGGGCCGCGATGGCATGGCACTTCGGTGCCGACACCGGCTCACCGTTCTGGCTGCGCGCGGCCGATCACCTGTCCTTCGACCCGTTGACCGATGTCCGCACCTACGCCGACCTTGCGCTGTTTCCGCATCTCGTCGACCAATTGCGAAGCGTGCCAGTCGAAGACCTCATCCCCCGCGGGTACGGATTGCCGCTGCCCATTCCCCGGATCTACGAGTCCGGCGGCACCACCGGAGCCCCCAAGCGGACCGCGCAGCTGCCGGACTGGGTGGAGCAGGTCACCCGTTGGCAGGTGGCGGACTTCACCGCCGGCGGTTTCGTGACGGGCGGCGGGCTGCTGTGCATGATGCCGAGCGGCCCCCACGGCGTCGGACACTTCGACCGCGAGGTCGCCGAACGCCTCGGATCCACGTTCCACCCGATCGACCTGGATCCACGCTGGGTCAAGAAACTCGCGGCCCGGGATGCGACCGCGGAGGTGGCTGCCTACGTCGATCACATCGTCGAGCAGGCGCGGTTCATCCTCGAAACGCAGTCCGTCGCCAACCTGCACGCCACGCCCCCGTTGCTCGAGGCCCTGGCCCGCGACGACCGACTCGTTTACCTCGTCAACGAGAAGATCCGCTACATCCTGCTCAGCGGGGCTCACGTCGACGTGGACACTCTCGACGTGCTGCGCGAGGTGTTTCCCCACGCCGGCGTCTCCACGGTCTTCGGCAGCACCATGATTCTGTCGCAGGCCGCCACCAGGGTCGGGGCCTGCGGCGAATTCATCTTCGACCCGCGCTCGCCGTACGTGGTGTTCTGGGTGATCGACCCCGACACTCGCGAGCCGGTGCCGTACGGCGAGCGGGGTCAGGTCGTGATGAACCACGTCAGCAAGGGCATGTTGATTCCCAACAACGTGGAGCGCGACACCGCGATCCGGACTCCGGGCCCCAGCGGGCACGTCGGCGATTCCGTCAGTGAGGTGGCGCCGGTGGCCCTCTTCGACGGGCAACGCGTCATCGAGGGCGTGTACTGACGATGGACCTCGTCGCACTCGACGCGCTCGGTCCGTCGGGCGAATACCGAACGCGCAAGCCCGAACTCATCCGAGATACCGGCGGCAGCCCCGTTGCAGAGCTGAGCGTGGTGCCGCGAGTGTTCGTCACCCGCTCCGTCAGCGCGCAACGCGCGGTGCCGCCGTTGCCCCTCACCGAGCGGGAGTCCACGCTGACCCGGGCGTCGGAGGCGTTCCTCACCTCGTCCATCGCGGGACTCGACTTCGCCGAGTACGTCGCGTTGACGTGTCGGGTGACTGGTCTTCCGATGCGGGTCGCACGCGCGGGTGGGCATGCGGTGGCCCAATCGCTGGCAACGACATTCGACGCAATACGGCCCGCAAAGCCCGCCGGCGCAAGCCTCGACTGGCGCGACGTCGGCCAGCAAGGCGGCGCGGTCTGGGCCCGCCGCGGCGACGTGCTCGCGGTGCTCGCGCCCGGCAACGCTCCCGGGGTGCATGGACTTTGGCCGCAGGCGCTCGCACTGGGCTACCGCGTCGCCGTCCGGCCGTCGCGGCGCGAACCGTTCACGGCACACAGACTCATCATCGCGTTGCGCCAGTCCGGATTTCGCCACGAGCACGCACTGTTCCTGCCCACCGAGCACTCCGTTGCCGAGGAACTTGTCCGGGCCGCCGACCTCGCCATGGTCTACGGCGGTCAGGCCGCGACCGACCGCTATGCATCCGATCCGACGGTGCTCGTGAACGGCCCCGGTCGCACCAAGATCCTGATCACGGCCGACTGCGATTGGCGCGACTACCTCGACGTCATCGTCGAATCGATCGGCGGGCTCGGCGGGATGGCCTGCGTCAACACCACCGCGGTCCTCATCGAAGGCGACCCCGAGCCACTGGCGCGTGCCATCGCCGAGCGACTGGCGGCGGCCGCGCCGCTGCCCAACGTCGACGATGCCGCCACCCTTCCCACCATGCCGATCGCCGACGCGTGCGCACTCGCCGAGGACCTCGCCCGTCGGGGTGGCGGCACCGAACCGGTGCTCGGCGCCGATCAGGTGGTCGTCGACCTCGGCGATGGGTACGCCGCGCTACGCCCCGCCGTGCACCTGCTGCGGCGCCCGAACGTCGACGTCCTCAACGTCGAACTGCCCTTCCCGTGCGTGTGGGTGTCCGCCTGGTCCAGGGCCGACGGTCTGGGCCCGCTGCGAAACTCGCTGGTGATCAATGCGATCACCACCGACGGCACTCTGATCGACGACCTCCTTGCCGACCCCACCGTCACCAACGTCTACAGCGGCCGTCATCCGACTCAGTTCGCCACGCCTCGGATTCCGCACGACGGCTACCTGGCTGACTTCCTGATGCGCAACAAGGGCTTCATCCGGGCCTAGGCCGCTCCCGTTACCTGGGCGGATTGCTCGGCGTCGTCCCCCTTCTTCCTGCCGATGCGACGAAGAGATGACGACGCCGAGACCAGAACCCGTGACGTCTTGGTGGGCTGGCCGCCGTTTCGGCGCTGCATGAGGCGACCGGCCTTGCTCAGAACGAAGGCGATGGCGGGCACCAACAGGGTGATCAACAGGAACCGGCGGACGGGACTACTCAGTAGGGCCAACACGTCGCTCGTCCGTCCGCTACCTGGTGCGTCCGGCCTGGGTTCGACGACCAACGATTCCGAGGTACCCGGCGATCAGCACGACTGCGAAGATGACCCCGACGAGGAACGGAATGATCTTGAAGCCACCGTTCTGGTTGGAGTAGCCGAGCTTGTAGGACACCCAGGTGCCAAGGAACGAACCCAGAGCACCCAGCACGATGGTGACGATGACGCCGACGTTCTGCTTGCCCGGCATCACGAGTCGAGCGAGGGCGCCGACGATGAGCCCGATGACGATGGCGCCGATGATGGTTCCGATCACGAATGAGTCCTTTGGTCAGGGCACCAGGTGGTGCCCGCACTTATTACCCGCGGCAGAAGCAGTTCAATCGCCGTCTGACGGCGATTTCGCTGCGTGGTGCCACCAGGGATTCATCCGCGGTTGGTCTGCTCGCCCGCCACGAGTCGATCGCGACAGATGGACTGGTGGCCATGACCGCGCCGGACGGAACCGACATGCCCGACCCCGACACCACCCCTGACACCAACCCCGATCAGGAGGCCACCTCCGCCTCCGAGGCACAGCAGTTGGAGCCGACCCCCAAATTCGTCATCCGCGAGGTCCTGGAACGCCAGCTCGTCGCAGGCCAGGGACTGGGCACCCAACTCGTCGGCGCCTCCACCGAGATATCCGTCGCGCTGGTGCACGCGCCGGTCACCGTGATCGACGAGATCCGCAGTGGTGCAACGTTGCCCGCTGCGCTGGCCCACACTCGCGCGGAGGTACAGGGCGTCGTTTCCAGTACGGGCAGCCGGGTTCGCACCGCGATCGGTGAGTACGTCGGCAACCAGGCCACCCTGCCCAGCGCGGTCGTGGTCGGTGCCGCCGACGTCGCCGAAGCGGTTCTGCGTGGGCAGGGCAACGTGGCCGGCTCGGCCATCGACTCCGCATTCACCGTCGCGACCATCGCCGCCCGCGGTGGCGACGTCAGGGATGCGCTGGGTCGCGAACGACGCGACATCGCTGCACGGGCCGACGTGGCACGTGCCGACGTCGCCGAATCCTGGGAGCGGGCCCTCGAGGAGATCCGCGGCGCCGTCAAGGATTACGACGAGTACCTCGAGGCCCTCTCCGACGAGGACTAGCCGTGTTCGGCGGCCTCGTCGCCGGATACCCATTACGCTCGGCCGCGTGCCATCAATCTGGTCCCGACGGAGTTTCCTGGCCATCACCGCGGGCCTCGCCTTGACGACCGTGGCCTGCAGTTCGGACAAACCCGGCACGGTAGCCGGCGACGGGTCAGTCACCGTCAAACACGCCTTCGGCGAGACCAAGATTCCGTCGGCGCCCAAGCAGGTCGTCAGCGCCGGATTCACCGAACAGGACGACCTGCTCGCACTAGGGGTCGTTCCGATCGCCATCACCGACTGGTTCGGGGGCGAACCGTTCGGCGTGTGGCCATGGGCCCAGCCCAGACTCGGCACCGCGCAACCCGTCGTGCTGAACCTCTACGACGGCATCAAGGTCGACCAGATCGCTGCGCTCAAGCCCGATCTCATCGTCGCCACCAACGCGGGTCTCGACCTGGACACCTATACGAAACTGACGGCGATCGCGCCGACCATCGCGCAGTCCAGCCAGAGTGCGTTCTTCGAACCGTGGAAGGACCAGGCGAACACCATCGGTCAGGCGGTGTTCAAGTTCGACGAAATGACCAAGCTCATCGCCGACGTGGACGCCAGGTTCACCGACGTCGGGAAGAACAACCCGACGTTCAACGGCAAGAAGATCGTGGTGGTGAGCGCCACGACCTATCAGGACGAGTACGACGTCACCCCACCCGGTTGGCGCACGGAGTTCCTCGGGCAGATGGGCTTCGCCATCCCGGACAGCGTCAAGGCCTTCGTGAAGGACGACCGAGCTCAGGTGCCGAGGGACCGCCTGGCATCGGTACTCGATGCCGCCGACGTCGTGGTCTGGAAGACCGAGAGCGACGAGCAGCAGGGCATCCTGATCGCCGACCCGACGTTCGCCGCCTTGAAGTCGACGCAGACCAACAAGAACGTCTTCACGGGCAAGGACCTCGCGGGCGCGCTGGCATTCACGTCGGTGCTGTCATACCCCGTGGTCGCCGGCCAGTTACCGCAGATGATCTCCAAGGTGCTCACCTGACAAGATGACCGGGTGACCAGCCAGACGCCCGAGAAGTCAGACCAGCCCCCCGGTGGGCAGGAGCGCAGCGACCGGGAAATTCATACAGCATTCGCACAGGTGGGTTCGGCCTACTATCCGGTCCTCGTCGCGGTGTTCACGGCCCTGGTCATCATCTCGAACGTCACCGCCACCAAGGGCGTGGCCTTCGGACCGATCATCACCGACGGCGGCTTCATCGTCTTCCCCCTGACCTACGTGATCGGCGACGTCCTGTCCGAGGTGTACGGCTTCAAGGCGGCGCGGCGCGCGATCGTCCTCGGTTTCTCGATGAACGTGTTGGCTGCGTTGGGGTTCTGGGTCACGATCTACCTGCCCGCCGCCGACTTCTACGAGAACCAGGCAGCACTCGAGAACGTCGTGCACGCCTATACCCAGCTGATCATCGCCGGACTCGCCGGCTTCATCGTCGGGCAGACCATCAACGCCTGGGTGGTCGTGGCGATCAAGGAACGCACCAAGGAGAAGCACCTTTGGGCCCGACTCGTCGGGTCGACGTTCGCCGGTCAACTCGGCGACACGTTGGTGTTCTGCAGTATCGCGGCGAGCGCGATCGGCATCACCACCTTCCACGACTTCGCCGTCTACACGGCTCTCGGCTGGTTCTACAAGACCGCCGTCGAGGTGGTCATGCTGCCCGCCACGTACCGGGTGATCGCGTACATCAAGCGCAACGAGCCGACCTACGAGGCCGCGGTGTGAGGTCGCTGCAATTCAATTGCCGCCCAACGGTTTACCCGTCATCCTCGGCCTCGACAACCCGGTGACCGGTGGCTATCCGGTGATCGGCGTGGCGACACGGATACGACCGGGACAGCACGTACGGATCCAGTGGTCGCAGCCGCGCCGACGGTAGTCTTCGTCGTCCGTCCCTGGTAGGAACGAGGTGTGCTCCATACCGCGCGCCTGGTTCACACGTCCGATCTCGATGGCGAGACGCGCGAAGACGCCCGCCGGATGCTCCTGGACGCCTTCGCCGGCGGCGAGATCGACTTCACCGACGCCGACTGGGAGCACTCGCTCGGCGGCATGCATGCACTGATCTGCGTCCGCGGAGCGCTGATCGCACACGGCGCGGTGGTGCAACGTCGGATGCTTCACCAGGGCACCGCCCTGCGCTGCGGCTATCTCGAGGCCGTCGCGGTGCGGGAGGACTGGCGCGGTCAGGGCCTCGCGATGGCGGTGATGGACGCCCTCGAACAGGTGTTGCGCGGCGCGTACCAGCTGGGTGCCCTCTGCTCTTCGGAGGCCGGCAGGCACATCTACGCGTCGCGGGGCTGGCTGCCGTGGCAGGGAACGACGGCCGTGCTTTCCCCATCCGGGGTGACTCCCACCCCTGACGACGACGAGTCGATCTTCGTGTTGCCGGTCAGCATCGAGCTCGACACCACCGGCGAAATCACGTGCGACCATCGCGACGGCGACGTGTGGTGACCGCGACGGTCCGCAACGAAAATGCACCAGCCGGGCGTCGCGTGCGTATGAAAGCGTGATGAACCAAGGCGCCGTGCTGGATACGTACCGCTACCTGCGCGGCGGCATGGCGGTGATGATCGTTCTGCTCGGCGCTGCGGTGCTCATCGAACGCCTGCATGCCACGTGTTGGCAGACATCCATCAGCGCGTACTACTTCACGTCCGGGCACAGCGTCGTCATCGCGGCACTGTGCGCCATCGGTGCGATGCTCATCGTCTACAAGGGCAGCAACGACACCGAGGACGTGCTGCTGAACCTGGCGGGAGTCTTGGCCTTCGTCGTCGCGATGGTCCCGACGTCACGGCCCGTACTGCTTTGCGGCAGTGCCGATCTGAACATCGGCGGCCAGTCGGCCGTCGCGAACGTCTGGGCCGTCGTCATCGCGCTGGTCGTGTCGCGCGCCGCCGTGTGGTGCATGTATCGCCGGACGGGTACCGCGTCACGCCTTAGCACACTCGGCACGGTGGCGGTATGGGTCCAACGCCTGGTGATGACGGTGGGTGTGGTCACGCTGGTGTTCGCCCCGGACTGGTTTCGCATCAACGCCCACGGTGTGGCTGCAGTCGCGATGTTCGCCTCGATCATCCTGACGGTCGTCATCACCGCGTTCGTGACGGGCAATCAGGATGCCGACAAGTGTCCGCACCGCAGGCGCTATCAGATGATCTACCAGTGGATCTCAGCGATCATGGTGCTGACCCTGGTCACGGCGGTGTGCCTGCATCAGATTCTGGACGGCTTCAACCTCGCGATCATCGTCGTCGAGTCGGCCCTGATCATCGAGTTCGCCCTCTACTGGGTCGTACAGACCATCGAACTGTGGGGCACCCCCACCCGGGCCGGCCTGATGGCGGACCGGGAGCCGTCAGAAGGTCGGATCCTGCCGGCTCTCTAGCTAGCGACCTCCAAGCGCCCGAGAGCACTCAGACGTGGCCGGCGTTCGTCGGTGTCGTCGTGCCGTACGGGTTGTAGATGGTGGTCGACGTCGGGGAGGTGGACTCCTCGGCGGGCGGTTCGGCGGTGCTCGGCTCCTCAGTCGTCCCGGGCGCGCCGGTGTCCTGGCTGGTCTGAACGCTCGGGGCGGTGTAGCTCGTCGATGACGAGGACGTCGTGTAGGCAGAGCCCGACGTGGTGTCCGTCGATGGCGCGGGCGGCACGAAGGCGGGCGCGTGCGACGAGTCAGACATACGAATCACCGCCACCACCAGCAACGCGATCAGCGCGACGGCGGCCGCGCCCGCCGCCCACGTCACGCCGGGGTGATCGTGCCAGTCCCACCGCTCGTGCTCGTCGTCCACGGTCGGGATGGTAGAACCACGGGCCGAACGACAGGCAAACGCGTCAGCGCCAGCGCGCCAGGAGCGTCTCCGCGTGCCCGGCCAGCACCCGCTGGAAGAACGGGCCGAAGCTGATCCGGCCGACCCCGAGCGGACCGAACGATGCGGGATCGTCCGTATCGGGCAGCGCGATGGCATTGACCGGCAACGGCAGTTCGGACGTCAGTCGACGCATGGTGTCCGGCTCGTGCCTACCAACCGGATAGAGGCTGTCCGCGCCGGCGTCCGCCGCGAGCTTCAGCCGTGCGATGGCACGGTCGACGCGATCGGCGTCCTCACCGTCGTTGCGGATGAACAGGTCGGTGCGCGCGTTGATGACCACGTGCACGCCTGCCGCGTGGGACGCCTTGCGCAACTCGCCGACGAGCGCGGCATGCTCCTCTGGCGTGCGCAGTCGCTTGCCCTCCTTGTGCACGGTGTCCTCGATGTTCAGGCCGACCGCACCCGCCTCGAGCAGTCCGTCGATCAGGCGCTGCGCCGTCTCGCCGTACCCCGACTCGACATCGACCGAGATCGGCACGTCGACCGCACCGGTGATCTGCGCGACCCGATCCGTCAGGTCGTCGAACGACATCCCCTCCCCATCCGCCTTGCCCACCGAATCAGCCACCGGATGACTACCGACGGTCAGCGCGGCAAACCCGGCGTCGACCGCGAGCGTGGCCGACCAGGCGTCCCACACGGTCGGCAGAATCACCGGAGTGCCCGGCACGTGCAACGCCTTCAGCGCTGTCGCGCGCTCCTCCAAGACCTCTCTGAACACTCTCCAACCTCCACTCTCCTACGTGACCCGTCTCACTCTGAACTCCGCCTGTGACTACCATCGATTGTCGTACCGTGATTCGTGACACCCTTCAGCCCAAGGAGGTCAACTCCGTTGTCCACAACCACCGAACTCGACCAGCTACACGAGTTGATCGGCGGCCTTCGCCGCTGCGTCTCGTCTCTGGCATCACGCTACGGCGACACCGCGGCAATGCGCCGCATCGTCAACGACGCCGAACGCATTCAAAACGACATCGACCGACTCGACATCGATGCCGAGGAGTTGAATCTCGCCCGTGGCGTCAGCCAGCACCACCACCAACTCGAGAAGATCGGCATCCCCGATACGCAGTACGCCAGCGACTTCTGGCAGGACGTGGACGACGACGGCCCGATGAGTCCTTCGCCATTTGATTGATAGACGACCACCGCCGCGACACATGACGACCGCGACATTTCACGAAGAGACATTTCACGAAGAAGTGAGGCAAACCCCTTGAGTGCACCCACCGCCGACCGCCGCGGCACCGGTGTCTTCTCGCCGACGCGAGCTCGGATCAAGCAGCGCACGCTCCGCACGGACGCATGGTGGAAGTCGCCGTTGATCACTGACCTGGGCTTCGCCGCGTTCGTGATCTATGCGACGGTGCGGGCGTTCCAACAGGACCACTTCTTCGTTCCGCAGTACCACTACCTGACGCCGTTCTACTCGCCCTGCATCAGCACGGGCTGCGGGGAGGCCAGCGGCTTCTGGCCACAGATCCTGCCCGACGTGTGGTGGCTGCCGTATGCCGCGGCCTCGCTGCCGTTCCTGCTGCTGTTCCGGCTCACCTGCTACTACTATCGCGGGGCCTACTACCGGTCGGTGTGGCAGTCGCCGACCGCCTGCGCGGTGGCCGAACCGCATGCGAAGTACACCGGTGAGACGCGGTTACCCCTGATCATCCAGAACACGCACCGCTACTTCTTCTACATCGCCGGGATCATCTCGGTGATCAACACCTACGACGCGATCGAGGCGTTCCAGTCGCCGTCCGGCTTCGGATTCGGTGTGGGCAACATCGTTCTCGTCGTCAACGTCGTGATGCTCTGGGTCTACACGCTGTCCTGCCACTCTTGCCGCCATGTCGTCGGCGGGCGGCTCAAGCACTTCTCCAAGCACCCCGTCCGGTACTGGTTGTGGGGCCGGGTGAGCAAGCTGAACACCAGGCACAAGCTGTACGCATGGATCACGCTCGGCACCCTGATGTTCACCGACTTCTACGTCATGCTGGTCGCCAGCGGTACCATCTCGGACCTGAGGTTCGTCGGTTGATTCAGCTGGGCCACAACACAATTCACGGACTAGCGAGGAATGAATAGATGGCTGAACTCGAGCGGCACGAATACGACGTAGTCGTGATCGGCGCCGGCGGGGCTGGACTGCGCGCGGTGATCGAGGCCCGCGAACGCGGCTTGCGCGTGGCGGTGGTGACGAAGTCACTGTTCGGCAAGGCACACACCGTGATGGCCGAGGGTGGCTGCGCCGCGGCGATGCGCAACGTCAATACCAAGGACTCCTGGCAGGTGCACTTCGGTGACACCATGCGCGGCGGCAAGTTCCTCAACAACTGGCGGATGGCCGAGCTGCACGCGCAGGAAGCCCCCGACCGGGTATGGGAGCTGGAGACCTACGGCGCGCTGTTCGACCGCACCAAGGACGGCAAGATCAGCCAGCGCAACTTCGGCGGACACACCTACCCGCGGCTGGCACACGTCGGAGACCGCACCGGCCTCGAGATCATCCGCACACTGCAGCAGAAGATCGTCTCGCTGCAGCAGGAGGACTTCAAGGAACTCGGCGACTACGAGGCCCGGATCAAGGTCTTCCACGAATGCTCGATCACCGACCTAATCAAGGACGACGGGGCGAGCGGAGCGACGGGAGAAGGGCAAGGCAAGATCGCCGGCGCGTTCGGATACTGGCGCGAGACAGGCAACTTCATCCTGTTCGAGGCCCCCGCGGTGGTGCTCGCGACCGGCGGCATCGGCAAGTCGTTCAGGGTGTCGTCCAACTCGTGGGAGTACACCGGCGACGGCCACGCCCTCGCGCTGCGTGCGGGCTCCAACCTGATCAACATGGAGTTCATCCAGTTCCACCCGACCGGAATGGTGTGGCCGCTCTCGGTCAAGGGCATCCTCGTCACCGAGGGCGTGCGCGGCGACGGCGGCGTGCTCAAGAACTCCGAGGGCAAGCGATTCATGTTCAACTACATTCCCCCGGTGTTCAAGGGCCAGTACGCCGAGACCGAGGAAGAAGCCGACCAGTGGCTCAAGGACAACGACTCCGCCCGTCGTACGCCTGACCTGCTGCCCCGCGACGAGGTCGCCAGGGCCATCGTCGCCGAGGTCAAGGCAGGCCGCGGCACCCCGCACGGTGGGGTCTACCTCGACATCGCCTCGCGCATGCCCGCCGAGGAGATCAAGCGGCGGCTTCCCTCGATGTACCACCAATTCATCGAGCTGGCAGAGGTCGACATCACCAAGGACGAGATGGAGGTCGGCCCGACCTGTCACTACGTCATGGGCGGTATCGAGGTCGATCCCGACACCGGCGGCGCCGCAACTCCCGGACTGTTCGCGGCCGGTGAATGCTCCGGTGGCATGCACGGCTCCAACCGACTCGGCGGCAACTCGCTGTCCGACCTGCTGGTGTTCGGCCGGCGCGCAGGTCTTGGCGCATCCGACTACGTGCGGGCGCTATCCGACCGGCCGAAGCCGCCGCAGGAGGCCGTCGACGAGGCCACCAAGATGGCGTTGGCGCCCTACGACGCCCATCAGAATCCCGAGAACCCGTACACGCTGCACGCCGAGCTCCAGCAGTCGATGAACGACCTCGTCGGCATCATCCGCAAGGAAGAGGAGATCCACCAGGCGCTCGCCAAGCTCGACGAGCTCAGGGGCCGGCTGCAGAACGTCGCCGTCGAAGGTGGTCGGGTGTACAACCCTGGCTGGCACCTGGCGATCGACATGCGAAACATGCTGCTGGTGAGCGAATGCGTGGCCAAGGCCGCGCTGCGGCGCACCGAGAGCCGCGGCGGGCACACCCGCGACGATCACCCGGCGATGGAAGCCAACTGGCGCAACACGTTGCTGGTGTGCACGACAACCGAAGCCGCGACCAGCGAGGCGATGGTCCCCGGCGTCACCGTCGTCCCCGAGGAACAGGTTCCGATGCGAGCGGATCTGCTGGAGGTCTTCGAGCTCTCCGAACTCGAGAAGTACTACACCGACGCCGAACTGATCGAGCATCCCGAGCGGAAGGGCTGACATGGTTGCCTACGACGCTAGTCTGCGGGTCTGGCGCGGCGACGACAACGGCGGCGAGCTGAAGAACTACACCGTCGAGGTGAACGACGGCGAGGTGGTGCTGGACATCATCCATCGGCTGCAGGCCACTCAGACGCCAGACCTCGCAGTCCGGTGGAACTGCAAGGCCGGTAAGTGCGGGTCGTGCTCGGCCGAGGTCAACGGTCGACCACGGCTCATGTGCATGACGCGGATGTCGACGTTCGACGAGAACGAGACCGTCACGGTGACCCCTCTGCGTACCTTCCCCGTGATGCGCGACCTGGTGACCGACGTGTCCTTCAACTACGAGAAGGCGCGACAGATCCCGTCGTTCACCCCGCCAAAGGATCTGCAGCCGGGCGAATACCGCATGCAGCAGGAGGACGTGAACCGGAGCCAGGAGTTCCGCAAGTGCATCGAGTGCTTCCTGTGCCAGAACGTCTGCCACGTGGTGCGAGACCACGAGGAGAACAAGGAGAACTTCGCGGGCCCGCGCTACCACATGCGCATTGCCGAGTTGGACATGCATCCGCTCGACACCGTGGACCGCAAGGACATGGCCCAGGAGGAGTTCGGACTGGGCTTGTGCAACATCACCAAGTGCTGCACCGAGGTCTGCCCCGAACACATCAAGATCACGGACAATGCCCTGATTCCGATGAAGGAACGCGTCGCCGACCGCAAGTACGACCCGGTCGTGTGGTTGGGCAACAAGCTCTTCAAGCGCTAGCGGCGGGTGAACCGGCGTAGGCTCCTGGCAGCCGAATCCACCCATTCAATGACGAAAGGGGGCGCTGCATGAGTGCCGGACAGACCCAGAGCGTCAATGACATTCGCACCGCGATCCGCGAGCTGACCGTGCGCGCCGAGCTGGCCCGCAAGGAGAGCAGGCCCGACGATGCCGCGGAACTGAACCGGCGGATCCAGGACTATCGCGAGGAGCTCGGCGCACGCCCGTGACGCTTTAGCACACTAGCCACCGAGGCCGCGGAACGTGCTGCGGTGAAACACGATGGGCGCTTGAAATTCCGGGTCGTCGTGCACGGTGATGTCGTGCACCCGCAGCACGACGATCGTGTGATCGCCTGCCACGACTTGCTGCTCGATCGCGCTCTCCAGCCACACACTGGTGCCGTGAACGAACACCGCGCCACGATCGGAGGACTTGGTCTGCAGCCCGGCGAAGCGGTCGCCGGTCTTCGCGGCCAGCGTCTTGGCGGCGGCGTCGTGCGCCTCGCCGAGCACGCTGATCCCAAGGAACGGCAGATCCACCAGCTTGGGCCACGTCGTCGACGTGTTCTGCACGCAGAACGACACCAGCGGCGGATCCAGCGACACCGGCACGAAGGTGCTCGCCGCCAGGCCCACCCGGACGCCCTCGACCTCCGCGGCGATCGCGATCACACCTGACGGGAAGTGCCCGAAGGCCTCGCGCAGGGACGTCGGACTCAAGTCGGTGCCGGTCATAGCAACTCCATCTTCACACGTATCCATGCGCGGCGGCCACGTCAGGGTGAGCCTGCTCCGTGATCGTCGCGAAGCCGGATAGTGGCCACGTTCACGATCGACGTGAACACAAGTAGCCGGACGTCGGCCGATTCTCGCCGGCACGGGCCCGTGGGGGACACGCACAAGCCTGGCCCCGCAGGGCCTCGACCACATCACAGCGTTCGTCGGCGCGATACAAGCCGGGTACATCGTGGTGCCGCAGTCGGTCCCGTCTTTCGGCGCTCATGACGAACGCGAACGCGCCTTGCTCGCCGACACCTCGCCGCAACGGTTCCGGGCCACGCATCAATGTTGCGCCGGAGACCGCGTACATCCAGTACATCTCCGATTCAACCCGCCTGCCGGCCGGCGTGATGATCGCGCACCGGAACGTTCAGGCCGGAGCGTTTACTCGTCCGCAGCGTAAGCCGGTGCGAAAAGCGTGGTGCGCGTGAGGCTTGCGCGCTGTGCGTGATGCTTGGCGAAGCTCAAACCCCCGCATCACAACACGCTGCGGGGTCAATTCCGGGCGTTGCCGGAGTTCGTGACTTCGACGATCGGCCCGCCGTTGGCGCCAACCCCCGTCCTAGACGGGCGATACACCCCACGAAGTCAACGATGGCGAATGTCTAGTCGACCCAACGCATCGCCTCGACTGCGTCGGGCAGGGGCGTGTGCAGCGGCACGTCGAGGCCGTCGTAGATGCCTGGCTTCTGCGTGGCCAGCCATTCGATGGCTCCTAGCAACCGGTTCGCGGCCGTGGTGTTGCCACCGTCCGCGCGCGTGCCGCCGGGGACGTCGGCGCGGCTGACGATGGTCAGTTGGGGGTCGCCGTCGACGATGACGCGGTGGTCGCCGACGCCTTCGTCGGGCTGCGGCCAGTGCGGAGCACAGGCCGGGTCGATGCGGGTGATGTGGTCGACGACGATGCGTTCCTTGCCTCCGGACCAGCCGATGATCTTGAGCCAGAACGCACCCTGGCTGCCCTTCTCGAAGTGACCCATCACGTTTGCGACCGATTCCTCGAGCGGCAATCGCTCGACGGCCTCGGTGATCTCGTCGATCTCCATTCCGAGCCCGCGGCCGATCAGCCGGATGTTGCCGCCCCACACCATCGTCGGGATCGACGGCAGCAGCATCATCGGGACCTCATCCATCGATCCGCCGAACCCGCAGCTCACCCTCACGGCGTGGGGCTGGTCATAGGTCGAGTAGTCGAAGATCTCTTGGCAGTAGATCGTCTTGATGCGAGTACAGAGTCCGGCGGCCATCACGGCGAGCGCATCGTTCGCCCACCCCGGATCGACGCCACTGACCAACAACGTGGCGGCGCCCTCCTTGGCGGCGGCGGTCAGGCGGTCGACCCACTCCTGCGGCGCGGACCGCGGGTCGTAGAGGGAGTACAGAGACGGCGTGACGACGTGGGCGCCCGCGCGCAGACACCGCTCGATGTCGTTGAGGGCCTCGTCGGGTCGGATGTCGCCGGACGCCATGTAGGCCACCGCGTCACAGGCCCTCAACGCCGCGTCTGCATCCGTCGTGGCCACGACACCGGTATCGGCGTCGAGGCCGGCGAAGGTCGCTGCGTCACGTCCTGCCTTGGCCTCCGAGGAGGTGATCACCCCCGCCAGTTCGAGCCCGGGAAACGCGACGGTGGACCTGATCGCCGTGGACCCCATGTTGCCTGTTCCCCACACCACCACGCGCCTCATTCGCCCCACCCTAGCGGGCGTGCTGGAGCATCTCGTGGCAGACATCACATTTGCGCGAAACAGCAGTTCAGAGGCCATATATGGCACCCGGCGCGGCCCCAATCAACCGTCGGGTTGGTTAGCCAGCACAAATTTGCTCGAGACTGCTTTGCGATCAAGTTACCAGCCGGTATAGTGAGGTCCAGTTACTGGTGGGTAACTTAGCCCCAAGTACCCAACCGCAGACGGAATCTCATCGAGGAGACATCGTGAGCCACTACAAGAGCAACGTCCGTGACCAGCTGTTCAACCTTTTCGAGGTGTTCGGCGTGGACAAGGTTCTCGGCGAGGGCGCATACAGCGATCTCGACGAGGATACGGCCCGCGAAATGCTTGCCGAGATCTGCCGACTGGCCGAGGGTCCGATCGCCGAATCATTCGCCGAGAGCGACCGCAACCCGCCGGTCTTCGATCCCGAGACGCACACGGTGAAGCTGCCCGAGTCCTTCAAGAAGTCGGTCCGCACGATCATCGACGGCGGTTGGGACAAGATCGGCCTCGCCGAGGAGCTCGGCGGCATGCCGATGCCCCGCGCGCTGCAATGGGCACTGATGGAGCACGTACTCGGCGCCAACCCCGCCGTGTACATGTACTCGATGGGTGCCGGCTTCGCGAGCATCTTCTACAACCAGGCCACCGAAGAGCAGAAGAAGTGGGCCATCCTGGCCGCTGAGCGCGGTTGGACCTCGACCATGGTGCTCACCGAGCCCGACGCCGGTTCCGACGTCGGCGCAGGTCGCACCAAGGCCGTGCAGCAGCCCGACGGCACCTGGCACCTCGACGGCGTGAAGCGCTTCATCACCTCCGGTGACGCCGACGACATCGGCGAGAACATCCTGCACCTGGTGCTGGCCCGCCCCGAGGGCGCCGGACCGGGCACCAAGGGTCTGTCGTTGTTCTTCGTGCCGAAGTTCCACTTCGACTTCGAGACCGGCGAGCCCGGCGAGCGCAACGGTGTGTTCGTCACCAACGTCGAGCACAAGATGGGCCTGAAGGTCTCCACGACCTGCGAGCTGTCGCTCGGCCAGCACGGCGTCCCCGCCGTCGGTTGGCTCGTCGGTGAGGTGCACAACGGCATCGCGCAGATGTTCGAGGTCATCGAGCAGGCCCGCATGATGGTCGGCACCAAGGCCATCGCCACGTTGTCGACCGGTTACCTCAATGCGTTGGAGTACGCCAAGACCCGCGTGCAGGGCGCCGATCTCACCCAGATGACCGACAAGGCCGCGCCGCGCGTGACCATCGCGCACCACCCGGACGTGCGTCGGTCGCTCATGACCCAGAAGGCGTACGCCGAGTCCCTGCGCGCGCTGTACCTGTACACCGCGACCTTCCAGGACGCCGAGGTCGCCAAGGCCGTGCACGGTGTTGAACCCGAGCTCGCGAGCAAGGTCAACGATCTGCTGCTGCCGATCGTCAAGGGGGTCGGCTCGGAGCAGGCGTACGCCAAGCTCACCGAGAGCCTGCAGACGTTCGGCGGTTCCGGCTTCCTCCAGGACTACCCGGTCGAGCAGTACATCCGCGACGCCAAGATCGACTCGCTCTACGAAGGCACCACCGCCATCCAGGCGCAGGACTTCTTCTTCCGGAAGATCATCCGCGACAAGGGTGTTGCGCTGGGCTACGTCGCAGGAGAGATCGAACAGTTCGTCAAGAGCGAGTCGGGCAACGGCCGGCTCAAGGCCGAGCGCGAACTGCTGGCGACCGCCCTGGCAGACGTCCAAGGCATGGCCGCCACGCTGACCGGCTACCTGATGTCGGCGCAGGAGGACTCGGCCAACATCTACAAGGTCGGCCTCGGCTCCGTGCGCTTCCTCATGAGCGTCGGCGACCTGGTGCTCGGCTGGCTGCTGCAGAGGCAGGCCGCCGTCGCCATCGTCGCACTCGACGAGGGTGCCTCCGGGGCGGACAAGTCCTTCTACGAGGGCAAGATCGCCGTCGCGTCGTTCTTCGCGAAGAGCTTCCTGCCGCTGCTGACCAGCACGCGTCTCGTGCTCGACAACATCGACAACGAGGTGATGGAGCTCGACGAGGCGGCGTTCTAGGAGCCTCTCCCCACGCTCTGGGCCCCCGCTTCGGCGGGGCCCTCTGCGTTGTCGGCGACAGGAACCGTTCAGTTTCATTGCCACCATGCAACGGTGCACTTCTTGGCCGCCGATGCGCCCGCTCCCTACCGCCACGGGTTGTCGCTCCTGCAGGGTTGGTTACCGCTGACCGTGCAGATCATCGCCGCCGTCGTGGTTGGCTGCGGCGATCGGCTGGCGGACGCGGCGCTGGCGCCTGGGTGTGGCTAACGGTGACCATCGTGCTCGGCCTCGGGGCCGCCGGCGTGGGCGCACTGGTACGTCGACTCCCAGGGCATGGCGGGTGACCCGACCCTGGCTCACTCTGGGTGTGGACCGGCCTGACGGGATTCGCGCTCGCCGCGGCGATATTGGGCTGACGCGGGGTCCGATGGCGACGCTTCGCCGCGGTAACCACCGTGCCCCTTTGTGTCCTCAGCACCGGCCTCGCGCTGAACACCTGGGTCGGCTATTTCCCGATCGTGCGGATCGCCTGGAACCAGCAAACCGCAGGTCCGTTGCCCCATGAAACCGATCTCGACACCATCCAAACCATGCAGAAGGCCGGAACCGTTCCGGACCACGGCAGCGTCGTCCCCGGCGACATACCGTCCACCGCGTCGGGCTTCAAACACCGAAGGCAACTGGTCTACCTTCCGCCTCGGTGGTTCGCCTCCAATCCGGCACCCGAACTGCCGGTGGTGATGATGATCGGCCGAGAGTTCAACACCGGGCTGGGCGGACGCGACGGGGCAGGAAATCCCGGCGATCAGACGCAAGCCGCGAATGCGCTCTGCTGTCTCGGCAGGGAGGACGGCATCACCTGCCCCGTGGTGCCCACGACCGGCCGCCACGACTGGCCAGGTCTTCACCGCGGCGCTGCCCTGGCTGGCCGGCGCAGTGCACACGCCGGGCGTGCAGCCCGTCCCCCTTGCCTTCGGGAGCACCGGTCGCCGCTGTGGGCCGCTGACCCCGCCTCGGCTCACGCGTCCAGCGTGCGCAGCACGGCCCGGGTGCGGGCGCGCCCCTCGGGCGACGCGTCGAAGGTGGCGCCGACGTACTCGTCGACGCCCGCGGCACTCAGTTCCTCGAGGAGGTCCTTGACCGTCGCCTCGTCGCCGATGATCGCGGCGTCCTCGGGCCCCGCGTAGCCCTCGCGGTCCAGCATCGCGCGGTACGACGGCAGATAGCCGTACATGCCGAATTGTTCAGCAGCCTGCCTGCGTGCGCCGTCGACGTTGTCGGTGACGCTCACCGGCAACGCGGCCACCACCCGGACCGCGCCAGTCGGGCGACCCGCGTCGGCGGCCGCCTGCCGTAGCGTCGGGCTGACGTGACCGGCCAGGGTCTTGGGCCCCGTCATCCAGGTGCACGTACCCGCCGTGCGACGACCCGCGATCTTCAGCAGCTGTGGGCCGAGGGCGGCGATGTAGACATCCGGCCGGGGCGCATCGGGAATCATCAGCGCGCCGCGGGTCGTCACCGTCTCGCCCGTCGCGTCGGCGGCTTCGCCTGCCAGTAGCGGCAGCAGTCCATCGAGGTATTCGTTGAGGCGTCGCACGGGCTTGTCCCACGGGATGCCCCACATGCCCTCGGTGACGGCCTGGTGCGTCATGCCGAGCCCGAGGGTCAACCGCCCACCAGTGGCGAGGCTGACGGTCAGTGCCCGCTGCGCCATCTGCATCGGGTGCTGATTCTGAATGGGAACGACGTCGGTGCCGACCTCGATGCCATCGACCTCGCGAAGTGCCACGGCTAGGACCGTGAGAAGGTCTGCCTCGTAGGGCATTTGACTCATCCACAGCCGACGGAAGCCTTCGTCACGCAGTTGCGCGAGGTTCTCGACGGTCGCGTCGATGGGCGAACCGATACCCGCTCCACTGAGTTGCCCGAACATACTGACCTGCATGACTCGCACGCTCCTTTGCGTTCGCCGGTCTACATCGAAACATCATCGCCGTCGAGATCTGCGCGAGGGTCGCGACTCCTCGCCGTCCACGACCACGGTGAAGAAGTCGGCACGTCCCCTACATCGACCTTCATGCCTGATGCCGCCATCACGAAACCAGAACCATCGCGAACATATCGGTATTGGCCAGCTCGTCGCGGACGGCCTGGGCCCACCGGGATACTGGATCTTGACCACGACCTGGCGGCCGTCGCGCAGGACCCCGCGGTGCCTCGCGCAATCGATTACTCAGGACGGTGACTGAAATATGGGCGGCCATGACGAACTGTTGGCAGCACGCAGACCCGCGGTGTTCTTCGCCAACAACATCGGTGACTCCATTCTCACGCTGCCCACACTGCGTGCGCTGAGCCGGCTGTTCTCGGCACCGATCACCCTGATCTGTCCGAAGGTTGCCTTCGACCTCTGCTTTCACGAGGTCAGTCCGAACTTCGTGGACATTGAACGGGTGGTCCCGCACGGACACCTGACGCCGTTGCCGGTGGCGGCCGACGCGTTCGACGCGCTGGCGGCACAGATCGGAGTCGTCGACGTGTTCGTCAACGCCGTGCCATACAACATGCCGTCGCAGCTCGTTGCTCGCCGCCTCCGGGAGCGCCTCGGTCCGGCGACGAGCATTGGATTCACCAGCGACTACGACGAGTACGACATCGCCGTTTCGAGGGATGCCGGGCACTCGGCCGACCTGCTCTTCACGCTGGCTCGGCTGTTCGATCCCTCCGCGCGGACCGACGACTACGCTCAACCCCTGCCCATCCCGCCGCACGTCGCGGCGCAGGCGCGGTCGATCCGCTCCGACTTGCCCCCGCGTTGCAAGGTGCTCGTCGTACACGCGGACACCGAGTGGACCGCCAAACAGTGGCCCGTCACCAGGCTCATCGACGTGCTCGACAGGTTCCTCTCGCGTCATCGCGACTACGTGGCCTGGGTCGTCGGGATGGGACACGAAGACCTCAACGTCGGGAGCGAGCGCGTGCGCGTCGTTCCGCGGCTCGGGCTGCCCTTGGACCTCGCCGCGGCCCTCGTCGCGGAAGCGAACCTGTTCTTGGGGATCGACTCCAGCATGCTTCACGCCGCCGACCTGGCGCGGGTTCCCGGCGTCGGGCTGTTCGGCCCGACGCGTTCGACGACGTGGGGGTTCCGGTTCGGTCCACATCGCCACGTCGACCGCGCGACCATGGCCGACATCGACGTGCAGGACGTGCTCGACGCCCTCGAGCAGCTAGCCTGAGCGGGCTCACGCGAACTCGCGAAGTTCCCGTCGAGATGTCGGATCGCGATCGCGAATTGAGGTCATGTCGAATTTCGCCAGTGCGGACCTGCTGTGCGCGGTGCGCCAGTTCCACGACGTGACCCGCGCGTGGCACCGCAGCCCTTCCGCCCACCCGCCAGCCACCGTCGAGACGACCGACGGCATCGCGCCGAAGACACTCGAGCTGCATGCGATGAACTTCGCACTGTGGCATCACGAGGACGCCGCTCGCCGGCCTGACGCCGACGACCCCGAGGTGGCCGGCAGGAAACGCTGCATCGACGACCTCAACGCACGGCGCAACGCGGCCATCGAGGCTCTCGACGCGATGTTGCTCGAGCGGCTGAGCCCCAGCGACTGCCAAGTAACCCTCCAGCACACCGAAACTCCCGGAACGATCGTCGACCGACTGTCCGTTCTCGCGTTGCGCATCGTGCACGCCCACGACGCGCGATGGCCCAGCGCGCGCCTCGAGATCCTGGACGAGCAGTACCACGACCTGTTCGTCGGGCTCGACGGATATCTCGCACGCCTGCAGCTCGGAGAAGCCAGGTTCAAGCTGTACCGCCAGTTCAAGTCCGACGGCCTGCAAGACCGCTGCACCTTCTTGGCCACACCCGAGGCGTGACGGTCCGCAAACCGAACCGATCGGCGTGACACGATTGGCAACCCCTTGCATGCTTGGTTTGGTTGCCGTCACATGACCATTACCTTGATTGCAGTTGAACTCCAAGCGACACGATGCGCGCAGTGAAAACCTCTGTCTCCAATCGAAAGGCGAATCGGCCAACTCCCCAATTCCTTGGTGCGCGCGAGCTCGAAATGCGGCAAGATGCTGTTCGAGGACGTGCGACATCGGGAATCGGTGGCACCACCCAATCACCACGTGCCTACCGGCAATTGAAGGGACTGTACGGGTTGCACCGCATTCTGCTGACGACGACGGCGCTGGTGCTCGTCTTGCTGAGTGCGCCGCCCGCCGCGGCGGTCACCCCACCGACCATCAACCCTGATGCCGTACCAAACGACGAGACAGGCCCTGACATGCCCCTTGTGCAGCGCCGCCTCTGCGCGACGGCGACGTCGCTGCCGGACTCCAACTTCCAGGACTCCCCGTGGGCCAGTGACTACCTCGGCATCGTGCAAGCCCAGCAATTCGCGACGGGGGCTGGCGTGACGGTCGCGGTGATCGACACCGGCGTGAACGCCTCCGCGCGGCTGCCGACCGACGCCGGCGGTGACTTCGTCACCGCAGACGGTGACGGGTTGTCCGACTGCGATGCGCACGGCACGCTGACCTCGTCCATCATCGGAGCCCGCCCCTCGCCCGACGATGCCTTCGTCGGCGTCGCACCGGATGCGCGGGTGATCTCGTTGCGTCAAACGTCGGAGGCGTTTGAACCCGACGGGGTGCAGGTCGATGCCAGCGACCCCAACACAACCCCGGCCGCCGGGTCGATCCGCAGCCTGGCTCGCGCCGTGGTGCACGCCGCCAACCTGGGGGCGAACGTGATCAACGTGAGCGAAGCGGCGTGCTTCAAGGTCACCAGGCAGGTCGACGAAGCCACCCTGGGCGCTGCGCTCAACTACGCGGTAAACGTCAAGGGTGCGGTGATCGTCGTCGCGGCAGGCAACACCGGCGGCGACTGCGTCCAGAATTCGCCGCCTAATCCGTCACAGCCCACCGATCCGCGGGGCTGGGACCAAGTGCAGACCGTCGTGACGCCCGCGTGGTACGCGCCGCTGGTGCTGACCGTCGGGGGCATCGGCG
Source organism: Mycobacteriales bacterium (assembly GCA_038244615.1). Classification (GTDB taxonomy): domain Bacteria; phylum Actinomycetota; class Actinomycetes; order Mycobacteriales; family Mycobacteriaceae; genus Mycobacterium. The sequence goes on along the minus strand of JBBRTH010000006.1, from coordinate 96,339 downwards.
AAGACGGTTCCCCGAGCGGTTTCTCGATGCACGGCCCGTGGGTCGGCGTGGCGGCGCCCGCCGAGAACATCGTGGCCCTCGGCTCGGACGGCCAGCCGGTGAATGCCCTGCAGGGCACGGATGGTCCCGTCCCGATCGCGGGTACCTCGTTCGCAGCGGCGTACGTGTCCGGCGTGGCTGCCCTGCTGCGGCAGCGCTTCCCCGCGCTGACGCCGGCGCAGATCGTGAACCGCCTGGTGGCCCGCGCGCGCCACCCGGGAGGTGGGGTCAACGACTCCGTCGGTGCCGGTGTGCTCAATCCGGTCGCCGCCCTCACTTGGGACATCCCGCCCGGGCCGGTGTCGGCGCCGTTCGCCGTCAAGCGTCTTCAAGCGCCCGCAGCGCCAACGCCGCCCGATCGTAGACCGATCAAGGCCGTCGCGGTGGCGGTCGGCACCGCGATGCTGGCCCTGGGACTAGCCGCGCTCGGGGCGCGAGCCGTGAGTCGACGATGACGAAACCCGTAGGAAACCCGTAGCGAACCCATGGACACGCTCGGATTCAGTTGGGTCACGAGCTTGCTAGCCCGATCGGAAGGAGCGTCATGACCTTGACCTTGAACGTCGAGAAGGACGAACTGCTGGCCCGTGCTGCTGAACTCGAGCAACCGATGCCGACGCTGCCGTCCGGAAACCCGGTTGCGCCGTGCGCACTTTCGCCGGCCACCGGCGCTGCCGTGCAGCTTGCGCTGAACGCCGACGCGTTGCGGCTCTATCTCGCGGCGTGCGAACGGGAATGGCAACGGCTGGCACAGTCCTTGCGCAACGCGGCAAAGGCCTACGAGGAAGTCGACCAGGGGGCTGCCGACGATTTGAACGACGACTCCTCCGCGTCGGCGGTGCAGGCGGGCTCCGCCAACGCAGGCAATGCGGTGACGTTGCTGTGCGACCCGGATGAGGACTACGTCCTGGCATCGCCGCCCCCGGCGCCGCCGTTCGAGTATCCCTACTACGAAGTCCGACAGGCGGCCACCGACCTCGAAGCCCCCGACCAGGGCGTCGCGTTCGCCGGCTTTGCCAGGGATTGGGACAACTATCAGCGTCGTCTCCAGGAGACGACCGTTCGGTTCCGACCCTTCGAGAAGTGGGACGGATTGGCGGCCTTGGCCGTGGAGGGCAACTTCGACCTGCAGCGGTCGTACGTGTACTCGATGGCACAGTTGTGCACCCAGGTGGCGAACCAAGCCCTGACGGTGGTCGCGGCGCACAAGTGGGCGGTCGTGGAGCATCCCTCTGCCTACGAGGTCTCGGAGTGTGACAAGTGGTACAAGTCGTATGTCGAGACCAGCCCGCAGTACATATATCTGGCCATGCAGTGGTACTACGACCTGCAGAAGAAGTCGGAGGAGGTGCTGGCCGAGTACGTGCGACGGGGCTCGATTCCGTTGGCGGCGGTGAATCCGAGGAACCCCCCGACTGCCACCCGCATCGACCCGCCGCCCGATCCGGGCAAACCCGATCCCGACGACGGTGGTGACGGCACCCCCGACGACGGCACCCCCGACGACGGGCTCCCCGACGACGGGCTGCCCGATACCTCGACGAAGCCCCCTACGCCCTCGACGGGTACGCCGTCGTTGCCATCCGCCGGCATGCCGCCCACGGACAACGCAGCGCTCACGGATGCGTTGAAGGATCTTTCGGCGTCGTCAGCGGGAGTGGGCGCGGGTATGAAACCCGCGTCGGTCGGCGGTGCCGGCGGTGGCGTCGGCGGAGTCGGGATGCCGTCGGTGCCCCTGGTGCCTGCCGCCGACACGAGTGCGCCGGCGGGTGCGCCTGGCGCCGCGCGCGATGTCGGCAACCTCGCGAAGATGCCCGGCGCGGGCGGCGCGATGGGGGGTGGCGGCATGGGCATGGCGCCCATGGGTGGTGCTCCCGGCGCCGGCCAGGGCGGCGAAGGAAAGTCCAAGCGTGCCGAGGGCACCGACGAGACGCTCTACTCCGAGGAGCGGCCGTGGACGGAAGGCATCATCGGAAACCGCAAGCGCAAGGACGTATCCGACGGTAAGGAGTCGAAATGAGCACCCAAGCACACCCCGAGGCAGTCCAGGCGCTGGAGCAGCTGAAGCAGTTTCAGGCTGCGCTCAGCGACCAACTCAGTCAGGTGACCGACGGAACCTTTACGGGCACCGACCAACACGGGACAGTGGAGGTTACCGTCGATGGCGCCAGGTGGCTGAAGGGTCTCTTCATTCAGGATGGTCTGCTGCGGTTGGGGGCGGACGAGGTTCAGGAGCGGATCAACGAGGCCATCGGCACCGCGCAGGCAGCGGCTTCGGAGTCGCTGCAGGCTCAGCAGGGGCAGCTGTACGCCAACCTGCGCGGCATCACCTCGTCGCTTAAGGACGGCCTCGGACTGACCTGACGCACGCACACCGCCACGCATGTCCGGGGCGCGACTGCGGCCGCCACGTGCCGACCTTGGGAAGGGACTGACCGATGGGCATGGTGAGGCCGACCGGTGATCACGCCGACCGGATGTTAGAACCGGGCGGCTGGCCCGACGCCGACGAGGACGTTCTCTACGACCGGGCCCGCCGGTTTGATGAGGTTCTTCGCGAGGTGACCCACGTCTTGGAGACCTCGCGCGAGCAGCGCACCCAGGTGTTCGACGGTGGCATCTGGTCGGGGGCGGCCGCCGACGGTGCCGCCGGCGCACTCGATTCGCGGATCGATCAGTTGGCGACGCTGCGCGACGACCTCGCCAGTGCGATCACCTGGCACGATCAGGTCAGGGGGTCTGTCGTGCTCGCCAAGTCGTACATCGGCGACAACGTGGCTACCGCCAACCTTCGGATCGCGGTCATCGAGAGCGATACCGCCCTGGAGGCCGAGGAGCGAACTGCCGCAATAGAATTGGTGGTCAACAGCACCCTCGGGGCGAACCTTGGAATCGTTGCGGACACCGCAGCAGGCATCCAGTCGACCACGGCGTCTCGACCTTCATGGGACACACCGGCCGATGTTTTCGACCGTCCCCTCGTGCGCCCCGACGGCCCACGCCAAGATACCCCAGGCCGCGCTACGGTCCCTTCTCGCCCGCAGACGCCGACGTCGACGCCAGGTCCCATCAGTCCGGTGCCCCGGACGCCCCCCACGCCGCGCCCGCAGCCATCGAGGCCGGACGACGAACGGACTCCGTCGACTCTCGAGCGACCGACACCGGCGACGACGAACCAGGGCGGTCTGATCCCGGGTTCCGCGCCCCGCGGCCCCGCGGCCCCGGTCGTTCCTGCCGCGACCATCCCACCAGCCTCCAGACCGGGACCGTCGACGCCGGCCGACGCCGCCGAACTCGACGCCGCGCCGCTCGACGCCGCGCCGCTGGCTGCCGGACCGGACCCGGTGAAGGCGGAGCAGTCCGGAGATCCCGGTGGGTACGGCAAGGGCATGGCACCCGCGTCGACGGTGGTCGCCCCGGTCCCGCCCGTTCGGCCCGACGATCCCACATCGTCAGGCACCGGGGCGACACCCCCGACGGCGCCGGGTGGCACACCCGGCGGGATGATGCCCGCGGGGGCGGCGGGCGGCGGGGCCGCCTCGGGCAAGGGCAGCAGTTCGGCCGCGCCGATCGGAGGACGGCCGCCGGACCGACAGCCCTCGTCGACTGACAAGTCGCAGCGGAGTCGACCTCTTCGACCGACCGCGTCCGCCGGCCGTGCAGAGCCGCCCGACCGCGGGCGGGCGCCAGACGTCCCCGTGATCGCGATGATTCCGGTCTCTGCGGCGCGAGCCGAGCGCGATGCCATCGCCGGTTCCTCCGCAGCAGAAGCACAGCGGCGCCAAGGCGCGCCCGATCCCGTGCAGCTCGGGCGACGCATCGCAGCGGCGTTGAATGCTCCCGACCGTGGTGGCGCCTTCGACTTCGGATTCTTCTGGGTCACGGGCGTCACCACCGACGGCGACGTCGTCGTGGCCAACAGCTACGGACTCGCCTACATCCCCGACGGTGTCGAACTCCCCGAACCGGTCCTGCTCGCCACCGCCGACGACTCGATCCCCGTCGCCGAGCGGGCGCGGTGGGCGACATATCCGATGTTGGCCGTCTCGGGTTGGGCGGCTCATCACGAAAAGGTGCTGCGGGCGGTGATCGCCACGGAGGTCCAGTTCGGCGGATTCGATCCCGGTGTGACCAGGATCGTGCTAGCCGCCGACGACATCCCCGAAAGTGGCATGATGTCGGGCCGCTCCCGGCTCGCGGTGGTGGCCGCCGACACGGCCCAGGAACTCGCCGAGACCGCAGACCTCGAGTTGGCCCACCTGTTGCCGTCCACCCCGCCGGAGGCGGCAAGACCGGCCGACCGGCGTCTCGACTCGTGGTTTGACGTGATGAAGCCCATGGCCAGCGAGGCGACCGGTCGCGAGGTGGCCCATTTGCGGGCGTTTCACAACTATGCCGACCACTGTCGAGAGCTTGCCCTGGCCGTGGCCTTTGCGGCGATCGAGCCGATGCCGCGCCGCGCCGCCATCGCCGACTGGCTGTATTGGACCTACCTCACCGAACTTCTCCACGGGGCCTTGATGCCGGCCGCGTGATAGCGACCGGCGTCGTCTCGACGGGCCCGACTCAGAGCCGGACATTGCGCACGATGTCGTAAATCCCGGCGACCCAGAGCAGCATCGGGATTGTGGCGGCGATGGCGGCACCGTCCGCCAGCTCCATGACCCGCTTGGTGACGGGCGTGACACGGCGCATCTTCCGGCTGGCCGCCACGATCGTCAGTGCGATCACGCCTGCGCCGAGGTAGCCCGACAGGAGCATCCAGCCGACGTGCGGATACCACAGGGTGAGCTGAACGAGCACGCCGGTCGGGATGCCGACGGTGGCCGCCAGCAGCGACCAGGCGCACCGTCGGTCGGCGTAGAGCCGCGAGCGGAAGGCGCACACCACGGTGACCAGACCGACGAGCACGAGGCTATGCACGAAGAAGTGACCCTGCTGCACCACCGCGATGGCGCCGGCTGAGAGAATCACCGTGCCGGCAGTGAGGAATCCGGTCAGCAACTTCTTGGCAAGCGCGCTGCGCTCGGTGAGCCGCAGGACCGAATCCGGCACCGAGGCGATGACGGCCCGCCAGGCTGGTGTTTCGCCGCCGGGTCCGTCTGCGCCGACGACCGGGTCCAACAGTTCGTCGTTGTTCACCGTCTCGCCCGGTGCGGGGATCGGGGGCAAGGCGATGCGAGCCACCGCCACGGTCAATTTGGCGGCGTTGGTCACGACGAACAGTCCGAGCAGGGTCGCCGCCACCGGCACCCAGTGCTGCCAGCCGAAGCCGTATGCAAGGGCCACGCCGGTGGCCGCCGAACCGATGACCACGGTCATCGTCGCGAGTTCCGTGCGGCGGCCCGGGCCACCCCTGGTCACCAGCGCCAGGAACATGATGGCCGCGGCCGCGGCGGCGAGCTGCGGGGGGCCCAGAGGGTCACCCTCGAGGGGCGGCGGGATCGACAGCGCCACTGCGACGGCGACGACGGGAGCGGCAGCGATCAGCAAGCTTTCGGATAGACCGACGTTTCGGTGCACGTGCGCGGCGAACCAGCTGCCCGCCAACAAGACGACGCCGACAGCGCCCATCGCGATCGGCCATGCCGGGGAGCGTCCGGTGTGCCACCACGTCGTCGTCGCCAACATGACGAGCGCGACGGAGACGAGGGGGACCGCCACTGTGACGAAGCGGTGGAGCGCGTCCCTGTCGAACTGCGGTGACTCGTCGAGCACCGCGATCGCGTCGATGACGTCTTCGACGAGAGGCTGGTAGCGCTCCGTGCGGCTCACCGTTACCGGCGTCAGCAACGATCCGTCGACCACGCCTGCCGAGTCGAGGGACTGGTCGGGCCGCAATGGCGCGAATCCGGGCCGGACGAACGTCCACGCGCCCTGGGCGGAGAAGTCGAAGCCGTCGAGTAGGTTGGCGGGCGCATCCTCGAACAGTTCCGCCAGGGCCGCGACCACATCGCCGGCGAACGTGCGTATCGGCGCCGCGGCCGGCAACGCCAGGTCGGTCATCCGTTTGCCGGTGAGGATGACCACCCGAGTAGTGGCGGGCTTGGTGGGCGCGGCCGAAGTCCCGGTCATCGGTCCGGGGGTCGTGGCGGCCCTGGCGGGCGCGCTCACCGAAACGGTGGCCCCATCCGCTCGTGTCATCGGGGGTTACCCGCTCTCCTCGGTGATTTCGTCGTAGGCGGCCTGGATGATCTCCTTGCCGTCCGGCGCGATCAACAGTCCCTGCCCGGGCGGTCGCCGCTTGACCTTGAACTCACTGGACGGGAAGTCCTGCTTGTCGCCGGACAGGAGGAGCGTGGGGGAGCCGGCCCCGAACGCGCCGCCGACGAACTTGTCCATGGTGGCCTTGTACGCCTGGCTCATCTGACACGTGACGATGATGTGCAACCCGATGTCGGCGGCCGCCGGCAACAGAGGGCCCAGCGGCGCCATCGGCGGCATGCCGCTACCGGCGGCCACGATCATGTGCCAGTCGTCGACCAGCAGCACGATGTCGAACCCGGTCCACCAGGATCGTGCCCTCAGCTGAGCCGACGTCAGGTCGGCCGGCGGCAGCCGTTTCGTCAAGTTGCCCGCGAGCGCCTTGATCGACTCGTCGAGTGCGGTGCTGTTGCGGTTGATCGCACCCGCGTCGAGCAGATGGCTGGGCGGCACGGCGTCCAGTAGACCAGACCGATAGTCGGCGAGCATGAACCGCACCTGGTTGGGACTGTTTCGGGCGCAGATAGACCGTGCTACGGCATGGGCGATGCTCGTCTTGCCCGACTTCGCCGCACCGAAGATCAAGAAGTGGGGCGTCGACTGCAGGTCGACCGTGGCCACCGACAGGTCGGATTCGCGCAAACCGAGCGGGATTGTCCACCGGGTGCGGTAGTCGGCGTCGGGACCGGGCGGATTCACGTCGATCTCGCTGATGTGGACGCGTTCCGGCAGGACCCTGACCTTCGGTGCCCGCTCGGTGGTGCCGGCCGCGATCTCCTGAACGGCACCGCCGATGGCCTCCACCAGCCCTTCGGCGCCGTGCACACCGTCAAGGCGGGGCACGCCGATCATCAGGTGGTGTTTCTCCGCCGAGATCGCTCGACCGGGTCGATTCACCGGGATGTCGCGGGTCATGCGGTCGATCTGAGTATCGCTGACGTCGCCGAGCCGAAACTCGATCTTGGTGCCCAGATAGTCGCGTATGCGTGCCTTGAGTTCCGTCCACCGCGGTGTGGTGAGCACGGTGTGCACGCCGAAGGACAATCCCTGGGCGGCCAGATTCTGCACCATCGCTTCGAGGTCGGGGAACTCGCCGACGAATGCCGGCCATCCGTCGATGATCAGGAAGACGTCGCCGAAGGGGTCGGCGGCGGCGGGGTGACGCGGGTCTTCGCGCATCTGACGGTACGCGGCAATCGATCCAACCCGGTGCGTCTTGAAGTCCGATTCCCGTTGGCGCAATACGGCCTGCACCTCGGCGACCACGCGCATCACCTTGTCCGGTTCCGAACGGGACGCGATCCCGCCGACGTGTGGCAGGTCGTCAAGGTAGATCAGGCCACCGCCGCCCAAGTCGATGCAGTAGAACTGGACGTCGCGTGGCGGGTGCGTGGCGGCCGCGGAGATCATCATGGTCTGCAGCAGCGTCGACTTGCCCGTCTGCGGGGCACCACCGATGCCGATGTTGCCCCCCGCACCGGACAGGTCTACGGCCCACACCTCCTGAAGATGTCGGCGCGGCTCGTCCATGATCCCCAGCGGGAACCGCAACGGCTTCGGGGTGTCCCGCGCGACGAGTTCGTTGATCGGCGTCGGCGTGGTCAACGGCGGCAGCCACATCTGGTAGGCGGCGTCCTCCTGGGCGGTGCTGAGGTTACTAAGCACCACTTCACGCAGACCCTTGTCCGACGCTTGGGTCATGCCGGCACCTCCGTGTCGAACATGGGTGACGCGGTGAATCGCCGAAACTTCGGTCCCCGTCCGCCGTGATGGGCGCCCGGTGCGCCGTTGTCGGGGTCGGCTTCGGCTGGTGCCGTCGGAACGTAGGCTCCGCCGGTGTAGACCGTACTGAACTTCACCGGGTCCTCCATGCCGACCCGAAGAAAGCCGACGCCGCTTTCCTTGGCGCCGATGTACTGCGCTTCTGGCGTGCCGATCACCAGCTTCGATTCGTGAGAGCTTGTGGTACGCAACGCAATCCGATACGTGAGGTTGGGTTCGAGTTTGTCGATGCGCACGCCGCCGGTCTGCAACGACTGGGTGGACAACAGCAGATGCACGCGTAGCGAGCGGCCCACACGGCAGATTCGGTCGAACAGCCCGATGAAATCGGGATGGCTTTGCAGGAGTTCGGCGAACTCGTCGACGACGACGAAGAGTGTGGGCAGCGGCTTGAGGTCGGCACCGCGCTCGCGGTACCTCTCGTATTCGGCGACGCCCGACAGCGCACCGGCTACACCGACTTGCATTCCGGCTTGGCGCAGTATCGACTGACGGCGGTCGAGCTCACCGGTGAGCACCTCGCCCATCCGGCTGACCAGTTCGGCTTCCTCGGCCATGTTGGTGATGACAGCGGCGGTGTGCGGCAACTTTTCCATACCGAGGAACGTCGATCCGCCCTTGAAGTCAGTCAGGAGGAGATTGACCTGCTTCGGGTCGTGCATGGCAACCAGCGACAAGAGCAAGGTGCGCAGGAATTCCGACTTTCCCGACCCGGTGGTGCCGATGAGCATGCCGTGCGGGCCGCCGCCGAACTCCGCGCCTTCCTTGATGTCGAGGTACATGACCTCACCGGTCTTGAGCTCGTGACCGAACGGGATGCGCAGACGGTCGCGGTCGGTGTCGGTGTACATCCGCCAGCGCGCCGGGGTCACCTCCTCGATGCTTTGGGCGCCGACCAGCTGGTGCCATTCGGTCGCGACCTTCTTCTGCGCGCGTGCCGTCTTCGTGATGATCGTGCCGGTGATCGACCATCCGGCGAGTCTGCGCGCGACGTAGACGGCGTCCTCGGTCGACATGTGGTCGGTGACCGACGTCAGCCGGCGGTAGACCTGGCCTGGTAGTCGGTCGTCCGCCGTCTCGTCCGGGTCGACCTTGACGCGATAGGCCGAGCCGCGGTGATCGCCCATCGTGAGCATCGTGACGCCGGCCCGGCCGTCGGGTGGGAATCCCGCGTTGCCGCCGGTCAGGTCGACGACCACGACGTAAGGTCCACTGGGCACCGCGTCGGGGGTGTGGGGGCCGCGGACGGCCAGGTCGGACAGCCCCTCGGGCGCGCTGAAGATCATCCGGGTGGGGCCCGCGAAGTCAGTCTCCGTGGGATGCGCGAGGTGCGGCAGCCACTTCGTCCACGACCAGTCCGGATCGTCGGGATCGTCGATGAGCACCCGCATCTGCAGCAGATCCGGCGGGTGAAACACCGCAAGGTGACAGATCATCGCCTTGATCAGTCCGGCGGCGCCGGCCGGGTCGCCGCCGATCGCGACGGTGCCAAACGTCCGCAGCTGCAGCAGTTTCGGGCAGTCTCTGATCAGGCCGTGGGTACGCAGGAACTTGACTGCCCACATGTTCGCGACCGGTTCGAGGAAGGGCGTCGGGGCGGCCGTCGGCCCGGCGAGTTCGCCACCGACGGCGGGTTTGAGCAGCCGATCGATCGCCGGTTGGTCACCGATGCCGATCCGGGTGGCTGCGAAGAGATCGGCGCTGGCCCCGCGCGACCATTGCCGCGGGGTGCCGACGATGGACGCCAGATCCTCGGGGTGGGGCGCGTGGTAGCCGAAGAACGCCATCTGGGCGCTGGCCGATGCCGTCACACGGGTCCGCAAACCGGCCAGGTATCGCAGGTACTCCTTGCGGTCGGCGTTGAGTTCGGGCACCTTCTTGCCGCTCGAGCCGCCGGAGGCCAGCATGCTCAACATCATCATGACCATCATCAGCGGCATCATGAGCATGTACGGCGACAGGCTCCTGGTACCGGAGGCGAACATGATGCCGATCATGCCGAGCATGCAGGCCGCCATCACGTAGGGCATCACCTTCTGCATGCCCGAGGCCGGGACGTCGACGCCCAGGTCCTCGGGTGGGTTCAGTGTCACCTCGCCCGGAGTCAGCCGCGGCCCGCGGGTGACGGCCGGCGTGAACTTCTTCGTCGCCATCAGTTGGCACCGCCAGCTATCTCGCGCGGGGTGGGTTGGGTGGACACAGTGTCGTGCTCGAGCAACGCGGCCTCCTGAGACAGCACCGGTCCCTCGACCAGGAGACGCAGGACCTCCCATGGGGCCGTCGCCGGCGCCGAAAGCCCGAGCGAACCCGCGGTCTTTTCGTCCGGAATGCCGTAACGCACGCCCTGCACGTCGACGTAGTACAGCGCCTCGCCATACCTCGGATCCAGGGACTGCACCCGAACGTACTTGCCGCCGTCGATGAAGACGGTTGCCGTTCCTTGTATCTGGCTGATCCCGGCAGTGATCGCCGCCGGCGGTATTGGCAGTCGTCGACCGGCGGCCACCGCCGTCTTGGGCGCCTGATCGCCGGGTCGGCGCTCCCAGGTCCAGCACAACGTCGGCGCATCCTGGCGGCCCAACAGCATCAATGGAACGTCGGGCAGCGGAGAGGGATAGATCACATCGGGCAGCGGAACCACCAGGCTGGGCTCCATCGCCGGTGGCACCGCAAGCCCATAGGACTGCGTGGCGCGCAGTGCGGCGGCGGTGGTGCCATTGACCGGTGCGACGCCGCCGGGCAGCACCACGTAGAACTGCGGCCCCGTCGGCGCGAACATCTGAAACACCGACCCGATGACGAGTTCGTCGGGCAAGCCGACGTCGTTGGGGTCGCCGGCCGACGGCACCGGCGGCAGTGCCCACACTCCGGCGTCGGGCAGGGCGTTGAAGATGTTCTCGGAGATCGGGACCGCCGTGGCGTCGACGGGGATGCCGACTGCCGACGTCAGGGCTCGGTCGGTGCGGTCGATCGCGTGCCGCCCGCGGGGCGTGACGAGCCACTCCTGATCCTGGTAGGTCGCAAGGACGGCCTCGTCAGGTGCCAGCGGGTCGACCGAGGCGTCCAGCGCCAGCGGCATGGCGATCAGCGCCGTCTGCACCGCAGGGGTGGTGCTGTTGGGGTTGGCGACGGTGTCGCACATCGCCCACGCCGAGGAGCTACCCGAGACTGGTGTGGAGTATGGGGCGCCGGGGATGCCAACCCACTGACCCTTCGGCAGGCGTTCCAGCTCAGTGGATTTGACCACCGAGGGGTCGGCGGGGTTGCCCAGCACCAGCCGCGCCGACGTCAGGTTGAAGACCGGATGCAGCTTGCCCGACAGATTGAGATAAACCTGATAGGTAGTGCCGTCGGCGAACAGGTCACCGCCGCCGAGCTTGCCCTGCGGCTTGAACAACGCAAGCGCGCCCGCCCCCAGCAGGATCAGCACCGCGATGATCACACCGAGCGACATCGAACGGCCGTAGAACTGCAGCGGGTCGTCGAACATCCGGGTATCGCGCCGGACGAGGGCATGCTCCAGCCGGCGAAGCAGAAAACGCCAGCCGCTGACCTGCACCTTCGTGGTAAGGCGAACCCCCATCGCCTAACCACCCATGTCGAGGCGCTGATGCACCGAGGCAATTGCCTCGGTCATGTCGTCGCCGGTGATCTCACGCAGTCGGTCTTCGTCGAAGTCGTTGAAGTCGGTGGCTCGAGTTAGCCGGATGTCGCGGTATTGCTCGGCGGATTCCACCAGCTGGCGTGCGTACCGGCCGTTGCCCGCGATGTCGATTGCCGGCTTGCCGCGCACCGTCAGCTGACTCAGGTGCTTGGCGGCCCGCAAGACGTTCTCGGCGGCATCGGGATTGAGCGCCGAGTCGTTGGCCGCGGCGATGACCTTGGCGATCTCGAGGAGCTCCTCGGGGGAATAGGACTCGAATTCGATCCGGTTGGCGAAGCGGGACCGGAGACCGTCGTTGGTCGCCAATAGTCGATCGATGTCGGCCTCGTAGCCGGCGATGATCACCACCAGGCGGTCGCGGTCGTTCTCCATGCGTGCCAGCAGGGTGTCGAGCGCCTCGGTGCCGAACGGGTCGGCACGGCCGTCGCGGGCCTGTACCAACGCATAGGCCTCGTCGATGAAGAGGACGCCGCCGAGGGCGCGGTCGATCGTCTTGGTGGTCTTGACCGATGACTGTCCCTCGTACTCGGCGACGAAGTCCTGGCGGGAGGTCTCCACAAGTTTGGGTTCTGTGGCGACGCCGAGGCCGGCAAGGATGTTGGCCACTACCCGGGCGATGGTCGTCTTGCCCGTTCCGGGCGGTCCGGTGAAGATCATGTGCTTGCTCGGCTGCGCGACCTTCATGCCCCGAGCCGCGCGGACCTTGGCGATCTGGGTCGCGGCGCGGTAGCGCTCGATCTGCTCCTTGACGCGGGTGAGTCCGATCTGCCGGTTGAGTTCGGCTTCGGCTTTGGCGAGCAGCTCGTCGCGGGCAGAGGTGTCGGCGACGACGGTTCTCGGATCCCACGGGTCGGTACGCGCCGAGATCTGCTCGGCGGTGATCGTCGCCAGCCGATGGGACGGATCCTTCAGCGCGGCGGTGACCTTCGATTCGGGGTGGGTGGTCTGCAGCCACTCGAGAAGCACGAGGGCCGCGGGCTCGTCGCCCTGAGCGCGCTTGGCCATGGCGGCGTACCACGCGATCGTCGAGGCACACGCCTCCCCAGCGGGGGAGTCGTTGGCTTCATTGAGGCGGCGTTCGGCATCGGTGAAGAGGCCGAGGCTGGCGGCGGCGACCCCGTGCGCGACGCCCGCCGCGCCGACGAGGAATGGGTCCGGCCATCTGTTGGCGCCCCTGACCTGTTCGATCACATCGGTCCAGCGCTCGGCGGCGCCGAAGACCACAGCCTTTGCCCAAGCCACCAGGTGTTGGTCTGCGGTGCTGACCGGTAGACCGTCGAGTGCTTCCATCGCGTCGGCGCAGTTCCCGTACGCGGCTTCACTGATGGCGAACCCCAGGGTGATGGCCAAGGGGGAGCTCGCCGGGTAGGTGAACTCGCCGTACATTCCCCCGATGGGCACCCGGGCCCCCAATGTGGCCATCGAGATCTGGGCGGCTCCAGCCAGGTGACCGAACCTGGTCCGGGAATACCAGGCGCGGAACAGCGTGGCCCGGCCGGTGTCGCCGCAGCGAATGCGGCCCACCCAGGCGTCGCACGCCGTCTCGTCGATGTCGGTGATCTCGGTGAAGAGCTGCAGCGACCGTGCCTCAGTGGCCGCCAGCATGCCGACTGCGCTTTCGAACAGGCCGGCAAGGCCCTCAGTTGCCATCGGTGGCGTATCGGGTCGCGAACACCTCGGCCTGCTCGGCGGCGGCTTCTTGCTCCGTCGGCAGGCCCATGCCGTTGTCGACGAGGTCGCGTATCACTTCGCCGGCGTCCAAACCCAGGTCGTTCATGCCGTCGGCCAGTAGGTCACTGTCCTCCAGGTAGGTCCGTTGACCCGCCAATCCCTTCTGCTGGGCCAGATGGGCCAGCACGAGGATCTCGTCGGCGAGCTGTTCCTCACTCACCTCGGTCACCTTCGGCGATAGTTTGACGTAGCGGATGCTGCCATCGATCAACGCCGAAACCGATACGGTCTCGGGTGGATTGGTCACCGTGGACGTGTAGGCATCGAGTGGGTCGGGCTCGGGTTCGCCATCGCTGGCGTCCTCGGCCAGGTCGGCCAGCTCGGCGCCCGCCGGTTCGGGCTCCGCCGGCGCGTAGTCGTCGTATGTGTCGGTCGTCGGATCCTCTTCGGGCGGGGAGAAGTCAAATGCATCTGCGCCGTCGCGTGGCTCCCCGGCACCAGCGACGGAGAAGTCGAATGCGGCGAGGTCGTCGTCGTTGGTCCGGTCCATCATGGCGTCCTTCTCTCGTCTTTCACGAACTACCAACGGTTGTGGGGAGATTCAGGGTGGGAGGCGTCGGCCTGGTCGAGCCAGCCACCCGCCGGCAGGAATTCCAGCAGGCCGTCCAGCGCACGTCGCAGGTTGGTCGGGTCGCCGGGAAGGAAGCTCCCGTAGAGTTCTCCGCCGATGCGCCGCGGAATCGACACCAGTCGGCCCAATTCGGAGTCGAGCAATCCGGCTGCTACGTCGGTCCGAGTGGACGTGCCGCCGGGGTGGCGCTGACTCGCGGTGAACTCGACCCAGCCGGTCGGCTTGGCGATGATCTCGGCGTAGATGCGGGCCGACGTCGGTGCGATGCCGTGCCCGACGAGGTGGTTGACGGTTCGGCACTCGTCGAGTGCGGCGGCGACGCCCGTCAATGGTTCGACGTCGGCAGCTTCGCGCGTGCCCACCACGGCGGTGACCATGTCCGCCAACTCGACTCGGTCGGCCAACAGTTGCAGCACCAGGAGTTCGTCGTCGCGGGCCGCGATGAGCTGACGGTCGCCGCGGCGGCAGATCACGAAGCGCAGCATTCGATCACCGGCGTCGCGCCGCCACCACCGGCCCTCGAGTGCCCGGTCGGGCCTGGCGAGGGTGTCGACCATCGCCGCCACGGACGGGTGTGGTCGCCCGTAGGCGTCCAGCACCGCCTGGGCGGTGAGATCGCGGCGAACCTGATCCCACACCACGTCGCGCAGGTCTTCCTGCGGGATGTTCGGCCGGATCCCCAGCACCGTCGGGAAATCTGCGAGGCCGCACGCGTCGGCGAGCACCAGCATGCCGTCGATCGTCACTTCGACGCCGACCACGTCGTCGACGTGACCCGGGGAGCCAACGGCAAGAGGAGTGGCCATGATTACTTGGCAAGCACCTGCTTGTCCATGTTGCCGCCCAACTCGGCGTCGACGCCGGCATACGCCTGTCGGGCGGTGCGCAGCTTCGCGGCGAGGTCGGCGCAGGCCTTCTTGCACGTGTTGGTCGCCGCGGTACACGCCTCTTCGGCGGTGGAGACCGCCAAGTTGGAGGGACCGCTGATGACGCCGTGAGTCAACCAGCAATTACTGCCGACCCCCGAGTGCGCCGTCGCTGCCCCGCTGGCCTCGGCGGCGGCGTCGTCCTGCCGCTTGGCGATCTTTTCCAGGTAGTCCGGTGTGACGGTCAGTTCCGCCATGCGTCGATCTCCTCGTCGATTGGTTGGTTGGGTCTCCGCGACGCGGGCGCCTGCGCCCGTTACGGGGTGGGGCGTTCCGAACCCGGTCCGGGCGTCTGCTCGCCCGCCGCCATGGCGGCATCGATGGGCGCTCTCTCACCAGCCTCTGCGGCGGCGGCCCCGCGGTCCTCCGGCTCACCGGTCTCCTCGACGTGCACGTCGTCCGCCAACTCCGCGTGCCCGGGTTCGGCCGGGAACTCGTCGGCGACCGGTGTCATCTCGGCGGCGGAGACCCCGGCGCCTTGGCCCTGCTGGGCCATCGAGACGACCTGCTGCACCGAGCCCATCGTCTGGTTGACGACGTTGAGTGGCTGGGCGACGTTGGACGAGAACTTGGCCATCTGGGCGGACATCTGGTTGAGCTGAGCCATGGTGGGCGGGGTGAACACCGGCGAACTCGGCGTGACCGGAACGTCCGGGACTACGTCGGTCCCGGGCGTCGGTACCGGAACGGGGACGCCGTCGATGGCCTCGGGTGAGTCGAGCGCCGCGAGCATCGCACGGGTCTGCTCCGGGACGGCGTCGCCGACCTTCGCCGCCAGCGAGGCGACCGTCGGCATTGCAGAGAACCGCGAGAGGCCGTCGGAGATGGCCGTGAAGCTGCCGACCTTGGCTTCTTGGGCTCCGGCCACCTCGATGACGCCGAACGCACCACCGAGTTCAGCGCGCTTGCCCAACGCAACGTAGCCGGCGGCCACCGTCCCGATCGCCGACGAGGTGTTGCCCGACTCGCCGATGACGAGCGTCTCCTGGACGACGACGGTGGTCGTCGCCGCCAGGGCGACGGCGACCTGAAACAGGAACGAGACCTCGGGACCGACGACTGGGATCAGGTACATGAGCATCGCGGCACCCTGGCAGGCGATTAGCGCCAACCCGAGGACGGCCAACGTCTGGTGAGCCTGCTTGACCCGGGCGCCCTGGTCGGCGACGAGCGTCTGCATCTGCTTGTCGAGGTTCTGAAGTTCCACGAGGAGGGCGCGCAGGGTAACCACCTGCGCAACGTAGGCGTCGGCGGCTGCTCCGCTCCAGTCTCGCGAATCCGGAAGTGCCAACTCCACTTTCGAGTCGACGGCCTTCAGCTTGTCGATGCCGCCAGCGAATCCGGCACCGGCGTCGGGGGCGCCGAACCCGTTGAGGAGGTCGACTACGGTTACGGCCACCATCGTGACGTCGATGATCGCCGTGGGGGTGGGCAGGACCTTCTTGCCCACGGTTTCCAGCGCGGTCTTCAGCGCGCCGGTCTGCTTGGCGTAGGACGCGACCGCCTTGCCCGCCACGGCGCCGATGTTGGCTCCCAAACCAACCCAGTCATGCCCAACCCCCGAGTTGACCGACGACGGAATCCTAGAGAATAGGTACCCCAAGTCGGTAACGTTCGAAAGGTACGACACGGTGATGCATCCTTCGCCGTCGATGGCCCGCGCACCGAATACCGTGCGCGACGGGTCGAGCATAACAGCGACCGGCCGGCACGTGGCATGAAAAGAACTGGCGTAACACAATATTCGCCGGAGGCGCGCAGTGTGGTAAACGTCCGCTGGGATGCCATTATCATTGGTTCCCCTAACCGCGGACGACATTCATCTCTCGTTTACCCGTTGTTAAATGTACGTTTGCAAAAGGCGCTGGCGGAACCTCGACTGGTCAACTTCGATCAGGGTGACCGCACGTCATGTCGTCCACCGGCCGCCCGCGACATCGCGTCAAAGGAGACACGGCACGAGGGCCCCTCCTTGGAGTGCCTGATTCTCTTGGCGAACGCGACACGTTTGAGATCCGCACGGCCTTGAGCCATGTCGAGCGAAAGTCACGCCACGACTGGCCGACATTCGGCTATAATGAGGTGCATCACTCAACTGTTGAGCCGCAGGGTGATTCACACGACAAACGCGCCATGATAAATCGAAATCAATGTTGCCGTCCTCGTTGAGGCGGCGAATTACTCCAGAGTTCGACTCCCGTTAAGAAGGGCCACGCCAGTGCAACCGATGTCACACGATGCGACTGCCGCGGCCATCGGCGCCCAAGTCGTCGCCAATGGGAGTCAGGGCCTCGCCGCTGGCTCAGCGGCCACGCCCGCGGTCACGGGTCTGGCGCCAGCCGGAATGGAAGAAGTCTCGACCCAGGCCGCGGCAACGTTTGCCGCGAAGGGCGCCGAGACGCTCGCCGAGATCGCGACGGCGCAAGAAGAGATCGCTCGCACCGGGGCCACCTTCATCAAGGTTGCTGGCCTCTACTCGGTGATGGACGACGGATCCGCGGGCACATTGGCATGACGGTCTGGCGATCGATGCGGCGCGCGAAGGGATCCGGCTCGTGCTCTGGCACGCGGTACCACCCGAGCTGAACACCGCGCGCCTGATGATCGGCGCCGGCCCGGCTCCGATGCTGCAGGCTGCCTCGGGATGGGCGGCCCTGGGCGCGGCGCTACAGGCCCAAGCCGAAGAACTCGCCACCCACCTCACCGCCCTCGCGGCGGCATGGACCGGCGCCGCCGGCGAGCAGGCGGTCGCCGCCACCACGCCCATGGTGGCGTGGCTGGGGGGGGTCGCCATGCAGGCGCAACTGCGCGCGCAGCAGGCGACCGCGCAGGCGGCGGCGTACTCGAAGGCGCTCGCAACTACGCCGTCATTGCCGGAGATCGCAGTCAATCACGTCACTCGAGCGGTGTTGGTCAGCACCAACTTCCTCGGCATCAACACCATGCCGATCGGCATGAAGGAAGCCGACTACTTCGTCCGGATGTGGAACCAGGCTGCCGTGGCAATGGACGTCTACCTCGCCGAGACCGCCGTCAATACGGCATTCGAGCCGCTTGCTCCGAGGAAGCCGATCCTGATGCCAGGCGTCGGGGAAGCCGTCGAAGCCGCGACGATGAGCCGGACCGCTCAGATGGCCACTCAGACGGCGGTCTCCGAAGCCATCGCCGACGTCGCATCGGGTACGGCCTACCAAACCATGCTGGCGGCCATGGCATCCGACCTGCCGAGCACCCTGCCCGACGGCGCCACCCTGGCACCTCAGCTCATGAACTTCATGGCGCAGACAGGTCAGATCGGCGCTCCGCTGCTTCAACAGCTCACCAGCCTGCTGCAGCAGTCAGGCAGTTCATCCAGTCTCGGCAACCTCGGTGACGCCGAACGTTCGCAAATGGGCCTGGTCGGCGCCAATCCGCTGTCGAGCCACCCTCTGGCCGGTGGCTCGGGTCCCGCCAAGGGAACCGGACTGCTACGCGCCGGCGAGTTGCCCGGCGCCGGCGGAGAGTCAACCCGAACCCCAATGCTGACCAACATGATCGACAAATACGCCCCGGCCGTCGCCCCGGCCGCCGCAGGGGCCATCAACGCGGGTGCTGGGGCGGTAGCCACGGCCGCCGGTGCCAGCGCTGGCGGCTCCGGCGTCGGTGGCGCTCCCATGGGCATGGCGGGTCATGGTGCTGCGTCCTCGGCGTCTGCTGCGTCGCGGCCGGGCATGGTCGTGCCCATGATGCTCGCCGACGAGCCGGGCGAGTCCGCGGACCGCCGCGACGACGACCCGTACGAGGATTGGTGAGCGCGATCCCCAACCGACTTCCCAGCCGTCCGGGCTGGAAGGACTTGCCAGTACCAGGCGAGGCACACAGGACGAGAGAAAGTAGTCGAGCATGGCAGAGATGAGAACAGACGCGGCCACCCTCAGCGCCGAGGCCGCGAACTTCGATCGGATTTCCACCGAACTCAAGCAGGTCATCCAGCAGGTGGAGTCGACCGCCGGCGAGCTGGCCGGCCATTGGCGGGGCCAGGCCGGCACGGCGGCCCAGCAGGCGCTGACGCGCTTCCACGAGGCTGGCCAGGCGCAGATCAAGGCGCTCAACGACATCTCGCAGAACATCTCGTCCGCCGGAATCCAGTATTCGAGCTCCGACGACGAGCAGGCCGGTTCGCTGTCGTCACAGATGAACTTCTAGTAACCGCTACCCAAGACACCAGATCAAGGAACGGAACAACATCATGGGTGAACAGTCATGGAACTTCGCCGGTATCGAGTCTGGCGCGAGCACGATCCAGGGATCGGTCCAGACGACCTCGGGACTCCTCGACGAGGGCAAGGGGTCGCTGGCGAAGCTAGCCGAGGCGTGGGGCGGTAGCGGTTCGGAGGCCTACCAGGCAGTCCAGCGCAACTGGGATTCGACGTCGAGCGAACTCAACACCGCTCTGCAGAGCCTCTCGGGCAAGATCACCGACGCCGGCCAGGCAATGTCATCGACCGAAAGCGGCGTCAAGGGCATGTTCACGTAACTGGTCCACGCGAACGATTCGCCAGAGGAGCACGAGATGAGGCGGATTCGGCTCGGCCGAATTCGCCTCATCTCGTGTCTCCGCCGATGAACGGGTTTGGATGGGGATGCTGATGGCCGTCGACTACGACGAGTTGTTCGGTCCAGAAGACGAGGAGCCATCGCAGCAGCCCACCAACCGGTTCGACGAACAACGCTTCGAGACGCCACCAGTGGGCCCGCCTGCGCTCACCGATCGTGAGCTCAACGGAAATGCCGCACCGCCGCCGATGCCACCGTTGATGCCGATCGGAGATCTCCGGCCCACTGCGCGGAAGACTCCGGGACCGCCACCGCGAACGCAACCCCCACCGCGGCGTGCGCCGATTCCATCGTCGCCGCCTGCACCACCCGGTCCTGCCAATCATCATGCGCGGCATGCCCGCCCGAATGAGCGGAAACAGGACAGGCCACAGACCCGCGCTCCGGGTGGGACATTCGATCGGCCCGATGTCGCGCGCAGGCGCCCGGCGGGTGGCATGCCACGCACGAGTAACTCGAATGAACATGGCGTAGCCAGTGCTCCGCGCGTCGATGACCGACGGCCAGACCTGCAGGTCGAGGACGTCGACGTCGATCCGGTCGAGAAGCCCGCCAAAAGACCTGTCTCACAACGGGGTTGGCGTCGAATGCTCTACACCGTCACCCGAATCAACGTGGGACTTTCACCCGACGAGAAGTACGCCCGCGAGTTGCGTGAGCGCATCCGTCGCGACGTGCACGGTTGCTATCAGATCGCGGTGCTCGGGCTGAAGGGAGGCGTCGGACGAACGGCCGTCACCATTTCCCTGGGCTCGGTGTTGGCTGACCTGCGTGGCGACCGCATCCTGGCCGTCGACGCCGATCCCGGGTCGGGGAACCTCGCAGATCGAGCGGGGCAGCAGCCGCGTGCCACCATCACCGACCTTCTCGCCAATCACTCCTTGAGCAGCTACAACGACGTCCGCCCCTACACCAGCCGCAATGCCGTTGACCTCGAAGTGCTGGCCGCACAGCGTTACGGCGCGGCACCACGTGCGCTGAGCGACGACGAGTGGCGTCGCGCGATCGACGGCGTCGAAAGGTTCTACAACCTCGTGTTGGCGGACTGCGGAACCGATCTCTTCGATCCGGCCGCCGCGGCGGTACTTTCGGCCACGTCCGGACTCGTCATCGTGACGAGCGCATCCGTCGACGGTGTCCGCCAGGCGGCGATCACCATGAACTGGTTGAACGCCAACGGATACCAGAATCAGCGTGGTCGCGCGTGCGTCGTGGTCAATCACCTGATTCCTGGAAAGCCCTCGATGCCCGTGCGTGAGATCGTGCGCCGATTCGAGTCGCACGTTTCACCCGGCCGACTCGTGGTACTACCGTGGGACGACCACGTGGCGGCCGGTACCGGCATCAGGCTAGAGCGCCTCGGCGTCACTTACATGCGCAAGATCACCGAACTGGCCGCCGCCCTGTCCGACGACTTCGGAGAACTTCCTGGCTCTACGGGCGCGATTGCCCCGGTCGCCGGTGCGAGACAAGACGACGAACACGAAAACGATGACCGCGGAAAGATGTCGAACAAAGCACTTCGAGGCACTGATGGCATCCCGCCCGGGAGATGAAGGCCGATGACCGCCGGAGAGAACGGACGGCACGCGGCACATACGACTGACGAGCGGGAAGCACCCGACGCAGCGTCGACCGACGAGCCGCCGATGGATGACTGCCCCGATCTGCCACCGACCCGCGGCGAATTCAATCCGCTGACGGTGCGCGGAAGGTTGAAGCAGGATCCGATTCGTCTACTGGTGATTCCGGCTGCGATCGTCGGCGCCACGCTTGGGATTCTGACGTGGGCGATGTCCAACACCGATGACACCCACACGGTCGACGTCTCGGTGACGCCGACTACCGACGACTATCCCGGGTGCGTAGGCGTGGAGGGCTTCTACGCAGTCAAGGGCACCGACTGTCGCGACCTTCCGATCGTCACGGACCCGGGTGCGCTCGGGCCGCCGAACACGGGTGGGCCGGCCGGCGGCACCGACTGGGTGCCCGCCTTTCCCGGTTCGAACGTCTGGTTACCCAAGTATCAGGTCGGTGCCCAGTTGTTCGTCAAGCAGCCCGGGTCTCGGGTCCCCGTGCCGGAGGGCTACGACGAGATCGGCCGCGGCCCCAATGGTCTCATCTTCTACTGGAGGCCGAACGACGTTCCACCGCCGGCCTGAGTTCGGCCAGGCACCGGCTCGCGTACTACAGGAACGAAACAGTAAGGGGAATCCGGGCCATGGCCAAGGAACTTATCGTCGACACCTCGCGCCTGGAGGTCGCCGCAGGTGTCCTTCGGAGTCTGGCGCTTCCGTCGGCGCCGTCGCCCGTCACGGTTGCGGGAGGCGACGCGGTGTCGGCTGCGATCAACGCGGCGATGCCCGTGGTGGAGTCGCCGGTGATCCGTGGGTTGCCTGCCGTGCAGGCGACGCTCGCGGCCACCGCAGAGAACATGGCCGCCGCGGCCAAGATGTACGTCGAGACGGATCGGGCCCACGGCGAGGCGCTCGGGCAGTGGGACGAGCGGCCTGAGCGCTGGGAAGAGCAGTCCAGCGGTGGCGCCGTCGCGGGCAGGTCCGTCTCGAGGGCACCGAGCGCGACGGGTCAGCCGACGTCTCGCGCCGAGGCCGCCGACCGCCTGTCGGTCGAGACGACGCCGGATTGGGCGGCCACGGTCGGTGAACTGTCCGAGATGGCCGCTGGCGGACAAACCGTCATGACGAGCGTGCAGAGCGCGGTCGGGAGCATCCAAGGTGCGGTCTCGAGCATGCAGGGCGCCGCCGGGAGCACGCCGACGGCTCAGGCATCGGCAGCAGCACCCACCGAGGACGCGCAAGCCGCGGGTTCAGATCAGACCGATCGGGACGAAACCCTAGAAGAGCCAGCGGAAGAGGGCGCTGCTGCGCACGACGGTGGCCGCTCCCGTGCACCGCTCACGCCTGCCGCTACGCCTGATGAGGCAGCGTCGCCGATGTCGACGGGATCGTCGACCGAGGCACCGACCTACCGGGGCGCGGGCGATTCCTAGCGGCCGTCCTCGGCGGGGACAGCGGATCGGATGGTCAGTCGGGCATGGCGCGGAGTTCGGATGTGGTCTTGGTGCAGTTCGACTCGGTCCACGCCTGGCCGAGGTTCCAGGTAGGTCGTCGCCCTCGGCCACGCCACCTTGATCTCTGGCCCGACATCCGCGCCGATCGACGCGGCCAGTCCGCGGAACCGCGGTGACAAGGTGACGTGTCCTCCCGACGCCGCGGCGTGCACCACGAATCGCGTGAAGGTACGGGCATCGCTCAGGTCGACGCTGACGTCGACGTCGTCGAAGGGCATGTATACCGGGTAACTGCGCGTGGTCTGGCCAACCAGGACTCCCGCGGACCCGATGGGCAACCGGTGGTGCCGATCGGTGACGGGAACGCTGCCCCGTCGGACCGCGGCACGCTGGCCGCCGGACACGCGGGAAAAGCCCTTCGGCCGCTTTGGTTTGGTCGACGCCGTCAGCAACACGACGGACCGCGGTGCAACTCCTGCCTCGACCAGGACTCGCGTGATGGTGCGGTCCGCGGGCGCCGACCACCACACGTCCGGGCCACCGGGGGCGGTATACGCGGCGGTGAAGGTGGTGCGGCCCCGCACCTTCGACCAACCTTCCCGCTTGAAGTCGATCACGGTCGCACGGTCGAAGTCGTCGAAGCCGCGCACGCACATCGCGTCGACACCGTTGCTGGCCAGTAGGTTGGCGAGGCGTGTCGTCGAGGCAACCAGATAGCGGATCTGTCCGGCGAAGCCCGGCTGGCGGCGCTGCGCCGATCGGTGGGTGCGCTGCGGGTCGGCGCGCACCATGATCCAGGTCCGGCGGTGGGCCGGTGCCGGGTCCGAACCGACCAATTCGTCGTACTGCTCCAACACGGTGGGGGCCGCGATCCCGCCGATACGATAGCCCACCGACACGATGTCAGCGCTCAGGTCGGCGCAATGCAGGGACAACAGTCGTTCCACCAGTTCGGTGTCCACCTCGTCGTCGGTTCGAGCCTTCCCGTCGACGACCACCGTCGGGGTGAACGGCCGGGGAATGAGTTCGATGAGCGCAATCAGGAGGCCATCCTCCCATCGCACTGCCACGTGGTCGCCCGGCATCGCGATGGCGCCGACGATGGGCTCCGCAGGCATCCGCGGAGCCCGGCGGTGCCGCCAAACCCACGCGAATGCAGCTGACACCCAGCCGATCAGGTTCCGCCCGCGGAACGTGATCACCGTGGACAAGGCGAAGACCGCAAGCGCCCCGACTGCCCACCTCTCGAAGCGGGTTTCCCAGAACAGCACCGCACCGAACGGGGCCACCACCGCCGCCACCACGGCGAACCCGACACCCAACCGCAACCCGAGCGCATTCGGCAGACCCATCATCGACGCCTAGCTGCCGGTGAAACCGGCCCCGGGGAGTGCAGAGGGACCGACGCACTCACCGTCATGACTGCGATCATCCCGCCTTCTGTCCGCGCCACTACTCGTTGGCGTCATCATTCGGGGGTGTCCGATTCACGGTGCGTCCGACCTTGGTACTGGTGAGTTGCCGGTCGGGGCGATCCGGCATTCGAAGGTGATCGCGAGCGGGCTTCCACCTCGTTGCCCATCGTGCCTCACCGCGGCCGGTGGGGTCTAGGGAACGGGTCATGAGGTAGAGGCGAGGCGCGTCGTATCTCCACGTCGTTGAGCCTGTCGCAGAATCGCGTGTCGTCGGCCCTGTGAGCTGGTCAAGCTGGGAAAACGTAGCTTGGCCAGCGTCACCGACCGTCTGCAGCGCGGCGCTCAGAGCGGGACGGTTTCGGGGTGTGCGGTTGGACCGTCGCCGCCGGATCCGAAGGCATTGGTCCATCCCGAAGCACTTGAGGCCCTCGTCGCATCAATCGGCGATTCGCCACCCACGCCGCTCAGTCGGCCCAACATACTGACCGCATGACCCACGTACTCCTTCGCGTGACCCTGCGTCCCATCGAAGCATGACGACCGAAGCGGCTCGACTCCAGAACTTCGGACCCAACTGGTTCGCGTCGGTGATGGGCACCGGGATCGTGGCGACCGCAGGTGCGACGCTACCGGTCCACGTCCCGGGCCTGCTCGTGTTCTCCCGTGTCGTGTGGGTGGTGGCGGCCGTCCTGCTGGTGGTCCTCCTGGTGGCGGTGACGGTGCAGTGGTTCCGCCATCCGACGGTGGCGCGGGCCCATTCCCGCAACCCGCAGATGGCGCACTTCTACGGGGCCGCCCCGATGGCGCTACTGACGGTCGGCTCCGGCGCGATCCTCGTCGGCAAGGACCTCATCGGAACCTCGCTGGCCGTGGACCTGGACTGGGTGCTGTGGACTGCGGGCACCATCGGAGGTCTCTTCACGGCCGCGACGATCCCGTTCCTGATGTTCACCCAACTCAACGTGGAACCCGACGCGGCCTTCGGCGGCTGGCTCATGCCGGTCGTGCCGCCGATGGTGTCGGCCGCTGCGGGTGCCCTGCTGATCCCGCACATGGCGCCGGGCACAGGGCGCACGACCATGCTCTACGGCTGTTACGCCATGTTCGGACTCTCGCTGTTCGCCGCGCTGATCATCATCAGCATGATCTGGAGCAGGCTGGCCCTGTATGGCACCTCCGGCACGGCCCGGGTGCCGACGCTGTGGATCGTGCTGGGTCCGCTGGGCCAGGGCATCACGGCAGCGGGCCTGCTCGGTACGGCCGCCGTGCTGGCGGTGCCACCCGAACTCGCCAACGCCATGAACGTGTTCTCCATCTTGTTCGGAGTGCCCGTGTGGGGCTTCGCGCTGTTGTGGATCGTGTTGGCCACCGGGTTGACGGTGCGCACGTTGCGGCGCGGCATGCCCTTCGCCCTGACGTGGTGGAGCCTGACGTTCCCCGTCGGCACGTTCGTGACGGGTACCACGCAGCTGGCCGTGCACACCGGTCTGCCCGCATTCAAGGTCGCTGCGGTCATCGCCTACGTCGGGCTGCTCAGCACCTGGGGACTCGTCGCCGTCAGGACCGCACGCGGCAGCGTGGGCGGCAGCCTGTTCGTGACGACGCCGAACACCGGCCCGGTGAAGGCGAAGAAGGATGCACCCGCGGAATGAAAAGTGCCCCGTGTTGCCGTCGGGTCGGGGGGTCAGACGGCAACACGGAGCTACAACCTCTATCGACTGCTCGTCGCGGGGCGTTACACCCCTCGGACGAGGACTCGTCAGGCCTCCAGAATCGCCGTGACGCCCTGGCCGCCGGCCGCGCAGATCGAGATGAGGCCGCGCACCGGCTTGCCCGTTTCCGCCTTCTTCTCCGCCAGCTGCTTGGCGAGCTGCGCCACGATGCGCCCACCGGTGGCCGCGAAGGGATGGCCTGCCGCCAGCGACGAGCCGTTGACGTTCAGCTTGCTTCTGTCGATGCGGCCCAGTGCACTATCCAGGCCGAGCCGCTCCTTGCAGTACTCCTCGGAGTCCCAGGCCGCGAGGGTGGCGAGCACGACCGATGCGAACGCCTCGTGGATCTCGTAGAAGTCGAAGTCCTGCAACGTCAACCCATTTCGGGCCAGCAGTCGCGGCACTGCGTAGGTGGGCGCCATCAGCAGGCCGTCGTCGCCGTTGACGTAGTCGACCGCCGCGGTCTCGCCGTCGACGAAGTAGGCCAGCACGGGCAGCTTGCGCTCCGCCGCCCACTCCTCGGTTGACAGCAGCGCCACCGAGGCACCGTCGGTCAATGGAGTCGAGTTGCCCGCCGTCATCGTCGCGTCGCCGTTCTTCACGCCGAACACCGGCTTCAGCTTGGCGAGCTTCTCGGCCGTCGAGTCGGCGCGCAGATTGTCGTCGCGGTACAGCCCGAGAAACGGGCTGACGAGATCGTCGAAGAATCCGCGGTCGTAGGCCGCGGCCGTGTTCTGGTGACTGGCCGCGGCGAGTGCGTCCTGATCGACGCGCTTGACGCCCATCTGCTTGGAGGTGACGGCGGCGTGCTCACCCATCGACATGCCGGTACGGGGTTCGCCGTTGGTGGGGATCTCGACGCCGATTGCGGCGGGCAGCCGTCCGACGAGCTTGAGCCTGTCGACGTTGGACGTGGCTCGGCGCAGACCCAGAAGGACACGCCGCAGGTCGTCGCCGAACGCGATGGGCGCGTCCGAGGTGGTGTCAACCCCTCCCGCCGCCGCCACGTCGTACTGGCTCAGCGCGATGCCTCCTGCGACCGCGATGGTCGACTGCAGGCCGGTGCCGCAGGCCTGCTGCAGGTCGTAGGCGGGCGTGTAGGGCGACAGCGCGCTGCCGAGCACGCATTCGCGCATCAGGTTGAAGTCGCGGCTGTGCTTGAGCACCGCACCTCCGACGACGGCACCGAGGCGTTCGCCCTTCAGGCCGAACCGGTCGACGAGGCCGCCGAGGGCAGCGGTGAACATGTCCTGGTTCGACGCGTTGGCATACGCGCCGTCGGAGCGCGCGAAGGGAATCCTGTTGCCGCCGAGAATGGCTACTCGACGGGTTGCCTTGCGGGGGGACTGAGTGTCGGCCACGTTCATCTCCATTGCTTGAATGTGGTTGCTAGGTGTCGGCGGTCATACTACCCACCGTTCTTACTCTGGAGTAAGTTCGTGACCGATAAGACAGTCCCGGGTACTTGCCCGCATGTACGTACCAATTCTTATAATTCGTTTCTCACTCGAAAGGCAGCTCTGTGGCTTCCGACCTGTTCTCGCAAGTGGTCAACTCCGGTCCGGGGTCGTTCCTGGCCAAGCAACTCGGCGTCCCGCAGCCGGAGACGCTACGCCGCTACCAGGCAGGTGAGCCCGCGTTGGCCGGTCCCCTACTCGTCGGGGGCGAGGGCCGCGTCGCGGAACCGCTACGGAGCGCGCTGGCCGACGACTACGACCTGGTTCGCAACAACGTCGGCGGCCGCTGGGCCGACACGTTCGGTGGCATGGTCTTCGACGCCACCGGCATCACCACCCCCGAGGGGCTCAAGGCACTGCGCGAGTTCTTCACCCCGGTGCTGCGCAACATCGGCTCCAGCGGTCGCGTCGTCGTCATCGGCACCACACCCGATCAGACCGGCAGCATCGACGAGCGCATCGCCCAGCGCGCCCTCGAGGGCTTCACCCGATCACTCGGCAAGGAACTGCAGCACGGCGCCACCATCGGCCTGGTCTACCTGGCCGCGGACGCCAAGCCCGCGGCGACCGGCGTGGAGTCCACGCTGCGGTTCCTGCTGTCGGCGAAGTCCGCGTATGTCGATGCGCAGGTGTTCTACGTCGACGCGCAGGACTCGGTGCCGCCCGCCGATTGGGACAAGCCGCTGGACGGCAAGGTCGCGCTGGTGACCGGCGCCGCCCGCGGTATCGGCGCGGAGATCGCGAAGGTGTTCGCCCGCGACGGGGCGAAGGTGGTGGCGATTGACATCGGAGGCCCAGAAGGCGCAGCCGAGGCGCTGGCCGAGACGGCGACGAAGGTGGGCGGCACCGCGCTGGCCCTCGACGTCACCGCGGCCGACGCCGTCGAGCGGATCACCGAGCACCTGCGCGAGCACTACTCGGACTTCGGAGGCAAGGCCGACGTGCTGGTCAACAATGCGGGAATCACCCGCGACAAGTTGCTCGCCAACATGGACGAAGGGCGCTGGGACTCCGTCGTCGCGGTCAATCTGCTTGCCCCACAACGACTTGCTCAGGGCCTGGTCGACAATGGCACGATCGGCGAGGGCGGGCGCGTCGTGGGACTCTCCTCGATGGCGGGCATTGCGGGCAACCGTGGGCAGACCAACTACGCCGCCACCAAGGCGGGCATGATCGGCATGACGCAGGCCCTCGCGCCGGTGTTCGGCGAGAAGGGCATCACGATCAACGCCGTCGCGCCAGGATTCATCGAGACCAAGATGACGGAGGCGATCCCGCTGGCCACCCGTGAGGTCGGCCGCCGACTCAACTCCCTGTTCCAGGGCGGCCAGCCCGTCGACGTCGCGGAGCTCATCGCCTACTTCGCCAGCCCCGCATCGAATGCCGTCACCGGCAACACCATTCGCGTGTGCGGCCAGGCCATGTTGGGAGCGTGATCGTGACTCAGCCCAGCGGGTTGCGCAACATGGTGAAGGCGGCCGCGGGA
Source organism: Mycobacteriales bacterium (assembly GCA_038244615.1). Classification (GTDB taxonomy): domain Bacteria; phylum Actinomycetota; class Actinomycetes; order Mycobacteriales; family Mycobacteriaceae; genus Mycobacterium. The sequence continues at coordinate 67,725 of JBBRTH010000006.1, read as the reverse complement.
GCGCTGCCGTTCGTTTGGCGTGGTGACACGATCCCCGACCGGACGGTCACCGTCGACGACCTCGCCATCGACCCGGCCAACGTCGCCGCGTACGCCGCGGTGACCGGGTTGCAGTTCGGCGATGCGGTACCGCTGACCTATCCGTTCGCCATGACGTTCCCGTCGGTGATGTCACTGGTCAGCGGTTTCGACTTCCCCTTCGCCGCAGTGGGATCGGTACACGTCGAGAACCACATCACCCAGTACCGGCCGATTTCCGTCACCGACACCGTCGGCGCCAAGGTGCATGCAGCGAATCTGAGAGAGCACCGCAAGGGCCTGCTGGTCGACCTCGTCACGGACGTCAGCGTCGGCAATGAGACCGCGTGGCACCAGGTGACGACGTTCCTGCATCAGCAGCGGACCAGCCTGTCCGATGAGCCGAAGCCAGAGCAGAAGAAGCAGACGAAGCTGCCGCCGCCGAATGCGGTCCTGCACATCACGCCGGGCCAGATCCGCCACTACGCCTCCGTCGGCGGCGACCACAACCCGATCCACACCAGCTCCATCGGCGCGAAGCTGTTCGGCTTTCCAACGTCGATCGCACACGGGATGTTCAGTGCCGCTGCCGTATTGGCCAACATCGAGGGCCACTTCCCCGAAGCCGTCACGTACTCGGTGCGCTTCGGCAAGCCGGTGTTGCTGCCCGCTCGCGTCGGCCTCTACGTCGACCGCGTCTCGGACGGCTGGGAGTTGGCGCTGCGCAACATGTCCAAGGGATACCCGCATCTGACGGGATCGGTGACCGCGCTCTAGTCGCGCATCCCCCTTCGCCGAGCAGTCGCAAAGGTGCCCGGACACGGAGGTTTTCGGGTACCTATGCGTCTGCTCGCGAGGGAATGTCGGCCGGTCTGCCCTTCAGACCGCGCCAGAACAGGTTGATCATCAGCTCGGCAGCCTCGTGAACGTCGGCGTCTCCGGTGCTCACCCGCGTCGCGACGGCCTCGCCCGCACCCACCAACGCGACAGCCATCATGTCGAAATCGGTGTCCGGCGCGGGGTTTCGCGTACCGGACTGAAGGAGCCTGCCGACGAGATCGATGATCCGTTCGCGCCCCTCGCGGACCGTGTGCGCGAACGCCTGGGAGCTGGTGGCCTGCGTGTAGAGCACCATCCAGGACTCACGGTTGGTGTCGATGTAGCTGAGGAACTCCACCACCGCGTTGCGCAGGAGATCCCTTGGGCTTTGGGTGAAGTCGATCTCGGCGCGCACGGAGTCCACGAATCGGCCCAGCTCACGATCGAGGCAGGCGCCGAACAGATCCTCCTTGGAGCCGTAGTACAGGTACAGCATCGGCTTGGAGATCTCGGCCTGCGCGGCGATCGCGTCCATCGAGGTCTCGTGATAACCGTTCACCGAGAACATCTGTACGGCGGCGTCGAGCATCTGCTGCTCACGGACCGCGCGCGGCAACCGCTTCGTTCCACCTGACATCAGCCAAGGGTAAGCAATCGCGGCCGGTTCAGCCCCCGCAGAGTGGACTCTTGCCCTTGAGCGCCGCGATTCGCAGCACCGAGCGGTCGACGTTCTTCATGTCCAGCCCGCCCGTGTTGACGGCGCCTTCCAGCGCGTCGAGCACCCCGGCAAGCTCGTCGGTGGTGATCCACAGGGCGATGTCGGCGCCCGCCTGCAATGCCTTGAGAGCGGCCTGGGCCACCGTGTACCGCTGGTTGATGGCACCCATGCTGGAGATGTCGTCGGTGAACACCACGCCGTTGAAGGGCAGCCCGCCATACCCGCCGGTGCGCAGCAGGTCGTAGGCAGCGGGACTCAGGCTGGCCGGATCGGCGCCGGTGAGTCCGGGGACCTGCATGTGGCCGACCATCACCGCGGTGCCGGGCAACTGGGCCAGTTCGCGGTAGGGAGCCAGGTCGTTGGTCATCAGCTCGGAGAGCGACGGCGTCACGACGCCGCCCTCGTGGGAGTCGCCGGACGCGTGGCCGTGACCGGGGAAGTGCTTGAGCACCGGGGTGATTCCCGCGTCGAGGAGCCCGCGTGCGTAGGCACCCGCGTACTCGGTGACCTTCGCGGGGTCGGCACTGAACGAGCGGTCGCCGATCACGGTGTCGTCGTCCTGATCGGAGACGTCGACGACCGGAGCGAAGTCGACGGTGATGCCCAAGGCCTTCATCTTCTGGCCGCGTGCGAGCGCGATGTCGTGCACCTCCTGCGCGGACACCGTCTGACCGAGGACGCGCGCCGACGGCTGCAGCCCGATGATGCTCTTGAGCCGCGAGACGCGCCCGCCTTCCTCGTCGGTGCTGACTGCGAGGGGCAGCGGGCCGGCCGAGGCGGCGATCTCCTTGAGCGGATCACCCAGCATGGTCAGATCCGTCCAGCTGCCGATCATGATGCCGCCGACGTGGTCCATGGCCACCACCGCGCGCGCATCGTCGGTACCCGTGACGCCCACCATCAGCAGTTGGGCCAGTTTGTCGCGCGTCGACATGGCCGCCAGCAGCGCGTCACCCTCGCCGCAGACAGGCGGCTCCGGCGGCGGCAGGGCCGCGGAACTGGCCGCCGTCTCGCTCGGTGCCGACGGTTCCTGGGCATCGGTCGAGGCACTGCGGTGCTTGATGAAGTACACGCTGCCCACCGCAACGGCGGCGATGGCGAGGACGGCGAGCACTATCGACACGATGGTGGACCGTTGGCTGGGGCCCTTGGAGTCATCGTTGGAGTTACGGCCCAGCGGCATGGGCCGAATCGTAGCGTGCAGCGTTGGCGATGCCCGTCGCCGTGCTGGGTAATCTCGCGCGTATGCCGCTGCGATCGGGGGACGTGTTCGCGGGCTACACCGTGGTCCGGCAACTCGGTGCGGGTGCCAACGGCGAAGTGTATCTCGCTGCGCATCCGCGAATGCTGCGACAGGACGCCCTCCGGGTGCTACCCGCCGCGATGTCGGCGAACGAGCAGTTCCGCAACCGCTTTCGGCGGCACGCCGACATGGCCGCGACACTGTGGCACCCACACATCGTCGGTGTGCACGACCACGGTGAATACCAGGGTCTGCTGTGGCAGTCGATGGACTTCGTCGACGGTACGGACGCGGGCCGGCTGATACGAGACCGATACGACACCGGCATGCCCGCCGACCAGGTCCTCGACTTCGTCACGTCGATCGCCGACGCCCTGGACTATGCGCACGAACGGCACTCGGTGCATGGCGACGTCACGGCGGCCAGCATCCTGCTCACCGGCGACCAGCGACGGCGAGTCCTGTTGACGGACTTCGGCATTCCCCGGACCGTCGACGACCCCGATGAGCTCGTCACCGACGCCCGGGCCGACCAGTACGGTCTGGCGGCGACTGCGTATCACCTGCTGAGCGGCTCGCCGCCAGAGGCGAACACCTTCCCGAAGCCAGTGACCCCGCTCGGCGACACACGCCAGGACCTTGCCGCATTCGATCCCGCACTGATGCGGGCATTGGCGGCGGATCCCCGGCAGCGATTCAACGCGTGCCTGGACTTCGCGGCCGCCTTGCGCGATGCCGCCACCGCCGCGACGCAGGCGCAACCGGTCGTCGACCCGGCAGCTCACGCCCCCACCGAACACCTCGTCAATCCGACGACGGGCTCCGGAATGCCCGCGGTCTTCGTCGCTGCCTGGTCCGCGGAGGAGCCGGGCCCCGAAGCCGGGTTCGACCTGGGGGTCGAGCCGGAGTTCGCGCCCACGATGGCGGCCAGGCAGCTGTCGGAACCTCCGCCACAGATGACCGAACTTCCCTTCGACGCGGAACCGATCTCGGAGGGTGCCACGCGCGCCGGCAGGATCTGGGCGTTCACCGGAGTAGCCGCGCTCCTCACGCTCATCGTCGTATTGGTGGTCGTGGTCGTGAGCGGGGGGAGCGACGACACGGGCGGTCCGAGCGCGGCCTCGCCGTCGGCCGGCACCCAGCCGTCGCCGAACCCCGGGGCCTCCCCCGAGGCCCCGATCGCGACGGGAGTAGGAGGCCGGCCCAGGCCGGCCCCGATCCGAGGCTCCGATCCGACGGGTGAGGAGTGCGCGGGCGGCTACCAGATCACCGGTCAGGCGGGCTGGGCGAGCCAGGGGGTCCGCGGCAGCCCGGCGGCGACGTGCTTCTTCGTCGGCAGCGTGTTGAAGGCCTACTGGGATTCCGCCGACCCCAGCCGCGAGCCCCGCTCCGTCATCGCCGCGGGTGCCATCCCCTGCGCAGAGGGCGCAGCCTGCGTCGGCCAGGACTTCTTCGTCACCTGCTTGGCCGAGGGCTCGGATCCGTGGATCACCTGCCGAGGCGGCCGCGACGCCGTCGTGGTTCTCTACTGAGCGGTTCTAATAGTGACCCGTGAGGACGTATTCGTAGCCGAAACCCGGCGTGCCGAACGCCCGCAGGTCGTCCCCGTGGAACTCGAGCGCACCGTCGGCCACGTAGCTCACCGTGACAACGCAGGAATCGCTTCTCCGGACTGGTTCGGACATCTCCCGATTCTGACTGGGTGCTACCTTGGCCGGATGGAGCGGTTCGTCTTGCCCGCAGCGGCCAGCATCGTCGTTGGACTGTTGCTCGGTGCCGCCGCCATCTTCGGGGTGACGCTGATGGTTCAGCAGGACACGAAGCCTCCGCTGCAGGCGGGTGACCCGGGGTCTTCCGTGCTCAACCGGGTCGAGTACGGCGACCGAACCTAATCCCAGGTCGCTACGCTCCTGCCCTCCGAACCCAAATCCCAGGTCGCTACGCTCCTGCCCTCCGAACCCAAATCCCAGGTCGCTACGCTCCTGAGCCGTCGCTGGTTGTGGCTCGTCGGTGCGGTCGCACTGGCGTTGACATTCGCCCAGTCGCCAGGACAGATCTCCCCCGACACTAAGCTCGATCTAACTGCCAACCCCCTGAGATTCCTGGCCAGGGCGGCGAATCTGTGGAACAGCGACCTCCCCTTCGGCCAGGCGCAGAACCAGGCCTACGGCTACCTGTTCCCCCACGGCGCGTTCTTCCTCGCCGGTGACGTCCTCGGCCTGCCCGGCTGGGTGACACAGCGGTTGTGGTGGGCGCTGCTGCTGGTGGTGGGGTTCTGGGGCGTCATCCGACTGGCCGAGGCCCTGAACATCGGCAGCCCCAGCTCGCGGGTCATCGCCGCACTCGCGTTCACGCTGTCACCGCGAGTGTTGACGACGCTCGGCGCGATCTCGTCGGAGACGCTGCCGATGATGCTGGCGCCATGGGTGCTGCTGCCGGTGATCCTGACGCTGCGCGGAGCCGGGCAGCCGGCGACATCTAGCTCCGGGCAGGGCAGTGTGCGCACGCTGGCGGCCAGGTCGGCGCTAGCGGTCGCGCTGATGGGGGCCGTCAACGCCGTGGCCACCCTGACGGCTTGCCTGGCGGCCGTGATCTGGTGGGCCGCCCACCGTCCGAACCGGCTGTGGTGGCGGTTCACCGCGTGGTGGGCGTTGTCCGCGGTACTCGCCGTGACGTGGTGGGTGGTCGCACTGTTCATGCTCGGCCGGATCAGCCCGCCGTTCCTCGACTTCATCGAATCGTCCGGCGTGACCACGCAGTGGCTGTCGCTGGTGGAGGTGCTGCGGGGGACCTACAGCTGGACGCCGTTCGTCGCGCCGAACGCGACCGCGGGGGCGTCGCTGGTCACGGGATCGGTCGCCGTGCTGGCCACGACTCTGGTGGCGGCGGCCGGGCTAGCGGGGCTCGCATTGCGGTCGATGCCTGCCCGCGGGCGACTGATCGCGATCCTCCTCATCGGCCTCGGCCTATTGGCCGTCGGCTACTCCGGTGGCCTCGGAAGTCCCTTCGCTCACTACGTACAGGCCTTCCTCGACGCCGACGGCACCCCACTGCGCAACGTGCACAAGCTCGAGCCGTTGATCCGGCTGCCGCTGGTGCTGGGCATGGCGCATCTGCTCAGCCGGGTCCCGCTCCCCGGCAGTGCGCCCCGGCGCGAGTGGCTGCAGGCGCTGGCTCACCCCGAACGCGACAAGCGGGTCGCCGTCGGCGCCGTCGTGCTCGTCGCACTGACGGTGGCCACGTCGTTGGCCTGGACCGCCCGACTGACTCCGCCCGGCACGTACACCGCGATTCCGCAGTACTGGCAGGACGCCGCGAACTGGCTCGACGAGCACAATGGTTCCGACCCCGGTCGGGTGCTGGTGGTTCCGGGCGCACCGTTCGCGACGCAGGTGTGGGGCAACAGTCACGACGAGCCGTTGCAGGTACTCGGCAGCAGTCCGTGGGGCGTCCGAGACTCGATTCCGCTGACGCCGCCGGCGACCATCCGCGCCCTCGACTCGGTGCAACGACTGTTCGCTGCCGGCAGACCATCCGCTGGGCTCGCCGATACCCTTGTCCGGCAAGGCATTTCCTACCTGGCCGTGCGAAACGACCTCGACCCGGAGACCTCGCGGTCGGCCCGCCCGCTGCTGGTGCACCGCGTCGTCGACGGTTCTCCCGGGCTGACGAAGGTCGCGCAGTTCGGCGATCCCGTCGGTCCTGGCACGTTGGAGGGGTTCATCAGCGACAGCGGGTTGCGACCACGCTATCCGGCGGTGGAGATCTACCGGGTCGACGGCGCGAAACCCTTGCGCCCGTACCTGACCGAGGTCGACGCGATGGCTCGCGTCGACGGCGGTCCGGAAGCACTTCTGCGGATCGACGAACGACGTCGACTGCTGGGCCAGCCGTCGCTCGGTCCGGCGCTGCTGACGGCCGATGCCCGAGCTGCCGGATTGCCGGCGCCCGTCGTCACGGTCACCGACAACCCCGTGGCCCGCGAAACGGACTACGGCCGCGTCGACGACCACTCGTCGGCCGTTCGCGCGGCTGGCGACACGCGAAACACGTTCAACCGCGTCATGGACTACCCCGCGGGTGATGCCGCCATCGTCTACGGCCGGTGGCCGGGCGGCAGGCTGTCGGTGTCGAGTTCGGCGGCGGACTCCACCGCGCTGCCGAACGTCGCGCCGGCGGCAGGCGCGGCGGCAGCCATCGACGGAGACCCCGCGACCAGTTGGGTGTCCAACTCACTGCAAGCGGCTGTGGGCCAATGGCTTCAGGTCGACTTCGACCGCCCGATCGCCAACGCGGCGGTCACCATCACGCCGAGTGCCACCGCCGTCGGCGCGCAGGTGCGACGCATCGAGGTCTCGACCGCCACCGGTACCAGCACCCTGCGTTTCGACCGGGCGGGCAAGGCGTTGACGGCTGCACTTCCGATCGGCGAGACCCCGTGGGTGCGGTTCACGGCCGTGGCGACCGACGACGGCTCTCCCGGCGTCCAGTTCGGCATCACCGACTTCACCATCACCCAGTACGACGCCTCTGGGTTCGCTCAGCCGATCAGCCTTCGGCATACCGTCGACGTCCCGCCGCCTCCCCCGGGTTCGGCTGTTGCACAGTGGGATCTGGGTTCGGAGCTGCTCGGCCGCCCCGGGTGCGCGGAGGGGCCCGACGGAGTGCGGTGCGCCGCGACCATGGCCCTGACACCCGAGGAGCCGGTCAACCTCAGCCGCACCCTGTCGGTACCCGATGCCATGGCGGTGACGCCGACGGTGTGGGTGCGCGCGCGACAGGGGCCCAACCTCGCCGATCTGCTCGCCCAACCCGGCACCGCCCGCACGCTCGGTGACGCCGACGTGATCGACGTACTCGGCTCCTCGTACGCTGCAGGCGACGGCGATCCGGGCACCTCGTGGACCGCCCCGCAGAACATCGTGCAGCATCGCGCTGCGGCCAATCTGACGCTGAAACTTCCCCGGCCGACCGAAGTCGCCGCGTTGCAACTCACGCCGAGCCCGTCGGAGTTGCCGGCACACCCGACGTTGGTCGCCATCGACCTCGGTGACGGGCCGCAGGTGCGGCCACTGGAGCCCCACGGCCCGCAGACGGTGCAACTCACCCCTCGCGTGACCGACACCGTGAAGATCTCGATCCTCGACTGGAACGACGTCATCGACCGCACCGCACTGGGTTTCGACCAGGTGAAGCCGCCGGGCCTGGCCGAGGTCACCGCGTTGGACGGCCGCGGCGCCCCGATCGCCGCGCCCGACGCGGCCCGCAACCGCACACGCGCGATCACGCTGCCGTGCGGCAAGGGCCCGATCATCGGCGTCGCCGGCCAGTTCGTCCAGACCTCGGTGGACACCACCGTCGGCGCCCTCCTCGACGGCGGACCCATCGCGGCCAAGCCCTGCGGGACGCCGACGGTCGCATTACCCGCGGGTGAACAGGAGCTGGTGATCAGCCCCGGCCCCGCATTCGTCGCCGACGGCGTCCAGCTGGCCGGGCCATTGGCGGCCACGTTGCCAAGTGCCCCAACGATTCCCGCGCAGACAACCCAGTGGCAGGCCGACCACCGGGAGGTCGACGTGGCCTCGTCGGACGTGCAGCGGGTGTTGGTGGTGCCCGAGAGCATCAACCCTGGCTGGACCGCGCACGAAGCAGACGGCACCGTACTGACGCCGATCACGGTCAATGGCTGGCAGCAGGGCTGGGTCCTTCCCGCGGGCACGTCGGGCACCGTCAGACTCGACTTCGCCTCCAACACCACCTACCGGGTGGGCCTCTTCGGCGGTCTGGCCCTGCTACCCCTGCTGTTGCTGCTGGCCTTCCTCCCCGACCGTCGGGTACCGGTGCCAGGTGAACCCACCCGCCCATGGCAGCCTGGGCCGGTCAGCGCGGGCCTCGCGGTCCTCGCCGTCGGATTCCTCGTTTCGGGTGCCGTCGGCATCGTCGTCGTCGGTGCCGCCGTCGGAATGCGCTACCTGTTGCGATCACGACCGGTGGCGTCGGACCGGACGACGCTCGGCGCGGCGGCGGGTGGGCTGATTCTGGCCGGCGCGATACTGAGCCAGTACCCGTGGCGGTCGGTCGACGGTTACATCGGCCACGCCTGGGGCGTGCAACTGCTGGCGCTGATCTCGGTGGCTGCGCTCGCCGCATCGGTGGTGCCGGTTTCGCCATCGGCGCGGGCGGACTCGACTAGATGGCCAGCAGGCGGCTCTCGATGAGATCGGCGCCGTGTCGGACTCCTCCCGTGGCGCTGAACCCCTCGGCGACTCGGCGGGCCCCTTCGGTCATTGAGATCGCCTGCAATGCCTTGGCCTTCAACCGCGAAGTAGTCAGCCGCCGCGCGGGTAGCCGAGTCCCACAGCAGGCCACCTCCACCCGACGCGCGACCTCAAACTGGTCGCGGCCATGCGGCACCACGCAGACCGGCACACCCCTGGCCAGCGCCTTCTGGGTGCCGCCCATGCCGCCGTGCGTAATGGCGCAGACGGCTCGATCCAGAACGGCGGCGTGCGAGACGAATTGGACGGCCGAGGCGTTGGCGCTTCGATCGTCGAACTTGTCGGGGCCGATCTCGTCCACCGACTGACGTCGCCGTCGGGCGAGTGCGCGTTTCGGCACCCGCTGATCCGCGCCGTCGCCAGCGAGTCGCAACTGAAGTCGGCACGGGCTCGCCTGCACCGTCGACTGGCCGAGGCGATCCGATTGGACGGCCCCGGCGACGCGGACGACAACGCAGCCCTGATCGGCACCCACCTGGAGGCGGCGGGCGACCTGCGAGAGGCCTACGACTGGTATATGCGCGCTGGAGCGTGGTTCACCAATCGGGACATCGGTGCCGCGCGGACGAGCTGGCGGCGGGCCCGCGGTATCGCCGATCAATTGCCATTCGACCAGTCGGACCGTGCCTCGCTGCGCATCGTTCCTCGCTCGCTTCTCTGCGGCAGCGCATGGCGTGCGGGTGGGAGTCTGACGGAGACCGGCTTCGACGAACTGCGGGAGCTCCGTGTGGACGCCACCTCGCGGATTCCGTTGGCGATGGGCATGGCCGGCTGGATGGCGGGTCTCACACTGTGTGGACGCGCGCTGGAGTCGAATCGACTGGCTCCCGAATACCTCGCCCTCGTCGACTCAATCGGTGACCCGACCTTCGAGGTCGGACACCGTGGTTCGTGGCGATGGGCAGCCCGTTGATGCCCAGGAAATTCGTCGCCTGGAGAGTCATGTGCTCCGCCTGATTCTCGGCGACCACCGGGACCTTCGGGATCATCAGATTGGCGGTGCGGTAGGACTCCGCGAACGCCACGTGCTTGGCGCCGATCGCCGCGCACTTGGCGGCGTGCTCACCCATCCACGTGACGTTGGGGGCGAAGGACGCCCCTCTGCTCAGCCCACTCGGTCCGGTCCACCCCGCCGCGGCCAACATCGAAATCGACGAGCCCACGGTGGCGGCCGCGGCGGCGATCTGACCACCCAACGCGGTCATCGCGGCCCCACCGGCAAGCATCGAACCTTCCCCGGGACCCTCGATCCGCAAGGCATTGATATCGGGCGTCAAAGCTACGTACTCGCCAGGCATTTACGACCTCCCCAGTCGACGGCTAAACAAGCAGAAGGCCCTTACTCACCAGGTCCGCAATGGCGAAGGAAACACCAGACCCGCCGACCTCGGTGGCCGCGTTGAGCGTCTCGGCGACGTGGGCTTGCGACATCGCGAGCATCTCGTTGTTGTTCGCCGTGAACGCCGCCGCGAACATCATCGAGACTTCTTCCATTCCCGGGGGCACGATGGCCGCCGTCACGGGGGTTGCCGCGATGATCGCGGCCTGTAGCTGCACTGCCGTTGCCAGCAGATTGGCCGCAACGCCCGCCACGACTGGGGTCTCGACTCCGACGATGTCCATGTGCGCCTCCGGGAACGAAGCCGTTTAGACGTCTCCGGACGAAGACATTAAATGAGGCACCTCGACCTCGAACAGTGGCGAATGCTGCTGGAGGCCCCTGATCTGATTCCGAAGGCCGTCGAAGAATTGATTCGCACCGGCATGCCGGGTGGCATCGGGGCGCCGCGCTACGCGAGGGAGGACACCTCCGTCGGCGACGTGACGATCCTGGTCCTGTTGGATCCCGGATCCGCCAACCACGACCCAGCGGTGTTCCCCGATCCGAACCGCCTCGACATTCATCGGACGGGCAGTTCACATGTCGGCTTGGGTACGGGGCTGCACTGCTGCGTCGGGGCAGCGTTGGCGCGGATGGAGCTCAATATCGTCTTGGCTCAACTCATCCCGCGGTTTCCGCACATGCAGCTAGCGGTCGAAGCCGCGACTCTGACCGCCCGCTTCCACTCGCTGTCTCACGGTCTGGTCGCACTGCCGGTGTCGTGGTAGCGACGTCCGGATCGAACGGAAGCGCGAAGGTGCCTCAGAGCGGAGCGACGAAGTCCGACGTGTAGTGCTCGGCAGAAGTTTGGGAGTACTCAGAGGGGCGGTCGATGAACACCCAGGCACCCGTGGTGCCGGCCCGCCGCGTGTCCTGCACCGTGGTCTGCGCATTGCCCTGCTGGTCGGTGTCCATGGTGCCGACCGCCACACCAGGAACCCCTGGACCGCAATCCCGTGCGCTCGGGAGAGGTGTTTGGATCAGCCCGACGGTGTGGTGGGTGTTGGGGGGCGCTTACCCGAGACTCACCTGGGCGGCAACGGTGTTCCCGGTCGCGCTGATCAGGGCGAGGCCCTGCGCGTTCCCCACCGCGGGCACGTACGTCTTGGCACTGTGGTCGCACAACCTGAACACTCCCGCCAACGGCACTCGAACCGGACCGGCGGATGGCGCCGCCGCCACCGACCCGCCAGTGCGGTCGCCGCGACGATCGCGGCCACCGCCGCCGTCGGGACGCGCCTACTCATCGGACTTCTCCGCGAGGTGCGGCGCCACTTCGCGGGTGGCCATCCCGCCCACGCGACCGTGGTCTGCCCGACCGGGAGGCGGGTCTGCGGCCTCGGTCGAAGTCCCGTCATCGGGGTTCGAGTTGGGTTTGCTCATGTTCCCGGGGTGCCCCGGTTCGTGCACGTTCAAGCCTGTCGTGGGGTTGGCAACCCCTATGAATCAGCGACCTGCATCAGCGACTTGCATCAGCGACGGCCGGATACTACGTCCCGTGACCCTGGTGTGACGTCCCACGGCTGTCCGTTTCGTCTTCCGGACCGCGGGCATCGAACCGATTCCACCAACGTCCGGAAGGCAACCACGGCGTGAGCGACGACGACCCCGACGGCAGATCCGCTGCGTCCGGGATCGTCGAACCCCGACGGATCGTGGTCACCGGCGCGTCGGGCAACGTCGGGGCGGGTGTTCTACGGGCGCTGGCCCGCCACATGCCGGACGCCGAGGTGATCGGCGTGTGCCGGCGGCCGCCCACCACGGGACTGATCTACCAGCGGGTGCGATGGCACGCCGTCGACCTGTCGGCGCCGAGTGCTACCACACGGTTGGCGTCCGCGATGCAGGGTGCCGACGTCGTGAACCACTTTGCACTGGCGGTTCGGCCCGTTCGGGACGAAGACTATCTTTGCCGCGCCAATGTCGTTGGCACTCAGGCGGTTCTCGACGCGATGGCCAACGCGGGGGTTCCACAGCTGATCTACGCCTCGAGCCTCGGTGTCTACGCACCCGGGACGACGGACCCCGTCTCGGAGTCGTGGTCGGCGACCGGCCAGCCCACGTCGATCTACAGTCGGCACAAGGTCGGGGTGGAGGGCCTGCTGGATCAGTTCGAGGCGGATCACCCGGACACGGTGGTGGCTCGCTTCCGGGCTACCGTGGTGGTTCAGCGGGAGACCGCGTCGATGATCCGGTCGCTATACGTCGGCCCGCTGGTTCCGCGATTCGCGTACGGCCTGCTTCGGCGGTCGGGGCTGCCGATCCTCCCCCTTCCCGCCGGGCTCGCGCTGCAGTTCGTGCACGCCGACGACGTCGGTGACGCAGTCATCCGACTGATGCAGCGCCGCGTTCGGGGCTCGTACAACGTTGCGGCCGACGCCTTGGACGGTGAGGCATTGGCGGCCTTGGTCAAGGCCCGCCCGGTCGACGTGAACCGCCGGCTCATGCGAACCGCGGTCAGCGCGCTGAGCCGTGTACGGCTCGTCGCGCTCACCCCCGGTTGGTACGACGTGGCCACCAACAGCCCCCTCATGGATACGTCGAAGGCGCACCGTGACCTGGATTGGTCACCGTCGCGGTCCTCTGCGGAGGGCGCACTGGAGCTTTTGGACGGTCTGGCCGAAGGCGTCACCGGAACAAGTGCGGCAATGGGATTCGAGGATCGAGAACGGATGGACGGGCAAGTGATGATGCGACGCGTGCACGACGCGTGGCTGGTGCTGTGGTGCGGACTGGCGGTCGCGCGGGCAACCGGGGGGAAGGGCCGCGCCGGAGTGCCGGATGCGGTCGTCATCGCGACCAACCTCGTCTCGGGGACCCCGATGGCCCTCGACCGCCTGCACGAGCGGCGGCGTGATCCCGTGGCGCTGCTGGCGCCGGCCGCCGTCGGTGCGGCCGTGCTATCGACGCTGCGCGGCGGCTGGGCACCGGTCGCCGCCACCACCACGCTCGGAGCACTCGCCCTAGCCGAACGCCGAAGGGCCGCACGCCGCTGGTGCCACCGACCGCGGACGCCCCGGGAGTCGTCGCGGCCGCAATGGTCCGCGCCACCACCCGGCGGCGGTCCAGCGAACGTCAGGTCGGGTTCGTGAAACGCCCGGCGATCGCCTTCTACCGCTTGCTCCCCCGCCTGTTCGACGTAGTGATCGGCCCGATGTTGCAGGCTGTCTCGTTCTCACCGGAGCAGACCGAATCCACTGCAGGCAACGTCTTCGACGCGTAGCCCCGCGCCCTCAGTCGTCGCGATCGGGCTTGCGACTCTTCCTGTGATCGCCGAAGCTCACGTCGATGCGCTGAAAGCCTTTGGCGCGTTGCGCCTTTGCTTGAGCCGTATACGTGCGCCGATCACCTCGGGTGAGCGCGACATCATCGGTGAACTGGGTCAGCAGGGCACGCGGATGCAGGCCCTCGATCGCCACCACGTTCGCCGTCGCGCAAAGAAGCAGCGTCGTCGAGATCATGTATAGGAAGGCCAGCATGCCGAGAACGAGCGCAAACACACTGTTGGTCGCGCTTGCGGTCTTGACGACGTGCGCCACATAGACCGCACCAACCCACTGCAACACCTGCCAGGCGACCGCTGCGCTGATCGCACCGGGCGCAATCTGGCGGTAGGTGACGTCCCGGGCCGTCGCGACCCGGAAGGCCACGATGCACACCGCGGAGTTGATGACGATCGCCGCCACGACGATCAACGACTTGCCCAGGGCGCCGAACGACGCCGATGCCCGCGCGACGGCCGAGAGCACTGTGGTGGCGACCAGTCCCGTGCCGAGCAGAAGCAGTAGAAGTAGGCTGCGCACGCGAGACCGCAGCGGGTCGGGTCGGTCATTGCGGGGCACGGCCCACAAGGTGTCCATGCCGTTCTGCACTGCTTGACCGACGCCGAGACCTCCGTACAGCGCACCCGCGATGCCGATGACGACACCGAGCGTGCCGCCGCTCAACCCTTGCGGGTGCCCCAGTTGGTCGCCAATCACGGGAAATTGGGCGAACGCGGACTGCACTATCTGCTGTTGCAGTTCGGGATGACCGACCAGCACGACGCCGAGCACCGTCGTCAACAGCAACAGCGCCGGAAACAGCGACACGAACGCGTAGTAGGTGATGAGTGCGGCCAGGTAGCCGCCCTGGTCGTCGATATATTTGTACACGACTGCGATCGCGAAACCGACCGATCGATGCTGGCGTTGAAGCCGATCCAACCAACCGACCATCACATCTCCTGGCGTGAACGCGACCGCTAACCAGCGCCTTATACCCAGATCGGCAGTCGTCAACCCCGAGCGTGACGAGGATTCACCTCGACGGCAGGGGGTAACGCTTCACCATGGACGTCCATGGTGATATGCCTCCAAGGTCGTCGCAGGAGACCGCGCCAGGACGACTCGCGGACGTCTACGGAGAGCCATCGCGACCTACGGTCCTGCTGTGGCACGGCATGCAGTCCGATGCACGTGCCAGCGTCCGGACGCTCGCCCAATCGATCGCCCGCCATCGCGCCGTCGTCGTGGTGCCCAATTGGGATTCGCATGCGCCCGACGGGGGACGTGCCGCACTCCTCCAATCCGTCGACTTCGCTCGTGGTTTCGCCAAGGATCCCGCCCGACATGGTCCTCGTCGGGTGGTCGATGGGCGGCGTCGCCGCGGCGGCATTGACCGTGAACTCGGCGAGCTTCGACGTCTCGTTCGCCCATACCGTCTGCCTCGCGGGCGCATTCTCGGTGCGCGCACCGATCTCCGGCCGGCTGGTGGCCGAGGACGTCGACGGCTCCTCTGCCGCGGCGGGGTCACGCACTCCGTTCACCCTGCTGCACCGCACCTCCGACGACGTCGTCGAAGTAGCCGTCAGCGCGGCGTTCGCCGACGCGCTTCGGCGGGCCGACTGGCCGGTCGCGTTCGAAGAGTTGGACGCCGACCACGGATCGATCGCCGGCGCCGTCTACGATACGGACCTCGACGAGTACCTGCCGGCACAGGACCGCCCGACACTGCGGGTCGCCGATGCCGTGGCCGCCCGCATCGCCGCCCTCGCCGGACGCTGACGCCGCATTCGATCGGGTCAGGACGCGGCGCCGCGCGTCGCCACGCGTGCCCCCGCGTAGAGCACCGCCCCGACCGCCAGGAGGATTGCCGCGAATAGCCACACCTTCGCGGTCTGCTGGGTGAGCAAGAGCACGCATGACGCGGCACCCAGTACCGGGACCGCCGTCCACACGCGGAAGTGGTCGTGCGACACCGTGTCTCGTCGCAGAACCAGCACCGCGACGTTCGTCGAGATGAACACGACCAACAACAGGAGCACCACGGTCTCGGCGAGCGTCGAGAGGTCACCCACCAGGGTGAGGCACATGGCCACCGCCGTCGTCGCGAGAATGGCCACCCACGGGGTCCGCCGTTGCGGCAGCACCCGGCTCAGAGCCTTGGGCAGCAGACCATGCTCGGACATCCCGTAGGACAGCCGGCTTGCCATGATCATCGTGAGTAGGGCGCCGTTGGCGACGGCCACCAGCGCGATGGCGCTGAACAGCCAATTGGGGACGCCGACCCCCGATGCGGCGACGACGGCCAGCAACGGACCCGACGACGTAGACAGATCCTTTGGCGAAAGCGCTGTCGCAGAGGCGATTCCGACCAAGGCGTAAACGACTCCCGCCGTGATGAGCGCGCCGAAGAGTGCCATGGGGTAGACCTTGCGGGGATTGCGGATCTCCTCGACGACGTTCGCCGACGTCTCGAAACCCACGAACGAGTAATAGGCGACGATCGCGCCGCTCAGGATTGCCAGCGCTGGCGTCGTGCCATCGGGGAAGTCGTTGACGCGACTGACGTCGCCGCGACCACCGCCGACCATCACGGCGACCGCGATGATCACGATGAGCAAGCCGGTCAGCTCGATGATCGTCATCACGACGTTGCTCTTCACCGACTCGCTGATCCCTCGGGCATTCAGGGCGGCGACCAGAGCCAGAAACACCACTGCCGCTGGGATGGTGGGCACGTCTACGAAGGTGGCGAGGTACTCGCCCGCGAAGGCGAGCGCGAGACCCGCCGCGCTGGTGACCCCGGCGGCGAGCATGCAGAACCCGACGAGAAACGACACCAGGGGCCGTTTGAACGCGCGGTCGGCGAACACGGCGGCGCCGCCCGCCTTCGGGTACTTGGTGACGAGCTCGGCATAGGACCCCGCAGTCAGCAGCGCGAGCAGCAGCGCCACCAGCATCGGCGCCCACAACGCCCCGCCGACGTCATTGGACAGCACGCCCATCAGGGCGTAGACGCCTGCTCCGAGCACGTCGCCGAGGATGAAGAAGAACAACAGCGGCCCGGTGATACCTCGGTTGAGCCTGTCGTCCACTTCCAGGGTCTTCGTCACGGGTTCCGATGTCGTGGGTTCCAACGCCATGGATGCCTCCTGTTCGATTGAGGACATACCCGTTGCTCGGTGCGCGCAAGCGTCGCGCGGAGATTCGATGGGCTGAAAGGGCTAGTACCGCGAGGCGCAATGAAGAACCAGGGCACGGACGTGCGCTGGGGCCTGCCGAGGTGCGCGTCGGGGCATCGACGCCGGGGTGGCGACGCGGGATAGCGGTGGGCGCGAGTTGCCAAACCCCGGACATGAGGCTACGGTCGTTGAGTTGGCTTCCCAACTAGTCCTACGGTTCAGATACGAGCCGCGAGCGTTCGCTCGAAATTGGACTCATTCTCAGCTCGTTCACCACGCGTATTCGGCCATGCCCTTTGGGGCCTGACGAACACGCCGCGATCGACGTACCGCCAACATGGCTTGGCAACCGAGGAGAACTCATGACCACCAATAACCCCACCGCGCATCGCACCAATGTGCAAGCTGCACAGCACGATCCGTCGCACCAGACCGCTCAGACCGTGCGCCCGACCGTCCGGCACGGCAATGAGACCAAGGCGTCGTTCAAGACGACCGAGCTCATCGCCTACATCGTGGCCGTTGCCGGCGTTCTGATCGCGTCGTACCTGGTGCAGACCACCGACGCCCACGAGGACTACTTCCGCGCCGATCGCGCGTGGTTCTACGTCGTTCTGCTCACCATCGGATACATGGTCAGCCGGGGCTTGGCCAAGTCGGGTAGCCGTCACAACGACGACCACTCCGACCGCTAGGCCTTCCCAGACCTAAGCTGAGCCGCCCCCACTCACCCGTGAGTGGGGGCGGTTTGGTGTCGGGCTCACGGCGATGTCGACGCGAAACGAAACAGGCCAGGCCCCGTAAGGCCTGACCTGCATCAATCGGTGGAGCTGCCGGGAATAGAACCCGGGTCCTACGGCATTTCCCTGTTCGCGGCGATCCACGCCAAGTATCAGGTCGGCGCGATGGCCGAGGTGGAGCAGCTGGCCCAACGGGTCATCGACCTGGCTGACGGCGATCCGACCAAGGGAAACTTCCTCACCGGGTCACCGCTCGCATTCGCCACCGCAATGCGTGGCATCGCCCGATGCTGTCGTGGTCTGGATGGCTGGCGCGCTGACTTCGACGACGCCAACGCCATCGCCCACGCCGTCGACCCAACCACCTATGTGTCGACGGTGATGTTCAAGTACTCGGTGGGCATCGCCGTGGGCGCGTTGGTGGCCGACGACACCGCCCTGCGCGAGACACGAGAGGCCCTGGAGACGGCGTCCAACTGCAGCGAAGACCTCGCCTTGGGACTGGCCCAGCTCGCGCGTGGCCTGACCCTGGTGCACACCGGTGGGGATGCTGAGCGGGCCGCGGGACTGGAGCTGCTGGCCAAGGCTCGAACGCTTGCCGAGGAGGAGAGATTCACGTTGACGGAGGTGCCGATCATCGACGCCGAACCTGCCGCGGAGTCCGCTCGGACGGGAGATCTCGACGGCGCCATCGAGCTGTCGCGCCGCGTCGTCGGGGACGTCATTGCCGCCGGCGCACCACTGTATCTCGGAAGGGCGGTGACCGTCCTCGTCACGTCACTCCTCGAGCGCGGAACGGCCGGTGACGTCGTCGAGGCTCGCGAGGCGATGGATCGCGTTGCCGCGGAGTCCGATGCTCTCGACACCATCCACCACGACCTGCCGGTGCTGAGGTTGCGCAGCCTGCTGGCGGGGGAAGCAGGAGACGTAGCCGGGTACCGCAGAGAGGTAGAGCAGTATCGGGCAATGGCACGTGCGCTGGGCTTCGCCGGGCACATCACGGTCGCCGAGGGACTGACCTGGGGAGTACGACGGAAACCTTCACCCGACAATGGATTCCAGTCGTAGCATCGCCGGGGGCGGGTAGCCGCATCTGGGCAAGGGAGCGCCAACATGGCCACTAATAGGGATGGATCCACGGTGAACACCGCACGCGGAGCCATCGACACCACCGACCTCGGCGTGACCCTCATGCATGAGCACGTGTTCATCATGAATACCGAGATCATGGAGAACTACCCGGAGAACTGGGGTGACGGTGCCGCACGCGAGGCCGACGCGATCGCGCGGCTCAACGAACTCAAGTCCCGCGGCGTCGACACCATCGTCGACCTGACGGTGATCGGCCTCGGGCGCTACATCCCCCGCATCGCCCGCGTCGCCGCGGCGACCGAGCTGAATATCGTCGTCGCGACCGGGCTCTACACCTACAACGACCTCCCGATGTACTTCCACTACCTGGGACCGGGTGCCGCGCTCGGCGGCCCGGAGATCATGACCGACATTTTCGTCCGCGACATCGAGCACGGCATCGCCGACACCGGCGTCAAGGCGGCGATCCTCAAGTGCGCCACCGACGAGCCGGGGGTGACGCCCGGCGTCGAGCGGGTACTCCGCGCCGTTGCGCAGGCACACCGTCAAACCGGCGTCCCGATCTCGACCCACACGCACGCCGCCACCCGGCGCGGACTCGAGCAGCAGCGGATCTTCGCCGAGGAGGGCGTCGACCCGAGTCGCGTCGTCATCGGTCACAGCGGAGACACCACCGACATCGCCTACCTCGAGGAGTTGATCGCCGAGGGCTCCTACATCGGAATGGACCGGTTCGGCGTGGACGCGTTTCTGGGTTTCGAGGACCGTGTCCAGACCGTCGCGACGATGTGCGAACGCGGCCACGCCGACAGGATGGTCTTGTCGCACGACGCCTCGTGCTATTTCGACGCGCTGCCCGAGGCGACACTGCCCGTCGCACTGCCCAACTGGCACTACCTCCACATCCACGACGATGTGATTCCCGCGCTCAGACAACGCGGTGTCACCGACGAGCAACTCACCACCATGCTGGTCGACAACCCGCGCAGAATCTTCTCCACCCATGGCGGTTACTGACGTGGTCTCATCACCGAGCATCGCGTGACGTTCCTGGCCACCGTTCCGACCGTGATGCAGCGCCTGCTGCCCGTCTATCGCGCCGACGCCGCCGCCTACGACCTGTCCTCGATCCGTCGGTTCTGGCATCTCGGCTCCCCGTGTCCGCCCGCAATGAAGCAGGCGTGGATCGACATCCTCGGTCCGGAGGTCGTCTGGGAGTTGTACGGCGGCACTGAACTTCAGGCGCTGACGTTCATCTCGGGAACCCAGTGGCTGGAACATCCCGGCTCGGTGGGCGTCGTCGTTGCCGGCGAGATGAAGGTGCTCGACGACGACGGGAACGAATGTCCGCCAGGCGTCGTGGGCGAGGTCTACATGCGACCCGCTCCCGGCAGCGCGCCGACCTACCGCTACGTCGGCACCACCGCCAAGAGCAGGGACGGCTGGGACTCACTCGGCGATCTCGGCCACTTCCGGGACTTTGGTGCCGACCGATACCTTTACCTCTCCGATCGACGCGTCGACATGTTCACCGTCGGCGGTCGCAACGTGTATCCGGCCGAGATCGAGTCGGCGCTCGCCGAGCACCCGGACATCCTGTCCTGCTTGGCCGTTGGCATCCCCGACGAGGATCTGGGGCAGGTGCCGTACGCGCTCGTGGAGGCCGCGACCGACCTGGACGGGGCAGCGATACGCGCGTTCCTGTCCGAGCGACTGGCCGCCTACAGGGTGCCGCGGACGGTCGAGTTCGTGGACCGGCCGTTGCGCGATGAAGCGGGCAAGGCCAGGCGTTCGGCCGTCCGCGACGAGGTCATCGCGCGGGCCGCGCAATCCAGCTAGTGCGCGACCGCAGGCTCGGGCGAGTCGCTGACCGAGCTGTCCAGCGGCGTCACCGCACCTCCCGGGGCGGTCCGCCATTCCCAGCGCCGCAACGCATTCCGGCACGGTGACTCGATGAGCGCGTAACTCACCGCAGCGATCGCGAAGCCGAACACCAGCGTCAACGCCAACACCACCGGCATGTGCCCGTTGAACGGGAACTCCCCGATGACCGGAAACACCATCGCCAATGCTGCCAGGTGCCACACGAACAGTCCGTAAGACCAACGCCCGAGCGTCACCATCGTCGTACTGCCCAGGATCCGGTGCGACGTGTCCGGCCGGTCGAGCACCAGGGGGGCCAGCAGCGCGCCCGCGACCACCGCGCCCATCGACACCTTGATGAGGAACTGCCCCAGCGTGCCGGGTGCCAGACCCGCAGGGCCGGCCAGCGGCGATGCGGCCAGACCGAAGGCGGTGAGCGCGACGGCCGCCATCAGGATCCGGCGGCGGGCCAGGCGGTGCGCCCACGCAGGCGGGCTGACCGTCAGTTCGGCGATCAGCATGCCCGCAGCGAACCAGGAGAAGAATGCGGGTGGCCACGTCAGCGGATTGACGCCGAACGGCACCGAGAAGGGGATCAGGCCCCACGCAAGACTGGCCAGAGCGACCCCGGCGATCGCCGGTATCCGGGCGCGCACGGGCAGCCGACGCGCGAACAGCGCCAGGAACGGGAGCGCGAGATAGAAGCTGACCTCGACCGAGAGGCTCCACATCTGCGTCAGTCCGGACGTCAACGTCAACGGGACGTAGATCTGGGTCAGCGTGAGATTGGCAAGCCACACCGTCACGTCGGCGTTGGCGTCGGGGAAGAGGGTGAGAATCACCACCACGGCCACCAGATAGCCCGGCATGATGCGCACGATTCTGGACCGCAGGTAGTGGCCCGTCGGCGGGGGATGACGCAGCCCGCGCGCCGCCGCAGCGTGACCTCGCCACAGCAGGAAGCCGGAGAGCGCGAAGAACACGGCGACCGCCAGATCGAAGCGCCCGAGCAGGCGACCCGTGCTCCAGGTGGTGTGCCCGGTCTGGAAGCCCACGTGTGTGATCACCACGCCGATGGCGGCGCAGGCGCGCATGCCCTCGACGGCGGGCAGGAAGCTGCGCGTGCCGGACACGTTTCCCGGATCGCTGCGCTCCTGCCCTCCGGAGACAGGTCCCGGGTCGCTGCGCTCGCTCATGGCGACCAGTGTGCCCGATGACCTTGGACTGAGTACCGGCCTCTGCGTGGGCTGTTAGGGTCGAGCAGGTTTGCCCCGGCTGCCTTCGGGGCAGGTGGCGGCGTGGGTGGAGTCGTTTCGCGACGATAAGGAGGCACGGATTGAACCGCGCTGTGACGCTGCGTATCGCGGCGTGCGGGCTCATGGGACTCGGTGCCGCCCTCTTGATCGCAGCTCTACTGCTGTCGACCTACACCAAGGGCAAGATCTCCAAGATCCCGCTCGACATCGACACCACCCTGGTCAGCGATGGCACCGGAACAGTCTTCGACCCGGCCTCGCTGAACGCTCAGAGGTTCGTGGTGGACAGGAACGCGCCCGTCTCGTTCCAGCAGCAGATCAGCGTCGAGGCGCCCTCGAACGCCGACGTCGTGACCCTTCAGGTCGGCAACACGGTGCGTCGGACCGATAAGCAGGGTGACAACGGACTACTGCTGGCTCTGGTCGACACCGTCACGCTGGACCGCAAGACCGCGCTGGCCGTGTCCAGCGACACCAACCCGGGCGGTGCGGTGCAGAAGCCGCGCAGCATCGACGATCCCCAGCCGCCGACCAACGTGGCGCTGCCGCACGAGGGGTTGGCGTACCGCTTCCCGTTCGACACCGAGAAGAAGACCTACCCGTACTTCGATCCGATCGCGCAGAAGGCGTACGACGCCAACTACGACGGTGAAGAGGACGTGAACGGGCTGAGTACCTTTCGGTTCACCCAGAACGTCGGCTATGACTCCGACGGCAAGCTGGTGGAGCCCGTGAAGTACGCGTCGCTCTACGGCGACGACGCGGACAGCGTGGTGTCCGCGCGCGCCGTGCTGTGGGGCCTGCCCGGCGACCCCGAAGAGCAGATCACGATGACGCGCTACTACGCCGCGCAGCGCACCTTCTGGGTGGACCCGGTGTCGGGCACCATCGTGAAGGCCGAGGAGCACGGCTACCACTACTACGCCCGCGACGCTCTCAAGCCCGAGGTCACGTTCGCCGACTACAAGGTCACGTCGAACGAAGCGACCGTCGAGGCGCAGGTGGCCAGTGCGCGCGACGAGGGTGACGTCGTCGCGCTGTGGGGCCGGATCCTGCCGATCACCTTCACCGCCCTCGGGCTGGTGTTGCTGGTGGGCGGCGTGCTGCTGGGATCGTTCACCCTGCGGGCCGAGTCCGCGCTGATCGACCCCGGTCTCGATGACACCGGACACGGTTTCTTCGGTCGACGCCCCACCGACACCGGGCCCATGCCCGCCGCCGAGGCCGCAACCGAGAAGATACCCACGCAGAGACCGTCGGACCTGCCTCCGGACCGACCGGTCTGATCGCTCGATTCCGTCTGCGTCCCCCAGGCCGCTACGCTCCTACCCTCCGGTGGGCCGTGGCTACGTACGCGCTGGCACTCTCCCTGGCGGTAACGGCGCCACTGTTGGCGCCGGGATACCTTCTTCTTCGTGACGCAGTGTCCACGCCGCGGGCCTATCTGACCGACGCCGCGCTGGGACTCACCGAGGCGGCGCCACGGGCCCTGCCGCAGGACTTCGCCGTGGCGCTGGCGTCGCACGTCCTCGACGGTGGCGTTGTCGTCAA
The DNA here is from genome assembly GCA_038244615.1 of Mycobacteriales bacterium. Taxonomy (GTDB): domain Bacteria; phylum Actinomycetota; class Actinomycetes; order Mycobacteriales; family Mycobacteriaceae; genus Mycobacterium. The sequence goes on along the minus strand of JBBRTH010000006.1, from coordinate 44,321 downwards.
GCTGCTGTTGGTCGCCGGTCTGTGGCTCGCGGGCTGGGGTGCCGCCCGATTGGCGGCCGTCGTCGTTCCCGCCGCGAGGCTGCCCGGCCAGTTCGTCGCCGCGACGCTCGCGGTATGGAATCCCTATGTCGCGGAACGACTCCTGCAAGGACACTGGAGCCTTCTGGTGGGGTACGGGTGCCTGTCGTGGGTGGCGGTCGCGGTGCTGCGGCTGCGCCACGGCGACGCCACCTGGTGGCCCGTGCTGTTCTGGATCGCGCTCGCCGGTCTGACGCCGACCGGGCTGATGCTCGCGGCAGTCGTGGCGCTGGTGAGTTGCGCCGCCCCCGGCGAGGGCCGCTCCCGGCGACTGTGTGCAGCGATCTCCCTCGGCGCGGCACTGCTCAGTGCGCTGCCGTGGCTCGTCGCGCCCGTGATGGCCGGCTCGCTGTCGTTGACACAGGCGGCCGGGGTACCCCAGTTCGCCGCCAGGGCCGAGCCGGGCCTCGGCACTTTGGCGAGCCTCGCGGGTCTCGGCGGGATCTGGAACGGTCAGGCGGTACCTGGTTCCCGCACAACGCTCTTCGCGGTCGTCGCGACCGTCGTCCTGCTCGGCGTGGTCGCGGTGGGCGTGCCGACGGCGGTCCGTCGTCCGGCCGCGCGGCCGCTGATCGTGCTGGCTGCGGTCGCCGTGGTGGTTCCCGCCCTGATGGCCACGGGCCCCGGGTTGGCCGCGGTGGAGGCGGTCGTCCGCGCGGTGCCCGGCCTCGGCGTGCTGCGCGACGCCCAGAAGTGGGTCGCCCTGGCACTGCCGGGGTACGCCGTCGCCGGGGCGTCGACCGTCGTCACCCTTCAGCGCCGGGTGCCGCAGGGCGTGACGGCGGCGGTGTGCTGCTTGGCACTGGTGGCCGTCCTGCCCGATCTCGCATGGGGTGTCAGCGGGAAGGTGACCTCCGTGCGCTACCCGGCGGGCTGGACGACGGCGGCCGCGCTCATCAACGCCGATCCTCGGCCGGTCGCCGTGCTCCCGCCCGACAGCATGCGCCAGTACCCATGGGCGGGAGACGCGCCCGTGCTCGACCCCCTCCCACGCTGGGTGTCCGCCGACGTCCTGACCACCGGCGATCTGGTCATCGGCGGGCAGAAGGTGCCTGGAGAGGGCGTACGCGCGCGGGAGGTGGAACGCCTGGTGCGGTCCGGTGCGGGCGCCGACGAGCTGGCCCGAGCCGGCGTCGGCTGGGTCGTCGTGGAGGGCGGCGGCGAACCCCGTCTCACGCTGCCCGTCGCCTTCGCCGACGACGACGTCACCGTCTACCGGGTCGGTGGCGAGCGCCCCGGCGCATCGCACCGCGGGATCATGATCGCCGCGCACCTGCTCTGGCTGGCCGCACTGGTGGCGGGGGCCGCAGGCATGCTCGCCACGGCGGTCGCGCGACGCCGCAGGGGTGCTGTCTACTAGCGGCATGAGTTGGTTCAACGATTGGTGGCGCTTCGAGGTCGTCGATGGCTACAAGGGACCGCTGCTGCTCAGCTTCACCGCCTTCGTCGTGACCTTCCTGACCACCCGCACCATCACACGCCTGATCCGCGCCGGTAAGGGACCATTCCACAACGTCAGCAGCGGCGGCGTGCACATGCATCACTCGACGCCGGGCGTCGTATTGCTCATCGTGGGCGGTTTCACCGGCGTCGGCTCGCCGCCGTTGTCGGTGTGGACCTACTTCGCGGCGTTGTTGGTCGGAGTGGGCGCCTCACTGGTGCTCGACGAGTTCGCGATGATCTTCCGGCTGCAGGACGTGTACTGGTCGCAGGAGGGCCAACTGTCGGTGAACGTGGTGACCTTGGCGGCCGCCTGCGTCGGACTGGCGACGGTCGGGGTCTCGCCGGTCCAGGTGCACGGTCTGCCCGCCGACATCGCCGCGTTTCGCTATGCGGCGGTCGCCGTATTGCTCGCCAACTTCGTCCTGGTCGCGGTCACGGCCCTCAAGGGCAAGTACCCCACCGCGTTGATGAGCCTGTTCATCTCCCCCATCGCGTGGGTGGCGGCCGTGCGGCTGGCTCGACCCACCTCGCCGTGGGCACGCTGGCGCTACAGTCCGAGCAAGCGCGCCCGCGCCCGGACGCGGGCCGCCGCGTTCGACGATCGGTGGGCTCCCGTTCGGCGGCACTGGGACGACTTCATCGGTGGCACACCGACGTTGGCCAGCCCGACCGCCGACCCTCCAACCAACCCGACCGCCGACCCGACGGCGTCAGACCACTCCGCAGACCAGCCGACCGTCGACCACTGACTCGAGGACGACGCGCATTGCGTCTGCGCTCTGCGACCAGGAGAACTCGCCGCTGCGGACCTGAGCCTTCGCGCCGAGCTGATCGCGGAGCACGTCGTCGGACAACAGTTGCTCCATGCGCGACACCAACTCGGCGTGGTCGTCGACCAGCAGTCCGGTGACGCCGTCGACGATCGAATCCGTCAAGCCACCGGACGACCGGTAGCCAATGGTCGGCGCGGCGTGCTGAGCCGCCTCGGTGACGGCGAGCGCCCAACCTTCCTTGCGCGATGGCAGGACGTGCATCCAGCATTGTTGCAGCACTTCATGTTTCGTTCGGTCGTCGACGTGACCGTGAAAGGTGACGGCGCCGGAGATGCCCAGCTGCGACGCGCGCGCGACGAGACGATCGTGCCACCAGCCACCGCCGACGACGTCGAGATGCAGCTCGGGCGAATGCGGCAGGAGTTCGGCGACGGCGTCGAGCACGTCCTCGATCTGCTTGTGCGGCACCAGTCGGGACAGGACGGCCACCCGCGGCGTCTCCGACCGCGGCAACGTCAGCGTGTCGGCGGGTGCCTCGTCCAAGCCGTTGCGCACCACGGCGACGTGGTCCGGATTCACCCCGAGATCGGCGAGATCGCGGGCCGATGGCAGTGACACCGTGACGTACTGGTTGTCGCGGTGCAGGCGTGGCGAGAGCGTGGACTCGACGAACCAGCCCAGCCGGCTCAGCAGCGGGCCCGCGACCGGCCACTGCTCGCGGTGGCAGTGGTGGACGAGCAGGACCGACCGCCGCCCGAACGCCAGCCGCGCCAGGAACGGCACACCGTTCTGGCTGTCGATCACCACGTCGGGTCGCACGCGCCGCAACGGCCCGAGCCCGATGCGCGACGCCAGCATCGCCAATCCCGCCCGGACGTACACGCCGTAGCGACCGCCGGCGCGGCTGATGGTGACGCCGTCGAGGACTTCGCGGCGCGGGGCGCCCGGGTAGCGGGCGGTGCGCAACGTGACGTCGACGCCGTCGGCCGCCAATTGACTGCCGATCCGCTGGAGGTAGGTTTCGCTGCCGCCGCCCTGCGGGTGACCGGTGTCGCGCCAACACAGCAGCAAGACGGATTGGAGGGCGTGGGCAGACATCGGGGCCAGCCTAGCTGCCGCTTAGGGTCGACCCCATGCCCGGAACCAACCTCTTCGCCAGCCAGGCCACCTTGGCCCGGTCGGTGCGGTTGCTCGGCGATTTCCGATTCGAGCACACTGATCCGGCCCGGTTCTACGGCGCCCTCGCCGACGACACCGTCGCCCTCGTCACCGCGTTGTGGACGTCGTCGAACGGCACGGCTCCGACGGGCCGAACGCTGCTCGACGTCGGAGGCGGCCCCGGTCACTTCGCCGCCGCGTTCGACGACGCCGGCCTGAACTACGTGGGCGTCGAGCCCGACCCGGCCGAAATCCGCGAGATGCACGCCGGACCTGCAGCGGCCTGGGGTGGTGGCAGCTTCGTCCGCGCCTCCGGGATGGCCCTGCCGTTCGCCGACGACAGCGTGGACGTCTGCCTGTCCTCCAATGTCGCCGAACATGTTTCAGATCCGTGGCGGATGGCTCGCGAGATGGTCAGGGTCACCAAGCCCGGCGGGCTGGTGGTGCTGTCGTACACGGTGTGGCTCGGGCCGTTCGGTGGCCACGAGATGGGGCTGACGCACTACCTCGGCGGCACCCGGGCCGCCGAGCGGTACACCCGCAAACACGGCCACCGGCCGAAGAACGACTACGGCTCGTCGTTGTTCGCCGTCTCCGCCGCCGACGGACTCCAATGGGCGGCGAGCACCGGGATGCTGGTTGCCGCATTTCCCCGCTACCACCCACGATGGGCCTGGTGGATGACGCGCGTGCCCCTGCTGCGGGAGTTTCTGGTCAGCAACCTGGTGCTGGTGTTGCAGCCGTCCTGAACCACTGAACTGCAACAGGTTCTCGGGTGGCCCTTCGATGGGTAATGTGACGCTCATGACACAGAGCACTGCCTTCAAGACCGAGTGGGACAAGCTGTTCATCGGCGGCAAGTGGGTCGAGCCGTCCACGTCCGATGTCATCGAAGTGCACTCGCCTGCCACCGGCGAGCTGGTCGGCAAGGTCCCCATGGCGTCGGAGGCCGACGTCAACGCCGCCTGTGCCGCCGCGCGCAAGGCCTTCGACGAGGGCCCGTGGCCGCACACCTCGCCCGAGGAGCGGGCCGCCGTCCTCGGTGCCGCCGTGAAGATCATGGAAGAGCGCGCCGACGAGCTGAAGTTCCTGCTGGCCGCCGAGACGGGCCAGCCGCCGACGATCGTCGACATGATGCAGTACGGCGCCGCGATGTCGTCGTTCAGCTACTACGTCGGCGCCGCGGACAAGTTCACCTGGCAAGACATTCGCGACGGCATCTACGGCCAGACGCTCGTGCTCAAGGAGCCCATCGGCGTCGTCGGTGCGGTCACGGCGTGGAACGTGCCGTTCTTCCTGGCCGCCAACAAGCTCGGCCCTGCCCTGCTCGCCGGCTGCACCGTAGTGCTCAAGCCCGCCGCCGAGACCCCGCTCTCCGTCTTCGCGATGGCCGAGATGTTCGCCGAGGCCGGACTCCCCGAGGGTGTGCTCTCGATCGTGCCCGGCGGCGCCGAGACCGGTCGCGCGCTGACCGCCAACCCCGAGCTGGACAAGTTCACGTTCACCGGCAGCTCGGGAGTCGGCAAGGAGGTCGCCAAGATCGCGGCAGAGAAGCTGAAGGCCTGCACGCTGGAACTCGGCGGCAAGTCCGCGGCCATCATCCTCGAGGACGCCGACCTGGACTCGACGCTTCCGATGCTGGTGTTCTCCGGCCTGATGAACTGTGGGCAGGCCTGTGTGGGCCAGACCCGCATCCTGGCGCCGCGGTCGCGCTACGACGAGGTCGTGGAAAAACTTGCGGAAGCTGTCTCAAATATGCCGATCGGCCTGCCCGACAACCCCGGCGCCATGATCGGCCCGCTGATCTCCGAGAAGCAGCGCGAGCGGGTCGAGGGTTACATCAAGAAGGGCGTCGAAGAAGGCGCCCGCATCGTCACCGGTGGCGGCCGCCCCGAGGGCCTGGACGGCGGGTGGTTCGTCGAGCCGACGGTGTTCGCCGACGTGGACAACTCGATGACCATCGCCCAGGAGGAGATCTTCGGGCCCGTGCTCGCTGTGATTCCCTACGACACCGAGGACGACGCGATCCGCATCGCCAACGACTCGGTGTACGGCCTTGCGGGCAGTGTCTTCACGCAGGACTTCCCGAAGGCCATCGAGATCGCCAAGAAGATCCGCACCGGCACATACGCGGTCAACATGTACGCGTTTGATCCGGGCGCGCCGTTCGGTGGCTACAAGAACTCGGGCATTGGCCGCGAGAACGGACCCGAGGGCATCGAGCAGTACTGCGAGTCCAAGAGCGTGCTGCTGCCGTTCGGCTACACGCCGTAGCGGTTCCTTCTCACTAGCGCGTCGTTGCTCCGCTCTGCATCCTTGGCACGAAAGTTCGAGGAACCCTCGCCGCCAACGCAGAGTGGAGCGGATGTGCCGCCGGCTAGCTAGAACGCCGCTTCCTCGAGATCCATCGCCGCAAGCTCGGTGGTCTCGATCGCCCGCCGCTCGGCGCCGAGACGAGGCAGCACGTTGGCCGCGAAGAACGTTGCGACCGTTACCTTTCCCCGATAGAAGGCGCGGTCTCGTTCTGGAGGCTGCCCGTCCAGCGCCGACAACGCGGTCTCGGCGTGCCACAGCAGCAGCCATCCGATCATCAGGTCGCCGACCGCGAGCAGGAAAGGCACCGACTGCAGGCCAACGCGATACACCTCGCGCGGATCGGTGCTCGCCTCGACGAAGTACACCGTGAGGGTGGCCACCATCGCGCGCACGTCGGCGACGGCGGTGGCCAGCACGCCACGGCACGCGGCCAGTTCGGGGCGGCCGTCCGGATGTTCGACGAAACTCTGGATCTGACCCATCACGTGATCCAGCGCGACACCACGGTCGCGGGCGATCTTGCGGAAGAAGAAGTCCTGCGCCTGGATCGCCGTGGTGCCCTCGTACAGCGAGTCGATCTTCGCGTCGCGGATGTACTGCTCGATCGGATAGTCCTTCAAATAGCCGGAACCACCTAGTGTCTGAAGCGATTCCGACAGGTACTGGTACGACCGCTCCGACCCGACCCCCTTGACGATCGGCAACAGCAGATCATTGACACGCCGCGCGACGTCGGCGTCGGCGCCCGAGACCAGTTCCGCGACGACGTCGTCCTGGTGCGCCGCGGTGTACAGGTAGAGCGCCCGCAGCCCCTCCGCATAGGCCTTCTGCATCAGCAGAGAACGGCGGACGTCGGGGTGGTGCAAGATCGTCACCTTGGGTGCCGTCTTGTTCGTCATCTGAGTCAGATCGGCACCCTGGACGCGGGTCTTCGCAAATTCCAACGCATTGAGGTAGCCCGTCGACAGCGTGGCGATGGCCTTGCCGCCCACGGCCATTCGCGCAAACTCCATGATCTTGAACATCTGCACGATGCCTTCGTGGCGGTCGCCCACCAGGAAGCCGACCGCGGGCTTGCCGTGCTGGCCGAAGGTCAGCTCGCACGTCGCCGACGCCGCCAGACCCATTTTGTGCTCGAGGCCCGTGACGTAGACGCCGTTGCGCTCACCGGGTGCCGCCGTCTCGGGATCGGGCATGAACTTCGGGACCAGGAAGAGACTCAGGCCCTTGGTGCCGGGCACCGCGCCGACTGGCCGTGCCAGCACCAGGTGGGCGATGTTCTCGAACAGGTCGTCGCAGTCGCCGGAGGTGATGAACCGCTTGACGCCGTCGAGATGCCAGGTGCCGTCGGGCTGCTCGACGGCCTTGGTGCGCCCAGCGCCGACGTCGGAGCCGGCGTCGGGCTCGGTGAGCACCATGGTGGCACCCCAATTGCGCTCGACCGCCAATGCGGCCCAATGCTTCTGCTGCTCGTTGCCGACGTGGAACAGGACGTCCATCATCGGTGGCCCGTCGAGGTAGAAGAAGGCCGCGGGCAGACCACCGACGAGGAACTCGTTGATCGCCCACCGGACCATCGCGGGCGCGGGGACGCCGCCGATCTCCTCGGCCAGGCCGATACGCGTCCACTCTCCCCGCTGCCACATCAGCACCGATTCCTTGAACGCCTCCGGCAGCGCCACCGAATGGGTCTCCGGGTCGAACGTCGGCGGGTGCCGGTCGCTCTCTTCGAACGACGCAGCCAATGGGCCCTCGGCCTGGCGCGCGGCCTCGTCCAACATGCTTCGGACGTCATCCGCTTCAAGCCCGGCGAAGTGACCACTGGCAAGGGCCTTTTCGAGTCCGAGCGTTTCGAAGAGATTGAACGCCAGGTCCCGGACGTTGGCTTTGTAGTGACTCACGGTGGTTAGAGGGCTCCCTCGTCTAGGTCCATGGTGGTCAGGTCGACCAGGGCGATCTCGGCGCCCTGCAGCAGCAGCCACCCGATGAAGAGGTCACCGACCGCGAGCGGGAACGACACCGAGCCCAAACCCACCCGGTACAGGTCGCGCGAGTTCTGCTGCGAGGCGATCAGATGGCCGGTCATGCTGCCGACCATCGCCTGGACGTCGGCCAGCGCGGTCGCCAACCGCTCACGGCAGTCGGCGAGTTCGGTTCGCGCCGAGTCGGTGTCGAGGAACGCCTGGATCGCCGTGGTGCCCTCGTAGAGCGAGTCGATCTTGGCGTCGCGGATGTACTGCTCGATCGGATAGTCCTGCAGGAAGCCGGACCACCGAAAGTCTGCAGGGACTCGGCCAACGTCTGGTAGGCCCGTTCTGATCCGACGCCCTTGACGATCGGCGGCAGAAGGTCGTTGACGCGATCGGCCAGCCCGGCATCCTCGCCGGACAAGATGTTCGCCGCCGAGACGTCCTGATGCGCGGCGGTGTCGAGGTACAGCGCCCGCAGACCCTCTGCGTAGGCCTTCTGCATCAACAAGGCTCGCCGGACGTCGGGGTGGTGCAGGATGCTGACGCGCGGCGCAGCCTTGTCGGTCATCTGGGTCAGGTTAGCGCCCTGGATGCGCGTCTTGGCATAGTCGAGCGCGTTCAGGTACCAGGTCGAGAGGGTGGTGATCGCCTTGGTGCTCACCATCATTCGCGCGTACTCGTTGATCGCCCAGGACAGCATGGAGGGTGCCGGCACACCCCCGACCTCTTCGGACCTGCCTCTCCGGAACCACTCGCCCTGCTGCCACGCCTTCAACGACTTCTTGAACGGCTCCGGCAGCGTCACCGCGTGAGTGTCGGGGTCGAAGGTCGGCGGATGGCGATCGGACTCGGCGAAGGATTCGGCCAGCGGGCGTTCCGCCAGCCGCGCCGCCTCGCTCAGCATGTCGCGGATCGAGGCCGCATCCACGTCGCCGAACTCGCCGGTGGCGAGCACCTTCTCGAGTTGGAGCACCTCGAAGAGATTGAATTGGAGGTCGCGCACATTGCTCTTGTGGTGGCCCATCTCTTGCGCCTTTCGCAATCGAACTGCGCCATTCAGCCTAGTCCGACTACGCCTCAGCAACCACGAAACCGGGCGGGCCTGCGCTCGACGAAGGACTGGATGCCCTCGGTCGCGTCGGCGGTGATGTACGGGGCCACGTCAACCAGGTCGAGACCCGCGGTGAAGTGCTCACCGTGCGCGAAGAGGACGCCGGCCCGCTGGTCGTCATCGCCTTCCAGGAGCGCGTACGCCCGGGAGAGGTCCGCCAGCAAGGCGACGTCGAAGGCATTGCGCCTGTCGGGGCGGTTCAGGCCCATGACGCGTACGTGTCCGTCCCGTTCACGCGTGATGGTGTTGAGGACTGGGTCAGCGGCGACGGTGTTCGCGGTGGTCACAGAGGGAGTGCAACTCGCGCCGGCCAATTATGCAGTACACCATATTATTGGCGTCAAGCGTCACAACATCTAGCGGTCGTAGCCCGTCCCACCGCGAGAAACGTGTGACGAGGAATACATTCGTTGCTTGGCTGTGCTCCTCGATTTATGCTTTTAAGCATAGCTAGGGAGGCACCCATGTGGATGGTTGAGATCAACGTCCTGGGCCGCAGGTTCACGCACACCCTCAACGAGCGTCCGGACTACTCCCTGCGCACTCCGCGCATGACGCAGTGGCGCCAGTGGAAGCAACGTCATCCGCGGGCCGCCGCCTGATGGCAGACACCGCCAAGGCCGCCAACAAGCGCGGCTCGACGCGGAACCGGATGTTGCTCACAGCCGCCGAGGTACTGCGCGAGAAGGGCGCCGCCGGGGTCACGATCGACGAAGTGCTGGCGCGCAGCGGCGCACCCCGCGGCTCGGTGTATCACCACTTTCCGGACGGCCGCGGTCAGTTGCTCACCGAGGCCCTCATGCACGCGGGCGAATCGATCACCGCATTCATCGACGACGCTGCCACCCAGGGGTGCATCTCCTTGGTGCGCCAGTTCGTCGCGTTCTGGGAGCGCACCCTCACCGACAGTGACTTCGCCGCCGGCTGCCCGGTGGTCGCGGCTGCGATCGGTTCGGCCGACGACGATCCCGCGCTGACGACCATCGCGGGTGACATCTTCGAGCGCTGGAGGGCGGCACTTGCCCGCGCGTTCGTCGCGGATGGATTCGACGACGCCGATGCCGGATCACTGGCAGTGACATGCATCGCCTCATTGGAGGGCGCCGTAGTGCTGTGCCGCTCGACCCGTACTAACGAACCCATGCGCGAGGTCGCGCTGCAGGTCGAATTCCTCATCAAGTCAAGGGAATTCGTGCACCGTTTCGGGCTACCCGCCGCCGAGCGCTAGGCGGCCTTCGTCCAACCGAAGCGACATGACGATTCCTGCTGTCTCACCGCCGCACTAGACTCGGCTACCTAGTGAGCGAATTCGATGCGTTATGTGCCAACGACGCCGATCTCGCCGAGCTGCGCTCGGGGGTCCGGGCGTTCCTGTCGGCCGATCGGGACTCCTTCGGGTGGACGCCCGCCGTCGACTGCTGGCTGTCCAGTTGGGACACCGAGTTCAGCATCCGGCTCGCCGAGGCCGGGTTCATCGGGCTGACCATCCCCATCGAGTACGGCGGACGCGCGCCAGCCGATGGAACCGGCTACCTTCACCGCTACGTCGTGACCGAGGAACTGTTGGCTCACGGTGCTCCGGTGGGTGCACATTGGATCGCCGACCGCCAGGTGGCTCCCGGGCTGTTGGCGTACGGCACCGAAGAACAACGGCGGCGTCTCCTCCCGCGCATCGCCTCCGGGCGGCTGTACTCCGCGATCGGCATGAGCGAACACGGCGCGGGATCAGACCTCGCCGCCGTCCAGTCCAGGGCGACGCGCTCGGACGGCGGTTGGCTGCTCAACGGCACCAAGGTGTGGACGAGCGGCGCGCACCTCGCCCATCAGGTCGTCGTCCTGGCCCGCACCAGCCCGCTGGACCCCGACCATCGTCACGCCGGCTTCAGTCAGTTCATCGTGTCGACCGAACTGCCGGGGATCACCATCAGCCCGATCGTGTTGATGAACGGCGATCATCATTTCAACGAGGTGCTTTTCGACGACGTCAGGCTCACCGATGACGACAAGCTCGGCCAGATCGGTGCCGGCTGGCACCAGGTCACCTCCGAGTTGGGTTTCGAACGCAGCGGGCCGGAACGCTTCCTGTCGACGGCGACGATGCTGTTCGAGATCGTCGCGGCGCTGCGTCGCCGGGACGTTGACGACCGGACCGCCGCCGACGTCGGTGATCTCGTCGCCCGGATGATCTCGCTGCGCCAGCTGTCGGTGTCCGTGGCCCGGGCCCTGACCGCGGGACGGGACGCCAACACCCAAGCAGCTCTGGTCAAGGATCTCGGCACCCGGTTCGAGCAGGAATCCGTCGAGCGGGCCGCCGACCTGATCGACGGCATCGACGGGTCCGAAGGTGCGCGCCTGCGCGCGTTGCTGAACATTGCACGGGTGCACTCGCCGATGTTCACCCTGCGCGGCGGCACCAACGAGGTCCTGCGCGGCCTCATCGCCAAGGCGGCCACGTGAACGACGAACTGAAGCAGCTGATCCAGGAGATCGGGCAGCGGTCGTTCGACGCGCGCGCGGGACATCACGGCCTACCCGAGGCCTTCGACCAGGACCTCTGGGGCGTTCTGGAGACCTCCGGACTGACGAGGTTGACCAGTGAGCAGGGCGCCGATCCCGCCGAGTCCGCCGTGGTCCTCGGTGGCCTGGCTCGCCACGCGGCGGCCGTACCGATCGCCGAAACCGATCTGCTCGGAGCGTGGTTGGCCGGCAAGGCGCAGCAGCCGGTGCCTGCCGACGGACCTCTGACGGTCGCGGTCGCCGACGCCGAACCGCGTGGCGGCCGGATCGTCGGCACCGCCGTCGACGTACCGTGGCCCGCCGTGGGACCGGTCGTGCTCGCAGCGCGGTCGGCCGATGCGACGTTCGTCGCAGTGCTCGATCCAGGCCCGGTGGCGAGTGCGTACAACCTGGCGGGTGAGCCACGTGGAGACGTGCCCTTCGATCTGCCGGTGGACGAGGTCACCCGACTCCCCCGCAGCGTCGGCGACGAGCTGCTGCGGCGCGGCGCATGGGCGCGGTGCGTTCAGATCGTCGGCGCGTTCGACGCGGCGGAAGACCTGACCGCCGCGCACACCCGTGAGCGCGTGCAGTTCGGTCGGCCGCTCAGCGCCTTCCAAGCCGTTCAGCATTCCCTGGCCGCAATGATCGGTGAGGTCGAACGGAGTAGGGCAGCAACGGCTTTGGCTATCGCTGCGGCAAACGACCACGGCTTCGACAGTCCGCGGGCCAACTTCGCGGTGACCGTCGCCAAGGTGGCAGTGGGCCGTGCCGTCGGCCCGGTGACCACGATCGCGCACCAACTGCACGGGGCCATCGGCGTCACCGTCGAGCACCAACTGTGGCTGGCGACGATGCGAGCGCGGAGCTGGTCCGACGAGTTCGGCACCGCGGGGCAGCATGCCACGCGCCTCGGCCGGATGGCGCTGGCCGATGACGATGCATGGAACTTGGTCGTCGGCTCGTAGTCCTTTTGTCGCGGAACGTCTTTGTCGCGAAGCCCCTCGACATCACACCTCTTTGAAGATGCCGACTACGGTGTGGTACGCGCCGGGACCGGCACTATGGTGAGTTATGACCAAGTTAACGTCGACGACATTTGTCGCCTTCGCGGCGGCCCTGATCGGCGTGGGGTCTCTGCTTTCCTCGGCGGCGCTGACCGCTCCGCCCGCTTCGGCCGCCCCGCCGAGCATGTCGAAGGCCGTGATGCCGCTGTTGAGCCAATGGCGCGCCTGCGACGGCACGCAGCTCAAGTGGGTCCCCGCGGTCGGCTTTGCCCGCGCGACAGCCCACATGGGCACCGACACCGGCAACGTCGTCACCACCATCGACATGGCCACTGCGACGCCGAACACCCACTATGACGTGCGCGTCATCCAGATTCCGCGTTCTCCGATGGGCTGCGCGGCGGGCGCGCCGGGCGTGATCGCCGGCGGGTTGCAGACCGACGCCGCAGGCGTCGGTAGCACGACGTTCCGGGGCCCCGTTCAATCCGGTGCGACCGGCGCATGGGTCATGGTCGAACGGCCATCCGGGTCCTCGCAGACCCCCGCCGAGTTCTACTCGTCGGACTTCGCCATCTCCTTCTAGCCCCTCGACAGCTGTTTGGCGTTGCGCTGGCCACTTCTGCGTCAGCACCGGCCCCGGGTACGCTGCAAACTGAAACACGTCTTCCTTCAGGGGCTTCGTGCACGCCGATGACGTCGACCCGACCGAGGTCGTATCAGGCGCAGTCACCAAGTGGGACCCAGTCCTCACCGAACGGGTGATGGGTTGGCTCCGCCCGTTGATCAAGGGCTACCACCGCTCCGAGGTACAGGGCCTCGACGACTTTCCGCCCGGCGGCGCACTGGTGGTCGGCAATCACTCGGGCGGGCTCGCCGATCATCGTCTCGTGGTCTGCGAACAACCAACAGTCGGCCCCGCCGCGCCGAAGCCAGATCCAGGGTCATCCTGCTGACATCCGGGACGACGGGAACGCCCAAGGCGCGCCCACCGGTGACGTGGGCACCATCTCCGTGCGCAACTCCACGCAGTGCGACGGCTATACCTTGCGCGCCACCAAGGACTTCCACGACGACTAGATGTCGAGCGGCGACGTCGGTTACGTCGATTCGACCGGCCGGCTGTTCGTGGTGGGTCGTGATGACGAGATGATCGTCTCGGGTGGCGAGAACGTGTATGCCATCGAGGTCGAGGCACTGGCGGCGCACCCGGACGTCATCGAGGCGTTCGTCCTCGGTGCGGACGACGAGCAGTACGGCCAGCGCCTGGTGGCGTTCGTGGTGCTCGCCGAACTGCCGCGTGGCAGCACTGGCAAGATCCTTCGTCGTGACCTTCAAGAGCTCATCCAGAAGGACGGCGATGGCGCTGAGACGTCGTAGGCGTTACCCGCTGCTGCGCGCTGTCGCTGAGGTCGTCAACGCCGCCAACGCCGTGCGCCCGCTGGGCCGCGACGGGTATGTGACATTGCCGGTGTTCGCGTTCGGCTGGCCGAGCGGCGAGGCAGCCCCCGTGGTGGCGGGTGCGTCGATGCTCGATGCGGTGCGACGGGGTCTGCGCGGCGACTTCAGGGGGCCACGCGGTCGAATCGCGTTGGTACTGACGGTCGTTGCCTGGGGACTGTTGGGATTCGTCTACCGCCGCAGCGCGAGGTCGCAGGACTTCTTCGAGGCGCCGCTGCGCGATACTCTCGGCGACGACTACGCGGAGATAGCTGCCGAAGAGCGCCGCCGTCGGCGCGGTGGCGTGCTCCGCACGTCGTGGTCACGACGCCAGTACGTCAACAAGTCCGACATCGTCCGCTACGGCCCGCACCGGGCCAATGTCGCCGACATCTGGCATCGTGGCGACCTCCCGTTCGAGGGGAAGGCCCCCGTGCTGCTGCAGGTGCCGGGCGGCGCATGGGCGATCGGGATGCGCCGTCCGCAGGCGTACCCGCTGATGACCCACATGACCGAACGCGGCTGGATATGCGTGTCGATGGCCTACCGGGTGAGCCCACGCAACACCTGGCCTGCCCACATCGTCGACGTGAAGCGCGCGCTTGCCTGGGTGAAGGAGAACATCGCCGATTATGGCGGCGACCCCGACTTCGTGGCGATCACCGGCGGATCGGCGGGCGGTCATCTGACCGCGCTCGCGGCACTGACGCCGAACGATCCGCAGTGGCAACCGGGCTTCGAAGACGCCGACACCTCGGTGGTGGCGGCCGTGCCGATCTACGGCCGCTACGACTGGTTCTCCCGCGAAGGATCCGGCCGCCCCGAGTTCATCGCGATCCTGCAGCGCTACATCGTCAAGAAGCGATTCAGTGAGCACCAGCAGGTGTACCTCGACGCGTCACCGATCACCAAGGTGCGGTCGGACGCGCCGCCGTTCTTCGTACTGCACGGCACGGACGACTCGATCATTCCGGTCATCGAGGGCCGAGAGTTCGCCGACGCGCTCGAGCAGAAGTCCGACAACACCGTCGTTTATGCCGAGATCCCGCACGCGCAGCACGCATTCGACTTCTTCGGCTCGTCGCATGGGGACTACACCGCGATCGCGGTCGCCCACTTCCTCGACTGGGTAAAGGCTACCCGCGGCTAAGCGGCGTACGCGCGACGCCGCTAGGGCAGCACGGTGTGCATCAGCATGACGTTGTACGCCGACCACAGCGACAGGTTGTAGTACAGCTCCTTGCCCGTCGACCAGGGGTGGAGGTACGGCGCATAGATGCCACCGGGGAACTCCCCGGACGTCACCAGCACCTGCTCGGGGCTCCACGGTCCCTGCGGGGCCGGCGCCGTCCTCATGACGACGTCGTTGGCTCCGTTGCAGTAGAGCGCGAGGTACTGCTTGAGATAGGTGTTGTACTGGGCGGACATCTCGCCCACCGGCCCGGGGATCACCGGCGTCGCCGCAGCCGGGATGCCCGCGACCCAGGACCCGTTGTCGAAGTTCCAGTACTCGTACTTGGTGAGGTCGGGAATGAGCCCCGGCGATACCCGCGCCACGTACGCCGCGCCGCCGCGCCCGTTCGGCGTGCCGAACGTGTACAGATAGTCGTCGCCGGGCCCAGGCTTGAGGAACGCCCCCATCTGGAAGTTCTCGTTGCCCGCTCCGGGCGTACGGATGGTTCCCGGGTAGACGCCCCAGGTATCGCCGTTGTCGGGGGACATCGCGATCGCCGAGTAGTTCGTCGACCACGCGCCGTTGGCGTCCCAACTCCTGATGGACATGAAGTTCAGATACTGGTTGCGCCCGACGGCGACGCCTGCGGTCGGGATGATGCCCGTCTCCTGCGGTGCCTGCCCGATGGTGTTGACGATCTGCTTGGAGATGCCCGGCCGCCATACCGGTGATCCGGAATACCTATTGGAGACAACACCATTGGGCACGGCAACTGTCTGGGCCAGTGAACGGTCCTGGCTGCGCAACAGTGTGTTGTACCGCCACTGCTTGCCGGGGATGCCACAGTAGCCGTTCGTGTCACCGAAGGCCATCAGCACCTGATTGTTGGCGGGATCGCCGTTTTCCCACATGATCCCGAGGTCGGTCCCGGTGATGGCGAATTTCTTGATGGTGTCGTTCGGGCTATCCGGCCCGGTGACCCATCCGACGAGCGACGTCCCGGGCGGCGCGGTGGACACTGGCGCCGGCGCGGCTGCCGGGGCGGGTTGAGCCGCCACCGGCGGTTGGGTGGCGGTGCCTCCGGGACGGGGTGACGGCACCACCGCGGCCTGCTGTTGCACCGGTGCCGCTGGCGGCGTGAGCGCTTTGAGGAGGGCGGGCAACAGTCCCAGCTTGGGTAGCGGGGCCGCGTCGTTCGCACCGACGGGCTTGTGTCCGATCGGGCGATTGAACGGCGAGATGCCCGACGGGCTGGGAATCTCGAACGCCTGACCGGGCAGCGGCTGGGCCGCCGCAGCGGCACCCTCGCACGGTTCGGCGTTTGCCGGCGGAGCGACTCCGATGACGACACAGAGTCCGATCGCGGCCGCCGATGCCATCGATGCCATCGATGCGGAGGCGATTCCACGACGCGGCGACATGTCACACCTTTCACGGAGGACGTCGCATTGACGTCGGCAACTGGAAGCTGTGACGATAGTGACCAGTGGGACTGCTGTGCTCAATGAGTCACGGCTTGGTATGCATCCGTGACCGTGTCGCAACCAAATCGGTTGACCTTCCGCACGTTCGAGGCGCCGGGCTAGGGTGCCATTGCAGCTTCGACGGCGGTCGAGCTCGTCGGAAACAGCAGCGGCACATCGGATTTCGATGAACACCTGGAGCATCGCATCGGTCAGTTCGTGGGCATCCTCCAGCGTGGCTCCATCGGACGACACCGAGACGTTCAGTTGATCGACGTAGCTCCACACCGTGATGTTGAGTCCGCTGCCGGTGGTGAGCGGTCCCACCGAATAGATCTCGGTCACGAGAACGCCGCCGACCCGGCCATGCTCGCGAGGGCCTGGCACGTTGGAGATGGGCAGGTTGAGCACCTTGTTCTGGCCGTCCTTGCTGGCCAGCCACCGTGGCGGTGGCAAACTTACGGGTCGGCTAGCTAGACTGCTTTGCCTCGGCCGTCGCCTGGTTTCGATGAACCTCGTTGAGGAACAAGCCAATTGCCGTGGCCATCGAGCCGGTGCGGGCCCCGTCGGTCATGTCGAAGCCGTGCCCCGCGCCTGCCAACTCCACATAGCCGACGGCCGAGCGCGATTCACCTCGCAGCTTCTCGACGAAGTCGCGTGCCTGCTGCACCGGAATCACGGTGTCACCGCTGCCATGGACCACCAGGAACGGCGGAGCGTCGGCGTGCGTACGTGCGATGGGCGAGGCCTTCCGAAAGATCTCCGGGTGCCTGGCGATCCTTCGCTTCACCACGACGCGTTCGAGGAAGTCGACGAAGCGGGCCCGCTCGACCGTGGAGCGGTCCTCCCAGTCGTAGCGGCCGTAGATGCCGACGACGGCGTCGACCGACGTATCGGAGCCTTCGGGCAGATCGCGCTGCATCTCGGGGTCGCCTGCGGTCAGGCCCGCCAGGGCCGCTAGGTGGCCACCGGCCGAAGTTCCGGCCACTGCAACGAAATTGCGGTCGCCGCCGAACTTGTCCACGTTGGCGCGGGCCCACGCGATCGCGGTCTTCACGTCGGTGATGTGTTGCGGCCACGGATTGTTCGGAGCGACCCGGTAGTCGATCGACAGGCAGACCCAGCCCATCGCGGCCAGATGCGACATCAACGCGTAACCCTGCAGGAATCGGCCGCCGTGAACCCAGGCGCCACCCGGCAGATAGATCATCACCGGCGCGGGCTGGGTGGGCAACTCCTTGGGCCGCCAGACGTCGAGGAGCTGAGATGGGCTGTCGCCGTATCGAACAGAGCTTCGGTACACATTGCGTCGGTGTTCCAACGCCTTCCACACCGGCGGAGTGCGCTCAGGCGCGGGCCAGGTGATGGCGAGGTCCTCGGCGGGCACCACGCCGCGCAACGCCGCCGCGGTGACGGCGTTGGTGGCGTCGCGCTCCTGCTTCTTGACCTCTCCGATGCCCGGGGTGAACCACGACTTGACCGCGGCGCTGACGAAGTTGGGGGTGTGCCGAACGCCCCAGATGCTCATGGCCGTCGCGCCACCGAGCGGCTCGAGGTGCCTTCCGATCACGGGCAGCGACGCCGCAGCGACACTCGTCGCCAGCATGTAGTCGGCAGGTCCCGCCTTCATCAACCAGCGGACGCGCGTGGTGAGAGTCGGACCGGGGTAGCGGGTACCCGGTCGTGCCGTCATTGCGCGAGGGTACCCCGGTTACCCACCGGTAGACGACAGATCTGGTGACTTGTCTACTCATCACACGTCGACCGAGCGATTGTGAGCTGTCTCACAACGTCCAGAAGCACTCCGCGATGGTTAAAGTCGGGGTGTGGGCAACTCAGCGCTGGCGATCACCGACGAACACCGCGAACTGGCCGATGCGGCCAATAAGCAGCTCAGCCGCTTGGGCAGCCGGGCCGCAGCAAGGGCGACCCTCGACGGCGAATCGAACCACCCCGCCACCCTGTGGTTGGCCGCAGTCGCGGTCGGGTGGCCCGGGCTGGCGATCGCCGAGGAATACGGTGGGTCAGGTTTCGGCCTGTCCGAACTGGCCGTCGTGCTGGAGGCACAGGGCCGCGAACTCTGCCCCGGACCCTTTCTACCGAGCGTGTCGGCCGCAGTGGTGATCGACCGCTGCGGTACGGACGCCCTCAGAGCGAAGCTCTTGCCCGGCCTAGCCGACGGCAGCATGGTCGGCGCCCTCGGACTGTCGGGCGGCATCGCCGTTGGGGCGGACCTGGGGGCGACGGGCGAGGATCCCGCCGTCCTCGGCGCGCCAGACGCCGGTGTCCTCGTGCTGGTGGCCGGCGACGACGTCGTCGTCCTCGACGCCGATGCCGACGGCGTCGCGGTCACCCCCCTGCCGTCAATGGACACCACCCGCAGCGTCGGCTCCGTGGCCCTGCGCAGCGCGACCGTCCCCGAGGAGCGCGTACTTCGCGGGGCCGCGCGCCGGGCACGCACCGTGTTCCGCATCCTGGCGGCCGCCGAGGCCGTCGGAATCAGTTGGGCCACTTTGGACATGGCCGTGGAGTACGCCAAGGTGCGCGAACAGTTCGGTCGCACGATCGGTACCTTCCAGGCGGTTAAGCACCATGCCGCGAACATGCTCGTCAACGCCGAGCAGACCACGGCGGCGACGTGGGATGCCGCGCGGGCAGACGATCTGGACGACGCGTGGTTCGCCAGCGCGGTAGCCGCTTCACACGCGATTCGTACCCAGATCGTCAACGCGGAGTGCAACATTCAGCTGCACGGCGGGATCGGTTTCACCTGGGAGCACGACGCGCATCTGTACCTGCGCCGAGCCCGCACGCTCGCGGCGATCATGGCCGACGGGGCGGATCCGCTCGTCGACGTCGTCGAGGGACAGCGGAGCGGGCAAGCTCACGGTGCGTCCTTCACGCTGCCCGACGAGGCCGAGCAGTTCCGCGCGCCCGCCCGTGCCGCCGTCGCCACGTGGAAGTCCCTTCCCGCCGACGAGCAACGCGACTTCCTGGTCGACTCCGGCTATCTGGTGTCACACTGGCCCAAGCCATGGGGCCGCGGCGCTGGGGTGTTGGAGCAGTTGGTGATCGAAGAGGAGTTCGCTCCGGGGGCGAGCGAAGCGACGGGGGGATTCGCTCCGGGGGCGAGCGAAGCGACGGGGGGATTCAAGGGCGTCGATCGTGCCGATATGGGCATCACCGGCTGGGTCACGCTGACCATCGCCCAGGCCGGCAGCGACGATCAGCGCGAACGCTGGGTCGAGCCGGTGCTCCGCGGGCAGGTCATGTGGTGCCAGTTGTTCTCCGAACCCGGCGCCGGTTCCGATGCCGCCGCAGTCCGCACGTCCGCCAAGAAGGTCGACGGCGGCTGGCGCGTCAGCGGTCAGAAGGTGTGGACCAGCCTGGCGCACCAGTGCCAATGGGGGCTCGCGACGGTGCGCACCGATCCCGACGTGCCCAAGCACGCGGGCGTCACGATGGTTGCCATCGACATGAATGCCCCTGGGGTGAAGGTCAATCCGCTGAAGGGACTCACTGGGCACGCCCATTTCAACGAGGTCTTCCTTGACGACGTCTTCGTCCCCGATTCCGATGTCGTCGGCGACGTGAACCGCGGCTGGCTGGTGGCCCGCGCAACACTCGGAAACGAGCGCATCTCGATCGGTGGCGGTTCGTCGGCCCCGACGGGATTCACGGTGGACGATCTGGTCACGCTGCTCGACGGTGTGCCCGCCGCTACCGCGGCGGCCCACGTCCGACGGGCAGGCGAGGTGATCGCCGAGGCTCACACGTTGCGCTTGCTCAATTTGAGGCGGGTCACCCGCGCGATCGCAGGTACCGAGCCAGGCCCTGAGGGCAACGTGACCAAACTGCTGCTCGCCGAACAGTCGCAGCGACTGACCGAACTCGGCATGGAACTGGCCGGACCCGGCGCCGTCATCGGGCAGACCCCGGGCCTCACGACGACCTACCTCGGCAATCGTGCGATGACGATCGCGGGCGGCACCTCGGAGATCACCCGCAACACGATTGCCGAACGAATCCTCGGCCTCCCGCGGGATCCGCTCCTGACGTAGTAAGGGCGACGAGGTCGATGGGCGGGAGCCGCGTCCACACGGAACATAGATTCATCGTGAATTCAGTCCAACCCAGATGGCTACGACCGACTCACAGGTCACCGGGACACGGTATGACGTTGAAGCTGGTCACGGTACGGCCGCAGACGTAGCGTCACCTCTTCGGCTGTGCCAAGCTCTATTGCCATGGCTAGCAAATTCGGCCAGGTCACCGTCGCGGAAAGCGGGTACGTGCCGACACGTCGACGGGCCGGCAGGCAGTGACGGAGCCCCGACCGTCCGCACCCGTCGGCAAGCGCGGCCCCGACCTCGCATCCGTACTCGCCGCGCTCGAGGACGAGTTCTCGGGCGCCGACGGCGACGCCAAGCGTCGGCTGGCCCGCGCACGCCGGCGGGGAATCCTCACCCTGGTGATGGTGATCCTGCTCGCCGGCGGGGTCATCCAGTTGTTCACCTCGACTCCGGAGATCCGACCGCCGGCCGACGGCGGCAGCCGGGCCAGCATCGTGTTCAGCAACGCGGGAACCGGCACGTGCCTGAGCTGGCCCCCGGACGCGCCCGACAAGCCCTCGTTCGTCCAGTGTCGCTCCGACCACCTGTTCGAGGTCGCCAAGCCCGTCGGCATGGACAGCTTCGGGGAGCCGTGCCAGCTCGCCGTACGTGAGTACCTCGGCACCCGCTACGACCCCAACAGCCGGTTCACCATCAGCGTCCTCTGGGCGGGCGACGCCGACGGCAACGACATCGGTGACCGGAACCTGCTGTGCGGACTCCAGCTGCTCGGCCCGGGGGGCAGGCCCATCCCCTTCAAGGGGCGCATCGTCGAGCTGGATCAGTCGAAGGTCTGGCCGGCGGGCACCTGCCTGGGCATCGATTCGTCCAACCGCTCGACGGACCTTCCCGTCGACTGCTCTGCATCGCACGGCCTCGAGGTCACCGGAGCCGTCAGCCTCGCCGAGCGGTTCCCCGGCGGCCCGCCGTCAGATCCCGACCAGCGTGCGTTCATCGCCGAAGCCTGCACGCGGGCGGCCGAGGCCTATCTGGCGCCCGCCAAGCTGGCCACCTCTGGACTGACCCTCGGCTACGAGACGGTGTCCCCGGTGAGTTGGGCAGCGGGCAGCAGGCAGGTGTCGTGCAGCATCGGCAGACCCGCTGAGCAGGGTTGGACTCCCACCACGGCAAGCGCCAGAACCTTCTCGCCCGCTGACCTTCCGCTGCCGCCCGCGCCGCCACCGTCGAGCACGTCCGACGCGCCGCCGCCGCCGGTCTACCAGGATCCTCTGATTCCCGTGGGCCCGCTCTCCACCGAGGTACCGCCGCCGTCGCCCGCCCCCACGACCACGACCACGACCACGACGACAGTAACGACGCCGCCCACGGAACCGCCGCCGGCCCAGGGCCCGCCGCCGGGACCCGCCACCCCACCCAGCGAGACCAGCACCGGGCCTCCGCCGGGGATCCTGGAGATTCCCGGTCTCCCGCCGATCACGCTGCCCGGGTACGTGCCGCCGGAGCCCGCACCACCGGCATGACCGTCAGTGCGCTAGCGCAACGCCGCCCTGCCGCGAATCCGGCCCAACCCCACCAGCGCCACCAGGGTGACCAACAGCAGGATCGTGGTGCACGCGGCCGCCTGGAACGCCTGGCCCCGGTCGGTGAGCGCGAAGATCGTGACCGGCAACGTCTTCCACGTCGCGGGATAGACCATCACGGTGGCGCCGAGTTCACCCATCGACAACGCGACCGCCAGCCCGGCGGCCGCACCGAGCGCGGGCAGCAAAAGCGGCAGCGTGATTCGCGTCAACACCCGAACCGGGCCTGCGCCAAGTGATTCCGCTGCCTGACGATAGGCCGGGTCGAGCCGGTCCAGGGCCGCGGAGACTGCGCTGAACGAGAAGGCCAGGACCAGGACGGCATGCGCAAGGATCACGATCCATTTGGTGCCACCGAGCAGAAGCGGTTGCGTATTGAAGGAGATGAGCAGGCCGAGTCCGATCGCGACCGACGGCACCGCGATCGGCAGGTGGAACACGGCGTCGGTGATGCGACCGAGCCAGGCAGGCGCTTCGCGCGCCGCCAGCGCCGCCCAGGTGCCGAGCACCAGTGCCAGGCCACCCGCGATCAACGCGGTCTGCAGGCTGACCGAGAGGCTGGCCAGGTTCTCACCCGAGAGCGCGTCTTCGAAGTGAAGGGAGCCCAACTTGGAGGGCAGCGCGCCTGACCATGAGCCGGCCAGCCCAGCGAGTGCCACCGTTGCCAGGGGCGCAACGAAGACGACGAACACGACTGCGGCGAAGACACCGAGGACGACCGCCCTGCTGCGCTTGGTCCACAACAACATCGATGTCCCCTACCCTCGGCTGTTCATCATGCGGGCGAAGATCTGCCGGTAGAGCGTGTAGAGGGTGAGCGAAAGTGCGATCTGCACGGTCGCGATCACGGCCGCGCCGGGCAGGTCGAACGTCACGATCCCGCGGGTGTAGATCAGGACGGGCAAAGTGGTGACGCCCTTGGCGCCGGTGAACAATACGATGCCGAACTCGTTGAGCGTCAACAACAAGACCAGGCTGCCGCCTGCCATCAGAGCGGGCCACGCCTCCGGCATGATCACCGCCCGCAACACCCGCAGCGGCGATGCGCCGAGGCTGGCCGCGACGTCCAGCTGCGCCCTCGGCAACGTCGAGAACGATGAGAGCAATGGACGAATGACGAACGGCGTGAAGAAGGTGATCTCCGCCGCGATCACTCCGGCCGGCGTGTATAGGAAGTTCAGCACCGGCGTTGGATCGCCGGTTACGGCGGCGATGGCGGCGTTGACCGCTCCGGCTGTGCCGTAGAGGAACGTGAACGCCAGGGTGATGAGGAACGACGGCAGCGCGAGGATGGTGTCGATCAGCCGACCGACGAATTGGCTGCGCGGGAACGGCACGAACGCCAGCACGAGGGCGAGGAACGTGCCCAGAACCAGGCAACCGACGGTCGACGTCACGGCGATGGCCACGGTGCGCCACAACGCGTCGCGGAAGGCCGTCGACGAGAGCACCGTCGTCCAGGTCGACCAACCACGCCCGGTGTCACCGACTTTCGTCGACTCCAGGCACACTCGCACCAGTGGGTACACCGCTGCGAGCAAAACGATCAACAGCGGTGGGGCGGCCCACCACGCGGCCCACGACCTCGGGGGGGCTGATCGTTCCGGCGCGTCCGACGTCGGCTCGAGAAGTGTCGTCACGCCGTCGGCTCATCGCTCTTCGCGCGAGCGCTCATCGCAGCCTGCACCAGGACGCCGGCAGGTTCGGGGAACCGCAGCCCGATCTCGCTGCCGATGCCGAGCGTCGTCACGCCAGGCACGTCGACGTCGAGCAGCTGATCTGGCAGCCCATGGACGGAAAGCACCAGGCGGGTGCTGGCACCGCGCCACACCGCGGTGTTCACCGTGGCCCGCAGAGCGTCCCGGTCTCCGAGGCCAACCACCTTGACGGCGTGCGGCCGAATGCATAGCAGCGCCTTGGACTCCGGCGCCCAGTCGATCCGGCCGACTGCGGGCTGTGGCGCCACTGCACTGACCGTCTTGTGCGCGACGGCGACGAGTGCCGACGTCCCGATGACGCGCCTCACCGTGCACGGGATCAAGTTGGCGCCGCCCAGAAACGCAGCCGTGAAGCTGCTGGGTGGCCGCTTCCAGAGGTTTTCGGCGGTATCGACGTCCATCAGTCGGGCGTCGTTCATCACCACGATCCGATCGGCGAGGGCCAGGGCCTCGGTCTGGTCGTGCGTGACGTACATCATCGCGGTGTCGGGCAGTGCCTCCTTGAGCCTTTGCAACTCCGCGAGCATGGACTGCCGGAGCTGCGCGTCCAAGGCTGCTAGCGGCTCGTCGAGGAGCAGCACCCTCGGCCGGGTGGCCAGCGCTCTGGCGATGGCGATGCGCTGCTGCTGTCCGCCGGAAAGCTCACGGGGCAAACGCCTTCCGTAGGCGGACATGCCGACCATATCCAACGCCTCGGCGACTCGGGCGGCGAGGTCACCGCGCGGAACCCGGTGCGACTTCAGTCCAAAGGCGACGTTGTCAGCCACCCGCATGTGCGGGAACAGCGCGTAGGCCTGCAATACCACCCCGATCCCCCGCTTGGCCGGCGGAAGGTCGGTGACGTCGCGACCGGCCAGTCGGACCACTCCCGTCGTCGGGCGGACGAAGCCGGCGAGCGCGTTGAGCACGGTGGACTTGCCCGAGCCGCTGGGACCGAGCAGGGCGACCGTCTCGCCCGCCGCGACGCGGAGGTTGAAGTCGATCAACGCTCTCGTCGCCTTCTTGCCACGCCCGTATGACACGCCGACGCGTTCAAACGTGATTGCGGGGGCGACGCTTTCTACGACGCCTTCTACGACCGCGTCGTCGCGGTTGCCAGCCGCGGCCGTTGCCCGCGGTGACATCACCCGGATCGCTTCGCTCCGGCGCACCGGATCCCCGATCTCGGTCATGGTCAGCTCCCAGTGGCCTTCTGATACGCGGCGACGTCGGCATCGAGATCCGCCAGGACCGCGCTCCAGTCCGGTACCCACACGTCGACGCCCTTCAATACCCCCGCCGGGGTGTTCGGGCCGGCCGCCTCCTCCGACGACGCGACGAGCGAGTCGAGGACCGGAATGCCACGCGCGTCAGGGGCGACGGTCTTCTGCACGTCCTCCGACACCAGGAAGGCCAAGAGCTTCTTGGCGCCGTCGGCGTGCGGGGCGCTCTTGGTGACGCCCCCAACGTAGGGCAGTGAGACGGTGGTCCTCTTGCCGTCGGCGGAGGCGGGGATGAAGACGTTGAACGTGGACCCGTCGTCCTTGATGGAGCCCAGGTTCATCTGCACGTCGCCGTTCGCCACCAGCAGCTCGCCGTTGCTCACCTTGGGTTGCAGCTTGCCCGTGGACGAGGACGGGCCGACGTTGTTGGCCTGCAGCTTGCCCAGGTAGTCCAGCGCCCCCGGCTTGCCCATCAGATGCTGCAGCAGAACCAGCACCGCGGTGCCGTCGCCGGCCTGGCCCGGCGTCGAGTACTGAAGCTTGCCCTTGTACTCCGGGGCCAACAGGTCGTTCCAGGTCGCGGGCTGCGGGTTGGCGCCTGGGTTGGCGATGAAGCTGAGCGCGTTGTTCACGACCGGCAGGTAGTTGCCGCCCGGGCCGACCTGTTCGGCCGCGATACCGCTGGTGTCGACACCGCTCGGCTGTAGCAGACCTGACTTGTCCGCCTTCTGGATGAACGGCGGCAGGGTGACGAGCAGGTCGGCCTGCGGGTTGGATTGTTCCTTCTCGACGCGCGACACCACCTCGCCGGATCCGGCTTCGACGAGGTTGACGTTGATGCCGGTGCTCTTGGTGAAGGCGTCGAACTGGGTCTTGTACCAGGTGGCGAGTCCGTCGGCGCTATACACCGTGACGGTCTCACCACTTCCCGAGCCCGAGGACCCGGTGCCGCCACACGCGGTCGAGGTGAGGGCCAGCGCAGCGGCAGCCAGGGCCGCCATGGTCTTCCGGAGTTTCATGTTTCAGTCCTTGGTTGGTTGTCGAGGATCAGGTCGGCGAACTCGGATACCGTCGCGACCACGTGAGTGGCACCGGCGTCGTGCAACTGCTTCTCGTCGTGGGAACCGGTGAGAGTTCCAGCGGCGATGGCACATCCAGCCCGCAGAGCGCTATCCACGTCGTTGCTGGTGTCGCCGAGAGCAGCGACGTTGCCGACCCCGTCGGCGCCCAGTCGCATCAGGGCAGTCAGGATGAGGTCCGGGTAGGGGCGGCCACGCACTCCGTCGCCGGGGGCGAGCACTAGATCGGCGATCGACTGCCACCCGAGCGCCGCCAGCAACTTCTCCTGTGTCGGGCCGCTGAAGCCCGTTGTCAGTGTGACCTTGATGCCGGCGTCGCGAAGGCGCGTGATGGCGTCGGCCGCGCCGTCGATCGGCGTGGCGTGACCGTCGTCGATCGCCGCCTCATACGCACTCTCGAAGGCGGCGTTGGCGCGCTGCGCCACCTCCTCCGCACCGAACAGGGCTCGGAAGACGACGATCTTGGACTGGCCCATCGTGTCGAGCACGTACTTGCGGGCATGCTCGCGTTCGGCACCGTTCTCCGGCATGCCCGCGGCTGTCGCGGCCGCCTCGAACGAACGGACCACTAGACCGTCGTCGGCAACGGTGGTTCCTGCCATGTCAACGACGGCCACTTGGATTGTGTTACGGGTCATAGGCATTGAAGACATTCCCTTCAGAGCTCGATCAGTTGGGCGGTCTGTTCGGCGATGGCCGGTCCGAGTGTCATGCCGCGCCCTCCTGGTCCGGTGACCACCCACACGCCTTCGCCTGCCGAGGTCCGGGATACCAGCTGGCCGGGATCGACGCACTGGCTGTAGACCCCGGCCCACCGGCGGCGGATGGTGGGAAGCGGACGTCCGAGGAATTCCTCGACGAGCGCCATCAGGTAGCCGTAGGGCGCATCGTCGACGTCGAAGGCGAAGGGTTCGTCGTACTCGTGGGTGTCACCGATCGTGAGACCGCCGTGCAGACGTTGGACGCAAAGCAGCTGCATGCGCCGAGTCACCGCAACGTGGTCTTGTGGTTCGTTGTCGCGCAACGCATCCAGTGCACTCCCGGCGAACCCCGGGTAGTAGCGGAAGCTGTCGCCATCGGCGATGGCGGTGGTCAGCGGTTCGTCGAGCGGGTCGGTCTGCATCATCTGCAGCCGGACCCGCCGCACCGGGAGTTCGCCTGCGATCTCACGGGTCAACCCGCCGTGCACCGCACCGGGGCACATCAGCACCAGGTCGCCTTCGTAGCACCTACCACGGTCGTCTCGCACGGTCGTGCCGTCGATGGCCCGCGCTTCCCTCCCCGGCACGAACTCGTAGCGTCCAGTGGCGGCGAGGTGCGCCCGAATGGCTGGTGGGGCCTGCCGGGACTCAACGGCAGCGTCGCGCGAACAATGCAGGGCAGCAATGAATTTGCCGCGCAACGCGGGATTGAGTGCCCGCACGCGGTCTGGTTCGAGCACCGCGAACCCGCGGGCGCCCGCGTCGGCACGCGCGACAACCTGCTCGGCGACCGCGACTTCCCGGGGCGTGCGTAGCAGGGTCAACGATCCGGTGGGACGAAAACCGACGCCGGGAATCTGAGCACCGATGCGTTCCCAGAGTTCACGGGACCGCAGTGTCGCCGCGAGCTCGTGCTCGGCGCGGCCAGATACCCAGACCAGACCGAAGTTGCGTACGGTCGCGCCGCGCGCTTCGACCTCGCGCTCCAACTGGGCGACGCGATGGCCGCGCTGGACCGCCTCGAGCGCGTGGGCGGTTCCAAGGATCCCGCCGCCGATGATCGTCACACGCATGTTCGGTGACCATTCAGACTCAGGGATACGGCTTGCGGAAGCTCCGGTGATCACAGGGGGAACAGCAGGCCAACAATTGGTATAGACCAATAGGGGTAAGCTGCAGCGGATGGACGCGCTCGACGAAACTGCTGCGCTGTTGGCCTCGCTTCGCCGAGTGTGGGACGAAGAGGACGTCGACGAACTCGACCACGCCATGCAGTGCGCCGCGCGCGCCATGGACGACGGGGCCGACGACGAACTGGTGCTCGCCGCCGCGCTGCACGATCTCGCGCACAGCCCGATGTTCGACGCGTCGGCGGTGGAACGACACGACGAGACGGCGCGGCAGTGGCTGACGCCGCGATTCGGTGAGCGGGTCGGCTGGTTGGCAGGGCAACACGTCGCCGCCAAGCGCTACCTGGTCGCCGCCGAACCCGGTTACGGAGCTGGGCTTACGCCGACCTCCGTGCTGTCGCTGACGGCTCAGGGTGGTGCGGAGGTCGACGCCGCACTCCTCGCACACCCGTGGTGGCCCGACGCATTGCAACTCCGCCGCTACGACGACGCCGCCAAGGATCCAGAGGCCGGTGCGAACGGCAGGGCTGCGACAATCGACGACGTGCTGGTGATCGCGGAACGGGTCATCCGACGGGGGTTGTCGGGCTGGTCGTCGCCGTGAGCAAGCCGTACGCGATTCGCACCACGCTGGAGGAGATCCTCGACGACCTTGCCGAGGGCGACGCCTTCCCTCCTGAACGGGAACTGGCCGTACGCTTCGGCGTCGCCCGCGAAACGGTCAGGCAGGCGCTGCATGAACTGTTGGTCGAGGGCCGCATCCAACGCCGAGGTCGCGGCACGGTAGTGTCGCAACCGAAACTGGTTCAACCACTTTCACTCAATTCCTACACCGAGGGCGCACTGCGCATGGGCCGCAAACCCGGCCGCCTCCTGGTCACCTGGGAGGATCTCGAGGCCGCGCCGGACCTGGCCGCGGCCCTCGACGTCAGCGACGGTGAAGCGGTGATGCACCTCGAGCGGGTCCTACTCGCCGATGGGCAACGCATCGGTCTGGAGAGCACCTACCTGCCCAAGCACCGCTTCGGGCAGTTCACCGAGACGTTCGATCCGACGACGTCGTTGTACGCGGCGATCCGCGCGGCGGGAGTTCAGTTCGGCTCGGCAGTCGAGCGCGTCGAGACGGCACTGGCCTCCCCGCGGGAGGCGGGGCTGCTGGAGTCGACGACCGCGATGCCGATGCTGCGCCTCAGCCGACGGTCGCTGGACACCGATACGCGACCAATCGAAGTGGTCCGCTCGCTGTATCGAGGCGACCGGGTGGCGTTCGAGGCGCTGCTCGACGACCGCGACTAGACGGTAGACGCGAGCGTGCGCAAAGAGTCATTCCGAGCGGCGTGTCGCGGACCGAACACGCACCCCCGCGAGGGTCAGTACTGTCGTTCGGATGCCCGACTTTCAACCCGACTTGAAGCGCTCCGCTCGGCCGATCCCGCGCAGCATGATCACCCCGAGTTCGTTGGCGGTGTTCCGGGTGGTTTCGCGTCTGATGGACCGCCGAACCCCGCCGGCGGCCGGGGTTCCGTGCGAGGTCGAGGTCGTGCAGGGCGCATTCCACGGATTCGACGGCGTGGTTCCGAAAGCACCTGTGTCGCAGGCTTTATTCGCCAGCCAGGTGGCCTGGCTGCGTCGGAACCTCACGCAGCGGGAATCGGCCCAGGCCTGAAGCCCTCAGCGCCACCGCCGTGACTCCTCGCTCGGAGTTCTGCCTCGCGACCGGCCGAGCGAGATGCGGCTGACCTGCCTGGGCCAGGCTGTCGTAGAGCTATCCAGGTCGACGTCGGGCTGCCGCGCTCGTCATGACTTCAAGAACGCGAGCAGGTCGGCGTTGATGACGTCGGCGTGGGTGGTGGGCATGCCGTGCGGGAAGCCGTCGCGGTAGGTCTTGAGGGTGCCGTTCTGCAACAGCTCGGCGGACTTCGGGCCTGAGGCGACGTAGGGGACGATCTGGTCATCGACGCTGTGCATCACCAGGGTCGGGACGGTGATCTTCTTCAGGTCCTCGGTGAAGTCGGTCTGGGAGAACGCCACGATGCCGTCGTAGTGCGACAGGGCGTCGCCCATCATGCCTTGGCGCCACCAGTTTTCGATGATGGCCTCCGACGGTTCGACGCCCGGCTTGTCGAAGTTGTAGAACGGACCCGACGGCAGCGCGCGGTAGAACTCCGACCGGTTGGCCGCGAGCTGAGCCTGCAGGCCGTCGAACACCGACTTGGGTAGGCCCTCGGGGTTGGCGTCGGTCTGGACCATCAACGGCGGTACCGAGCTGATGAGTACGGCCTTGGCTGCCCGACTCTCGCCATGGCGCGCCAGGTAGCGCACCACCTCACCACCGCCGGTGGAGTGGCCCACGTGGATGGCGTCGTGCAGGTCGAGGTGTTTGACCACGGCGGCAAGATCATCGGCGTAATGGTCGAGGTCGTGGCCGTCGACGGTCTGGGTGGACCGTCCGTGCCCACGCCGGTCGGCGGCGATCACGCGGTAGCCCTGGGCCAGGAAGAACAGCATCTGGTTGTCCCAGTCATCCGAGGCCAGCGGCCAGCCGTGGCTGAAGACGATGGGCTGTCCGGTGCCCCAGTCCTTGTAGAAGATGTCGGTGCCGTCGGTGGTGGTGACGAATGCCATTGTCATGCCTTTCGAATCGGTGGGGATGGCGGTTGATCGAAATGTTAACAACCTTCGTCTGCCTTGGCCCCGGTGTCGCCGATGCTGTCCCCCATCAGCTGCGCTGGTACACGACACGACCTTCGACGACCGTGGCGGCGACCAGCCCCGCATCGAGCTCGCGCAGCACGTCGTCGGGCGTTCCGGAGAGGACGCACAGGTCGGCGGGCTCACCGGGGCTGACCGACCGCGGGAGCGTCGGATGTTCTGGAGCGCCAAGGAACAACGTCAGCGCGGTGAGGGGCGCGACGCGCTCCTGGCCGCCGATGACGTTGCCCAACAACGTCGTCCGGCCTACCGCGGCCCGCATCGCGGCCCACGGGTCGGGGTCGCCGAACGGAAAGTCCGTCGACATCGCGACCGGGATACCGGCCGCGATCAGCGACGCCACGCGCCACAGCTGGTGATGCTCATCCCGCGGAACGTCGGCGAGGTACTGGTCGCCGCGTTCGGTCACGAAGTTGGGTTGCGTGGCAACGAGCACCCCGAGTTCGGCGAGATCGGCAAGGCAGTCATCCGGTACGACGGCGGCGTGCTCGATGCGATCACCCGGCCGGGATCCCGCCGCACGCAGCGCGGCGATGGTGACGACGAGTTGCGCCGCCGTGACGCAGTGCATGGCGACGATGGCACCCGCGGCATGTCGTGCGCCGATCCACGAGGTCAGCCCATCGAGGTCCAGGTCGTCGTCGTGCAGAATGCGCTTGCCGGGCGCCAGGCAGTGCACCTGTTGGAGAAGCTCGCCATGGCGATGCGACTCGGCGAATCTCACGACGTCGATCACCCCGAGATCCGGTGTGGCATCCGTCATTCCGGTGACGCCGTAAGTCGCGAGCCTCCGGCTGACGTCGGCGAGGCCGGTTTCCCTTCGCGCCAGGGCGCCGGACCAACTCGGGTCGGCGCTGCGGAGCCGACCGTCCGGGTGATCGGGGAGACCGACACGGGCCAGGCCCGCAGAGTTCAGCGTCCACAGGATTCCGCTGCGGTGCTGCACGCGCACCGGCACCGGCGGTGACACCTCGTCGAGCGAGGCGCGGTCCAAACCCCCGGCGACGGACTCGTGGTAGCCCACGGCGCGAATCCAACCGTCTTCGCCGACGTGTGCATTGGTCAGCGCGGCTCGAAGACCGTTGCGGTCGCGCGCTTCCCGCGGCCCGACACTCACCGACGTCATGGCTGCCGCTGCGGAGTGCACGTGCACGTGGTGGTCGTGCAGTCCGGGGATGACGGTGCATCCGGAGGCGTCGAACACCGACTCTCCCGCTGCCGGCGTCAGGTCCTGGGCGACCTCGACGACGTGGTGGTCGGTCCTGATGTCGGCCACGGTGCCGTCGAGCAGGTGCGCACGCTGGATCAGCACGAGGTCAGTCTCCGTTCGGCAATCAGCAGCTCGACGTGGTGGTTGTCGGCACCGAGGCCTGCGGCCCCGGGCGCCAGACCTGGTGGCGTGGGAACCGTTGCGGGTCGATTACTGTCACTCGACACTTCGGGAAGGGAAGCGTAGGTGGCGGCGACCGCCGCCATCGACACGTCGACGACCTCGCCACCGCCGCGGGACAGCGACTCGGCGACGCGGAGCGCGGCGTGCAATCCGGTGAGCGGATCGGCGATCGCGTCTCCACAGAACACCGGGCCCTCTGGGCTACGGCCCACCAGGCCGCCCGACACCGCGGCATCGTCACCGAACGCCGTCCAGTTGGCGCGTTCACCGTCGCTGCCATGGCCGGTGATGCGCACCCAGACACGACCGGCACGGGCGGCTACGTCGTCGGGGCCGAGCTTGCGCTGCTGCAACGCCGACGGCCGCGACGACTCGATGACGACGTCCGCTGCCTCGAGCAGGTCCCGGACCCGGTCGCAAGCATCGAAGTCTGCTGCATAGCAATACTTTCCGCTATTCATCCAGTCGAAGAAGGCGGGTGATCCGGCCCGAGTGCCATCAGGCCTGGCCGTGGTCTCGACCTTTACGACGGTGGCACCTGCGCGCCGAAGGAGTTGCCCGCACAGGGGCCCCGCCCACATCGACGACAGGTCGACGACCAGCAGACCGGACAGGTCACGCGGCGCAGCGGCGAGACCGCTGCGACGTACCGCGGGTGCCGCGGCCACGGTCTCCCCCAGAGCGGCCCCGGGCAGGCCGAGCAGCCTGGCGCGTGCGACGACGTCACCGGCGGCCCGAGCGGCGGCCCACGCCTCCACGACGGGCCACGGATCACCCTGGTGCTCAGCTGATTCGATCAGTGCGGGCACCGCACCGACGTCATCGGGGCGGGACAACGTCAGCGCGCACCACCCGTCGTACGCGGCGATCAGCCGGGTCGCGCCGCCGGCCGAGATCCGTCCCTGCCGCGACAGCCCCAGCAGGGCCGCGCGACCGGCCAGTAGTTCAGCGGCGTCCACGGTGACACCGAGGTGACGGTGGAGGTCGGCGGCCGTCGACCGGGCGGCGGCGAGAACCACGGCGCGCGAGAAGTCCGGGACACCCGCAGGAAGACCGGTCAGGTGAGCTAGTCCACTTGCCCCCCATTCCCGCTGCGCCGCGTCCACGGTGCCCATTGTTCCCCGTGCCTAGAAGAGCAGGGCGCTGAATCTCCAGTCCAGTACCTGCCGGTCGGGCTCACCGACCGCATGGACGACAGACCGCAGCGTCAGGACCCCACCGCGCCCACCCGGCAGCGGCGTCGCCTCCTCGACGTGAAGGTCGCTGTAGAGCGTGTCACCCTCGTGCACGGGGCCGGTGTGGTCGCAGGACTGCCAGCCGAGAACGGTGACGAGGTTCGGCAGCGCACGGGTCGCCTGTGCCAGGGCCAGGCCGATGGTGTGGCCGCCGTACACGAGACGCTGCCCGCCGACGCGAAGGTCATGATGTGTCGCAGCGATGTTGAGGGTCAGCCGGGCGAGTTCGGTCGCACCGGTGACGACGTCGGCGGTACTGCGCATTACGGTGCCGGCGATCGCCGGGTCGAAGTGCGGGCCGGGAACGCGGACGCGGAACGCTTCGGCGTTCCAATCACCGGTCGGATCGGAAGGGATGGGCGCATCCGCATCGATCGCCGAGAGGTCGTCGGCGTGGCCGGTATCGCCTGCGCCCTCGCGCAGCGGAAGCATCGCGCAGCGGTGAAAGTCGAGCACCAACCGGTCGGCCTGGTCGATGGTCGTCATCCGCAACGCGGCAAGACCCGTCGGAGCGCGCCCGGGTTTCGTCGAGTTCTGTTTCAAACCAACGACTTCGGTGCGGGTGTAGAGCGTGTCGCCGATCATCGGGAAGTGGTGGAACTGCAGCCCGCGGTAGAACAGATTGGCCTTGACGCGCTGCGTCGGCAGCGTGCTCTGGCCGATCGCGACGTCGCATACGAAGGCAGGGTGCACCAGGGCGGTCGGCGCCCCGGTGACCGCATGCGTCAGGGTCTGGTCCAGCGGCAGCCGCATCCGGTCTCCGAGGATCGACTGATGAACGGCCGCGGCACCTGCGGTCAAGGTCATCGACGGGGCCCAGTCGAAGACCTGCCCCACGTGTAGATCGTCGAAGTATGGGCCGCCTGCGATATGGCCGGACAAAGTCACGGCTTAACATGCTGGCACTCTGGCGATCGACGTGTCAATATGGCCGTACATATGAGCACCATGAATCTCGGCGACGATGAGACCATGCTGGTCGAGACCGTCCGCGCGTTCGTCAACCGCGACGTCAAGCCGACCGTGCGGGACGTCGAGCATGCGAACGAGTACCCCGAGGCGTGGATCGAGCAGATGAAGCGCATCGGGATCTTCGGGCTGGCGGTACCCGAGGAGTACGGCGGCACCCCGGTGTCGATGCGGTGCTACGTGCTGGTCACCCAGGAGCTGGCGCGGGGCTGGATGAGTCTGGCTGGCGCGATGGGCGGCCACACCGTCGTCGCCAAGCTCTTGGACCTGTTCGGCACCGACGACCAGAAGCAGCGCTACCTGCCCGCGATGGCCACCGGCGCGGTCCGCGCGACCATGGCGCTCACCGAGCCGGGCGGCGGTTCAGACCTACAGGCGATGACGACGATTGCGCGTCGCGACGGTGACGAACTGGTGATCAACGGCGCCAAGACGTGGATCACCAATGCGCGGCGCTCCGGGATGATCGCCCTGCTGTGCAAGACCGATCCCGAGGCCACACCCAAGCACCGGGGCATCTCGATCGTCCTCGTCGAGCACGGCGACGGGCTCTCCGTGTCGCGGGATCTACCCAAGCTCGGCTACAAGGGCGTCGAATCGTGCGAACTCTCGTTCGCCGACTACCGACTGCCCGCGACGGCCATCCTCGGCGGAACGCCCGGCAAGGGCTTCGGCCAGATGATGAAGGGCCTCGAGACCGGCCGCATCCAGGTCGCCTCCCGAGCCCTCGGCGTCGCCACCGCAGCACTCGAGGACGCGTTGGCATATGCGCAGGAACGCGAGAGCTTCGGCCAGCCCATCTGGAAGCACCAGGCAGTCGGTCACTACCTCGCCGACATGGCGACCACGCTGACCGCCGCACGCCAACTGACGTTTCACGCGGCCGACTGCTACGACAGCGGCGGGCGTGCCGACATGGAGGCGGGCATGGCCAAGCTGTTCGCCTCCGAGGCGGCCATGGAGATCGCACTCAACGCGGTGCGAATCCACGGCGGCTACGGCTACTCCACCGAATACGACGTCGAGCGCTACTTCCGCGACGCGCCCCTGATGATCGTCGGCGAAGGCACCAACGAGATTCAGCGCAACGTCATCGCGGCGCAGCTGGTGGCCCGCGGCGGGGTCTGACCGTGCGACCCGCACCGGCGTATCAGGCTCTGCGCCAGACACTTCGCGACGACATCGCCGCCGGCACGTACCGGGACGGTGCACGGCTGCCCACCGAATCCGAGCTCGTTGCGCGGCACGGACTGTCACGGCAGACCGTGCGCCGCGCGTTCCAGGATCTGGTGGCCGAGGGCGTGGTCTACCGAATACCGGGCCGTGGCACGTACGCCCGCGACGGTGCTTTTCGGGCTGGGCAGCGGTACCTGCGGCAGCTCGGCTCGATCGAGGATCTGATGAGCCTGTCCGACGACACCACCATGGAAGTGCTCGCCGGGCTCCGGCGTCGGGTCGACGTCGACGCAGCCAGCAGAATGCGGCTCGACGACGACGTGGTCTACACCGTGGTGCTCCGTCGGCTGCACGGATCCAACCCAGGCGTGCCCTTCGTCCTCACCCGCGTGCACCTGCCGGAATCCGTGGCCAGAACCGTGCTCGGGGTGCGGGAGCTGACCGATGGCGCCGTCAGCACCAGCACCGTCATCGGGCTGACCGGGCCACACCTCTCGGAGTCGATAGCCGAAGCGGCGCAGTCGATCACGGTCTCGGCGGCGGACGACGAGGTCGCCGCGGCGGTCGACTGCGATCGGGGACATCCGATGCTGCGGATCGACAGGTTGTACTCCGACCCGTCGGGTACGCCCGTCGAGTTGGCCGTCAGCCACTTCCTCCCGGAGCAGTACACCTACCGGGTGACCCTGCGCCGCTCCAGCTAGTTGCTGCCAGCCCCCGCGATTTGTGTACATGCAGCGGCGGTCTCAGCGCCGGCGAACGCACACAAGTCGCTAGTGCTAGTGGATGGCGTCGACCAGGCCCCAATCCAGCGCGGTCACGGCGTCGATCGTCCGGCCCGACAGCACCAGATACGCCATGCGCCAACGCCCGATTCGCCGCGTGATGCTGACGGTTCCACCCGCACCGGGGATGAGTCCGAGCGTCAACTCCGGCAGTCCGAGTGTCGCATCGGGACTGCACGTCACGTGTCCGCAGAACGCCGCCATCTCGAGTCCGCTGCCCAGCACTTGGCCGTGGACCTCGGCCCGACACGACCGACCGAGGCGTGCGGTGATCTCGTCGAGGACCAGCGCCGGACTGTGTCGGCTGCGGGCGAGGTGCGACGACGCCGGGTCGGCGAACGTGCCGAACTCGGCGAGATCGCCTCCGCTGCAGAAGGACGGGCCGTTGCCGGACAGCACCACGTCGCTCACGCCCGGATCGAGACGCGCGACCTCGAGCGCCTCGAGCAGTGCGGCGCGGGCGTCGGTGGAGAATGCGTTGTGACGCTGCGGCCGGTTGAACCGCACGTAGAGAATGTCCCCCGCGCGCTCGGCCACGACCGGGTCAACGATCTCGGGCACGGTGGCCGGACCCCGCTCGGCAAGCCAGCGGGCGAATTCGGGCCCGGACTGCAGCGTCGAATAGGCCAGTGACTCGGTGATGATCCCGTTGAAGGCCGGCGCGTCGACGTCGACGGCCCGCAGCACGTCGTCGCACACGGCTGCGGCCTGCGGCCACCGCGCCACCCGCGCGGCGAGCCCGTCGAGCGCCGAGTCCATCGACGGCACCGTCACAGATCGCGGATCGTCGCAAGGCTGCTCTGTGAGCGTGAAGATCGCATCGGTCATCGAAGAGACGGCAATCAGGCCGGCCCGACCGAGTGCGATGGGCTTCATGAGTACTTCTTGATCAGCTCCTGCTTGTACAGCTTGCCCGTGTCGGTGCGCGGCAACTGCGCCTCGAACGAGATCGACCGCGGACACTTGTAGTGCGACAGGCGATCCCGCAGCCAGGCCAGCAACTCATCGGCGAACGCGTCGGTGGCGTCGGCCTGGTCCACGGTCTGCACGATGCCCTTGACGCTTTGGCCCATCTCCTCGTCTGGAATACCGAAGACCGCGGCGTCCATCACCTTCGGGTGGGTCACCAACACGTTCTCCGCCTCTTGCGGATAGATGTTCACACCGCCGGAGATGATCATGTGATGCCGTCGGTCGGTCAGGTAGAGGTAGCCATCGTCGTCGAGGTATCCGATGTCCCCCACGGTCTTCCATCCGCGCGAGTCGCGCGAGGACGCCGTCTTGCCGGGGTCGTTGAGATACTCGAAGTCGAAGCCGCCCTCGAAGTAGATCTCCCCCGCCTGCCC
The DNA here is from genome assembly GCA_038244615.1 of Mycobacteriales bacterium. Classification (GTDB taxonomy): domain Bacteria; phylum Actinomycetota; class Actinomycetes; order Mycobacteriales; family Mycobacteriaceae; genus Mycobacterium. The sequence continues at coordinate 6,796 of JBBRTH010000006.1, read as the reverse complement.
TGCGGACAGTTCGTTGCCGTCCTCGTCGAGGATGTGCAGGATGCCCGTCATCGGCTTGCCGACCGATCCAGGGTGGGTCAGCCAGTCCTCGGCGGTGATCAGCGTGGAACCGATGGCCTCCGAGGAGGCGTAGTACTCGTCGACGATCGGCCCCCACCAGTCGATCATCTGCTTCTTGATCTCCACCGGGCACGGCGCCGCCGCGTGCATGACGCGCTGCAGGCTGCTGACGTCATACGAATCACGCACGGCCTGAGGCAGTTTCAGCATGCGGGTGAACATCACCGGAACGAACTGGCCGTGCGTGATCCGGTACTTCTGGATCGCCTCCAACGTCCCCGCGGGGTCGAACTTCTCCAGGATGACGGTGGTGATCCCACCCGCCTGCGTCTGCATCGACCACACCGACGGAGCGGTGTGATATAGCGGCGCCGGACTCAGATACACGGCGTCCGGGTTCATCCAGAACCCGACGAGGGCGGCCATCAATCCCGGCACCTCGGCAGGCGGCAGGTGCGGCAGCTCGCGCTTGATGCCCTTGGGCGTTCCGGTCGTACCCGAGGAGTACTGCAGCAGATCGCCCTCGATCTCGTCGTCGAGCGGGGTAACGGGTTGCTCGGCAACACATTCCGGATAGCGCTGCCAACCCTCCAACTCCCCGTCGACGATGAGTCGAATGGCGGGAGGCCCGCTGGGCAGCTCCGCACTCAGCCCGGCGAGGGTGTCCCGCAGGCCGCCGGAGCCGACGATGGCCTTCGCGCTGCTGTTGTCGACGATGTAGGCGACCTCGGCCGCCGTCAGGTGGGTGTTGATCGGGACGTAGTACAGCCCGGCCCGGCGCGCCGCCCACATCACCGCGTGCATGTGCTCGCTGTTCTCCATGAGGATCGCCACCGCGTCACCCTCGACCAGGCCGGCCGAGCGGAACAGATGGGCCAGTTGATTCGCCCTGGCCTCCAACTCACCGAACGTGACCACCACGCCGGACGGATGCATGATGATGGCCGGCTTGTCGGGGGTCGCTACGGCGGTGTCGCGGATCTGCATGGGCAGAACTTTACGACGGACCTACTTGACGGGTGTCAAGAGGTCCCGAAGTCAAGATCGCCGTGACGGTCAAACGTGGTCTCATGACCCCATCGCAGGCCTACCATGACACCGCAGGGACATTTCCGGGAGTGCGGGGTACTCCATGAAGGCGCAGGCTGATCGCGAGGCGATGCCCTACGGTGCCGTCACGTTCCTGTTCACCGATATCGAGTGCCGTACGAGATGGACACCGAACTCGGCGCCGCATCGATTCATGATGGGTGAGTCTGCACAGTGGATTGAGTTCTGCCGCAAACGGACCGCGTTAGGCCCTGGCCCAAGCATCTACACAGGGGGGCATCTGGCGACGGCGCTAGACATGGTCGGCGCCGGTGACGAGGCGCGGGCAGCCTCCGAGGAGCTGTGCACTGCCGACCGCGTCACCGATAAACCCCTCCTGGTGAGCTGGGCGCTCATCGCGTATGGCTTTGTCCGCCACGCAACGGGCCCGGTGGCGGCTTACGAAGCCCATCGCCGGGGCGTCGAGGTCGCGCAGGAGAGCTGCAACCGACTGCTCGAGAGCTATCACTCCGCGAGTCTGTGCAGGCTTGCCGCCACGCACCAGGATCCCATCGCGGCGTTCGGATCCATCGCGCACACAATGGACACAATGCACACAATCCGCAACTACTTCGAGGCTGGCGATTTCGGACTCCTCGCTCAGCCGCTCGGCGTGCTCACTGCGCACCTCGACCGACTCGGCTATCTCGAGCCAACCGCGACGATCTCCGGGACACTTTCGTCACCGCTCGCACGAAATTACTATCCCGAGATCGACCTAGCAGTCGCCCACCTACGCGATGTGCTCGGGGCGGACTTGTACGAATCATTCGCGCATGCGGGCCGGTCCGTGACCAACGCGGGCATGGCGAAATACGCGCTCGAGCAGATCGAGCTGGCGCGGAGCCGGCTCGTGCAAGCGGACGAATCCGAATGAGCGCCGCACTCGTAATCGTCACGTTTCTGTTCACCGACATTGAGGGTTCGACGCGGCGGTGGGAAGCCGATGCGGACGCGATGCGGGTGGCACTGGCCACCCACGACGAGGTACTGCGTACGGCGATAAATGATTGCGGTGGAGCGCTTTTCAAGCACACCGGCGACGGGGTGTGCGCGGCCTTCTCCTCTCCTAGGGCGGCCGTCGATGCGGCCACCGCCGCGCAGCGCGCACTGGAACTTCCGGTGCGAATGGGCATCGCCACCGGCGAAGCCGAAGCGCGAGGCGACGACTACTTCGGCACCGTCCTCAACCGCGCCTCCCGAGTCATGTCCGCGGGCCACGGCGGGCAGGTGCTGCTGGACGGCGCTACCGCCGAACTGCTCGCCGGAATCGAGCTCCAGGCGATGGGACTCCGGCGGCTACGCGACATCGTCAAACCCATTCAGTTGTTCCAAGTCCGCGCTCCAGGCCTGAATACCGAGTTCGCGCCGCTCAGAACGGCCGACCCAGCGGTAGGCAACCTTCGCCTGCCGCCCACGGGTCTCATCGGCCGCGAGCAGGAGCTCACCGAGCTGAACGATGCTCTGAAGTCACACCGCTTGGTCACGTTGACCGGGGTGGGCGGGGTCGGCAAGACACGGCTCGCGATGGAGCTCGGCTCACGGGCAGCGGGCCTCTTCCCCGATGGCGTGTTCGTGATCGAACTCGCCTCCATCGGCGATCCCGCCGCCGTGCCAGAGGCCGTGGCGGCCGTGCTCGGCATCACCCAACAGCCCGGATTCAGCATGGCCGACAGCGTGGCCGCCGCGTTGGAGGGCCGCGACCGCTTACTGGTTTTCGACAACTGTGAGCACGTACTGGACGCAGCCGCCGACATGATCGAGGCGATCCTTACCGCATCGACAACCGTGCGCATCCTCGCCACCAGCCGTGAGGGCCTGCGGGTGCCCGACGAACAGCTGCGGCCGGTGTCCTCACTGGACGTTCGCGCGGGGGGTGACTCCCCGGCCGTGGCGCTCTTCGTTGAACGCGCCGCAGCCGTCTCACCGGGCAACTCCCTGGACGGGCGGGACGCCGAGGACTCCGTCGTCGACATCTGCCGTCGCCTCGACGGGATCCCGCTGGCGATCGAGTTGGCCGCATCCCGCTTGGTGTCGATGACGGTCACCGAGCTGCGCGAGCGGCTGGACGACCGGTTCCGGCTGCTGGTCGGTTCCCGTCGCGGCCTCGACCGTCACCAGACGCTCCTGCATGCGGTGCAGTGGTCCTACGACCTGCTCGATGAGGCCGAAAGAGCTCTACTCCAACGATGTTCGGTGTTCGCAGGAGGTTTCGACCTGTCGGCCGCCAGCGCGGTCGGAGGCGGTGGAGACGAGTATGCCACGTTGGATGTGCTCGACTCCCTGGTGCGGAAGTCGCTCCTGGTCGCCGACCGGGCGACGGCCCGGACGAGGTTGTCGATGTTGGAGACCATCCGTCAGTTCGCCGAAGACCAACTCGTCGCGGATGTCGCAGCCGACGAAGCCCGGACCGCCCACGCCCGCTACTTCGCAGGCCGCGAGTCCACCCTGCTGACGTTGTGGGACAGCCCGCGCCAACGCGAAGCCTACGAGTGGTTCACCACCGAGCTCCCCAATCTTCGTTCCGCATTTCGTTGGGCAGCAGACGAATCCGACCTCGACGCTGCCGCGGCCATTGCTTCGTACTCGGCGTTTCTCGGGTTCTGGGTCAATCAATACGAGCCCGTAGCGTGGGCCGAGGAATTGGTCGAACCGGCGCTCGCGATCCGTCATCCTCGCTTGGCGCAGCTCTACATCATGGCCAGTGAGTGCTACGTGGCAGGCCGGATAGACGACTCCGTCCAGTATGCCGAAGCCGGGCGGCTGGCTATCGAGACCGGGCAATTCGACGATGTCCCGCACGACTTCGAGGCCGCCGCGTTGGGCGGCGGCTACATCACGAAAGGCCAGCCAGAGCGGTGGCTCGACCTGTGCCGCAACCTGATCGAACGGACTCCTGGTAGTCACACATACGCTCGAGCCGCCCGGGTCTTCGCTTATACCTTCACGGACGCGAACGACGAAGCCCTGGCGGCCGCGGCAGGCCTACTCCAAGCGGCCGAAGACAGCGACGTCCCGAGTGTGTCCAGTTTTGCGCTCTTCGCGTGGGGGTGGGCGCACCGCGACCACGACCCCCAGGGGGCATACCAACAGCTTCAGCGAGGGCTGGACATCGCACGCGACAGCGGCAACCGGCAGGTCGAGTCACATGTCGTGGTCAACCTCACCAGGCTTGCCGCCGGTCATGGCGACGCCGTCGACGTCTTCGAATTGCTCACCGTGTCGATTCGCCACTACTACGACACGGGCTATTTCTCACTCATGCCGAGCCCTTTGGCGGTACTCACCGCCGTCTTGGATCGGCTCGGGCATTACGAGTCCGCCGCTACCATCAGCGGGTACGCCGCAACTCCGCTTACCTGGAAGGGCTATCCCGAGATGAACTCGGCGATCGTCCACCTACGCGAAGTGCTCGGCGAAGAGGCCTACGAATCGCTTGCGCGTGGCGGCGCCCGGATGTCCAACGCCTCAGTCGCGACCTACGCGCTAGAGCAAATCGACCGTGTTCGCGCGGCAATGTCAAGCAACGCAACCCCATGAACGCATCTTCGGGGATCGTGACGTTCCTCTTCACCGACATCGAGGGTTCGACTAGGCGGTGGGAAGCCGACGCCGACGCGATGCGGATAGCACTGGCCGCTCACGACGAGGTGCTTAGAGGCGCGATAACCGATTGCGGCGGTTCGTTGTTCAAGCACACCGGCGACGGGGTCTGCGCAGCGTTCTCCACTCCCAAGTCGGCCGTCGACGCTGCGATCGCGGCGCAGCGGGAGTTGGAGTTACCCGTGCGGATGGGCATCGCCACCGGTGAAGCCGAGGCCCGCGGCGACGACTACTTCGGCGCAGTGCTCAACCGTGCTGCCCGTGTCATGTCCGCGTGCCACGGCGGCCAGGTTTTGATCGCCGCGCCTCGCACGGACCTAGCTAGCAGCGTCGACCTCATCGACCGTGGCACACACCGGCTGCGCGACATCGCCAAACCCGTTCCGCTGTTCCAGGTCCGAGCGCCAGGACCGCGAGAGACGTTTCCTCCACTGAAGACCGCCGACCCCGTGCTCGGGAACCTGCGCCGACCGCCTGGCGTCCTCGTTGGTCGCGAACAGGACGTCCTCGAGGTGAACTCGGCACTCACCACCCACCGACTGGTCACGTTGACCGGGGTGGGCGGGGTCGGCAAGACACGAATGGCACTGGAGGCGGGGGCGGCCGCCGACCGCACCAGGGCAAGCACCAGGTTCACGTCCACGACGGTGCTCAGCTCCGCCGCCCCCGCCAAGAGCCGCCTTCCGTTGGGCGGCCGATCATCAGCGGCGGCGTCCACGACGTGTTCGCAGTTGTCGAACACGAGCAGGCGGGTACGGCCATCGAGCGCGGCTGCGATGCTCTCGGTGAGGCCCATACCCGGTTGTTGGGTGATGCCGAGCACGGCCGATACCCCGCCGCAGTGCCGAACCGCGGCCAACTCGATGAGCCACACTCAGTCGGAGGCACCGGCAATCCCAATCTGGAATGCTTCGCCCGGCTCGCCTACGGCTGGGCCTACCGCGAAGTGGATCCCGTAGCCGCGTTCGAGGAACATCGGCGCGGGTTCGAGCTCGCCCGACGAAGCGGCAACGGACAGCTCGAGTCGCACTTCGCGGTGCACCTGTCCCGACTCGCCACGGCCAATGGAGCGACTCTCGAGGCCCTCGACTACCTCGACGATGCGACACGAAGTCTCTACGACTCCGGCACGTGCTCACTGCTGGGTATGCCACTGGCCGTCCTGACGACCGTGCTCGATGGGCTCGGGCACCGTCGGGCAGCGGCCATCATCGCTGGATTCGCCGCGACCCCAATGACCAGGACTCCGGACATGGCTCATTAATGGGTGCGCGGTCGTCGGTGGGATTTGATGCTGTAGCGCAGGGTGAGGCTGGTGCCGGGGTAGACGGTGTGGGTGTCGTTGAGGACGTGGCAGAGTTCGGCGATCGCGGCGGTGTGGCGTGGTGCGGGCAGTGGGTCGAGACGGATGTGCAGGGTGTTGGTGTGGTGGTCGGGGATGATGTCGCCGGAGCCGGCCAGCGCGGTGCGGATCAGGGTGTGGGCTTCGTCGTCGGCGCGGGTGTAGCCGGTGTCGGTGACGATGGCACGCGCCAGGGTTTGGGCGGTGTTGTAGGCGGCGATGCGGATGGCGTGGTGGATCAGTTTGGTTTCGGTGTCGAGGACTTGCTGACCGGGGTGGACCTCGGCGAGCGGGAGCCGGGCGGGGAGTGTCTGATGCGCGGCCAGTGCCGCGTCGAGCGCGGCTTGCGCGGTGTGCAGGTCGAGGCGTTGATGGTGTTGATCATCGCGTTGGTCAGCACCACCGAGGTTCCCGGTTCCGGCGAGCTGGCCGCCAGGAGTGCGGCGTCGCTGGCGTTCTCGGCCAGATGCAGTGCCCGCCGGGTGTTTTCGACTTTCTGGTAGGCAGTCTTTTTGGCTGGGTTGGGCACCATGCGGGTCGGGTCGTCATCGGTGGCGCGGTAGGTGTCGTGGGAGTCGAGGTCGAAATGCATGCGGGCGTAGCGGTAGTGGTTCTCTTGGCGCCAGCGTGATCCCATCCGGTAGCGGATCTGCGCGACGGGCAGGTCGGTGCGGGTGGTCAGGATGTGCATCTGCCGGGTTT
>JBBRTH010000005.1:0-124037 GCA_038244615.1 Mycobacteriales bacterium | reverse complement strand
TTCGTGCAGTACTACCAGTGCGAACTCACCATTCGCGTCACCGACCTCCAGGGCAGGGCTTCGGTGTTCCCCTTCGTGAAACAGGAAAACGGAAGGTGCGCTGAGCCGTAGTGCTGAAATATCGCGCAGCAAAGCTCGTCCGCGCCGGCTTCATCGGCGTCGTCCTCGCCATCCTGGTCATCGCCGTGGGGCTGCAACCGGAACGACTGCTGTCGTATGCGACGTCGCTGCAATATCAGGCGCGGTTCAGCGAGGCAGGCGGCATCTCCGTCGGAAACGACGTGACTCTTTCGGGCATCAAAGTCGGTGCTGTGACCGATGTTTCGCTCGACGCCGGCGACGCCCTCGTCGCGTTCACGGTCGACAGCAAGTACCCGCTCGGGTCGGAGACCTCCGCGCACATCCGCACCGGATCACTCTTGGGGCAGCGGGTGTTGAGTCTGGAGTCAGCCGGCAGCGGGGCGTTGAATCGCGCCGACGTGATTCCGGTGTCGCGGACGTCCTCGCCGTATTCGCTCAGCGATGCCGTCGGCGAGCTCACCACGAACACCGCCGGTACCGACACCCAGGCACTCAACCAGTCGCTGGACACCCTGTCGACGACGCTGAATCAGATTGCGCCGCGCCTGGGTCCGGCGTTCGACGGACTCACCCGGTTGTCCCGGTCGCTGAACAGCCGCGACGAAAAACTGGGCGAGCTTCTCAAGTCCGCCGCGGACGTCACCGGGATCCTGTCGGAACGCAGTCAGCAGGTGAACGCCCTGATTCTGAACGCCGACGATCTGTTGGCCGTGCTCGTCGAGCGCCGTCAGGCGATCGTCGGCCTCCTCGCCAACACGTCGGCCGTCTCCAAGCAGCTGGTCGGCCTCGTCGCCGACAACGAGGCGGAGCTGGCGCCGACGCTGGAGCGGCTCAACCGGGTGAACGGGGTGCTCGAACGCAACCGCGACAACATTTCCAAGGCATTACCGGGTCTGGCGAAATACCAGATCACGCTCGCCGAAGCCGTCTCCAGTGGCGGCTTCTACACCGCGTACCTCCCGAACTTCTCACCCCCGCAGCTGTTGCAGCCGTTCCTGGACTACGCATTCGGCTTCCGAAGGGGCCCATTCGGCAGCGGAGCGCCGCCCGACACAGCCGGGCCTCGCGCTGAGGTGCCACTCCCGTACAACGCCATTCCCGGAGGGTCCCGATGACGTCCCGCGCAGGCACATCTCGAAGGTGGCTCGTGCCCGCCGTCGCGGCAGCGCTGGTCGTTGCGCTCATCGGCGGTGGCTTCGTCGCGATCCGTGCAGCGTTCTTTCCGGCCACCACGATCACCGCGTTCTTCACGACTGCCACGGCCATCTATCCCGGCGACGACGTGAAGGTCTCCGGTGTCAAGGTCGGCACCATCGACTCGATCGAACCGCAGGGCACGCAGACCAAGATCACCATGGCGGTCGACTCGGACGTACCGGTGCCGGCCGACGCGCAGGCGGTCATCGTCGCGCAGAACCTGATCGCCGCCCGCTACGTCCAGTTGACCCCGGCATACCGATCCAGTGGCCCGACGATGGCGGACGGTGCCGTGATCCCGCTGGAGCGCACCGCGATTCCCGTCGAATGGGACGAGGTCAAGGAGCAGCTCGAACGCCTGGCGACCGACCTCGGGCCCAACGGTGACCTGTCGACCAGTTCGGTGGGCCGGTTCATCGACAGTGCCGCCGGCGCGCTGGAAGGCAACGGCGACAAGCTGCGGCAGACGCTGGCGCAGCTCTCCGGGGTAGCCCGGATACTGGCCAACGGAAGCGGCAACTTCGTCGACGTCATCAAGAACCTTCAGGTCTTCGTGACGGCGTTGCGTGGTAGCAACGAACAGATCGTGGCCTTCAACAACCGGCTGGCGACGCTGTCCAGCGTGCTCGACGGAAGCAAGTCCGATCTCGACGCGGCGCTGACTGATCTCTCGGTGGCGGTCGAGGAGGTGAAGCGTTTCGTCGTGGGAACCCGCGCCCAGACGGTCGAGCAGATTCAGGGACTGGCCAACGTCACCCAGAATTTGGTCGACTCCAAGATGGATCTCGAGCAGATACTGCACGTCACGCCCAACGCGGTCGCCAACGCCTACAACATCTACGATCCGGACATCGGCGCGCTTCGCGGCGCGTTCTCGATCCCGAACTTGTCCAACCCCATGCAGTTCATCTGTGGCACCATCGGCGCCCTGCGGAACACCACTGCGCCCGAAACCGCGAAGCTGTGCAACGACTACCTCGGCCCCGCATTGCGGTTGCTCAACCTCAACTACGTCCCGATTCCGCTCAATCCGTACCTGGCGAAGTCGGCCAGCCCCGACAACATCGCCTACGCGGAACCCAGGCTGGCGCCCGGCGGCGAAGGATCCAAGCCGGGACCGCCGGAGATACCGCCGTCGGTCTCCGCGTACACCGGGTTGGACGGCGACGTCCCGCGACCGCCCGGCTTCGGCCCCCCCGGGGTGCCGCTGCCGGTCAACGAACGACTGCCGGCCTACCCGTCGCCCGCGTTGTATCCCGGCGCCCCGGTGCCTCCCGGACCGCCCCCGCCAGCTCCGCCGGGGACCCCGAGCCTGCCCGCACTGCTGCTTCCCGCGGAAGCCCCGCCCGAGCCACCACTTGCCGCCGAGGGGACACCATGAAGCGAGCAACGATCGGTCGGCTGTTCGCGGCGGGTATGTGCGTGGCGCTGACCGCTACCGGGTGTGCATTCCAAGGAATCAACTCGCTCCCGTTGCCGGGCGCGGTGGGACGTGGATCCGACGCAGTCATCTACCACGTCGAGATCGCGAATGTCTCGACCCTGGAGTCCAATTCGCCCGTTCTCATGAACGACGTCGTGGTCGGCAGTGTCGGCAAGATGGAAGTCAAGGACTGGCACGCCAACGTCGAGATATCGGTCCGGCCCGATGTCGACGTGCCGGCCAACGCGGTGGCCAGCGTCGGGCAGACCAGCCTCCTGGGCTCGATGCACCTGGCCCTGAATCCACCGCTCGGCCAGCAGCCGACCGGCAAGCTGCCGCCCGGTGCCACGATCGGGCTCAACGAGTCGTCGACCTACCCCTCGACCGAACAGACCCTGTCGTCCTTGTCCGTCGTGGTCAATGCGGGCGGCTTGGGCCAGATCGGCGACATCGTCCACACCTTCAACACCGCCCTGTCGGGACGAGAGGGCGACTTCCGTGATCTGCTGACCCAACTCGACACCTTCATCGGTACCCTCGATCGGCAGCGTGACAACCTCGTCGGAACGATCGACGCGTTGAACCGGCTCGCCTCGACCTTCGCCGGGCGACGCGACGTCATCAACGATGCACTGCAGCGGATACCACGTGCGCTCGAAGTGCTTGACCGTGAGCGGCCGCAACTCACCACCGCGCTCACCAAGCTCGGAAACTTCAGCGACACCGCCAACCGGCTCGTCAACGACACCCGGGTTGACCTGGTGAAGAATCTGCAGAACCTCCAGCCGACGATTCAGGCGCTGGCCGACGTCGGACCGGACCTCACCGAGGCTCTTTCCTACCTGACGGTCTTCCCATACGGACAGGCCCTCATCGACCGCGGTGTGAGGGGTGACTTCATCAACCTGTTCACGACAATCGACATCTCGGGCCCTCGACTGCGTCGGTCGATCTTCCTGGGATCACGTGCCGGGCAGGAAGGCCGTGACCTGGTGCCGCTCCCCGGCGAGCCGTTCTTCCAGCGTTACACCTACGATCCCCTGGGGTGCCCGCTGGCGCCGCCGCCGCCGGGTGGCCCGCTCTCAGCGCTCCCCGGAAATCCCCCGACGGCCGGGTTGCAGGCCGACCCGCCTGGGGCCGAACGCAGCTTGCCGGGGCCAGGGTCGCTGCCTGCCCAGGCACCGCCAACGGTCACCGGCCCCGTCCTGCCAGTGGTTCCGCAGCGGCAGGCCGCGAACGAGGCGTCGCCGCCTGCTGCTGAGGGCGGACCGATCTTCGCCGGTCCGTACGCAGCCGCACCGTCGGCCGGAGGCAACTGATGCTGACGCGGTTCATCAAGACCCAGCTGGTGATCTTCACGATCGTGTCGATCATCGGCGTGTTCGTGATGACCTTCACCTACATTCAGGCGCCCACTCTGTTGGGAATCGGTCGCGTCACGGTGACGTTGGAGTTGCCCTCCTCCGGTGGCCTCTACCGGTTCAGCAACGTCACCTACCGCGGCGTCGAAGTCGGCAAGGTCACCAAGGTGGAGCTCACTGGAGATGGCGCACTGGCGACGATGTCGATCGCGACCTCACCGAAGATTCCTGCCGACCTGCACGCAGAGGTCCGCAGCATCTCGGCGGTCGGCGAACAGTACGTAGACCTGCGGCCGCGGACCGACGGTGGTCCGTATCTGCAGGATGGTGCGGTCATCACAGCGGCGAACGTTACGATCCCCCAACCGGTTGGACCGGTGCTGGACCGGGTCAGCACGTTGGTGGACACGTTCCCGAAGGACAGGCTGAGCGCACTGCTCGACGAGACGTACAAGGGATTCAACGGCGCCGGTGACGATTTCGGCTCGTTGCTGGACTCCGGCGCCACGCTGAGCGCCGACCTCAACGGCGTCGCCGATCAGGCCCGCGCCCTCGTCGACGACAGTCGCCCGCTCCTGGCGTCGCAAGCCGATACCGTCGACTCGATCCGAACCTGGGCGCGCAGCCTCGCGGGGTTCACCGGCCAACTCGCCGCCAACGACCCGCAATTCCGCGCGGTGCTTCACAAGGGGCCGGCCTTCGCGGACGAGGTCTCGGGTCTGCTCAGCCAGATCAAGCCGACGCTGCCGGTCCTGCTGGCGAACCTCGGCACCGTCAGCGAGATCCTGATGACCTACAACCCGTCGTTGGAGCAGCTTTTGGTACTGCTTCCGCCGTATGTCGCTGCGCAACAGGCGTATACGACGACTGGCGATTCGACCGGCGCCGCTCGGGGGGACTTCGCTCTTACGGTGAGCGATCCCCCGCCGTGCACGGTCGGCTTCCTCCCACCGTCGTCGTGGCGTTCGCCCGACGACGAATCCGACATCGACACCCCGGAGGGGATCTACTGCAAACTGCCGCAGGATTCGCCCATCGCCGTTCGTGGTGCCCGCAATTACCCGTGTATCAGGAAACCGGGCAAACGCGCGCCGACGGTCGCGATCTGCAACAGCGACAAGCCGTTCACGCCGCTTGCTTTGCGCCAGCACGTGTTTGGTCCCTATCCGATCGACCCGAGTCTGATTGCCCAGGGTATCCCGATCGACGACCGCGTCACCCTCGGCGAGGACATCTATGCACCGGTGGAGGGCACGCCGTTGCCGCCGGGGGCGGTTCCGCTCGGCACGCCTCCCGGCGCACCGCTCGGCGCACCGCCGCTCTCGCCACTGGAGGCGCCGTTCACGCCTGCCGCGACTCCGCCACCTCCGCCCGAAGGTAATTCGTTGAACGGCCAACCGATTCCGCCGCTTGGTCCACAACCCGGGCCCGTTCCCGACGGGGTGCCGCAGGTGCCTGTGCCACCGACGGATGTCCTGCCGCTCCCTGCCGCGGTCGGCGCAGCGCCCAGCGCCGCGCCGAGTTCGTTTGGTACCGCCACGTCAGGAGCGGTTCCCAAAGTCGCCGTCGCCGAGTACAACCCGCGTACGGGCGAGTACATCGGGTCCGATGGCAAGCAGTACAAGGTCACGAACCTCGCGGCCAACACTCCGCTTCCGAAGACATGGCGGGACATGCTGCCGCACTAGCGCGTTCGCGGGGCGGTGCAAACAGACGATCAGTCGATCTTGGTGATCTTGACCGGCAAAATGAGCACCAGCGAGAGGTTCCGGCCGCAGTTGCCACTTACGCCCGTCGTCTCGTCCACGCCGAGCAAGAGATTCGAGCCCTGCTCGGCCAAGCCCTCCTCGTTCGCGTGGCTGAAGCGGTAAATCTGAAGCCCGGGCGCTCTCGTGCCGTCTGGACACGGAATCCAGTCGGGCACATAGTGTTTGATGTACCATACGCCGCTCGTCGTGTAGATGTCTTCGGTCCAGCCCAGGCTGCTGGTGACTTTGCCGGCACAGGTGATGGCAGTGGAACAGGTGCTGTTCACATTCCACGTGCTTCGCACCGTCGGCTCATCCTGATATCGGTCGTTCATCGTGGCCCACTCACCGTTCGAGACCACGGAGAAGGTCCCGTTGATGGCGTAATCACCGTCGGTTGCCGTTGCCGTTGGCGCAGTTCCCCATCCGATCGCAGCCGCGGCGATCACCGCGGCGCCCGAGGTCAGCTTCGTTGAGCCCATGACTTGCTCCTCGATCATCCGGCTGCGGGAATGCCATTCTTAGCCAGGAGAATAACATCGCGAACACAGGTCGCGGACGGGTTCGGCCGCGGCCCATGCCACGTTCAGTACGGCTTTCACCAGCGGTTCCCTTACCGTTCGATGTTCTCCGAACAGGCGAATTTCGCTTTCTCTCGTGCGAGAGTAGTGACCGTGCGAATCGTCGTAGCTGCCGTTGCCGGCCTGGTGGCCGCAGGGTTGTTCACCGCGTCTCCGGTGGTCGCTGATCCCGATCCCGCGCAGCCCGCTCCGGTCGAGTGCAACGATCCCTCCTGTGTACCCGGCATCATGCCCGGCGCCGTCCTCGGGGCTCCGTGCGACCAAACCACGTACTACGCTTTCGGGGTGACGTCCTGGGGCAGGGTCGTGTTCTGCGGATCGCCACGGCGATATGAACCTCGCTGGTTCCGGTCCACCGAGCTGCGCGGCATCAAGCCCGAAGGTGGCAATTGCTCGGGCCGTGACGGCGAGATGGCGCAGGCCCCAGACGGTTTGTTCCTGTCCTGCGACGCGCGCAACGGTGCCAGCACCTGGACGCGCGGGGATATCTAGTCCCTCACCGGAGTCCCGCAGCCGGCTCAGAATCGTTGCAGCGAAAAGGTATACGTGCTGGTGCCGCCGGGCGCCCCGTAGCAACCTGCGTCGTACGTCGACACGATCGTGCCGGCCAGCGTCGCGGCGTCCCAGGAGTAGACGTCGTGCGAGGGCAGGTTGAAGCCGATGCATCGCACACCGTCGATCACATCGACCGTGAGGGTGTACCGGCCGTCGGCGAAGAACGCCGTGTTCTGGAACCTCTGACTCTTCAGGGGCCGGGGGATGGCGATGACGTTCAGGTTGTCATTTGACGGGGCGATGATCGGGTCGACGTAGTAGGTACCACACTCGGGGTCGTTCTTGCACGAGTGCGTGACCGACCAGATCCACGAGTGATCGTTCCAGCGGTCGTTCAGGACTTCGTAGTTACCGACCTTCATTCCGGCAGCATTGGCGGCCGGAGCCAACACCATCGCTGCGGTCAAGAACGCAGCGCCCACTAACGGCATCGCTGCCTTTGCCGCTGTGGCCATGGCCATCTCCCGTCTTAGCGTGCTCGCAGCCTATCGGGACTCGCGGTCCCCAGCAGCCCGTTTGGCAGCCGTATTTCTCCACGCGTCCAACGGATTCGCCGAAGCGCGTAACCCTAGGTGACGGGAGTGAATTTGATGTTGATCTCGGTGAGCCCGCGCAGGATGAAGGTCGGCTCGTAGTCGAAGCTGCGATCGCCTGCGGGTCCGTGCTTCTCCTCGTCGATGGTGATGTCGGCCACCCGATCAAGGATGCGTTCGATCGGCGATGCACGACGAAAAGGTGTCGGTGTCCTTCAGCACGGTGTTCGCCTCGTCGTAGCCCGTGATGGCCAGAACGCCGTAGTGCGGTTCACGGACGACGGGGCACTTGCTGCGCAAGTGGTCGAAGTACGGATGCGGTCGGGTACCAGTGACTGATCGGTGAAGTAGTCGACGGTGTCGAAGTCGGCAGTCATCTCTTGGGTTCCCTTCAGAACTGCGTCGAGCGAAAGTGCGTGATTCGTTGGCGGCGCAAGGCCGCCCGCCCGAAAGGGGCTGAAAGCGCTGAGCACCTGCTTAGCGTGGGCTAGTGTCGCGGTCAAGGTCACGCGGCCGGTCGGCGTCTACGATTTGCCGGTCGAACCGCTGGAGCCCAGCGAAGGAAGGGTTGGCATGGCATCGGACCGGAGGCTCGGGGCGCCGGACGCCAAGAATCGCGGCGTCCTGCTCGACGCCGCCGAGCAACTGATGCTCGAAGACGGTTACGCGGCCGTGACGTCGCGGCGGGTCGCCGAGCGCGCGGGCCTGAAGCCGCAGCTCGTTCACTACTACTTCCGCACGATGGACGAGCTCTTCATCGAGGTGTTTCGTCGCCGCGCCAAGCAGGGATTCGAGGCCCAGGCGCGGGCGCTTGAGTCGACGCAGCCGCTGTGGGCGCTGTGGGAGTTCGGTACCGATCCGGCCGGTACCCAACTGACCATGGAGTTCATGGGATTGGCCAATCACCGCAAGGCGTTGCGTGCCGAGATCGGCCTGTTCGCCGAACGCTTCCGCGAGCAGCAGGTCGACGCCATCGCCACCGCACTGCGACGCTATGGCTTCGAGACGGCCGACGTGCCGCCGGTGGTCTGGGCCGTATTCGCGACGAGTGTCTCCCGAGTCCTGATCATGGAGCAGGCGCTCGGAATGTCGGCCGGTCACGGTGAAATGGTGGCGTTCTGCGAGGAGTGGCTGCACCGCCTGGAGGGCGAACGGATACCCGCGTCGAGGCCGGCGTCCGCCTGAGTCGCCCTCTGTCGCCTCACCAATTGCGAATCGAGCAGAGTGCTCCCCTGGGCCCCTCGTTCGTGGCGACCACGTTGCCGTCGACGGCGATCACGCAGTGGAAGTTCGGCCGTTGCGGAGAGTCGAGGCTGCTCGCCGTGACCATCGCCCACTGGTCGGGATTGGCGAGCGTCACGTCCATGGTCCACATCTGACTCGGCCCGACGTCGGCCTCGACGTTCGGGCTGAACTGATACGGATTGTGGCTGTAGTCCGCCCAGTTCGCCGGATCGACGTCGCGGTAGTAGATCTCGGCGTTCCGAAACGGTGTCTCGGAGAAGACGGTGTACTGGACGTGATGCAGCGGCGGACCGGGCACGGGGTCGTCGTCCGCGGCGGCCACGGCGGTGCCGAACACCAGGCTTCCCGTCGCCATCAGTGGGCCGAGCCCCAGCAACAGTCGGCTAGCTGGTCCCTGACGTAGCGGAAAGATCATTTCCAGATTTTAGAACGTGATTACCCAGGGGTGGTGAGAATGGCGTACAAAGAGGGGTCCCGATGGCAAAAGTCGACGCCGTCGCGGCGAGCACGTCGTGACCTCGCCACTGCCCGGGCCGATTCGTCAGATCGGCTACGTGGTGCGCGATCTCGACGCGGCGCTCGCCGAGTGGATCTCGCTGAGCGTTGGGCCGTGGTTCGTCGTCCGCGAGTACACCCAGCAGGTGATCTATCGCGGCGAGCCGTGCGAGGTGACGATCTCGATCGCACTCGCCAACTCCGGTGAGCTGCAGGTCGAGCTGATCCACCAGCACGACGACACCCCGCCGATCTTCACCGAGTTCCTCAACTCTGGACGCGACGGATTTCACCAGTTCGCCTGGTGGGGCGAAGAATTCGATTCCGCAGTGGCTACGGCCGAAGTCGCGGGCTGGCCGGTGGTGTGGTGCGGTGCCGAGGGAGCCGCGACCCGCTTCGCCTACGTCGAGCCGCCCGCCGGTGCACCCGCGACGATCTTCGAGATCATGGAACTCAACGAGGTCACCGCCGGCATGGGTGCCTTCGTCCGCGATGCAGCGAAGGACTGGGACGGCAGCGACCCGGTCCGGACCGTCGGTGGCGGCTAGTCGGACCGCTTGCGACGGTTCATCATTCGGTCCGCTGCGGCCCAGTGCTCGTCGGACACCCAGAGCGTGGCGAACGCCCTAGTGGCGTCCTCCGCCGAGGACCCCGCGATCACAGCCTTGATGGCCGCGACCGGCGAGGCCGCGAGCTTGCGGGCCACCGCGCGCCACTCGTCCTCGAACGATGCGCGGGGCACGACCACGTCGACCAGGCCCAGTCGCTGAGCCTCGACCGCGTCGAGGACGGAACCGGTGCCTGCGAGCAGCAGCGCCCTGCCCTTCCCCACCAGTGCGGCGAGCCGCTCGGCGCCGCCCCACGCGGGCATGATCGCCAACGACACCTGGTTGAAGCCGATCTTGACGTCGTCGGCGGCAAGTCTGATGTCGGCGGCCACCGCCACTTCGGCGCCACCACCGAGCGCGTGGCCGTTGAGCGCCGCGAGCACGGGACCGGGGAAGGCCGCAATGCGGTCGCACACTCCACGCATTCGCCGTGCCATCGCTGCCGCATCGCCACCGTCCTCAGCGCGCTGAGTTCCTTTAGGTCACCGCCGGAGACGAAGGCCTTGTCGCCCGCGCCCTTGACCACGAGCGCGCGAGCGCCGTCTGCACCGTCCAGGGCGTGGTCGAGCTGATCCATCGTCTCGAGCGAGATGGCGTTGCGCGCATGTGGTCGGTCGATGGTGACGACGGCCAAGCCATCCTCGATTTCCAGCTCGACCATGTCTCGTTGTCCCATCGTTCTCCGCAAGCGATATTGGCATTCTCGTACTGGGAGAATATCATCGCCATGTGGTCGCCCACTCATTGCGAATCATCCCTGCCGAGCTGGCAAGACACTATGCGGACCAGGGCTGGTGGACGTCGGAGACCCTCGGAGCCATGGTGGCGCGAGGACTCGAGGCCGCTCCGGATGCGGCTTCCACGTGCACGGCGACGTCGGCGTCATGGACGAGGACGGCTACCTGACCATCACCGGTCGTAAGGCCGACGTCATCATCCGCGGCGGCGAGAACATCAGCGCGGTCGAAGTCGAAGACGTGCTGCTGGCCATGGCCCAGGTGGCCGAGGCGGTCGTGGTGGCTGCGCTCGACACCCGCCTCGGCGAGCGGACGGCCGCAGTGCTGCGGATCAGAGCCGGGCACGATATGCCGACGCTGGAAGGTGTACGCACCCACTTCGAACGGGCCGCGGTGGCGCGGCAGAAGTGGCCCGAGGAGTTGCATCGGGTCGACGACTTCCCCCGCACCGCGAGCGGAAAGGTTCAGAAGTTTCGCGTCCGTGAATCGGTGCGGCAGGGCGCGTACGAAGCCCGCGACACCGTTGCCACCCGAAGCATCTGAGAATAGGATTCTCTCAGTAGGAAAAGGAGTGTTTCATGGGTTTCGCGCCGGGTCGACGTACCCTTCCCGCTGTTCGGGGCCGACAACCACCTGTACGAGCCGCCGGAGGCGCTGACCAAGTACCTGCCCAAGGAGTACAAGGACGTCGTCCAGTACGTCCAGATCAACGGTCGCACCAAGATCGCGCTGCGCGGTCAGATCAGCAACTACATCCCGAATCCCACCTTCTCGGTGGTCGCCAAACCGGGCGCCTGGGAGGAGTTCTTCAAGTTCGGCAACCCCGACGGCAAGACCAAGCGCGAACTCTTTGGGGAGCCGATGAAGGCCATTCCGGCATTCTTCGAGCCCGCGCCGCGCCTCGAGAAGATGAAAGAGCTGGGTCTCGATCGCTCGTTGATGTTCCCGACGCTGGCCAGCCTCATCGAGGAGCGGCTGAGTGACGACCCGGTCGCCATCCACGTCATCGTGCATGCGCTGAATGAGTGGCTCCATGAAGTCTGGGGCTTCAACTATCAGAACCGCTTCTACACCACCCCGGTCATCACCCTGCCCATCGTCGAGAAGGCGATCGAGGAACTGGAGTGGCGGTCAAGCGCGGTGCCCGCGCCATTCTGGTCCGCCCCGCGCCGGTGCCCGGTTACCGTGGCCCACGGTCGTTCGCGCTGCCCGAGGTCGACCCGTTCTGGCAGAAGTGCGTCGAGTACGACGTGTTCGTCGGGATGCACTCCAGCGACAGCGGTTACTCCCGCTACACCTCCGAGTGGGACGGCGCCGCCCAGGAGATGCTGCCCTTCCAGATCAACGCGATGTCGATCCTCAACGAGTGGCGCCCCATCCAGGATGCGTTGGCCTCCTGGGTGATTCACGGCGCGCTGTTCCGCTTCCCGACGCTGAAGGTGGGGATCGTCGAGGCGGGTTCGAAGTGGATGTTCCCGCTGTTGGACTCCATGACCGAGGTGTACAAGAAGGCGCCGGAGGCCTTCCTTGGCAATCCGATGGAGGAGATCAAGAACCGCATCTACGTCAGCCCGTTCTACGAGGAGGGCATCGACGATCTGATCAACCTGATCGGCGTGGACCAGGTGCTCTACGGCTCCGATTGGCCACACCCCGAAGGTTTGGCGGAGCCGACGCACTACGTGACGGCGCTCGAGCATCTCGCCGTTGAAGATCAGGCAAAGATCATGGGCGGCAACCTGTCCCGGTTGATCACGGCTTGATCGAGCCGTCACCCTGGCAGACCATCCCGGAGATGGTCTTGAGTGCAGCGGACCGGTTCGGTGACGCCGCTGCGATCGTCGACGGATCGCTGCGCCTTTCCTACGTCGAAGTCGCCGAGCGCATCCGCATCGCCGCGGGCGCGTTCGCCGATTTGGCATCGGCAAGGGGGACCGGGTCGCGGTGTGGGCCCCCAACTCCGCGGAATGGATCATCGCGGCCTTCGGGATCATGACCGCGGGTGCGGTTCTGGTGCCGGTCAACACCCGGTTCAAGGCCGAGGAAGCCGCCGACGTGGTGTCGGCAGCGGCGCCAAGGCCGTGATGGTTCAACGGGGTTTCCTCGGGCAGGACTTCGGCGCGGCACTGGACGTGCCGACGATCGACCTTCGGTCGGAATTCCTGGCCGGCGGATCGCGGTTCGATCGTTACCCGGGGGAGTGGCTGGACGGAGCCGACGTCTCCGACGTCATCTACACGTCGGGCACGACGGGTCGGCCCAAGGGCGCGATGATGAACCACCGCCAGACGCTTCGGATGTACGAGGAGTGGGCGACACTCGCCGATCTGCGCGAGGGCGACCGCTACCTGATGATCAACCCCTACTTCCACACCTTCGGCTTGAAGGCCCGACTCGTCGCATCTTTCCTCCGCGGTGCCACGATGCTGCCGGTGGCCGTCTTCGACATCTATCAGGCTGTGGAACTGATTGACCGCGAACGCATCACGATGCTTCCCGGCCCTCCGACGCTGTATCACTCACTGCTCACGGTCGCCGACAAGGGCAGGTTGTCCACGTTGCTGTCAGGCGTGACCGGCGCGGCCGACATCCCGGTGGAACTCGTTCGGCGCATTCATGACGAACTCCCGTTCCAGACGTTGATGACCGGCTACGGGCTCACCGAGTCCGGGAACGTGACGCTGTCCCGTCCCGGCGATTCGTTCTCCGAGGTGGCCACCACGGCCGGCATTCCGTGCGACGACGTCGAGGTTCAACTCGCCGATGACGGTAGGTGCTGGTGCGTGGTTACAGCGTCATGCAGGGTTACCTCGACGACCCGGTCGCGACCGCCGAGGCGATCGATGCCGACGGGTGGCTGCACACCGGAGATCTCGGCGAGTTCACCGACTCGGGCCGGCTGCGCATCGGGTGAAGCAGCAGATGCGGACGAACTGATCGAGTGGAGTCGTGAGCGAATGGCCGGATACGAGGCCCCGCGGTATGTAGAGTTCGTCGACGACCTACCCACGAACGCCACCGGCACGGTCGTCAAGGACCGTTTACGCTCAGGGTGCGTACAGCTCGGAAACAGCATTTCCCCAGTAAGCAAGGCAATCTGGGCGGGTCAGCGGATGGGGTATCGTCGTGGCGATACTCAAAATTGAAAATGCCATTCTCATTGTGTTCGACGCGTCATGGATAAGACAGGAGGTCGCATGCCACCCCGCAAGCGAACCTCGTCGGTTCTCAACGGCGACGCCAGTCACGACCAAGAAGAGGCCGCTGAAGACGTGGCCGTGGAACCGGAGGCGGCCGATGAGGCACTGGCTCTAGAGCTCGCCGAGGCCGAGGCCGAGGCCGCCGAAGCGGAGGCCGTCGTTGCGGCGACGCGGGCACGCGCGCGCGCCATCAAGCTTCGGCGACGGGCCGAGCTGTCCGCGGCATCGAGCAGGGCCGCCGCCGTCAAGGCGCCAGAGGTCGTCGCGCCGGCGGAACTCGAGCCGACCGAAGCGGGCGAGATCGACGAACCGCGGCCTGCCGACGAGACCGCTGACGATGCGGTCGCCGACGAGTCGGAGGCCACGGACTGGGCACCGGACGACGTCGAGGACCTCGACGACCTCAAGAACGCCGACGACCTCGACGACCTCGACGCCGAGGCCGACGCACCCTCACGCCGGCGGATCAAACTGCCCAGAATTCGTCTGAAGCTGGTCGCGGCAGCCCTCGTGGTCGTCGCGGCGGTGGGCGTCTTGGCGGCCAGCGCGTGGATGACCTTTCAGCATCGTCAAGTCACCGCAGAGCGGCAGCGCTCAGCCGAATTCTCCGCCGCGGCTCGCCAAGGCGTGGTCACGCTGATGTCGCTGAACTTCAACAGCGCGGCCGACGACGTGAAGCGCATCATCGACAGCACGACGGGCGACTTCAAGAAGGAATTCGAGAGTCAGGCCGCCGAATTCACCAAGGCAGCTCAAGACTCGAAGGTGATCACCGCGGCCAACGTCAACGCCATTGCCGTCAAGTCCATGACGCAGGACACCGCGACGGTACTGGTGGCCGTGACGACCAACGTGTCGAACGCGGCCAGCAAGGAGCAGCAACCGCGCTCGTGGCGACTGAACGTGGACGTGGCCCGCGACGGCGGACAGATCAAGTTGGCGAAAGTCGAGTTCGTACCGTGACCGCAGACAAGGAAGACAAGGCGACCGCCGACGAGGCGACCGCGGTCGACGCCAGTGCCCTCGAGGATCTGGCCGACGAGACCGAGGACCTCGACGGCACTGCCGACACGGACGACACCGATGAGTCGGCACCCGCCGCAGAGCGGTCACCTCGCCGCGCTCGCTTCACGGGCCTGCTGGTGCCGGTGGCGCTGGTGGTCGTGTTGCTTGCCTCGGCGGGACTGGCCGCATGGATCTACCTCTATCAGGCGCGCCCCGACAGGCAGACCAACGCCGCAGTCGCGGCCGAGACCGTCAAGGCGGCCTCCGACGGTGCCATCGCATTGCTGTCGTACGCGCCGGAGACGATGGACAAGAACTTCGCGGCTGCGAAGGCTCACCTCACCGGGGACTTCCTCAACTACTACAGCCAGTTCACGAACGACATCGTGACGCCTGCGGTCAAGCAGAAGTACGTGAAGACGTCGGCGCAGATCGTGCAGGCGGCGGTCTCCGAATTGAAGCCCGACTCGGCCGTCGTGTTGCTCTTCCTGAACCAGACGACCACCAGCAAGGAGAACCCGGACGGGTCCTTCACGGCCAGTGCCGTGAAGGTGGGTCTCACCAGGGCCGACAACGCCTGGTTGATCTCGGCCTTCGACCCCGTCTAGTCGTACCCGTACCGTCGTTGGCGTGACGAACGTCGAACGTGCCGACCTGGTGTTGTCGGGAGGTGGCGTCAAGGGCGTCGGACTGGTGGGCGCCATCGTCGCCCTCCTGGATGCCGGCTACCAGCCGCAACGTGTCTCCGGCACCTCGGCGGGATCCATCGTCGGGGCCATCGTCGCCGCCACGGCGCACACCGGCGCGATGACGGGCGCACAGGTCAAAGAGCTTGCGTTGCAACTGGACTACCGGAAGTTTCTCGACCCCGGCCCCGTGGAACGGGTTCCGCTGATCGGCCCGTCGCTCGCACTGCTCCGCGGATCGGGGATCTACCGGGGCGACTACGCGCACGAGTGGGTCCGCGGCCAGTTGGCCGACCTCGGCGTCACCACCTTCGGGGATCTCGCCCTCGACGACGACGAGTTGCCGCCTGAGCAGCGCTACCGGCTCGTCGTCACTGTCGCCGACGTCACCATGGGTCAGTTGGTGCACCTTCCGTGGGACTATCGCAGGGTCTACGGCCTCGACCCCGATCAGCAGTCGGTCGCCGACGCCGTTCGCGCGTCGATGTCCATCCCGTTCATCTTCCGACCGGTATCGCTGACCAGCACCGCAGGTCTGACATCGACGCTCGTCGACGGCGGATTGCTGTCGAACTTCCCACTCGACTCACTGGATCGGACGGACGGCCGGGCGCCGCGCTGGCCGAGCTTCGGCATCACGCTGTTGCCGAACCTGCCCGACGGCAACGACAGCGTCATCCCCGCATTCGGTGCGCTGCGCCGACTGGGAGCGCCGCACCTGCTGGAGGACGTCCTCACCACCATGCTGGTCGGTCGCGACCAGGCTTATCTGAGTCAGCCGTGGGTCGATGCACGCGCTATCCGCGTGGACTCGACCGACGTGGGGTTCCTCGACTTCGACATCACCGAGAACGAGGTCGAAGCGCAGTACCTCAAGGGTTACGGGGCAGCCGAACGGTTCCTCGCCAACTGGGACTGGGCGGCATACCTCCGCCGGTTCCGCTGATCGAAACCTTGGTCTCGACGATGAAGCCGTGCGCGATCGTGCCACTCGTGCACGCGGACGACTTCACGGCGGCCACTGCACCGGTGGCCGGCGAGGCGCCGCTGGTGCGCGTCGTGCGGTCGTTACTTGGTGCGGTGACCGAGGACCGCATCGTCGTCGCGACGCTGCCCGCGCTCGCGGCCGGCACGCGCGCGTGCCTGCGGGCGGCCGGTCTGGGACCGGCGGTCGCCGTTGCCCGTGAGCCGGGGTCGCGGTCCCAGGTCATCCGTGCGGGCCTGGAACACCTTGGCGCCGAACCTGATACGCGCGTGTCGATCCTGATCGGCGACCACCGGTATCCGCTGTCGACCGGCGAGGTCGCCGACGGGGTGCTCGCGGCCCTGCGCGGCGGGCATGACGTCGTAGTGCCGACCCTGTCCGTGACCGACACCGTCAAGACCGTCGACGAGCACGGCTCCGTGCTCGGTACCGTGGACCGTTCCACCCTGCGGACGGTGCAGTACCCGCGCGGCTTCACCGCGTCGGTGCTGTGGCGGCTGGTGGCGATCCCGCCCGCCTCGACGTCCGATGACGTCGACGAGTTCGAGGCGGCCCTGCAAGCTGGTCTCGACATCGGCACCGTGGCCGGCGACGCCAACGTCTTCTACGTCGAGTTGCCGCGTGACGCGGACCTGCTGGATGCGGTCATCGCCTGCCGTCCCGACTGATCCCGTCCTGCAGAAGGCGCTCCGCGAGCCGCACGTCACGTGCGAACGTCACCTTCAGATTGGTTGACGCGCCAGGAAATACGCGGACCTCGACATCGGTGAAGCTCTGGACGCAGGACGCCGTGTCAGTTCCCTCGAAGCTGCCTCCCGCCGCCCGGCGGTACGCGGTGAGCAGCGGTCGAGCGCGAAACGCCTGCGGTGTCTGAACCCGGACCAGCGTGCCGGCAGCAGGTGAGAGTTGGCCGCCTGCATCGGTTTTCACCACGTCCGTGGTGGGAAGCACGGGAATGGCGCCTCCGCACGCGCGTGCGGTCGCCAACGCGGTGTCCATCATTGCCGGTCCGGCGAGGGGACGGGCGGCGTCGTGAATGAGCACGACGTCGATGGCCCCCGATTCGATGTCGGGTGCCAGATGGCGAAGGACGTTCTCCTCGGAACCGTGGCGGGTATCGCCGCCTTCGACGAGTTCGACTGCCACGTGGGGAAGTTCGGCGGCGAGCGTGCGCGCGGCCAGGTCGCGTTCACCCCGGCGGAACACCAGAACGGTGCGCGCGATGTTCGTCGAGAGGGCGACCGCCTCGACCGACCACGACACCATGCTGCGCCCCGCCAGCGGCAGATAGGCCTTGTTGCCGTCGGCCCCGACGCGTGTGCCCATACCCGCGGCCAGCACCACGCCGACCGCCGCGGGCATCGTTTGCATCAGCCCACGCTAACCTGCCAGGAGTCGCGCCTTCTGAGCGGTGAACTCGCCCTCGGTGAGGACCCCGGAGTCGCGAAGTCGTCCGAGGCGTTCGAGCTGGGCGAGCACGTCCACGACCGGTTCCGCCGTGGGCGACGGTGCGGGCGGCGGTGCGGGTGCCGCCACGCGCGGTCTGGGTTCGGCCGTCGGCGCCGCGGTGGCCCAGCGGTCACGCTGGCGCTGTTGAACGCGACCGTGCACCGAGCTGGCGACCGCGACACGGCCCATGGATCGAAGCAGGCTCATCGTCGGACTCCTTCTAGCGCCGCGTCGATGTCGTCGACGTTGACGTAACCTTCGGAAACCACTGTGGCGCCGTCGTTCTCCCAGGCCGAGAGGACGTCGAGGATGGTCAGGTCCTCGTAGACCAGGACGGCGGCCGTGGTGCCGGGGGCGAGTCGGCCGGCGACCGCTTTGAGATCGTCGTGATCGAGCAGGCCCGAGGATGCTCCGTCGAACGTCCCCAGCTCAGCGGCAACCGCAGATGCCGGCACCACGCGCGCGGCGCCGTCGTCGGCGGTGACGAACTCCAGGTCCAACACCCGGATGAGTCCCTTTTCCGCGAGTCCGAGCAGACGGGTGAACCCGGCCCGAACGGTCGTGCTGTCGGTGAACTCGACGACGACGTGTTCTACGGGGCCGAAGCGATCCTCGTGCATCGCTACGTTCTACCACCCCGCGTGTGACGCGGTCGGACCGCGTTGTCGATCCCGTCATTTCGCGGATGGGGTAGAGCCCGAGCCGCTAGCGCCGACCCGAATCGGAGCCCGGGTCACTCGGCGAGGTTGAAGGCCTTGATCACCTTCGTCGGTCGGACGCGCACGACGAGTTCACCCGGCACGCCATTGCGAAGCCCGTACTCGTCGGCCCGCTC
Organism: Mycobacteriales bacterium; assembly: GCA_038244615.1. Lineage (GTDB taxonomy): Bacteria > Actinomycetota > Actinomycetes > Mycobacteriales > Mycobacteriaceae > Mycobacterium. The sequence continues at coordinate 105,313 of JBBRTH010000005.1, read as the reverse complement.
CGCGCCCATGTAGCGCCCGCCCGTGCGGGTCGCGACGGTGAGGAGTTGGTCGGGATCCGCACTGGTTTCGGCGACACCCTGCACCTGCACGAAGGAATACGGCGGATGGGGATCGTCGACGCAGATGACCACCCTCGGGTCCCGTGCCAGAGCACGCGCCTTGGCGGTGTCCTCGTGGGTGTTGAACACCAGTCGACCTTCGTCGACCACGAACCACACCGGCGCGACCAGCGGTCTGCCGTCGGCCGCCACGTAGCCGAGCATCGCGGTGCGAGTGCCCTCGGACAGGAACGCGATCACATCATCGGAGAGTTCGTCCACGTCGTCCACGGTAGGTGCGGACGTCGAACACCGTTCAGTCGTTGGCATGCCGGTCGTGGTCCCACCGCTCCAACCGCTCTTGGAGACAGTGCAGTGCACATCCGATCATGCCTGCGGCCATGACCAGACACAGTGCCAGCAGCGCGGTCACCGGGCCGTCTCCGATTGATCTTCGTCCACTCATTGAGGATGAAGTCCCAGCCGCGCGCGATCACGCGTAGTCCACTACGCGAATGTGACGGTCGGGCCGAGACGAACCCGTCGCGCGCACTGCCGTCGTCCAATTGACAGAAGACAGTTTGACGGCCTAGATATATGACACGCGAGGTGCAGTCCGTCGCGTGGCCTCCATTGGCCCGATGGCGTCGGTGTGATCGAGGAGGGCCAGGTGAACTCGTATGAGTGACACGCGGCGCGAACCCTCGAAGATCGCTCGCGCCATTCGGCGGCTAGCGGTGCCGATCGTTCTCGGCTGGCTCGCGCTGACCGTCATCACGAACGTCGCCGTGCCGACGCTCGAAGAGGTCGGCGAGGCACACACGGTGTCGATGAACGCCAAGGACGCTCCATCTGCGGTGTCGATGGAGAAGATCGGTAGGACCTTCGACGAGTTCAAGTCCGACAGCAACGCGATGGTCATCCTGGAGGGTGAGCAGCCGCTCGGGCCGGATGCTCATACCTACTACGACCAGTTGATCAAGAAGTTCGAAGCGGACACCGCGCACGTCGAGCACATCTCGGACTTCTGGGGCGACCCCTTGACGGCGTCGGGTGCGCAGAGCAACGACGGCAAGTCGGCATACGTCCAGGTCTACCTGCACGGCAACATGGGTGAGACGCTGGCCAACGAGTCGGTCGCGGCGGTCCGCAACATCGTCGACCAGACCCCGGCGCCTCCCGGGGTGAAGGCCTACGTCACCGGCGGCGCGCCCCTCATCTCGGATCAGCACTCTGCCGGCGACAAGAGCATCGTCACGGTCACGATCATCACGCTGTTGGTGATCGCGGTCATGCTCGTGCTCGTCTTCCGGTCGATCGTCACCATGCTCTTGGTGTTGTTCATGGTGTTCCTGGAGCTGGGCGCCGCCCGCGGGATCGTGGCGGTCCTCGGTTACTACGAGATCATCGGACTGTCCACCTTCGCGACCAGCCTGCTGACCTTGTTGGTCGTCGCCGCCGGAACCGACTACGCCATCTTCCTCATCGGTCGTTACCAGGAAGCCCGCGGAGACGGTGAGGACCGGGAAGTCGCGTACTACACCATGTTTCACGGGACCGCTCACGTAGTGCTGGGGTCCGGCCTGACCATCGCCGGCGCCATGCTGTGTCTCAGCTTCACACGGCTGCCCTACTTCCAGACCATGGGGGTGCCCTGCGCGGTCGGCACCCTCGTCGCCGTCGTCGCTGCGCTGACGCTGGGCCCCGCCGTGGTCGTGATCGGCAGCCGCTTCGGCATCTTCGAACCGAAGCGCGCCATCCGGTCCCGGGGCTGGCGCCGGATCGGCACTCTGGTCGTACGCTGGCCTGGCCCGATCCTCGTCGCGACGATCGCGCTGGCGCTGATCGGACTCCTCGCCCTGCCCAGCTACAAGACCAGCTACGACGGCCGCAAGTACCTACCCGAGGACATCCCGGCCAACGTGGGCTATCAGGTGGCCGACCGACACTTCAACTCCGCCCGAATGAATCCCGAACTGTTGATGATTCAGAGCGATCACGACCTGCGCACCTCGGCGGACTTCCTGGTCATCGACAAGATCGCGAAGGCGATCTTCCACACGCCGGGCATCTCGCGAGTTCAGACGATCACCCGGCCCGACGGCAAGCCGATCAAACACAGCACGATCCCGTTTCAGATCAGCATGCAGGGCACCGCGTCGAAGATGAACGAGAAGTACCAGCAGGACTCGTTCGCCAATCTTCTCAAACAGGCCAACGACATGCAGACCATGATCGACACGCTCGAGCACATGTTGGGGCTCATCGACCAGCTCTCCGACAACGTCAACGATCTGGCCACGAAGATCACGGAACTGACGGACACGGTCTACGAACTGCGCGACCACATCGCAGACTTCGACGACTGGTTCCGACCGTTCCGTTCCTACCTCTACTGGGAGCCGCATTGCTACGACATCCCGCTGTGCCAGGCGGGGCGGTCGCTGTTCGACGCCTTGGACGGCATCGACGCGCTCAGTGATCAGATCGGCGCCGTGGCCGTCGACACCCAGAAACTGGCCGCCCTCACGCCGCAGTTGGCGGATTCTCTCCGACCCCAGGTCGCGCAGCTGAAGTCGGTGAAACAGATGTTGCTGACGACATATCAGACCCAAAGTGGCATGCAGAATCAGATGTCGGCGATGCAGGACAACGCGACTGCCATGGGCGACGCCTTCGATGCCTCGAGGAACGACGACACGTTCTACCTACCGCCGGAGATCTTCGACAACAAAGACTTCAAACGCGGTATGAAGAACTTCATCTCGCCCGACGGGCATTCGGTGCGCTTCATCATCAGCCACGAGGGCGATCCGGCGACGGTTGAGGGCATCTCGCACATCGATGCCATCAAGCAGGCGGCGAGTGAAGCCATCAAGGGCACCCCACTGGAGGGGTCCAAGATCTATCTGGCCGGCACGGCCGCCACCTACAAGGACATGCGCGACGGTTCGTTCTACGATCTGCTGATCGTCGGAATCTCAGCGGTGACACTGATTTTCATCATCATGCTGATCATCACCCGCAGTGCGGTCGCGGCGGCGGTGATCGTCGGGACGGTGCTGCTGTCGCTTGGCGCCTCGTTCGGGCTGTCAGTGCTTCTCTGGCAGCACATCCTCGGCCTCGAACTGCACTGGATGGTGCTGGCGATGTCGGTCATCCTCCTGCTGGCAGTGGGCTCGGACTACAACCTTTTGCTCGTATCCAGGTTCAAGGAGGAACTCCACGGGGGCCTCAAGACCGGGATCATCCGCGCAATGGCGGGCACCGGTTCGGTGGTGACCGCGGCGGGTCTCGTCTTCGCCGCGACCATGGCGACGTTCGCGTTCGGCGACCTGGTGGTGATGGGCCAGGTCGGCACCACCATCGCGTTGGGACTCCTGTTCGACACCCTGGTGGTGCGGTCGTTCATGACTCCCGCCATCGCGGCGCTCATGGGCAAGTGGTTCTGGTGGCCACAGATCGTTCGTTCGCGGGCGCCGACGCGAACTCCTCCGCCCGAGCCTGCGACATCATCGGGTTCCGTCAAATAGTTTGAGTAGCAGCCTAATTGGTCGTCACGCCTGCGTCGAGGAACAGCTTCTCCAGGTAGCGGCGCACATCTCGGCGGCGTGCGGCCCCGCAAGAATCGACTCGGCGGTGGTCGTGCCATCTCAGGGCTGGCAGCGCGATGCCGGAACGAACGCTGCTGCTCGGCGGGACGGAAGCTGTGAGAAAACACGATCCCCTTGGTATTGGGCGCGTTAATGTGTCGCGTGGGCCTTTCTGACGACGTCGCCGTTGGTTGCGATTTGTTGGTGGCGCCGGGGGTTGTGACAATCTGATGTCGGTGTCGGATGAGCCGGTGGGCCTGCGCCCCATGGTGGCGGTCTTGTTGCTGGTGGTTCCGCTGAGCCAGGTCGGGCTGGACATCTATACGCCGGCGCTGCCGCAGATGGTGGTTGAGTTCGCGGCGTCCAACGCCGCGTTGCAGAACACTGTGACGGCCTACATGCTGGGCATGAGTGTCGCCTTCCTTCCAGTGGGGTTGATTGCTGATGCGGTGGGCCGCAAGCGGGTCCTTCTTGCCGGCTTGGCCCTGCTGGTCGTGGCGAGCATCGGATGCGCGCTTGCTAGGGATCTCACAATCCTGTTGGGTCTGCGATTCGTGCAGGGTATCGGCGCCAGCGCCTGCTTGCTTCTGGCCGCAACGATTGCCGCCGACTGCTTTCGGGGCGCCAGGCTGGTCTCCGTCCTGGGGTTGTTCGGCGCAGCCTGGGGGGCGGCGCCAGTGTTTGCTCCCGTCCTCGGCGGATTCGTGGTCCAATTCGGGTCCTGGCGTCTGGTGTTCGGACTGCTGGCCGTCCTGGCAGCGTCAGTGTCGGTTCTGGTCGCCAGAGTGTTGCCAGAGACGCTCGATCATGATCGGCGCACACCGATTGATCTTGGAGCGGCGGTCCGAGTACTCGGCGGGGCGCTGCGACATCGAATCTTCCTCGGATATGTACTGATGTTCAGTGGGATGGCGGCGGCGCAGATGGTGTTCGGTGTGGTGGCGCCGTTTCTCTATCAGGTCAAGCTTGATTTCTCCCCTGCAAGCTACGGAATGGTCGCGTTGATCGTTGGAACGGCGAACCTGGTCGGTGAACTCGCCTGCGGCGGACTCGCCCAACGCACTACCACCAACCAACTGGCCCTCAGAGCGTGGGCAGTGTTCAGCGTGGGAGCTTTGATCCTGGTGATCTCCGCCGAAGTGGTCGGGGTTGACGTGTGGGCGATCACCGTGGGTTCTGCACTTGCGCTAGTGGGATGCGGGGTGCTCAACCCCCAGATGAAAGGTCTGGCACTGGGGGTGTTCACCCGGAATCTGGGGCTGATCAGCGGGTTGGTCAGTACCTGCTCCTATCTCGTGGTCAGCGCGGCGATGGCGTTGATGGCCTACTTGCCGGAGGAGTCTCAGGCCCCGCTGGGTTGGCTCTACGTGGGGGTAGGTGTTGTCTTCGCTGCACTGCTGGCGATGACCACGTCGTTGCGGCGCGCAGCCCCGTCACCGACCTGAAGCGCCCAGCGCCCACATGGGCGTGTGCGGAGACTCCAGCTTTTCACCTCAGGTCAGCGGCAGGAGGCAGAGCGCTCGGCGCTGCTCTGTCCGCGAAGTGCACGAGGACCGCGTCGACCAGAGCCTGGGTGGAGTCGACGAACGTATCGGGCTTGTCGACATGGCGGTGGCGCATGCCCAGCGGGATCTCGGTGCAGCCCAGAATGATCTGCTGCGCGCCTCGGTCGAATAGGCGATCGCAAGCCTGGTCGAATTTGGCTTCCGCCTGCCGAATGCGCATGGCTTTGACATCGGCAATCGCAGGGGACACCAGTGCGTGAAAATCATCCGGCGTCGGCGTTATGACCTCGAAATCGTGGCTCTCCAGCACGCTCCGATAGATGCCCATGCGGTCGGTTCCCTCGGTCGAGAGCACACCCACGGTGCGCGTCGCAGCGTCGTTGCGGGCGACTTTCTGCGCGCTGGCTTCGACGATGTGCAGTATCGGTGCCGCGCTGGCGCGGGCCATGTCGTCGTACCAGCAATGCGCACTGTTGCAAGGAATGGCAATCACGGCGCAGCCGGCGGCATTGAGGAACTCGATCCCGGCCAGCAGATGCGCAATCGGCGAAGGGCCGTGCCCGAGAATGTTGGCGGTGCGATCCGGCGTCGTGCAGTCGCCGTACAAGAGCACCGGAATGTGTTCCTGGTCGCAACTGGCGGCGGTGGCACTCGCCAACTTGGTGAGAAAGTCGGCACTGGCCAACGGCCCCATTCCGCCGAGCACACCCAGTCCTTGAGCGAGCAACTCTGTTCTCCGTCGTGCGAAGGTTGACCAATAAATCGGCTGTCGTCAGACTAGAGCTATCCCGGCTTCACCATGCGCCTTTCTCGCCGACGGTCGCGTAATTCCGAGTTGTCTGAGTGTCACGGCGTGCCGTGGCCGGACTCCTCTAACTTCTAACTCGCCGTCCTGACTCGGGCGCGCCGAAACCCGAACGGCGGTGGCAGTTCATCGCCCATGTCCAGGTTGTGCGCGGCGACGACGCCAAGGCACCGGACGCCGCTGGTGCCGGCGCCGTGTCCGACCACACCACCGACGTCGTGTTCAACCGTCGCCGGGGCCCGACGGAGCGCTGACCGACCTCACACCCTGGTGGTCGCGGGATCGCCGCCGAACCGCTGAGCCAGCCACACCGGGACGATCGCCACCACGGTGAGTGCTGCGGCGACCACGTTGATCACGGGTGCCTGGTTGGGGCGGAACAGGTTTCCGAAAATCCAGATCGGCAGGGTCTGTACGGCGGGTCCCGCGGTGAAGGTGGTCACCACGATCTCGTCGAAGCTCAGGGCGAATGCCAGGATCGCGCCGGCGACCAACGCCCCGCGCATCATCGGGAACGTCACGAAGCGGAACGTCTGCCACGTCGATGCGCCCAGGTCGGCCGACGCATCCTCGAGATCGGTTCCGAGCCTGCGCAACCGGGCCTGGGTGTTGTTGAACACGATGACGATGCAGAACGTGGCGTGGCCGATGATCACCGTGGCCAGGCCGAGCGTCACGCCGAGGGCCGAGGTGAACGTGGCGTTGAGCGCGATGCCGGTGACGATGCCGGGCAACGTGATGGGCAGCACGACCAGGAAGCTGATCGTGTTGCGGCCGAAGAACTGATGGCGCTGCACGGCGAAGGCGACCATGGTGCCCAGCACGAGTGCGATCGCCGTGGCGCCGAGCCCGACGAGCACCGAGTTGGCCAGCGACGTCCACATCCCCTGGCTGTTCCACGCGTCGGCCCACCAGCGCAACGTGAAACCGCTTGGGGGGAAGGCGAACGTCCGCGATGAGTTGAACGCGTTGACGACGACGAGAAGTAGTGGTGCGTAAAGGAACACCAGCACCAGCACGGTCCACGCCCGAACGGCGCCACGAGCGCCCTTGGACAACATCAGACGTTCTCCAACGCGCCGGTGCGCCGCATCGCGAGCAGATACAGGATGACTGCGGCCAGCGGGATGATCGAGAGTGCCGCGGCCAGTGGCTGATTGTTGGCCGTGACGAGCTGCCCGTAGATGATGTTGCCGAGCATCTGCGTCTTGCCGCCGACGATCGTGACGGCGATGTAGTCACCGAGTGACAGCGAGAAGGTGAAGATCGAGCCGGCGGCGATGCCGGGGAACACCAACGGCGCAACCACCATTCGCAATGTCGAGAAGTCCGAGGCGCCCAAGTCCGAGCTTGCGTCGATGAGATGGTTGGGCACGCGTTCGAACGCCGCGAACACCGGGATGATCATGTACGGCAACCACAGATACGTCAGCGTGATGACGGTGGCGGTGAGGCCGTAGCCGGGGCTGTACCCGGTGACCGACGCCAGTGGACCCCGCGGCGAGAACATCACCCGCCACGCATATGCCTTGACCAGGTAGCTGGCCCACAGCGGCGTCGTGACCGCCACCACCAGCGCCAGGCGCATCCGCGGTGAGGCGACCTTCGCCATGTACAGCCCCAAGGGAACGGCGAGCACTGCGCACATCACGGTGACCAGAAGCGCCACGCCCACGGTGCGCACGGTCACGGTGCGGAACACCTCGTCGGTCAGCACCCGGACGATGTTGTCGCCCGTGACCGTGTGGACCACCGCTCCCGTGAACGAGTTCGTCGTCCAGAAGGCCGAAACCAGTAGTACGGCAAGGGAACCCAGGTATGCTACCACGAGCCAGGTCAAGGGTGGGACTAGCAGGAAGGCCAGGCTCAGCCGTCCCCGTCGGAGCCGCGCCGGCAGCGATTTCCGATCCCGCGCCACCGCAGCAGCGGGGGCGGCTTCGCTCACCCCTTGATCTGCTGCCACTTGCTGACCCACTCGTCGTAGGCCGTGCAGTTGTCGCCACTACCGTCCACGCACTGCTTCTGCGGCGTCGTCCAGTAGTGGAGCTGGGCGGCGTAGGCCTCGTCGGTGGCGTGGTAGATGTCGCAGAAGTCCTTCTCGGAGGTGAACTCGCACGCCTTGGTCTGCGCGGGCGCCTCGCCGAAGTACTCGGCCACCTGGGCGTTGACCTGGGGGGAGGTGATCCAGTCCATCCACTTGTACATGCAGTTGGGATGCGCGGCCTTCGCCGCGACCATCCACGTGTCGGACCAGCCCGTGGATCCCTCCTTCGGGAGCACGGTGTTGACCTGCACCTTGTTCTCGCTCCCGATGGTGTTGGCGATCACCTGCCAGGTGGTGCCGATGACCGACGTGCCCGACTCGAATGCCTGCACTGCCTTGGTGTAGTCCGACCAGTACTCGCTGACGTTCTCACGCTGTTTGGTGAGCAATTCGACTGCGGCGTCGAGTTGTTCGGTGGTCAGCGAGTACGGATCCTTGATCCCCAACTCCGGCTTGGTCTTCATCAGGTACAGGGCTGCATCGGCGATGTAGATCGGCGAGTCATAGGCCGTCACCTTGCCCTTGTACTTCCCGGCGTCGGTGAACACCGCGCCCCAAGAGTCGGGGGCGTCGGTGACCACGCCGACGTTGTACATCAACAGGTTGGCGCCCCAGCCGTGCGGGATGCCGTACATCTGACCGTCCACCGAGTTCCACGGCTTGTCCTTGAGGAAGCCCGAGATGGTCGAATAGTTCGGCACCAGTGCGGTGTTCACCGGTGCGACGTCGCCCGCGTAGATCAGTCGCAGGGTGGCGTCACCCGACGCCGAGACGCCGTCGTACTGGCCGGTCCGCATCAGCTGCACCATCTCGTCGGACGTGTTGCCGACCTTCACGTTGACCTTGCAGCCGGACTGCTTCTCGAACGGCGTCACCCAGTCCACCGTCTTGTCGTTGGAACCGTTCTCGGCGTAGCCGGCCCACGCGATCAGGTTGAGCTCGCCCTCGCCGTCGCCCAGGGCGCCGAGCGGTTCGATCTTGGGGGGCGCGGTTCCTGCGTCGCCGCCACCGGATTGGGAGCTGGTGCATCCCGTGATCGTGCCGGTGAGGAGTGCGGCGCATGCGGCGATGGTGAAGCCGATCCGCAACGCGGTGTGTAACATCGATGCTCCGTTCAGGTCGATTCAATTGCCTATCAATCGTTTTCAGTTGGTCAAGTCGTGTACGGCACTGTCGGGCCAGGCCAGGGTGATGCGGGTGCCGTGGCTCAGGTCGTCGGGCAGTGAGGTGGCGGCGTTGAGCACGGTCGCGGTGAGCGTGACGCCCGGCTGTCCGACGACCTGAGCGACGGCGGCCACGCGGGTGGTCGGCCCCGCATAGATGACTTCGGCGACGGTGGCGTCGACGGAGCGACTGCCCGGCGCCGCCCCTCCGCCCGCAGCCAGGACCGCGATGCGTTCCGGTCGTACCGCGAAAATGCCCGGTCGGCCGACGAGCGCCTCTGCGGCATTGCCGCCGAGTACGTTGGAGGTGCCGACGAAGTCGGCGACGAATCGATTCACCGGGTTCTCGTAGACGTCACGCGCCTTGCCGACCTGTTCGATGCGCCCGTCGTTGAAGACCGCCAGCCGGTCGCACAGAGTGAGGGCCTCATCCTGATCGTGGGTGACGATGACGAAGGTGATGCCTACCTCGCGCTGAATTGCCTTGAGCTCCACCTGCATCTGTTCGCGTAGCTTGAGGTCGAGCGCACCGAGTGGCTCGTCGAGCAGGAGTACCCTGGGCCGCCCCACCAGGGCACGCGCCAGGGCGACGCGCTGACGCTGGCCACCCGACAGTTGCGCGGGTTTGCGCGGTCCGTAGTCGGCCAGCCGGACCATCTCGAGCGCCTCGGCGGTGCGGTTGCGCCGCTCGCTCCTCGGCACTCCGCGGACCTTCATCCCGTACTCGACGTTCTGCTCGACGGTCATGTGCGGGAAGAGCGCGTACTCCTGGAACACGGTGTTCACGTCGCGTCGCCGCGCCGGGAGCTCGGTGACGTCAACGCCACCGAGCTTGATCGACCCGGCGGTCGGCTGCTCGAAGCCGGCGATCATCCGGAGCACGGTGGTCTTGCCCGAACCGGAGGGGCCGAGGATTGCGAACAGTTCGCCGTCGTCGACGGTCAGGTCCGCGCCCGCCACGGCCACGATCGAGTCTCCGAAGACCTTGCGAACTCCTGTGAGTTCGATCTGCGGTTCGCCGGGGCCGGGTGGCATGGGCTGAATCGTATGGATCCGTCGTTCGCGCCGCAGCGCAACGTTGGATTCCGTGCGATCTAGACGTTTGGCCGACGGTTTTCGCTCTCAGCAAGCGTGCGTTCGGTGTACGAAATCTTGATGCAGATGTGACCAGTGGCGTTGATGAGGAAATTGGGGCAGTTGTCATATCCTGGGGTGATGGCGATTTCCCGGCGAGACGTGCTCAAGTACGCCGCCGCGGCGCCGGCGGTCGTCGGACTCGGCGGCGTCCTGGCCGGTGCGGTGTCGGCCGCGCTGGCGCCCGCCACGGCCTCGGCCGCACCGCTGGGCGTGCTCCTGGACTATGCGGCCGGAGTGATCCCCGCGTCGGCCATCCGCGCGGCCGGAGCGTCGGGTGCCATTCGCTACGTCTCCGACCGGCGTCCCGGTGGCGCGTGGATGCTCGGAAAGCCGATTCAGCTACCCGAGGCCCGCGACCTCTACCAGAACGGCCTGAAGATCGTGTCGTGCTACCAGTTCGGCAAGCAGGACAACGCGGACTGGCTTGGTGGCCAGAACGCGGGGGTGCAGCATGCCAAGCGCGGCTGGCAACTGCACGTTGCCGCCGGCGGTTCGTACGGCGCCCCGATCTACGCCTCGATCGACGATGACCCGTCACCCGAGCAGTACAAGCAGCAGGTGGCCCCCTATCTGCGCGGGTGGGAGGCGGTGCTCGGCCACCAGCGCGTGGGCGTATACGCGAATTCCACGACGATCGACTGGGCCCTGCAGGACGGCCTCGGCGCCTACTTCTGGCAGCACAACTGGGGTTCGCCCAAGGGGTTCACCCACCCGGCAGCGCACCTGCACCAGGTCGAGATCGACAAGCGAAGCGTGGGCGGTGTCGGCGTCGACCTCAACTACGTCCTGAAGCCGCGTTTCGGGCAATGGGACTAACGTTACCGATCAGTAAGTTTGGGCAGCAAACAATTGCCGGCCCTGACGCGTCATGGGTAGACACTGCCGGCCGTTGTGTCGACTTTTCCGAGAAAGCGTTCATCGGGCGAGGCGCAAGAAAATTATACGTAACGATTCGATAACAATACCGCCTTGATCTGGGCTGTTATTGCTACTCGACCGTAACCACCCGCCAACAGGACGTTTGTACCGGGAGTCTGGAAGGCGCCACGAAGTCCGCGTTATCCAATGTGTGGTTACCCGTGCGTAGAACTCGCCAGTAACCATTTGGGGTGCCAAAATGGTGCATGTCCTCATGACACTCTTATGGGGCTGGTCTGCACACCGGGCCATGCCAGAAGTGACTTGAGCCCGTCGGGATCCGACTCCCGACTCAAGAACCGCGGAATCCCGCAGGGACGCGGGTCCTCACCGCCGAGGACGCATGCAGTAGACGAAGCTGCGCACACGCTAGAAGCGATACGCGCGAGAGCGCACCGAGGAGATGGCAAGGCGTGACGATCAACGAACACGACAGAGTGACCACCGGCCGCAAGGGTGGTCCCGCCGGCGGCTCCTCGGTGCAGACGGGCGCTCACGCGCTCGTCGACCTGCTGAACGCGGGTGAGCCCTACGCGGTCGCGTTCGGCGGACAGGGCGGCAACTGGCTCGAGAACCTCGAGGAACTGATCAGCTCCGCAGGCATCGAGTCCGAGCTGAGCGAGATCGTGGGTGAGGCTGCGCTGCTGCTGGAGCCCGTCGCCCGTGAGCTGGTCGTGGTTCGGCCGATCGGCTTCGAGCCGATGCAGTGGGTGCGTGCACTCGCCGCCGAAGAGCCGCTGCCGACGTCCAAGCAGCTGACCACGGCCGCCATTTCCGGTCCTGGCATCCTGCTGGCGCAGATTGCCGCCATCCGCGCCATGAAGCGCCAGGGGCTGGACCTGTACGGCACGCCGCCGGTAGCCATGGCGGGTCACTCACAGGGCATCATGGCGTGCGAGTCGTTGCGGGCCAACGGTGCCCGCGACGCCGAGCTCTTGGCGCAGCTGCAGTTGATCGGTGCGGCCGGATCCCTGATCTCGCGGCGTCGCGGCATGGTCGGGCGCGGCGACAAGTCGCCGATGGTGTCGGTGACCAACGTCGATCCCAACCGCATGGCCGAACTGCTGGAGGACTTCTCCTCCGACGTCCGCACCGTGTTGGCCCCGGTGCTGTCGATCCGCAACGGCAGGCGTTCGGTCGTGATCACCGGTACGCCCGAGCAGCTGGCCCGATTCGAGCTCTACTGCAGCAAGATCACCGAGAAGGAAGAGGCTGAGCGCAAGAACAAGCTTCGCGGCGGCGCGGTATTCAGCCCATCCTTCGCCAACGTTCAGGTCGAGGTCGGTTTCCACACGCCACGCCTTGCCGACGGCATCGAGTTCGTCGACCGGTGGGCGGCCAAGATCGGTATCGACGCCGACCTCGCGCACGAGATGACCGAAGCGATCTTCGTTCGCCCGATCGACTGGGTCGCCGAGGTCGAGCGCCTCCACGACTCGGGGGCGCGCTGGATCGTCGACCTCGGACCCAGTGACACGGTCACGCGGTTGACCGCGCCCGTCATCCGCGGGCTCGGCGTCGGCATCGTCGCTGCGGCCACCCGCGCCGGGCAACGCGGCCTCTTCACCGTTGGCGCGGCGCCCGAGGTCGCGCCCGCCTGGTCGAGCTATGCCCCATCGGTCATTACGCTGCCCAACGGATCGACGAAGCTCTCGACCAAGTTCACGAGGCTCACCGGACGCTCGCCGATCCTGCTCGCGGGCATGACGCCGACGACAGTCGACGCCAAGATCGTCGCCGCGGCGGCCAATGCCGGCCACTGGGCCGAGCTCGCCGGCGGCGGTCAGGTCACCGAACCGATCTTCGACAAGCGGATTGCCGAGCTGACGACGTTGTTGGAGCCGGGCCGGGCCGTGCAGTTCAACGCGCTGTTCCTCGACCCCTACCTATGGAAGCTGCAGCTGGGTGGAAAGCGCCTGGTGCAGAAGGCCCGTCAGTCGGGTGCACCGATCGACGGCGTGGTGGTCAGTGCCGGCATCCCCGAATTGGAGGAAGCGGTTGCGCTGATCGAGGAGCTCTACGAGGTCGGCATCACCATGGTGTGCTTCAAGCCGGGCACCGTCGAGCAGATCAAGACCGTCATCAAGATCGCCGCCGAGGTGCCGGATCGGGACGTCATCGTCCACATCGAGGGCGGCCGCGCCGGTGGCCACCACTCATGGGAGGACCTCGACGACCTCCTCCTGTCGACCTATGGCGATCTGCGCAAGCTGTCCAACATCACGCTCTGCGTCGGCGGCGGCATCGGAACACCCGAACGTTCGGCCGAATACCTGTCCGGCAAGTGGTCGCAGGCCTATGGATTCCCGATCATGCCGGTCGACGGCATCCTGGTCGGCACCGCGGCAATGGCCACACTGGAGGCCACCACCTCGCCCGCGGTCAAGCAACTTCTGGTCGACACCACCGGCACCGAACAGTGGGTCGGCGCTGGAAAGGCGCAGGGCGGCATGGCATCCGGGCGCAGCCAGCTCGGTGCCGACATTCACGAGATCGACAACGCAGCATCCCGCTGTGGTCGACTGCTCGATGATGTGGCAGGTGACGTCGACGCCGTCGCCGAACGACGCGACGAGATCATCGCCGCGATGGCCGATACCGCCAAGCCGTACTTCGGCGACGTCGCGGACATGACGTACCTCCAGTGGCTGCGGCGTTACGTCGAGCTCGCGATCGGTGACGGTGACAGCACCGCTGACACCAAGCGTCCCGATTCGCCGTGGCTCGACGTCAGCTGGCGTGACCGTTTCGAGGAGATGCTCAAGCGTGCCGAGGCCCGCCTGCACCCGCAGGACTCCGGCCCGATCGAGACCCTTTATTCACCGTCAGACACGGATGGCTCAGTAGGTGAAGCGCTGCTGAAGAATCCGGAGCGCGCGCTGGCGGCACTGCTGTCGCGGTACCCCGACGCCGAAGACGTCCAGCTGCACCCGGCCGACGTGCCGTTCTTCACGACCCTCTGCAAGACACTCGGTAAGCCGGTCAACTTCGTGCCGGTCATCGACAAGGACGTGCGGCGCTGGTGGCGCAGCGACTCGCTGTGGCAGGCCCACGACGCTCGGTACTCCGCCGATCAGGTGTGCGTCATCCCGGGCACCGAAGCGGTCGTCGGGATCACCCGCGTCGACGAGCCCGTCGGCGATTTGCTCGACCGGTTCGAGAAGGCCTCGATCGACGAGGTGCTGGCCGCCGGCGCTCAGCCGTCAGCAGCGGTGTCCCGCAGGCAGGCCCGCGCCGACGTGACCGGTCCGCTGGCCATCGTGCTCGATTCGCCCGACGTGTTGTGGGCAGGCCGGGCCGCGATCAACCCCGTACACCGCATCGGTGAGCCGCGGGAGTGGCAGGTACACGACAGCCGCTCGGCGAGCAGGAGCGAAGCGACCGGGGACTCTACGGTGGCGACGCACCCGTCCACGGGATCGCGCCTCGAGCTCAGCGGCGAGGTTCGGCGGGCAGGAGCGGAGGGACCCGGGGATGTCGCGGTGGTGCTGAGCGTGCCGCTGTCCGGCGTCTGGATCACCATCCGCTTCACGCTTCCCTCCACCACGCTCGACGGTGGCATGCCGGTCGTCACCACCGAGGACGCATCGGCCGCCATGCGCGCCGTGCTGGCGATCGCCGCGGGCGTCGACGGTGCCGAGACCCTTCCGACCGTCGTCGACGACAGCACGACGGTCAACGTCTCGTGGGATCCGGAGGAGGTCGCCGACCACACCGGCGTCACGGCAACGTTCGGCGCACCGCTGGCGCCCGGCCTGACGCTGGTGCCCGATGCGCTCGTCGGTCGCTGCTGGCCGGCTGTGTTCTCGGTCATCGGAGCCGCGGTCACCGATTCCGGTTTCCCGGTCGTCGAGGGTCTGCTCAGCCTGGTGCACCTCGACCATGCGGCGCATCTGCTTGCACCGATGCCGACGGCGAAGTCCGAATTGACCGTAACTGCAACGGCTTCGGCCGCGGTGGACACCGAGGTCGGCCGCGTCGTCCCCGTGTCCGTGACGATCAGCGATGCCGACGGAATGGAACTGGCACGGTTGGAGGAGCGGTTCGCGATACGCGGCCGCACGGGCGCCGTCGCCTTGACCGATCCGGCCAAGGCCGGCGGAGCGATCACCGACAACGCGACCGACACCCCTCGTCGTCGTCGCCGCGACGCCACGGTCACCGCGCCGACGGACATGAGTGCGTTCGCCGTCGTCTCGGGTGACCACAACCCGATCCACACCGACCGCGCCGCCGCGCTGCTCGCCGGGCTGAAATCGCCGATCGTGCATGGCATGTGGTTGTCGGCCGCAGCGCAGCACGTCGTCACCGCCACCGATGGTCGGGCCACGCCGCCCGCACGTCTGGTCGGCTGGACGTCGCGCTTCCTCGGCATGGTCATGCCCGGCGACGAGATCGACTTCCGGGTCGACCGCGTCGGCATCGACCGCGGCGCGGAGATCATCGAAGTCACCGCGAAGGTCGGCACCGAAATGGTGATGGCGGCGACCGCGCAGCTTGCCGCGCCCAAGACCGTCTACGCCTTCCCCGGCCAGGGCGTTCAGCACAAGGGCATGGGGATGGAGGTCAGGGCCAGGTCAAAGGCGGCCCGCAAGATCTGGGACAAGGCTGACAAGTTCACCCGCGAAACCCTGGGCTTCTCCGTGCTGCACGTGGTGCGGGACAATCCGACGAGTCTGATCGCGAGCGGCGTGCACTACCAGCACCCGGAGGGCGTGTTGTACCTGACGCAGTTCACTCAGGTCGCGATGGCCACCGTGGCTGCCGCGCAGGTGGCGGAGATGCGCGAGCAGGGTGCGTTCGTCGAAGACGCGATTGCGTGCGGCCACTCCGTCGGCGAGTACACCGCGCTGGCCTGCGTGTCCGGCGTCTACCCGCTCGAGGCGCTGCTCGAGGTCGTCTTCCACCGCGGCAGCAAGATGCACGACATCGTGCCGCGCGACGAGAACGGCCGCTCGAACTACCGACTGGCCGCCATCCGCCCGTCGCAGATCGACCTGAACGATGACGACGTCACCGACTGGGTTGCCGGAATCGCAGAGCGCACAGGCGAATTCCTGCAGATCGTGAACTACAACCTGCGTGGATCGCAGTACGCGATCGCGGGTACGGTGCGCGGTCTCGAGGTACTGGAGGAGGAGGTCGAGAAGCGTCGCGAGATCTCCGGCGGCAAGCGCTCGTTCATCCTGGTGCCCGGCATCGACGTCCCGTTCCACTCCGAGGTGCTGCGGGTCGGTGTCGATGACTTCCGTCGCTCCTTGGAGCGGGTCATGCCACGCGACGCCGATCCTGCGCTGCTCGTCGGCAAGTACATCCCGAACCTGGTGCCGCGGCCGTTCACGCTGGACCGCGACTTCATCGAGGAGATCCGCGATCTGGTACCCGCCGAGCCGCTGGACGAGATCCTCGCCGACTACGACACATGGCTCAACGAGCGGCCTCGCGAGCTGTGCCGCAAGATCGTGATCGAGCTGCTGGCCTGGCAGTTCGCCAGCCCGGTGCGCTGGATCGAGACCCAGGACCTGCTCTTCATCGAGGAGGCCGCGGGCGGACTCGGCATCGAGCGGTTCGTCGAGATCGGCGTGAAGTCGGCACCGACCGTCGCTGGCCTGGCCACCAACACCCTGAAGCTGCCGGAGTACTCGCACAACACCACCGAGGTGCTCAACTCCGAGCGTGACGCCGCGGTGCTGTTCGCCACCGACACCGACCCCGAGCCGGATCTGGACGAGGACACCGCGCCTGCTAAGGCCCTCGAGTCGGCTCCTGCCACGGCGGCAGCCGTCCCCGCCCTTGCGGCGGCGCCCGGGGGCGCTCCCAGCCCGAATGTCGCGCCCGGGGGCACTCAGCGGCCCGACGACATCTCGTTCGGCGCGGACGACGCCACGCTGTCGCTCATCGCACTGTCGGCCAAGATGCACGTCGACCAGATCGAGTTGCTGGACTCGATCGAGTCGATCACCGACGGAGCGTCCTCGCGGCGCAACCAGCTGCTGGTCGACCTCGGCTCCGAGCTGAACCTCGGCGCCATCGACGGTGCCGCCGAAGCGGACCTGGCCGGGCTCAAGGCTCAGGTCACCAAGCTGGCCCGTACCTACAAGCCCTATGGCCCAGTGCTTTCCGATGCGGTCAACGATCAGTTGCGGACCGTGCTCGGACCGTCGGGCAAGCGGCCCGCCGCGATCGCCGAACGCGTCAAGAAGGACTGGGAACTCGGCGACGGCTGGGTCAAGCACGTCACGATGGAACTCGTACTCGGCACCCGCGAGGGCACCAGCGTCCGCGGCGGCAACCTCGGTCACCTGTACGAGGGTGCCCTGCCCGACGCGGCCGCGTTCGACAAAGTGGTCGACGCGGCGGTCGCCGCAGTCGCCGCCCGCCGCGGCCTCGCCGGGTCCCTGCCCTCGGCGGGCGGCGCAGGGGGAGGCGTCGTGGACTCCGCGGCGCTCGTCGAGTTCGCCGACAAGGTCACCGGTCGCGACGGCGTGCTCGCCTCCGCGGCCCGGTTGATTCTCGGCCAGCTGGGTGTGGACGCTCCCGTGAACGTCGGCGAGACGGTCAACGACGCAGACCTCGTCGACCTCGTCACCGCCGAACTGGGTTCTGACTGGCCGCGTCTGGTCGCCCCCACGTTCGACGGCCGCAAGGCGGTGCTGTTCGACGACCGTTGGGCCAGTGCCCGTGAGGATCTGGCCCGGCTCTGGTTGAAGGACGAGGACGAGATCGACGCGGACTGGCCGCGGCTCTCCGAGCGCTTCGAGGCCTTGGGTCACGTCGTCGCCAGCCAGGCGAACTGGTGGCAGGGGCGAGCACTTGCGGCTGGCCGCCATATCCACGCGTCGCTCTACGCCCGCGCCGCCGCCGGTGCGGAGAACCCCGGCACCGGTCGCTACAGCGACGAGATCGCCATGGTCACGGGTGCCTCCAAGGGCTCCATCGCGGCCTCGGTGATCGCGCAGCTACTCGACGGCGGCGCCTCGGTCATCGCGACCACCTCGAAGCTGGACGACGACAGGCTGTCCTTCTACAAGGAGCTGTACCGAAACAACGCTCGCTTCGGCGCGACGCTATGGGTGACCCCGGCCAACATGGCCTCGTACACCGACATCGACGCCCTGGTCAGTTGGGTCGGCAGTGAGCAGTCGGAAAACCTTGGACCGAAATCGATCCACCTCAAGGACGCCCTGACCCCGACGCTGCTGTTCCCGTTCGCGGCACCGCGCGTCGCGGGTGACCTCTCCGATGCCGGTTCGCGTTCCGAGATGGAGATGAAGGTTCTGCTGTGGGCCGTACAACGGCTGATCGCCGGACTGTCCCACATCGGTTCCGAGCGTGACATCGCGTCGCGACTGCACGTGGTTCTGCCCGGGTCCCCGAACCGCGGCATGTTCGGCGGCGACGGCGCCTACGGCGAAGCCAAGTCCGCACTGGACGCACTGGTGACGCGGTGGAAGGCCGAGACCTCGTGGTCGCAGCGAGTGTCGTTGGCGCACGCGCTGATCGGCTGGACGAAGGGCACCGGGCTGATGGGTCACAACGACGCCATCGTCGGTGCGGTCGAAGAGGCCGGCGTTACCACCTACTCGACCGAGCAGATGGCGTCGATGCTGCTCGCGCTGTGCGACATCGACTCCAAGGTGGCTGCTGCGCGCGAGCCGATCCATGCCGACCTGACCGGTGGACTGGGCGAGATCGACATCGACATGGCCGAGCTGGCCGCCAAGGCCCGTGAGGACTTGGCTGCCGTGAGTGCTGCGATCGCGTCCGACGACGACGCCGACACGAGTACGATCAAGGCGCTGCCGTCGCCCCCACGCGGTTACTCGGCCGCACCGCCACCGGAATGGGACGACCTCGACGTCGACCCGGCCGACATGGTGGTCATCGTCGGCGGCGCGGAGCTTGGGCCCTACGGTTCGTCGCGGACCCGCTTCGAGGTCGAGGTCACCGGTGAGCTCTCGGCGGCAGGCGTGCTCGAACTCGCCTGGACCACCGGACTGGTCAAGTGGGAGGACGACCCCAAGCCGGGTTGGTACGACACCGCGTCGGGCGATCTGGTCGACGAGGGCGAGCTGGTGGAGCGCTACCACGACGCCGTCATCGAACGGGTCGGCATCCGCGCGTTCGTGGACGACGGCGTGATCGCGGCGGATCATTCTGCGCCCCTGCTGGTCTCGGTGTTCCTCGAGAAGGACTTCTCGTTCGTGGTGTCGTCGGAGGCCGACGCCCGCGCGTTCGTCGGCTTCGATCCGGAACACACCCTGATCGCGCCGGTGCCCGACAGCGGTGACTGGCAGGTCACTCGCAAGGCCGGGACCGAGATCCGGGTACCACGCAAGGTGAAGCTGTCCAGGACGGTCGGGGCGCAGATTCCCACGGGGTTCGATCCGACCGCCTACGGCGTGTCCCAGGACATGATGAGCTCGATCGACCGTCTGGCGTTGTGGAATCTCGTCACGACCGTGGACGCGTTCCTGTCGTCCGGCTTCACGCCGACCGAGTTGATGCGGTGGGTGCACCCGAGTCTGGTGGCCAGCACGCAGGGCACCGGCATGGGCGGCATGACGTCGATGCAGACGATGTACCACGGCAATCTGCTCGGCAAGAACAAGTCGAACGACATCCTGCAGGAGGTCCTGCCGAACGTCATGGCGGGCCACGTCGTGCAGTCCTACGTCGGCAGTTACGGAGCCATGATCCACCCCGTCGGCGCATGCGCCACCACGGCGGTGTCGGTCGAGGAGGGCGTCGACAAGATCCGTCTCGGCAAGGCGGAGTTCGTCGTCGCGGGCGGCTACGACGACTTGACGCTGGACGCCATCATCGGCTTCGGTGACATGTCGGCGACCGCCGATACCGAGGCGATGCGCGCCAAGGGAATCAGCGACTCCAAGTTCTCCCGTGCCAACGACCGGCGTCGGCTCGGCTTCGTCGAGGGGCAGGGTGGCGGCACTATCCTGCTCGCCCGCGGTGACCTGGCGTTGGACATGGGGCTGCCCGTGCTCGCGGTGGTGGGCTACGTGTCGTCCTTCGGCGACGGCGTGCACACGTCGATCCCAGCCCCCGGCCTCGGCGCGCTGGCGGCGGGCCGCGGCGGCAAGCAGTCGCAGCTGGCCAAGTCGCTGGCGAAGCTGGGCGTGGGCCCCGACGACATCGCGCTGATCTCCAAGCACGACACGTCGACACTGGCCAATGACCCCAACGAGACGGAGTTGCACGAGCGGCTCGCCTCCGCCATGGGTCGGTCGCCCGGCGCACCGCTGTTCATCGTCAGCCAGAAGAGTCTCACCGGTCACTCGAAGGGTGGTGCCGCTGCGTTCCAGATGATGGGCATGTGCCAGATGCTGCGCGACGGCGTGATTCCGCCGAACCGGAGCCTCGACTGCGTCGACGAGGAAATGGCGAACGCCTCGCACTTCGTGTGGGTACGCGAGACCCTGCAGATGCGGGAGAAGTTCCCGATGAAGGCGGGTCTGATCACCAGCCTGGGCTTCGGGCACGTGTCCGGGCTGGTCGCGCTGGTTCACCCGCAGGCGTTCCTGGCTGCGTTAAATCCCGAGCAGCGCGAGGACTACCGGTTGCGTGCCAATGGCCGTGTGCTGCAAGGCCAGCGGCGGTTGGCGTCGGCCATCGCGGGTGGGCCCGCGATGTACGAGAAGCCGGCTGATCGCCGCTTCAACCACGACTCCCCCGAGAAGCGGCAGGAAGCCAACATGCTGCTCGATCCGGAGTCACGCCTCGGCGAGGATGGTTGGTATGGGGCGTGAGGCGTTGCAAGAGGCACCGGCGGGCTCAGCTAACGTTCCTGGCATGAGCATCGTCGGGGTCGGCATCGACCTGGTCTGCATACCGGACTTCGCCGAGCAGGTCGATCAGCCGGGGACGGTGTTCGCCGAGACGTTCACGCCGGGTGAGCGCCGCGACGCCGCGGACAAGAGTTCGTCCGCGGCGCGCCACCTGGCAGCACGCTGGGCGGCCAAGGAAGCGGTGATCAAGGCCTGGTCGGGGTCGCGGTTCTCGAAGCGGCCGATGCTGCCGGAAGGCATCCATCGCGACATCGAGATCGTCACGGACATGTGGGGACGGCCGCGGGTGCGCCTGACGGGCGCGATCGGTGAGCACCTGAAGGACATCATCATCCACCTGTCGCTGACCCACGATGGCGACACCGCTGCGGCGGTGGCGGTGCTCGAGTCCGCCGGCTAATCTCTTGCCGCATCCCTCTTGCCGCGAGCGTGCGTGTTGGTACACGACACGCCGCGGGGAATTGGCACAACACGCACGGTCGCGCCGCGATGGAAGCGACTAACGTCGGGCCCATGAGCGATCTGGTCGAACGGGTGCGATCCGTGCTGCCATCGGTGCGCGCCGACCTCGAGGACCTCGTCCGCATCGAGTCGGCGTGGGCCGATCCCGCCCGCCGTGACGAGGTTCGGCGCAGCGCCAGGATGGTGTCGAAGCTGTTGTCGGAAGCGGGCTTCGACGACATCCGCATCGTCAGCGAGGGCGGTGCGCCAGCCGTCATCGCCCGCCATCCGGCGCCACCCGGTGCGCCGACGATCCTGCTGTACGCCCATCACGACGTGCAGCCCGAGGGCGACGTGTGCCAGTGGGCGTCGCCGCCGTTCGAGCCCACCGAACGCGTCGGCCGACTTTATGGCCGTGGGACGGAAGACGACAAGGCCGGCATCGCCACGCATCTGGCCGCCATCCGGGCATTCGACGGCAGCCTCCCGGTCGGAGTCACGGTGTTCGTGGAGGGTGAGGAGGAGTCGGGTTCACCGTCTCTGGGTGCATTGCTCGCCGCTCATCAGGACCTACTCGCCGCCGACGCGATCGTCATCGCGGACTCGATGAATTGGACCACCGAGATTCCCTCGCTCACGGTGTCGCTGCGCGGCCTAGCCGACTGCGTCGTCGAGGTCGCGACGCTCGATCACGGTCTGCACTCGGGAATGTGGGGCGGGGCCGTTCCCGATGCGCTGAGTGTTCTGGTGCGTTTGCTCGCCAGCCTTCACGACGATGATGGCAACGTTTCGGTCGCCGGAGTGCACCAGGGGACCGCCCCCAACGTGGACTATCCGCCCGAGCAGGTCCGCGAGGAAACCGGCATGCTTGAGGGGGTCACCGAGATCGGAACGGGTTCGGTCGTCGAGCGACTGTGGGCCAAACCCGCGATCACGGTCGTCGGCATCGACACGACGTCCGTCGCGACCTCGTCGAACACGTTGATGCCGAGGGCACGCGCCAAGGTGAGCATGCGCGTTGCGCCTGGCGGTGACGCCGGCCAGCATCTGGCAGCCTTGACCCGCCACCTCGAGTTGAATGCACCCTGGGGGGCGCAGGTCACCGTGACGCCGGGCGACCTTGGACAGCCGTATGCCATCGACGCGACCGGCCCCGTCTACGACGCCGTACGCGCCGCATTCCGGCAGGCGTGGGGCACCGACGCCATCGACATGGGGGTCGGCGGGTCGATTCCCTTCATCGCCGAGTTCGCGGCCGCGTTTCCGGACGCGAAGATCATCGTCACCGGCGTCGAGGACCCAGCGACGCAGGCGCACAGCATCAACGAGAGCCTGGATCTCGGTGTCCTCGAGCGTGCAGCGACCTCGGAGGCACTGCCATTGGACGCCCTCGGCGCGCTAGACCGCTAGGTCGCGGCGCAGCTTTGCCACGTGGCCGGTGGCCTTGACGTTGTACTGCGCGACCTCGATCTTGCCCTTCTCGTCGACGACGAACGTCGAACGGATGACGCCCTGAACCGTCTTGCCGTACATCGTCTTCTCGCCGAACGCGCCCCACTCCGCGAGCACCTTGCGCTCCGGATCGGACAACAGCGGGAACGTCAGCCCCTGGGCATCGCGGAACTTCGCGAGCTTCTCTGGCTTGTCTGGGGAGATCCCGACGACGTCGAGACCCGCGTCGTTCAGTTCCGCCAGGTTGTCGCGGAAGTCGCACGCCTGCTTGGTGCAGCCGGGCGTCGACGCAGCAGGATAGAAGTACACGACGACCTTGCGTCCCTTGAATTCACTCAGCTTGACGGTCTTGCCGTCGGCGTCGGACAGGCTGAAGGCGGGGGCCTTGTCACCTGCAGCGAGGCGAGAGGTCGGTGGCATGCGTGAATGTCCCTTCGGTCGGCCTGTGCACGACGTCGTCGCGTGGCTGCTCTAGGGTAATTCCCCAAGACGGCAACGCGATTGAAGGGGCTGACGTGGCGGACCGGGATCCCGACAAGATCAAGCAGGACATCGACGTGGCGCGCGAACAACTCGCCGGCACGGTTGATGCCCTCGCCGAGCGCGCGAACCCGGCCCGGATCGCGGACGGCGTCAAGGCCCGGGTGGTGCAATTCGTGAAAAAACCCGCCGTCGCGGTGACGATCGCCGGACTGGGCGGAGTCGTCGTGGTGCTGGTGATCCGAGGGATCAGGAATCGCTGAAGACGTGAACGTCAGCGAGGGCGGCGACCGAAGCGGAAGAAGTCGATGAGCGAGAATCCGGGCGGGTTGGCCTTGAGTCCAAGCCTGGTGCAGTTGTAGACCACCACGACCAGCTGCGCATCAACGTCGTCGGCCTCGGGAGCTGACGAGACGATGAAGGGGGCCGCGCCTGCGGTCGACATCAGCTAAGACCTCGTTACTCTCTCGGATACCACGGCGCTAGTCCGTATGCGTTGCTCTAGCTAACACCATCGTAGCATCCATACCCAATCCGACGCTGCCGAAACCGATCGGTTTTCCCTGGTTGAGGCTTGCGGTACCAGCGGTTTCGTTTAGGACGCCCGCAAGAACGAATCCACGACTGGCGATTTCAGCACACGACAGGCATCGAGGAGTATGAATCTGCGAATTAATTTACCTTAGCGTCAGTCGCAATCGGGCGCACTTCCACGGAGATGGGCCGCACCAGGTTGGTGTCCCGGCGGAAGGCGCTGACGTCAGGGGTGCTCCAATCGAGCGCTGCTACGGGCCCGATTTGAACTGCTGATGCGCACGGGATCGCCGAGGTGCGCCGATCTTCCGCGTCGCTGGGTAGGCCGGCTATGGGGGCGCGGCGCCCGGCGTGCTGCTCCTGGCCTTCCTGCTGCGGGCCGGTGGGACGACACTGGCCCACGCCGGGCCGCGGTGGTACCGCTGGGCATCATGGGCGGCCTCATCGGCCTTGGCGGACTGGCGTTGGCGGAAGCCCGGACTGGTGTTGCGGTCCAATCTGGACATTTTATCGAATTGCGCGGTTTGTCAACATGATTGGCCGTGCCCGGCGTACATTGATGACCACCAAATTGCATACGGCCAACCGCGATGGACACGAATTGATTGAAAGATTCCGCGATGACCGCGTTTGGCACTGCCGATGTTTCTGCTATCGATCAGCGCGCGCTCGCGTTGGCGTCTTGCCCGTCTTCGGTAGCAAAGTACCTACTCTACTGCCGGGTTACGTCTTGGTGGATCGCACCGCCGATGGCGTACCGCGGGAGATGCCGTGACGCGCAAGAGAATCTGCTCAACGCCTTGGCGACCCACCAGGACGCCATCACGTCGTTGCTCGCGTTCAAGACGGTCGACGCCCGGCGGTGATGGGTTTTAATTGCCGAGAAAATGACCTGACGACGCTACCGACGCGCCGCCTCACCTCACCGACCGAACAATCGAAACAGTTCCGCCGCCTGCGGGTGAGTTGCATGCAGCCGACGACGCGGTCCAATCAGAGTCGATGGACGCCGGTAGACAATGGCGAGTTCGACCGGATGATGCGCTGGGAGACAGGCAAAGCTGAACTGGCCGACCCCGCCGAGACATCGCGTTCGCTCGATAGGTATGGCCCGCGCTGGGATACCCCGCAATTGGTGGCCAACGAGTTGCCGACAGCGCTGAGGCAGCGCGCGGCCGGCTCACTGGGTGGGGCAGCGACCTGACAGCTACACGCGATGACCTCGTGGGCTGCCAGTAGAGGTTCGGTGGTGCGAGGCCGGGAGTTCCCCCCGCTGCTCAATCTTTGAAGGACGGAACGGTTGCCGCTGGACCAGCTCACCACCGGTCGAATTCCCCCGGTCGAGATGAACAGTGCACTCGATGAGCTGATACTCGGATCGGGAACTCGGTCCGATATTCGTCGACGAGTAACGCGCCAACGGCCCCGACCGATAGCCGATTTGGGTTCGCGATCATTGGTGCCCGCTTTTGCGACAGGCGACTGAAAACGCACTCATGGTGTAACCATGGTGCGCACCTATCGGAACGCGGGGTTTCTGATCGGGGAGTCCGAAACTTGTTCGCGAGGGCTTTCGATGAGGGGCAATGATGGGCGCTGCAGCATATGTCGGCCGGGTTGGTGCATTGGCGGTTGCCATCGGGGTCGGCGTCGCCGTCTCCACTGGCTATGGGGTGGCGTCCGCCGACAACACCCCCGGACCTGATCCGTCGGGTACGCCGTCGGTAGCTGCGGATTCCCAGCCGGGTCCGACGACCAAATCCTTGACCGACGATTCCACGGTGGAGACCGCTATGTCGCCACAGCTTTCGGCGTCGAAGTCAACGGCGTCGAAATCAGCGGCAACGAACTCGACGAAGTCGCCGACGCCTGGCGGCGCCGATCTCGGCGGCGCTATCCGGCGCTTCGTCGAGAAGGGCGTGACGATGAGCACCGGTGGTGCGCTACACAGTGCAAGGACGACCGAGAACGTGCCCGTTGCCCGACCGCGGGTCGACGAACCCGACGAGAACCAGACACCGGCGAACCCCGACGACACCGTCTTAGCCGGAGGTTTGACCGAAACTGGCGCGCCGACTCCGCCCCCAGCGGCGTCAGTAAGCAACCGTGCGGTCCCGACGAAGTCGTCGAGTCGATTCGACGTGACGGCGGCGCGACCGCAGCTGCCGACAGCGGCCCCCGCGGCTCCCGGGGTTGTCGTCGAAGCGACGGCCGAGAAGGTGTCGACTGGTGAAGACGCCGCTCGGGGAGTGGTCGAGACGATGCTCAAGCGTGCCACCGACCCCGTTGTTCCGACCATCAGCGCCGCGGATGCGCAGGTGTCCTCCGCGCGGACCGGTTTGGTCCAAATGGCCGCACCTGCCGCTGCCGCCGCTGCGCCGATGGCCGTGACGGGCCTGTTGTCGAGCGTGCTGGCCGCCATCGGTCTGGGCGCGGTGGCACCGATCTCACCCATCGCCCCGGCCGGCTCGCCGGTGGCGTTGGCGCTGCTGGCGTGGGGATCTCGGCGGGAGGCCGCGAAGGCGGTCTCCGGCCTCGATGAGAGCGCCACGACGGGTGCCACCACGCTGGCCTCGGCGAAGGTCGGGGCGGCACCGGCGGCCGTGGTCACTACTCCGGTGACAACCAGAATTGGCTGGGTGACCGGCGAGAACAGCATCAACAGGACCATCTCGCGTTTTGGTATCGCGGGTACCGACGTCGGGGTGATGTGGGACAACGGGATCACTGGCGACAACCCGGCCACCACCATCGTCGAGCAGCCCGAGGTGCTGATCGCGTTCGGGGATACGTTCAGCCAGACCGGAATGAGGGGCGCTTGGCGGATGAACACCCTGTTCCGAAGTCCAGACCGGGTGTTGTCCGACGGGTTGTATGTGCCGGACGGGATCATAAACGATCCGGGCGCCTATAGCGGCTCACCGATGACGTACCAGAATTTCTCGCGAGAGATCATCGGCAATTACCACTACGGCATCGGGCCCGAAGTGACGGTTATCCCGACCGCTGGCATCTCGGTTGCGGGGTCCGGCGTGAACGGCGCGACGAGGCAGTACGTCAACTTCATGGTCGTCAAGTCCTGGGATACGCCGGGCCGTTGGACCACGAATTACTCGGCCATCGCCTATTCGGACGACAACGGCCAGAACTGGACAGTGGTGCCCCAGTCGTCGGTGCGCGCCGCAGCGGTGGGCCGGTCGACCGTGCCATTCGTCGCCGGCAACCAGAACTTCCAGCAGGGCGCCTACGTCAAGCCTCCCGCGGGATCTGCGGACGCCGCTGCGGGCTGGGTGTACTCGTACGGCACTCCCGCGGGACGCGGCGGCACGGTCTACGCGTCGAGGGTCAACGAGAAGGACATCCTCGACCAGACCAAGTATCAGTACTGGAACGGATCGAGTTGGGTCGCGAACAAGCCGGCGTCGGCCACCCCGATCCTGCCGAGCACGACGACGAGCTGCTTCTTCGGGCTCATCAAGAAAACGACGTATCCCAGCGTCAGCGAGATGTCGGTGCAGTACAACCCGTACCTGAAGAAGTACGTGATGCTCTACGCCGACCAGAACAACAACGTCGTGGTGCGGACCTCCGCCACACCGCAGGGCACCTGGTCCGCGCCGACGACGTTGGCGACGTCCACCCAGTATCCGGGCCTGTATGCGCCGATGATCCATCCCTGGTCGGGCACGGGCCAGCTGCTCAAGGCTGACGGGAGTCCTGAGGATCAGCAGTACCTCTACTGGAATCTGTCGCTGTGGAACGAGTACAACGTGGCGTTGATGCGCACAGACCTGAGCCGGGTGTAGCGAGGATGGCGCAGCGAATCGCGGTGGCCGTTACGGCAGTCGTGGTAGCGGCCGGGATCTTCACCCCCGGTGCATCCGCAGATCCCGCGGCGCCACAGCCCGATTCGCCCTGCTCGGCGAACCTGGCCGGAGCGCTCACCCAGGCAACCGACGAAAAGACGTTCCTCGAGTGCGGAAGTGCGGCGGGGAGCTACCGCTGGCAACCGTTCACGGGGCCGTATCCCTCCAGCGACCGATGGCTGAGTTACGGGCCGGATTTGACGCTGCACGGCAAGGGCCGGCGCAATCCCGAGATCCTGTCGGGGAACTGGACCGCGCGGCCGCAGGATCCCCTCACCACGTGCAGCGCGGAGCAGTCGGCCGTCGTCAGCGCCGGCGAAGTGGGTCCACCGCAGACATCGACAGGCCGAAACGGCCAACCGCTCGAGTTCGTGGTACTACCCCTGGTCTTCTCCATTTCGCTGATGGGTAACTGCCTGTGGGAACGGCGGGATTGACTGCGCGTCGGATGAGATAGTCGCGCACGCCGCCTCGCTCATCTCCGGTCAGTCGCTGCTGTTGCCTTGTTGCTTGACGAGTTGGTGCTGGAGTTGTGGTTGGACTGGTTGCCCCCGGTGTCGGCATCGCTGCCGTGTGAGCGGTGCCGCCGGAGGTTTTGCCGCCAATCGCGGCAAGGGCCGACACTCGGTTTGCTGTGGCGAGCCAGTTCCCGGCAATGTTTAGACCTTTTGGGGCCGGTGTGACAGATGTGATGGCCGGCAACCCTCCATAACGACAAAAACCCTGCCTGAGCGGGGTGGCCGAGTGGTGCGCCGTCAGGGTTTCGAACCCCGGACCCGCTGATTAAGAGTCAGCTGCTCTACCAACTGAGCTAACGGCGCGCGAGACAGACGATAACAGCCTCGTGGCGCTGGGTGAAATCCGAATGTCAGAAGCGCGACGGCTTGCGAAAGCGATCGCGCTTCTGTCGCCGGATTCCCTTAGACTACTGACAAGTGGGTGGGAATCCGGTGTGAACTTCGGTTGGAAGGGTGTACCAAGCATGTCGCAGGTGCAATCGGCGGCCCGCCCGCGTCGGACGCGTAACTGGCTGGCGGCCGCACTGCTGGTGCCCGCCGCCGTTTTCGGCATCAGCGCGTGCAACAGCACGCCCGCTGCGCCGCCGCAGCCCGTGACCATCACCGACAAGGGGACGCCGTTCGGTGACCTTCTGGTCCCCAAGCTCTCCGCGTCGGTCACCGACGGTGCCGTCGGGGTGACGGTGGACGCGCCTGTGACGGTCAGCGCAGAGGACGGCGTTCTCGGCGCGGTCACCATGACGAACGCCGACGGTGCCACGGTGGCGGGTCGGCTCAGCCCCGACGGTCTGCGGTGGACCACCACCGATCCGCTGGGCTACAACAAGAAGTACGTGCTCAGTGCGCAGTCGCTGGGACTCGGCGGCGTGACGAGCCGGTCGATGACCTTCCAGACGCATTCGCCCGAGAACCTGACGATGCCCTACCTGCTGCCCAACGATGGCGAGGTCGTCGGCGTCGGCCAACCCGTCGCCGTCAGGTTCGACGAGAACGTCCCGAACCGTCTTGCGGCGGAGAGGGCGATCACCGTGACCACCAATCCTCCGGTCGAGGGTGCGTTCTACTGGCTGAGTAACCGCGAAGTGCGTTGGCGCCCACAGGCCTACTGGAAGCCCGGCACGGCGGTCGACGTCGCCGTGAACACCTACGGAGTCGACCTCGGCGACGGGCTGTTCGGCCAGGAGAACGTCACGACGCACTTCACCATCGGCGACGAGGTCATCGCGACTGCGGACGACAACACCAAGACGCTGACCGTCCGACGCAACGGCGAGGTGGTGAAGACCATGCCGATCTCGATGGGCAAGAGCAGCACGCCGACGAGCAACGGTACGTACATCATCGGTGATCGGCTTTCGCACTTGGTCATGGATTCCTCGACCTACGGCGTGCCGTCCAACTCGCCCAACGGGTACCGCACCGAGGTGGACTACGCCACCCAGATGTCCTACAGCGGGATCTACGTCCATGCGGCGCCGTGGTCGGTCGGCAGCCAGGGCTACAGCAATGTCAGCCACGGGTGCCTGAACGTGAGCACCAGCAACGCGCAGTGGTTCTACGAGAACTCCAAGCGCGGTGACATCGTCGAGGTCGTCAACACCGTCGGCTCGGTGCTGCCGGGAACTGACGGCCTGGGTGACTGGAACGTGCCGTGGGAGCAGTGGAAGACAGGCAACGCCAACGTCTAGACCACACTGCCGACCCCACGCGACGACAACGCACCCTCCGCACACCGTGCATCAGGCGCGTTGTCGTTTCAGGTGCCGACAATGCAAGAGGCCGGAGGGCAGAAAGCACCCTCCGGCCTGCTGGGGTGGCTGACGGGGCTCGAACCCGCGACTTCCAGGATCACAACCTGGTGCTCTACCAGCTGAACTACAGCCACCATTACCGCCTCACCCGAAGGCACTGTGGCGTCGTCGATCTTAGCCGCTCGGGTGGTCTGCAGCCGAATCGATTGGCTCACCGTCTTCGGTGGATGGTCCGAGTTCGGCCGCGACCGCGGCGATGTCGCTGGTCGAGGGGCCAGGCGGGGCGACGAAGGCGGTGCTGCGGTAGTACCTCAACTCGCGGATCGACTCGTGGATGTCGGCGAGGGCGCGGTGGGCGAGACCCTTCTCCGGCTGCCCGAAGTAGATCCGGGGATACCAGCGGCGGCACAGCTCCTTGATCGAACTGACGTCGATCATCCGGTAGTGCAGGAAGTCGTCCAGGGCTGGCATGTCCCGTGCGATGAAACCGCGATCGGTGCCGATCGAATTGCCCGCCAGCGGTGCGGTATTGGCCTGCTTGACGTGGTCCCGGATGTAGTCGAGAACCATCGCCTCCGCGGTGGGCACGTCGATGGTGGACGTCCGCACCTCCTCGGTGAGGCCGGACTTACGGTGCATCTTCGCCACCACGTCGACCATGCCATCGAGGGCCGCGTCGTCGGCGTGGATCACGACGTCGAGGCCGTCGCCGAGGAGGTTGAGTTCGCCGTCGGTGACCAGGACCGCGATCTCGATGAGTCGGTCTGACCCGAGATCGAGCCCCGTCATCTCGCAGTCGATCCATACCAGTTCGTCACGCACAGCGGTCAACAGTATTCGCACAGCCCGACGGGGCCCGCCCAGGCCCTCCTCGATCGAAGTTCGACCAGTAATGTCGCCCGCATGAGCACAGAATCGGCTGCCACTCCCGCGCAACAGATCGCGGCCGGCTATGCCGTCGAAGGGCAGGCCCTCGACCTCGGCTCCATCGTCGTGGACGGCGTCGTCGACCCAAGCGCGCAGGTCCGGATTCCGCTGGCCACCGTCAACCGTCACGGCCTGGTCGCGGGAGCGACCGGCACCGGCAAGACGAAGTCGCTCCAGGTCCTTGCCGAACAACTCTCGGCGGCCGGAGTGCCGGTGGTGATGGCCGACGTGAAGGGCGATCTATCGGGGCTCTCGCAGCCCGGCACGCCGGGAGAAAAGACCACCCAGCGCGCCACCGATACGAATGACAGCTGGACGCCGACCGCCTTCCCGGTCGAGTTCCTCTCGTTGGGCACCTCGGGCATCGGGGTGCCGGTGCGTGCCACCATCACCAGCTTCGGGCCCATCCTGTTGTCGAAGGTGCTGGGGCTCAACGCGACTCAGGAGTCAACGCTCGGCCTGATCTTCCACTGGGCGGATCAGAAGGGGTTGCCGTTGCTCGACCTCAAGGATCTGCGTTCGGTGATCCAGTTCCTCACCGGCGACGAGGGCAAGCCGGAACTCAAGGCGCTCGGCGCGGTGTCTCCGACCACCGCAGGCGTGATCCTGCGCGCCCTCGTCAACCTCGAGGCCGAAGGCGCCGACACCTTCTTCGGTGAGCCGGAACTTGAGCCCAAGGACCTGATGCGATTCGACGCGCATGATCGCGGGGTCATCACCCTGTTGGAACTGGGTGCCCAGGCGGCCAGACCGGTGATGTTCTCGACGTTCCTGATGTGGGTGCTGGCCGATTTGTTCACCACTCTGCCGGAGGTCGGTGACGTCGACAAGCCCAAGCTGGTGTTCTTCTTCGACGAAGCGCATCTGCTGTTCAACGACGCGTCCAAGGCGTTCCTCGAGCAGGTAGAGCAGACCGTGAAGCTCATCCGCTCCAAGGGCGTCGGCGTGTTCTTCTGCACCCAGTTGCCCACCGACGTGCCCAACAACGTGCTGTCTCAACTGGGCGCCCGGGTCCAGCATGCGCTGCGTGCCTTCACGCCCGATGACCAGAAGGCGTTGACGAAGACGGTGCGCACCTACCCGAAGACCAGCGTCTATGACCTCGAGGAGGCGCTGACGTCACTGGGCATCGGCGAGGCGATCGTCACCGTGCTCTCCGAGAGGGGCGCCCCGACGCCGGTGGCGTGGACCAGGATGCGTGCCCCGCGCTCACTGATGGACACCATCGGTCCCGACGCGATCAGTACCGCGGCCAAGGCGTCTCCCCTGCAGGCCGAGTACGGCCAGACGATCGATCGCGATTCCGCCTACGAGCGACTCAACGCGAAGCTGGCGCCGCCGGAAGCACTACCGCCACCGTTGCCGACTCGCGACGGTGGACTGGCCAGCGCCTCGGGACGATCGTCGATTCCCCTGCCCGGACCGGAGGGCCCCAGCGTGGTGTCCGAGGTGCTACAGAGCACGGCGTTCAAGAGTTTCCTGCGGTCCGCGGCCACGGTGGCCGGCCGCGAGATCACGCGCAGTGTGTTCGGCACAGGCCGCCGTCGCCGCTGAGATCGCCTTGAGGGTCGTGACTTCCGACGGATCACGACCCTGGATGCAATCTCGACGAACCGTTTATTCGCCGCCGAGCTTCTTGTAGACCGCACCGACGATCGGCGTGACGATGGAACGCGGCGCGTATCCGCTGGCCACCGACATCGCCTTGGACGTCACCCCCGGCACGACGCGCATCTTGTTGCGCTCCAAGCCATCCAGCGACAGCTTCGCGGTGTGCTCGGCGGAGATCCAGAGGAAGTCCGGGATCAGCTTCTCGACGAGTGACTGCTCGTCGGGATTCGGCAGTTCGGTGCGGACGGGGCCCGGCGCCAGCACGGTGACGTGGATTCCCAGCGGTTTCACCTCGCCGCGCAGCGACTCGCTGAAGGTGTTGACGAACGCCTTGGACGCCGCGTAGGTGGCATTGTTCGGAATCGGCGAGTTGCCCGCCGCGGAGCCGGAGATGAGGATGCCGCCCGCATGCCGGGCAAGCATCCCCGGCAGAACGGCCAGCACCAGGTCGTGGACGCCGAGGACGTTGAGCTGAACTTGGGCCTTCTCGCCGTCGGCGTCGAGGTTGGCGACGGGGCCGAACGTCGCCGTGCCCGCGTTGGCGCACAGGATGGAGACGTTGCGCTTCGCGAGTTCTGCGCAGAGGTCGGCCCGTTGGGCGGGATCGACGAGATCGACCGGTCGCACCTCGACGGCGACGCCGTAGCGTTCGGTCAACCTGTTCGCCAGCGCCGTCAGTACGTCTTCGCGGCGGGCGGTGATGATCAGGTGGTGCCCACGCGCAGCGAGCTCGGTGGCCAAGGCCTCGCCGATGTTCTGAGAGGCGCCGGTGACGACTGCGCGCGCGTCGGGACGGGGAGCGGGTACGGGCACGGGGCCAATCTTAGGTACCAATAGTGTGGCCTCATGACCAACCCCGCGGGTCCTCGAACCGCGGGGCGACGTCTCGTCATCGCGTGGGCACTGTGGGACTGTGGTGCCACGGGCGTGAACGCGATCGTCGTCACATTCGTCTACTCCGTCTACCTCACCGAACAGGTCGGTGCGGGACTACCCGGGCCGACGACACCTGCCAGCTGGTTCGGCCGGGTCTTGACGATCGCGGGATTGTTCGTCGCCATCCTTGCGCCTGCGACGGGCGTCCTCGTCGATGCCCCGCACCGCCGCCGTACCGTGCTCGCCATCCTGACGGGCATCGTCGTGGCGCTGACGTCGACGATGAGCCTGATCCGAGCTGACTACCACTACCTGTGGCCAGGTTTGGTGCTGCTCGCCTGCACCGCGGCCTTCAGTGATCTGTCCACGGTGCCGTACAACGCCATGCTGCGGCAGCTGTCGACACCCGACACGTCCGGCCGGGTCTCCGGATTCGGTGCGGCGGCAGGCTACTTCGGCAGCGTGATCCTGTTGCTCATCGTCTACCTGGGTTTCATCTCGGGCGACGGCGATACCCGCGGCGCTCTTTCGCTACCCCATGACGACGGTCAGAACGTACGGGCCGCAGTACTTTTGACCGCCGTGTGGTTCGCGCTGTTTGCGCTTCCCCTGCTCATCACGTCGAAAGTCATTGACACGGAGGAGCGTCCGCCAACCGTGCGACTGTTCGGCGCCTACCGCACGCTGTGGGTGGAGGTCAAGGGGGAGTGGCGTCGCGACCATCACGTCGTGTACTACCTGTTGGCCAGCGCAGTCTTTCGCGACGGCCTGACTGGCGTGTTCTCGTTCGGAGCGGTCCTCGGAGTGACGGTCTTCGGCGTGTCGCCCGCCGACGTGCTGCTGTTCGGTGTCTGCGCGTGCGTGATCGCCGCGATCGGCGCCGTTCTCGGTGGACTGCTCGACGACCGCATCGGGTCCAAGCCGGTCATCGTCGGGTCTCTGACCGCCATGGTCGTGGTGGGCCTCGTCTTGCTGAATTTGTCCGGCGTCGTAGCGTTCTGGATCTGTGGCCTCCTGCTGTGCCTCTTCGTCGGTCCCACCCAAGCATCGGCGCGAACGATGATGATGCGGATGTCGACGGAGGGCAAGGAGGGTGTCGCTTTCGGCCTCTACACGACGACCGGCCGGGCAGTCTCGTTCCTGGCGCCGTTGTTGTTCTTCACGTTCATCGACGTGTTCGGCACCGACCGCGCAGGCCTCGGCGGGCTGGTGACCGTGTTGGTCATGGGACTGGTCGCGATCCTCGGCGTCCGAGTGCCGAATCGTTTGCGCTAGCGAGTTCCCAGCGACGTACACAACGTCAGGCCGGTCCCGGTGTTCTGCTGAGTCTCGGTGCCGTCGATCGTGATCGAGCAGGTGATCGGGCGCCCGACGTTGACGATGCTCACGCTCGCCGAGCTGTTGGCCTGTCCGGCCAGCTGAACTTCCCTGCTCCACGGCAACAGAACGTTGAACTCAGTCTGCAGAACGCCGCCGCTATCGAGGTACAGGATGCTGATCGCGCGGCCCTCGCCAGCGACGGCGTACACGACCGTGTGCGTGCCGTTCGGATCGGTCTGGTCGGACGGTGGGGTCCTACCGGGTGTCGTCGTGGGCGCGGGGATGCGCGTCCGCGTGGTGGTGGGCGTTCGGGTCGTCGTGGACGGCTCGGTCATGGCCGGTTCGATCGGAGTCTGTGGGGGCGCCACGACCGTGTTCTGCTGCGAACTGT
Source organism: Mycobacteriales bacterium (assembly GCA_038244615.1). Lineage (GTDB taxonomy): Bacteria > Actinomycetota > Actinomycetes > Mycobacteriales > Mycobacteriaceae > Mycobacterium. The sequence goes on along the minus strand of JBBRTH010000005.1, from coordinate 70,136 downwards.
TGACGATGACCAGGCCGATGACCAACCCGAGCACGATCAGGAGCGCCGTCGCCGCCAGGACCCACAGCCAGCGCCGCGGGTTGGGCCCACCGGGCTTCGGTGGTTCGGGTGGCAATCCGCCCGGGGGGTTCGGGGGACCGTACTGTCCCGTCGCATAGGGGTCGTAGCCATACGGCGAGTACGCAGGTAGCTGCTCGGTGGGCTTGACCCCAGCGTCCGGATGGTTGGCCGACGGGTATGGCGCCTGCTGGCCATACGGCGATCCGGGATAGGCGGGGTAGTTGTAGGTGCCGGGATGTTCCTGGCCCCACCCGTCGCGGCGTGATGGATCGGTCATGTCCACCTCATGTCTGCAGGGTACCTGCGCCGGAGATGGGGGTGACTCGACCTGATTGCCGGGGCAGTGAATCGACGCCACGGGGTTTACCGCAATTGCCCGTCGGGTACACCGTGGCGACGCCGCTCCGGCGGACTACACATGGAGGTTCGGCATGCGAGGTAGCGGAGTTATCGGCACCATCGTGCTCGTCTGGCTGCTGATCGGCGTCTTCGCCGCATATCAGCGGGACTATTTCAAAACGACTGAAACCAGTTGTGCCACAGCCGGAACCATCGCTCTCACCGTGGTTGCGGGGCCGCTCAACTACGCGGGGGCAAATCCAAAGGTGGCCAACTGCGACGTCAAGGTCAACGTTCCGCAACCCAGCCAGTAACTGGCCTCGTCAAGGAGCATCAGGGTCGCCTTCGGCGTGGTCCTCCTCGTTCCCGGCCTGATCCTCGGAATGTCGATCCTCACCTACGTCGGTGTCGTCGTTCTTGTCGTGGGCGCGGTGTTCTGGTTGCTGGGTGCTGCCGGGCACGCGGTCGGCGGCAGGCGCGTTTGGTACTAGCCGCTGGCTTTAGGCGCGGCGTGCCGACGCCAGCGCCCCGAGGGTCATGGTCCTGAGCACGGCACGCGACGAGGCGCGACCCGCGCCCGGCTTGACGCTGTATGGAGTGGAGTTGAGAAGTCCGAAGGTGGCGTGAGCCATCAGCCTCGCATCGATCTCGTCGAGTTCATCGGACACTCGTCGTAGTACGTCGACCCAGATCTCGACGTATTGCCGTTGTGCTCGCCGGACCTGGCGCTTGGCGGCAGCCGGAAGATGTGCCAGGTCACGGTCCTGAATCCGGATCAGATCGGGCTCGGTGAAGACGAAGTCGAGGTGGAAGTCGATCAAGTCGTCGAGTGTCACGCCTGGATCGTCGATGTTGGCGACGACGTCGGTGGCGCCCGCAAGCAGTCGGGTGCTGATGCCGACGAGGAGTTCGACCAACAGCGCTTCCTTGTTGGGGAAGTGGCGGTAGATCGCTGGTCCCGTCACGCCGGCGGCCGCGCCGATGTCCTCGAGGCGAACCGCAAGGAATCCGTGTTCGGCGACGAGTCGTTCGGCGGCGGCGACGAGTTGCGAGCGGCGGTCGGACTTGGCCTTGCTCCGCCGTGTCTCCGGCGGGAGTGACGGCGAAATCTCGGCCATTTCCGCCTCCCCGAGCTCGTGGACATTTCGGTTAATGCTCACTAACATATCACCAGTTAGTCGTCATTAACTCAAGCGGACGGGTGGGCATGGCAACGCTCGTATCTCATCGCCACCAGCATCTCGCGCTGGTCGCGCAGCTGCGCGAGAAGCTCGCCACTGCCGCACTCGGTGGTCCCGAACGCGCGCGGGAGCGTCACGTCGGTAGAGGCAAGTTGTTGCCGCGCGACAGGGTTGACGGACTACTCGACCCGGGCAGCCCGTTCCTCGAACTGGCGCCGTTGGCGGCAGACGGCATGTACGACGACGAGTGTCCCGGAGCGGGGATGATCGCAGGCATCGGCCGGGTGTCGGGGCGTGAATGCATGGTCGTGGCCAACGACGCGACGGTCAAGGGCGGTACGTACTACCCCATCACCGTCAAGAAACACCTACGCGCACAGGAGGTTGCGGCCCAGAACCGGCTGCCGTGCGTCTACCTCGTCGACTCCGGTGGTGCCTTTCTGCCACGGCAGGACGAGGTCTTTCCCGATCGTGAGCACTTCGGTCGGATCTTCTTCAACCAAGCCAATCTCAGTGCCCAGGGCATCCCGCAGATCGCGGCCGTGCTCGGCTCCTGCACCGCGGGCGGCGCCTACGTGCCGGCCATGAGCGACGAGGCGGTGATCGTGCGCAATCAGGGCACGATCTTTCTCGGGGGGCCGCCGTTGGTGAAGGCCGCCACAGGTGAAGTGGTGACGGCCGAGGAACTGGGCGGCGGGGACCTGCACTCGAAGGTCTCGGGCGTTACCGACCATCTTGCGCACGACGATCGCGACGCACTACGGATCGTGCGCAACATCATCGCCACGCTGGGGCCGCGCACGCCTACCCCGTGGGGCGTCCGGCCGACGGTCGACGCCATCGCCGATCAGCGCGAACTCTACGACGTCGTGCCCACCGACTCGAAGGTGCCCTACGACGTACACGAGGTGATCACTCGCATCGTCGATGGCGGCGAGTTCACCGAGTTCAAGGCGGAGTACGGCGCCACGCTGATCACGGGCTTCGCCCACATCCACGGCCACCCCGTCGGCATCGTGGCCAACAATGGAGTGCTCTTCGGTGAATCAGCCGTGAAGGGAGCGCATTTCATCGAGCTCTGTGACAAGCGCTCCACGCCGCTGCTGTTCCTGCAGAACATCGCGGGCTTCATGGTCGGCCGCGACTACGAAGCCAGTGGCATCGCCAAGCACGGCGCGAAGATGGTGACGGCCGTCGCCTGCGCGAGGGTCCCCAAGCTGACCGTGGTGATCGGCGGATCCTACGGCGCGGGCAACTACTCGATGTGTGGGCGCGCGTATTCGCCCCGCTTCCTGTGGATGTGGCCCAATGCGCGGATCTCCGTGATGGGCGGCGAGCAGGCCGCCTCGGTGCTCGCGACCGTCCGCGGAGACATGACCGCAGACGAAGAAGAGGCCTTCAAGGTGCCCATCCGCGAGCAGTACGAGCGGCAGGGCAATCCGTATTACTCCACGGCGCGGCTCTGGGATGACGGCGTCATCGATCCCGCCGACACCAGAACAGTTGTCGGTCTGGCACTCTCGGTCGTAGCACAGGCTCCGCTCGAGCCCGTGTCCTACGGCGTCTTCAGGATGTGATCTCGTGAGCACGAAGAGCTTCGCTACCGTCCTGGTCGCCAATCGCGGCGAGATCGCGGTACGGGTCATCCGTACGTTGCGGGCCATGGGAATCCGTTCCGTCGCCGTCTTCAGTGACGCCGACGCTGGTGCCCGCCACGTCGCCGAGGCCGATACCGCCGTGCGCTTGGGCCCTGCGCCCGCCCGGCACAGCTATCTCGACATCGACGCCGTCGTCGGCGCGGCGGCCCGCACCGGCGCCCAGGCGATACATCCCGGGTACGGATTCCTTTCGGAGAACGCCGAATTCGCGGCGGCCCTAGACCGAGCTGGCATCGTGTTCATCGGTCCGCCTGCGCACGCGATCGCCACCATGGGCGACAAGATCACGGCCAAGGACACCGTGTCGCGATGCGGGGTGCCGGTGGTCCCCGGTATCGCCCGCCCAGGCTTGACCGACGCCGAATTGGTCGGCGCCGCCGATGACATCGGCTACCCCGTGCTCGTCAAGCCATCCGCCGGCGGCGGCGGCAAGGGCATGCGCATGGTCGAGCGGTCGGCCGACATGCCCGCTGCGTTGACGAGCGCGCGTCGCGAATCGGCGGGGGCCTTCGGCGACGACACCCTCTTCCTGGAGCGATTCGTGTTGGTTCCCAGGCACATCGAGGTGCAGGTGCTCGCGGATCACCATGGGAACGTCATACACCTCGGTGAACGCGAATGCAGCTTGCAACGCCGCCATCAGAAGGTCATCGAAGAGGCGCCTTCGCCACTGCTGGACCCGGCCACCCGCGCCCGCATCGGCGCCGCCGCGTGCGACACCGCCCGCAGCGTCGACTACGTGGGTGCGGGAACGGTCGAGTTCATCGTCGGCGCCGCCAACCCGGATGAGTTCTTCTTCATGGAGATGAACACCCGACTTCAGGTCGAACACCCCGTGACGGAGGAGGTCACCGGCTGGGATCTGGTGGAATGGCAGGTCCGCATCGCTGCGGGGGAGCAGTTGGCGGCCCGCCAGGACGACGTCGTCATGACCGGACACGCCATCGAAGCGCGTGTGTACGCCGAGGATCCGGCCCACGGTTTCCTACCGACGGGTGGCGACGTGCTGGCCGTTCGCGAGCCGAGTGGGCCAGGGGTGCGGATCGATTCGGGTCTGTTCGCCGGCACCGTGGTCGGCAGTGACTACGACCCGATGCTGGCCAAGGTCATCGCCCACGGCGCCGACCGTGCCGAGGCGCTGCGAAGCCTGGACCGGGCGCTCGGCCACACCGCGGTGCTTGGGGTGGTCACCAACATCGACTTCCTGCGCTTCCTGCTCGTGGACCCCGACGTCGTCCGAGGCCGTCTGGACACCGGACTGCTGGACCGGCGGGTGGGCGACTTCGCGGGACGCACCACGGGCGACGACGAGTTCGCTGCCGCCGCGGCCTACCGGTGGATACGGAACTTCCAGACGGCTACCGATGATCCGTGGTCGGTGCCGTCGGGGTGGCGGACGGGCGAGCCCGCGGCGACCATGCTCCGGCTACGGTCGGGTGAGCGCACCGATCACGTCCGAATCGTCGGCACCCCGCAAGCGGCCACCGTGACGATCGAGGGCGGTGAAACACGAACCCTCGCAGTGATTCTCGATGGAGGAAAGTTGACGGTCACCCTGGATGGGTGGCGCGTCGAGTATCGTGTCGCCGACGCCGACCACCGTATCTGGCTGGCCGGGGATGACGGCGTCGCCGTGCTCGAAGAGATGCACGAGGCGCCGGTGCGGCCCGACGACGACCATGGCGGGGACGCCGAACTCGTCAGCCCGATGCCGGGTTCGGTCGTCGCTGTCGGCGTGGAAGATGGGGCGACGGCGACGGCCGGCACCGTCATCGTGACCGTGGAGGCCATGAAGATGGAACACACCCTGTCGGCACCCGTCGACGGTGTCGTCGAACTACTCGTCGCCGTCGGCGATCAGGTCAAGGTGGGTCAACCGCTGGCTCGCATCACCGTTCAATTGGAGGAGGCTCAGAAATGAGCGACTTTCTGTCCACCGGCACGCTGCCCGATCACTATGAGCAGCTGGCCAAGACCGTCCGCGACTTCGCCAAGACCGTGGTGGCTCCCGTGGCTGCGAAACACGACAGGGAGCACTCGTTTCCGTACGAGGTCGTGTCGGGGATGGCGGACATGGGGCTGTTCGGGCTGCCCTTCCCCGAGGAGTACGGCGGCATGGGCGGAGACTACTTCGCACTCTGCCTGGCCCTCGAGGAGTTGGGCAAGGTTGACCAGAGCGTCGCCATCACCTTGGAAGCCGGGGTATCGCTGGGCGCAATGCCGTTGTACCGCTTCGGAAACGATGCGCAGAAGCAGGAGTGGCTGCCGCTGCTGGCGAGCGGCAAGGCGCTCGGTGCGTTCGGACTCACCGAGGCGGGTGGCGGCACTGACGCCGGGGCCACCAAGACCACGGCCCGATTGGATGGGTCAACTTGGGTTATTAACGGCTCCAAGCAGTTCATCACCAACTCGGGCACCGACATCACCAAGTTGGTGACGGTGACGGCCGTGACCGGGGAGGTCGGTTCCGGAGGGCAGGAGCGAAGCGACTCGGGAGATGAGATGGGCAAGAAGCAGATCTCATCGATTCTGGTGCGCGTTCCGACGCCCGGCTTCACCGCCGAGCCCGCGTACGACAAGGTCGGTTGGAACGCGTCGGACACCCATCCTCTGAGCTTCGACGACGTGCGCGTACCGGAGGAGAACCTCCTCGGCGAGCGCGGCCGCGGCTACGCGAACTTTCTCCGGATCCTCGACGAAGGGCGCATCGCGATTGCCGCACTGTCGGTGGGCGTCGCCCAAGGGTGCGTCGACGAGTGCGTCAAGTACGCCAAGGAGCGCGAAGCGTTCGGTGTGGCCATCGGCACCTACCAGGCCATCGCGTTCAAGATCGCGCGGATGGAGGCCCGCGCCCACACCGCTCGTACGGCCTACTACGACGCGGCGGCACTGATGTTGGCGGGCAAGCCCTTCAAGAAGGAAGCCGCGATCGCCAAGCTGGTCGCCAGCGAGGCGGCGATGGACAACGCCCGCGACGGTACCCAGGTCTTCGGCGGCTACGGCTTCATGAACGAGTACCCGGTTGCGCGCCACTACCGGGACAGCAAGATCCTCGAAATCGGTGAGGGGACAACGGAAGTGCAGTTGATGCTGATCGCCAGGCAGGCTGGCCTGTGACCCACGCGCGGGTGGTCGTCCAGCGCGGCCTGTGGTTCGAGGAGTTCGAGCCCGGTGTGCTCTATCAGCACCGTCCGGGTCGCACCGTCACCGAGGCCGACAACGTTCTCTTCACCACGCTGACCATGAACACCCAGGCACTGCACTTGGACGCGGCCTTCTCGGAGGCGTTGCCGCCGTTCAACCAGCGGCTGGTCAACTCAATGTTCACGCTGTCCACGCTGGTCGGACTGTCGGTGGCCCAGCTGACGCAGGGCACCATCGTCGGGAATCTGGGTTTCAGCGACGTGGCGTTTCCGAAGCCGCTGTTCCACGGCGACACCCTGTACGCCGAGACCGAGGTGACCGACAAGCGCGAGTCGAAGAGCCGTCCGGGGGAGGGCATCGTGACCTTCGCCCACACCGGCCGCAACCAGCACGGCGACGTCGTGGCCACGGCGTCGCGAAAGACCATGGTGCGCAGGCGCCCTGCCGAGGAGGCCTGATGACGCTGGCCCAGACCGGGCCGGGCTGGCTGTTCTGCCCGGCCGACCGCCCCGAGCGGTTCGAGAAGGCCGCCGCTGCCGCAGACGTCGTCATCCTCGACCTCGAGGACGGCGTCGCGGCTAAGGACCGGGGGTCCGCTCGCGCGGCGCTATTGGGGACGAGGCTCGACCCGAGCCGGACCGTCGTGCGGGTCAACCCCGTGGGCACCCCCGATCACGCACTCGATCTCGCGGCCCTGGCGCACTCCGAATACCGCACCGTGATGCTGGCCAAGACCGAGACCCCCGAACAGGTGAGTTCGTTGGCTCCGCTGGACGTGGTGGTGTTGATCGAGACCCCCCTTGCCGCATTGTCGGTCGCCGACCTGGCGCGGGTGAACAACACCGAGGCCGTGATGTGGGGTGCCGAAGACCTGTTCTCCGTCCTCGGTGGCACGGCCAACCGCCATGCCGACGGCAGTTATCGCGACGTTGCGAAACACGTTCGCTCCCAGAGTCTTCTGGCCGCGAAGGCGCACGGAAAGATGGCACTCGACTCGGTGTACCTCGACATCAAGGACCTCGACGGGCTCCGCACCGAGACCGACGACGCGGTGGCGGTCGGATTCGACGCGAAGGTCGCGATCCATCCGACCCAGGTCGCGGTGATCAGGGCCGGTTACGCCCCGACCGACGATCAGGTGCGTTGGGCGCACGGGGTCCTCGACGCGGCGCGGTCGGAGCGGGGCGTCTTCCAGTTCGACGGTCAGATGGTGGACATGCCGGTGCTGCGTCGCGCGGAACGGATCGTTCACCTCGCCCTCAGCGCATAGCCGCTACTTGCGCTTCGCGGCCGCCAATCGGGCTGCGAACTCGGGTGATTCGATGGACACCGCCTGCGGGCCGATCTCGACGTCGACCGCCATGCGGTGTTGTTCGGTGTCAACGGTTCCCGGGTTGGCGGTCGCCCGCATCGACGCCTTGGTCGCGATCACGACGTCGCGCGGCGCAGACGCCGGTCCTGCTGCCAGTTCACGCGCGACGGCGACCGGATCGTCGGCGACCCGCAGTGCCAGTCCGTACCGCACCGATGCCTCGGCGTCGAAGCGCATCCCGAACAGCAGGGAGGCGCGTGCGACCTGCGGCCCGACCGCGCGCTGGAGCATCCACGTGGCGCCGCCACCCGGGTGGATGCCGAGCTTCTGAAATCGCGGATCGAAGACGGCGGCCGGACCCGAGATGCGGACGTCGGCCGCAAGCGCCAAATTCAATCCGGCGCCGACGGCAGCCCCGTTCACCGCGGCGATCGTCGGCAACGAACAGTTGGCCACTGCGAGGAAGCCGTCGTAGATCACCCGGAGGCCGTCCTCGGCCGCGGCGCCGAGCGCCGTCAGGTCGGCGCCCGCGCAGAACGCCTTGCCCGCCCCGGTGACGATGACCGCATGGACGCCAGGGTCGTCTTCAGCGGCATCGACCGCTGCGCGCAACGCTGCGGAGATCTCGGCGGTGACCGCGTTGCGGCGGTCGGGGTCGTTGACCGTGATGAGTGCGACGCGGTCTTGGACCTGCATCAGTACGAGATCGGACACGGGGTCAAGGGTAGTGGCCGGTTCTGTCAGAAGTCCTTGAGTAGATCGAATAGGCGTCGACGGCGGATCGGTAGCCCTCGATATCGTCGCTCGGGCAAGTGGATCGCAGCACCCCTCCTCCGCCGACGGTGACCGGTCGCGATGGGTGGCGACGTTCGCCGCCAGGCGGGTGGCCGCAGCGTCGCTGCGGCATGCGTAGGCTGATGAGTGAGCCGCTTCGTCGTCGACGATGGATCGCGCGGAATCCCGCGCGAGTGACATCAACGTGGATCCGATCCGACTGTCGTTTCGCTTCGCGCGACGGCTTTCTCCAATCGCGAAGGATTCGCTTGATGGCTCGCAATCAGCGCGCATCGACGACGACAGCCGCGGCGTGACCAGCCCGGTGTCGCGACGAACGGCTAGCCCTGTCCGCCTCACCCTTTGCGGGCAACTGGGTCGTCGAGTCGACGGCGCGTGGTGGCCACACTCCAACCGACTGGCCAGGGAACTCCCCGAACTGGTCGGCGTTCTGCACGGACGACTCGGCGAAGTCGTCGACATCTCGGTCAACTGGTCGATGTCGGAAAATCTGCCGGACCTTAATTCACGCCACTGGCAGAACAAGCACCAGCATCTGATGGCCGTCACCGGTCGCGACGCCAGTGCCAACCTCTTGATCATTCCCAGCCTGACGCCGGGAACCTTGGCGGGCCTGCTGCTGCGTATCGCGGCGGGGATGCCCCTGAGTGCTGAACACCAGGCGACGCCGCTCTTTCGCACCGCCGCCGAGATCGTCGACGCGGCCCGGGGAGACGGTGCTCTGCGACCCGTCCCCGCGCTCGTGCAGAAGGACCTCGGCCGTGCCCGGGGCCGACGTAGTGCAACCCCCTAGTAGGGCAACCCCCTAGTAGTGCAACCCCCTAGTTCACCAGAGACAACGCGTGCGCACGCCGGAGCTTGCCCGACGGCGTCTTCGGGATGACTCCCGGCTGGAGCACCACGACGTTGCGGGGCCGGACGTCAACGTCGGCGAAGACCTCGTGGGCCACCTGGCGCTCGATCCGGCGGACCTGTTGGGCATCCGCGAAGTCGTTCGATTCGACTGCGACGGCGAACGTTTCGCGCGATAGACCCGCGTTGAGGCGCACCGCCACCGAACAGCCGGGGCGCACGCCGGACACACGGGTGGCGGCGCGCTCGATGTCGGTCGGATAGATGTTCTTGCCCGCCATGATGATGACGTCCTTGACCCGTCCGCAGACGACGATGTCGCCGACCTCGGTGAGGTATCCCATGTCCCCGGTGTCGTACCAGCCCGACTTGTCCTGGGCACCAATGAAGCCGGCCATCGTGATGTAGCCCTTGGTGACCGGCTTGCCGCGCACCTGGATGACGCCGACCGCGCGGGAGGGAAGTACGTTGTCGTCCTCGTCGACGATGCGAGCCTCCAGTCCGTCGATGGGCTTACCCAAGGCAACCAGACGGCGGGTGTTGCCCTTCGAGGCGGGAACGGCGCGGTGCAGCACCGCCAGCAGATCGGCGTCGACCTCGTCGACCACCATGCCTGCACCGCACTCGGTGAACGACACGGCCACGGTCGTCTCGGCCATGCCGTAGGCAGGCACGATCGCCTCGCGCCGCAATCCGAACGGTGCGCCGGCTTCGCACAGGTCCTCGACGTCAGCCGGGTCCACCTGTTCGGCGCCGGAGAGCGCCCAGCGCAGTGACGACAGATCGAACTGCCCCTCGGTGGCCTGCCTACGCAGTCGCTTGGCGAAGAGGTTGTAGGCGAAGTTGGGCGCCGCCGTCATCGTGCCCTTGTACTTGTCGATCAATTTGGCCCACAGCAGGATGTCGCCAAGGAAGTCCATCGGTGTGACCTTCACCAACTCGGCGCCGAAGTACATGGGCACCGTCAGGAAGCCGGTCATGCCCATGTCGTGGAAACAGGGCAGCCAGCTGACGATCACGTCGGTGTGGGGATCGAAGTGCGCGCCGATGAACATCGCCTCGGCGTTGGCCACGATGTTGGCGTGGGAGATGCACACGGCCTTCGGAAAACCGGTGGACCCGGAGGTCAGCTGCATCAGCGCGAGATCGTCGTCGTGGGTTTCCACGGGGTCGATGGGGTCACTCGCCAGCAGTTGCTCGACGGTCAGCACCTGGATTCCGCGCTCGGTCAACACCGGTGCTGCCGGCATGAACGGGTCGGAGACGATGACTGCCTTCGCCTCGATCATCTCGATGACGTCGGTCGTTTCCTTCGCCCATCGTTGCAGGTCGGTGCGCGGAGTGGGTTGGTGCAGCATGGTCAGGCTCGCGCCACGCATCCAGATGCCCTGGGCGACCGGGGCGATTTCGACCGGAGCGCCGGCGAGTACCGCGACGACGTCTCCGTGGCCGACGCCCGCCGCGGCCAATCCGCCCGAGATCCGGCGCGCGCGTTCGTATACCTCGCTCCAGGTGTGCCGTACCGGCTCGCCCGGGTCTCCAGTGGTCATTCCGTTGCGACTACTGCTCGCATTGGCGAACATCTTGTCAGTGAATTGGCTCACGAAATTCCTTCTGGCTCTGGCGCGTTAGCGGCGATACAAATGTTGATCGTCGAGCGGTCATCCCTCTGTCTTGCACCTTCAAGAGGTAGCGCGGGGACTGGGCGCCGTTGCCGCTGAGCAGCACGTACAAAGTCATCGTCGGCCGTCGCGGGCGGCGATGAAAGCGGAAGCGTGAACTCCTCTGGCTAATGCCCGGGTTCCGCGGTTCCATGAATGTTCGCGGCGCCCGGATGGGTCGGACGCACTGACTGTACAGACTGAAACCCTGATCTGAGCCCTGGCACATCAATCGGGGGCCGATCGATGCCTCGCCGTCACCTCGGCTGGGACTTCGCCGGGCGAGTTGCGTGATTGCCTGGTACCCGGCCGAGGCGGTGGTCATCGGACGATATCGATGATCGAGGGCGGTGAAATACATCTGCTGAACTGTGAGTATGTCCAAGACGGCACAACAGTCGATGATCTGGCAGGTGCTCCGCGGTGTTTGCGGGCTTCTGTATGCGTCGTCACATTGCGGCTGACTTCCTGGTCGACATCGGGTGGAGGACGTCTTCGTCGTGGCCCCATGGTCAACCGGCCACGGGCACTAGGCGGTGCGCCGCGCCGCGGGGTGATCAAAAAGTAATGGGCACAAAGGAACCCCCCTTGGATCCACCGCGCACATCGCCCCGCTGACTTTCCTCGAACGCCCCGACGTCGTCGGGATCGTATCTCGAAATCTGGCCGCACGGAACCTCGGACGCTATGTGCCGCAAACGAATACGCCGAATCGTTGACACTTTCATCCGTGGGGTGGTCCACAATTCCGGCGAAAGGGCGGCGGCCGCGCCGAAAGAACCACCCGAGCTCGTCAGCGCCGCGCTGCGAAATTTCCCGCCGGAATCCCCCGGACATCCCGCCCGGCAACCCGAATCAGTCGGTTCGGCGCCCCCCCGCCAGGCCCGTCGACTCCGGCCGACCTCACCGAGAGCTGCGGCGCGCGGCATCGCCAAGGTGCAGGATGGTCCGATGGACATCTCTGGCTGCACAGCACTGGTCACTGGCGCCAACCGCGGTCTCGGCCGGCAGTTCGCCGCCGACCTGCTCACGCGTGGCGCAAAGGTGTACGCCGGGGCGCGCAACCCAGACTCGGTCGACGTCGACGGAGCAATCCCACTGGCGGTCGACATCACCGATCCGGCCTCGGTGACCGCCGCGGCGGAGGCGGCCGGTGACGTGACGCTGCTGATCAACAATGCCGGCATCGCCGCCGACGTGAATCTGCTGACGGGTGATCTCGACGGCGCGCGCCGTGAGATGGACACGAACTACTTCGGCACGCTGTCGATGGTGCGGGCATTCGCGCCGGTCATCGTGGGCAACGGTGGTGGCGGGATTCTCAACGTGCTGTCCGTGCTGTCCTGGGTGAGCTTCCCGGACCTCAGCGGCTACTGCGCGTCGAAGTCGGCGGCCTGGTCGATGACGAACGCGGTCCGCGCCGAGTTGGTCGACCGCGGGGTCGTGGTGACGGCGCTTCACGTCGGTCTGATGGACACCGACATGGCGGCTGGCCTCGACGCGCCCAAGTCCAACCCCGCCGACGTCGCCGCGCTCGCCATCGACGCCGTCGCGGCCGGGGCCTACGAGGTGCTCGCCGACGACACGAGCCGCGGGGTTCAGGCCGGCCTCGCCAAGGGCGTGGCAGGCATCTACCCGCAACTCGCGAAGTGAGTCCGTCTCGCCGCGGCCGTGTCCGTCAGATTCGACGCCCTCGTGGCCGGTGACTCCTGATGGGTGTTCTGCGAACGCCGGACGAAAGGTTCGACGACCTGCCCGCCTATCCGTTCCGTCCGAACTACGTGCAGGTCGCCACGAATGGAGTCGACTCTCTCCGCATGCACTACGTGGACGCGGGCCCAGCGGACGGGCCGGTGGTCCTCCTGATGCACGGTCAACCCACGTGGTCCTACCTGTATCGGATGACGATCGGGGTCCTCGCCGATGCCGGGCTACGGGTCATCGCGCCCGACAACGTCGGCTACGGTCGCTCCGACAAGCTCACGGAGCCAACCGATTACACGTTTAAGCGCCATGTCGACTGGTTACAAGGTCTGGTCGTCGGCCTTGACCTGTGCGACGTGACGCTCGTGGTGCAGGACTGGGGCGGACCGCTGGGGCTGAGCGTGCTGGCTCGCGACCAGGAACGCTTCGCCCGCATCGTCGCCACCAATACCATCCTGCACACGTGCGACCCCGGTCTTGAAGGCGAGCTCACCTGGGCGCACCACGGCGTGGGTGACAGTCGAATGATGTTGGAGGAGAAGCTGCTGGACTACGTGGCCTTCTACCAGCGGTCGCCGGACATCGTGCCCAGCTTCTTCCTGGAAGCGGTCGCGGGTCCACTGCCCGCGGACGTACGGGCCGCGTACGACGCCCCCTTTCCGGACCGGACCTACAAGGCCGGTCTGCGACAGCTCATCGCCCTCATCCCGCTCACGCGCAACGACCCTGGCGCCGTCATCGGCCGCGCCACCATGGCAGTTCTCGAGCGCTGGCAGAGGCCGTTCCTCACCGCCTACTCCGATGGGGATCCCGCGACCCGCGGCTGGGAACGCGTGTTCCAGCGACGGGTCCCCGGTGCCCGAGGGCAGAATCACGTGACCATCACCGGCGCAGGCCACTTCGTGCAGGAGCAACGGGGGGACGAATTGGGCCGCATCGTCGCGGAGTTCGTCGCTCACACCTCCTCGTCAGGCAACTGACACGGAGCCCTGGCAACCTCGACTCGGAAATCCTCGGCAGGCGGTCAGACGTGAGGGGGCGGTCGGTGCTCACCGTGCTCGAGCGCGACGACCCGCCTCGTGGCGCCAAGCCCACCTCGCACCGAATGAAGCGGCGCCGCCGCTGGCAACGCGTCGTTCTCGCGGTGGTGGTGGTTGTCGCCGTCGCCGTCGCCGGCTCCGAGGTGCCCGCACCGCCGGGCGCCAACGCCTCGATCGGAGCCACCCGGTGGACCTGCCTCGCAGCGAGTGCCGATGCGGTCAGGCTTGCGACGACACATGCCGCCACCGCAAGCGGAACAACCCCCATCGGCAAGACGTACTCGAGGCGGGCATCGAGTGTCTGAACCATCGTCGACGGCAGCTCCCCGATCGCGAAGTATCCGATCACGACCCCGAACGCCGATCCGATCACGCCGCCGAGGAAGCCGACCAAGGCCGCCTCGGCCAGCATGTCGGACTTGATCGTGGTGATGATGGGGCGCCGCTGAGCGATGGCGATGCTCATGGCGTTGTAGCTCAGGAACGAGGCTACGACCAACGAGACCGAGGCCGCCAACAGCGTCATCGCCTTCAGGATGGCGAACGAGCTACTGGCCTGTGCGGCGCGGAAACTCGGCGTGGCGACCACCGCCCGGCCGCCGAGTGCCGTCGTCACCGCGGTGCGAACCTCGGCCACGTCCGCACGCGGGTCGGTGAACACCAGGATCGAGTCGAGCCGTTGCTCTCGCCCCGAAATCCGGTTTGCAAGAGCGAGCGGCGCGATCACGAAGTGGGCGTCGTTCAGACGGCGGGCGGCGGGGCCGTCCACGACGGCGACCGCGGTCACCGGCGTCGAGCCCGTCATGTCGAATTGTTGGCCCTTGGCCACGCCGAGGCCACCGCCGACGATGACGCCGTTGGGGGCCGAGGTCACCGGCGAACCCGAATCGAGCTGGTAGGCAATCGCGGTCTGCAGGTCGGAGTGCAGTTCGGAGGCGTTCGGTCCGAGCCCGATCAGAAGGGCCGGTTGGGCATTGGCGATGACGCGCGTCCGTACCAGCGGCACTGCGGCGGTGACGTTCTCGACGCCACTAACGGTAGCGAGCATGGTGTCGTCGATTCCATCGCCGGTGATGCCGGAGACCTCGAGATCGGCGTCACCACCGATGCTGGTGGCGAGGCGATCGATGGATCCGGTGATCGAACCGGATACACCGAGGACGGCGACCAGCAGTGCTGCCGACACCGCGACGACGACGGAGGCCACTGCGCGCCCCCAATGGTGCGCAGTTCACGGACGTTGAGAACCTTCAGTCTGCTGAAGGCGGCGAGAGGCACTGCGCTATGGCCGGTGTGCCGAATGCCTGCCGCGTCGCCGCAGCGGGTCTGCGACGAGGAGGTGCGAGGTGAACTCGCCGTGGCGCACGGTCGGAATGATCTCGGTTGGCTGGTTGCGTCATCATGATGACCGCCCGATCGGTACCGTCATCGTGCGCGACGTGGCTTAACAGTTCCATTATCGCTGTGCCAGTTGGTGAATCGAGGTTGCCCGTGGGCTCGTCGGCAAGGATGAGCGGGGGATCCATCATCAGGGCACGGGCGACGGCCACTCGTTGCATCTGCCCGCCGGAGAGTTCGGCGGGACGATGTTCGATCCGGTTGCCCAGGCCGACGAGGTTCAGTAGCCGTACGGCGTCCGGGCGAACCTGACGCAGTTTCTTCCCGTCGAGCAACATCGGAAGTGCCACGTTCTCCCACGCCGTCAGAGTCGGCAGGACATTGAAGAACTGGAAGATGAACCCGATCTGATGGCGTCGGAACGTCGACTGCTGTTCGTCGGTCATGGTGCCGATTTCGCTACCGTTGAAGCGGATCGACCCGGCGTCCGGTGAGTCCAACGCGCCCAGGAGTTGCAACAACGTGCTCTTGCCCGCGCCGGACGGGCCGACGATGGACGTGAACTCGCCACCGTTGATCTGCAACGTGACCCCGTTCGGGGCGCGGACGGTGTGCGCGCCTGTCCGGTACTCCCGTACCACATTGGTCAGCTCCACTCTCAGCGACACGTCACCTCACCTCGCGACGTGGCGGAGCAGTGGGCAAGGTGTCACCGTGCGGCGAACTGTTCCATGCTGGGCATGGTCTGCTCGGCGAAACAGTCTCGGATCTTTTGGCCCACCTTGCGATTGCGGCGCTGGGCGATGTGCCACATGGGTGAGCGCAAGCCTGGGGCGGTACCGACGGGGGATGGCCGCGGTGGCGCCGTCCCAACAGCGGTCGAGGTCGTCGATCCCGCGGTGACGCATGACGTCTGCGGGCGGGATCATCGTCGGAGCGATGGGCGACTTTATGGAGTCGTCCAGATCGACGATCGTCTTCAAGCCAACCGACGAATTGCGGATCATCCGCAGAACGCCCGCGGGGACCTTTTCGTGCGTGTCGACGGCCAGGAAGAACGCGCTGCTCTCGTCGTAGGGTCCGAACTCCTTCTTCATGGTGGCGGAGTCGTTGCCCCAGGAGTCCTCGAATACCTCGCGCTCGACCCGTCGCGCGATGTGGCGAACACGTCGGTGCTCTCCACGGCGAAGCAGGCGAAGCGGCTGCAGCCGAGCTTCTTGGTGCTGAGGAAGTGTTCAGTGAGCGCGTCGCGCTCGGGGTCCGACATGTCGTAGACGTATTCCGTCACTCGTCGGTGGTCCCACCTATCGGCTTGCGTTCGGACAGGCCGAGGGCTGTCGCGCAGATCACCCGACTGCGGGTTCCGCCTGACCATGCCACCCACTGCGATCAGACGCAAACGCGGCCTGTGAGTTGGCAGTTGCTTCACACCACACTCGCAGAATCGCCGCCTACAGCTTGCGCAGGAGTGCGGCCGCGCGCACGTCGTCGCCGACGCGCAGAGCGATGCGCACCTCCTGGCCGCGTCGTGCGTACCCGATCGTGACCTCTTCGCCGTACCTGATCGGCCGGCGGTACTCCACGACTGCCCGGTACGGCGCCGTGCACACATCTGGCTCCTGTGCCATCACTTCGTGGATCGCATGCCAGTAGGCGGTGTTGGTGACGTGTTGGAAGACGTCGATGTCCGTGCGGCGCAAGCCGAATGGAACGAGGCTGTCCAACTCGCGCGGGTTCTCGAGCCACGGGTGCCACTTGAGTCGGTGTTCGTCGGCGGTGCTCGCGAACCGTTCGATGAGGGTGTCCGTCACTCGGGAGGGCGTCAGCGTGTCCTTGTTCATGCAGATCCAGAAACCCTCGGTTTCGATGCGGCCACCTTCACCGCCGACCAGGTCGACGCGCATCGTGCACCACCGGGTCGAGAGAGCCGAGCACCACCGGCTGAACGTGACGTCGTTGGGCCACTCGATCGGCTCGACGACGTCGATGACGGTGCGGTTCACGATCCAATGGGGATGGGCTTCGGCCTCGCCGGCGTCGACGAGGTTCTCCGCACCGACCTCCTGGATGTAGCGAGCCACTCCGTCGAGGCGAAGGTGGAGGTGTTCGTCGATGTCACTGGTCGTCACCGGCCACGACGTGCGGTAGACGTACCCCTCCGCGGGGAGGGCTCGCAAGGGTCGATCGGCGTCGGCGTTGGTCATTGCGTTCTGTGTACCCGACCGCTCGCGAGCCCGTCGCGTCAGGTCTACGCGCGGGCGACGAACGCTGGGCTGCCCGCGCTTTCGCCGGGTTCAGGCGCCCAGTGGGTCACCGGTGACGATGTCGGTGATGGTGATGTCGATGGGCCTGCGGTCGGCGGGGGAGTGACCCAGGGGCACCATTCTCTTCGCGAACGAGGCCTTGGCCGCCCTGCCTGGCGCCACTCAGGAGGCGCTGCAGTCGATGAGCTTCATGGGCATCTTCGAAACCGGTGCGCAGGCAGAGAGTGCGGTGGCCGTCATTCAGGAACACGCCAACTCGCTGGTGGCGCTGTCACACGCCGAGGGACGCTCACCGACGAAGGCGCCAGGGCAGTACACCCAGAGGGTGCTTCCGCCCGGACGCCGAGTGTCAGACGCTGCTACTCCGCTGCCTCTTGGCGAGCCTCGGCGGCCTTCTCGGCCGCCCTGTGACGGGGGTCGGTGGGTGGCCCGGCGCAGTGGATCAGCGGTGAGCCGCATCGATGCCGGACTCCCGCTGCGGGTCGAAGGTCGCGCGTGCCGACATGCTTGCGCGCCGCAGGTGTCGGCCACCCGCACCGGGCTCATCGCAAAGGCGTGTGGTGGGGACACGCCGCCGGAGGGTTCGAAATGTGAGATCGGCGTCGAATAGCGTTCATGGGAAACACCAACGCCGCACATGACGCCAACGACATGCCCGGGCCTGTTGCCGGTGAGGCTCTGAAGGACTCCGCTCGATGGCCGGGCGACGCGCTCATCGCGATCTTCTCGTTGCCCTGGCAATGAGTCTGACTGACTTGCGGTTGGCCGTAATTCGTTGGCAACGATCGGCGCAGTGGTTGCCGTGCTGGCGTTGAGTGTCGGCGTGATCTGGCAGTTCGCCGAGCATGGGCGTCTCCAAGCCCGGCATGGTTCGGGAACGCCCGAGCGCCCGGAGGATGCGACGCCACTGAGTTAGCCCGACGGGCCGACGTGCGCCTGCACGCGGTTCCAACGAGTAGGTTGGCGACATGCTGAATCAATTGACGACCGTGGTGACTCAGGTCGCCGAGTCCGTACTCGGGATCGTCGGGATCCGCGTCGGTACCGAGGAACCCGCGCACACCAGCGAGAAACTCACCGACACCGTGGAAGTTCGTCGCTACGAGCCGCGCATCGCGGCGGAGACGACCGTCGAAGCCGCCGAGGAGCAGGCGCGACGGGAGGGCTTCCGCCGACTGGCCGGGTACATCTTCGGTCGCAACAACGGCTCCAGCAAGATCGCCATGACGGCACCGGTCAGCCAAGCCTCGACTCATGGCCAGAAGATCGCGATGACCGCTCCGGTGTCGCGCTCCGGCGGCGACGACGACGGCTGGATCATCCGGTTCTACATGCCGTCGAAGTGGACCATGGCGACACTGCCCGTTCCCGATGACACCAGGGTGCGACTGGTCGAGGTGCCCGCCGAGACGGTGGCCGTGCTTCGCTTCAACGGCGACCGTAGTCAGGACGCGGTGGCAGCGCGGTCGGCCGAATTATCGGAGTCGTTGCGGTCCAACGGAGTCGAGGCACTCGGTGACCCGGTGGCCTGGTTCTACGATCCGCCGTGGACGGTGCCCTTCCGTCGGCGCAACGAGGTCGTCGTACCGATCGTGTCCTAGGCAGGCCGTCCGGGACGTGTCTTCGACCACGGCGTCATGTCCCATCAGCAACGCCTGGACTATCGCGTCACGTCCGACGATGGCGTGTGCGGTAGGAGATCGCGGCCACGACGGCGATGAGGACGGCGGCGACCGCGGAGGCGGCGGCGAGTAGTTCCGATCCGCGGTGAGCCGCGCCGATCGCCGCGGCGATCAGCGCCCACAGCGCCGCCGCCACGTAGCCCGGGGTGCCGCGTAGGGCGGCGGTGAGGGCGACAGCGGTTGCCGTGGCCGCCACCAGAACCATTGCCTGCCAACCTGTTCCGGTGGCCGAGACGCCGGAGCCAATCAATGCCGCGGCGACGTTCACGAACACCGCCACACTGCTCCACCCGAGGTAGAGACCGAAGGTCAGCGTGGCCAATCGGCGCAGCCAGACCGGGCAGGTGAGATCCTCGGCATGGCGTACCAGCAGGCGCATCACGTCGATCAGCGCGGCGTTCATGATCGCGAACACGGCGACGGTGAGCCACAGCCAGTCTTGAGCGGCGATGATCAGCCAGGTGCTGAAGCCGGCGAACGCCACCGACGCCCCGATCAGCGCCCGGGTCTCCCATGGCGCCCCCAACCCGACCCACAGCACCGCGACGGCGGTGATCGCGGACAGCAGCGTGATCAATCCCCAGATGGAGAACGCCCACTCGGCGGGCGTGATCAGTGCTTCGTTGGTGGCCCCGGACGACAGGAAGTTGCCGAAGAACCGCTCGATCACCAGCGGTGCGGCCAGCTGGCTGAGCGAAAGCACTGCGGCGACCCAGCGCCACGCCTTGACTGCGGAAATAGCCTGCGGAACAACCGCATTCGTTCTATTCATGGGTCATGCTTCCTTTGCGCTGGTGGATTGAACCGTCGGGTCGACGCGGGCCGGCCACCAGATGCGCGGCCCGATGAGGGTGAAGAGGGCGGGGATGATGACGGTCCGCACCAGGAAGGTGTCCAGGAGGATGCCAAGCCCGACGATGATGCCGATCTGGGTGAGCACGATCAACGGGAGCACGCCGAGGACCGCGAACACGGCGGCCAGCACGATGCCTGCGCTGGTGATCACTCCGCCGGTGGCCGCGACCGCACGCACGATGCCCTCGCGGGTGCCGTGCACGTGAGTCTCCTCGCGCGCCCGCGTGACGAGGAAGATGGTGTAGTCCACCCCGAGTGCGACGAGGAACAGGATGGCGAACAGTGGGGTGGTGTTGTCCAGGGCCGGAAACCCGAAGACGTGCACACTTGCCCAGCCGCCAAGGCCGAGTGCCGCCAGCGCGCTGAGCACCGTCACGGCGACCAGGACCAGCGGGGCGAGCGCCGCCCGGAGTAGTACGTACAGCACCAGCAGTACGACCACGAGGATGGCGGGGATGACGACGCGCTGGTCGCTCTGGGCGGCGTCGCGGGCATCGAGTGCCTGCGCGTCCGCCCCGCCAACGAGCGCGTCGGCGTCGACACCGCGGACCGATTCGCGCAGCGCATCGATGACCACGAATGCCGCGCCGGAGGCGGGCGCCGCGTCGATCACCACCGAGAACTGGGTCAACCCGCCGTCGGAGCGGCCTGTCTCGGTGGCCGACACGATGCCGGGGGTGGCGTCGATCGCGCGTTGGACCTCGCCGGCGCGGTCAGTGCGGCCGATTACCGTGGTGGGAGAGGTGAGACCGCTGGGGACGTGCGCGGCCAGCGTGTCGTAGGCGGTCACCGATTCGGCCTTCACCCGGAACTGGTCGGTCTGGGAGAGTCCGACGGGGGTGTCGAGCAACCCGGCGCACAGCACGGCCAGCAACGTCAGCGTGACGGCCGCGACGCGACCCGCGTGGCTACTGACCCATGTCGCCACGCGGTACCAGGCGCCGTGTTCCTCTGCGGCGTGTCTGCCGCCTCGGCGCGGGATGAACGGCCAGAACAACCGGGCACCGAAGAGCGCCAGCAGTGGTGGCAGGGCACCCAGTACGAACACCGCCGCGACGAGCAGTCCGCATGCCGCCTGTGCGCCGAGACTGCGGGTCGAGGGCACGACGGCCAACAACAGGGTGAGCAGGGCGAGGACGACGGTGGCGTTGCTGGCGAGGATCGCCGGACCGGCGTTCCGTACGGCGGTGCGCAGCGCGTCGCGGTGGTGCGTGGTGTGCGAAAGTTCCTCGCGGTATCGCGAGATCAGAAGAAGCGCATAGTTGGTGCCCGCACCGAAGACCAGCACGCTGGTGATGCCGGTGGTGGAGCCGTCGGCGGTCAGCCCGGTCAGGTCGGTGACGACGCCGCCCAGTACGGTGGCCGCTCGGTCGGCGATGGCGATGACGGTCAGCGGGACCAGCCACAGAATGGGCGAGCGGTAGGTCACGATGAGGAGCAGTGCGACGACTGCCGCGGTGACGGCCAGCAGTGTGAAGTTGGCCCCCGAGAACGCGTCGGCGATGTCGGCGCCGAACGCCGGGCCGCCGGTGATCTGCAGCCGAAGATCCTGTGGCGCGCCATCATTGGCCGCTGTGCGCAATGCCTTGACGGTGTCGGCGAGGTCGAAGCCGGACAGATCGCTCGCAATGGGGACCGGGGCCAGTGCCACGACGCCGTCCTGGGACGTTGACACCGGTGCCCCTGCGGGGACTCCCGCGCTCGTCAGCACCCGTTGGCGGGCCTCGTCGACGGCAGTCAGGTCGGCCGGCGACAGGGCCGCGCCGTCGATGCGTGACGCCACCAGGATGACCGGCGCCTTGTCACCCAGGGGAAATTCCGTGGCCAGCGCGGCCACGCGAGCCGACTCGGCCGATGCGGGTACCGGCACCGGCGACTGATCGGCGCTTGCGTTCTGGCCGGCGAACGCCATCAACGCGCCGGCCGCCACGGCGATCAGCAACGTGATCGCCCACGACCACCGGGCGGTCACGACGGCCGAGAATCGATCCCCGAGGTTCATGAACCAGAGTATATTAAGATCATTAACGATTAATCAACTTAAGGAAAATGGACGTGAACCGCACACCGCCCCCCGCCCGCGATGCCGTCGAGGCGCTGATAGTGTCCGACGTACAGGCCCTCTCGGCCGAATCGGACGAGCTCGGGCGTGTGTTCTGTGCGCAACACGATCTGACTATCAACGACTTTCGCGCACTCCTTCACATCATGGTGGCGGAGCGTGACGGCGAGCCGCTGACCCAAAGTCAGCTGGGTCAGCGCGTCGGCGTGTCCGGTGCCGCGATCACCTACCTGGTCGACCGGATGGTTCAGTCCGGACATCTGATTCGGGCGGCCCATCCCTCTGATCGGCGCAAAGTGCTGCTTCGCTACGCCGATCACGGCAGTGCCGTCGCCCGATCCTTCTTCACGCCCCTGGGCCGACACACCGAGACCGCCCTCGACGACTTCTCGGCGGCCGAACTGGCCACCGCCCATCGCGTGATGAACGCACTGATCGAGTCCATGCGGGCCTTCCACGCCGAGTTGCGTGACTCGTGAACACGCTCAGCCGGTACGACCGCACCGCGAATCCGTTGGCGGAGCAATCTCTCGAGGAAGGCCTCGAGGTCAGGTCCACTGCAGTTCGCGCCAGCGCCACGCCGAGTCCTCGAGGAATTCATCGAGCGTGCGCGGCGGTCGGTTCAGGAGTTCCCGAACGTCGTCGGTGAGCGGCTGGCTCTGACCGAATCGGGTCAGGGTGTACACCACCGACATGAAACCGATGGTGTCCCATCCGACGTGGCGGCGCGCCAGTCGTGCCGCGAAGCGAAGGAGCCCGGGCCGGGTGTAGCGCACCGGTCGGCCCAGCGCAGCCGTCAACGCGGTGGCGACCTCAGCCATGCTCAGCGCCGCTGGGCCGGTCAGATGGTAGACGGCATTGCGGTGTTCGGCGGGGGCACGCAACACGGAGGCCGCCACGTCGGCGGCATCGCGGGCATCCAGGAATGTGGTCCGACCCCGACCGGCGGGGATGAAGAGCTCACCGCGCTCGACGATGTCGGTGCCATGGGTCGAGATCGCCCGGTGCAGGTTCTGCATGAAGTAACTGCACCGCAGCACCGTCCACGTCATCGAACTCTCTCGCAGTGCTGACTCCACCTTGTAGTGCGGGATGAAGCGCGCCCGGTCGGCACCGAACACGGAGACGTACACCACGTGACGACAACCGGCCCGTTCGGCGGCCTCGACGAACGGGATGATGGCCGTACGCGCTGCCCGGTTGCCGGGCAGCGGAAACAGCAGGAACAACGTTTCGACGTTCGCCAGCGCTCGAGGCCACGTCGCGGGATCGAAGAAGTCCATGGCGACGACGTCGGGCTGCCCGTCACCGCTCCCGGCCCTCGACGTCGCGGGGTGGCGGCTCGCGACGCGCCACGGCGTCCTATCCGATGCCCCATCCGATGCCATGATGAGGACGTCGACGAGTTCCTGACCGACGTTGCCGGTGGGACCCGTAATCAGCAGCATGAAAACCACTGTGCCACGGTGTCGGTCACGGTGACACCCCGGAGGACGGTCTCTCGGTTCCCGGACGTCAGCTGTGCCGGACCAACAGCCACTCCGTTTCCGGGAGCGAGTTCACAACGGCGTTTGCCACGTCATCCTCCGATCGATCCGCGTGGCGGTCGCGCAAACAGGCGACAGTCCATCAGCCCCAATTGTCGTAGCTGTCACAAAGTGGATTGGTCACAATCGCGTCAGAAATGGTGAAAACGACGGGTCCGCTCCGGCCCCCGGTCTCGCCGCTCAGATGCCGCTGCCGAGCATGCGAATTGCGGCGTCACGGATGGTGTTCGAGCCCGAAATATGTTGTTGCAGAGTGCCAATCGAAGATGGCGTGTTGGCTGAGCAGCAGAAGGAAATCAGAAGATCGAGCGGGGTCTTTCATCCGGATCGGCTCGGTATGGCCGCGATGGCCTTCGTCGCGTTTGCAACGCCGTCGGACCCTCATCAAGATTGGGTGACCGTACGGATGAGGCACCATGGCCACGAAGACGAACGACTGGCTGCGGAGAGTCCGCGCGGCATCGGATCCACCGTCATGCGACAGCCGTCCGAGGGAGGCCAACCGTGCTGCACCGGGTTGCGTTGCTCGCCATCGCCGCGCCCCGTCGCGTTCTCGCCACCGCCGCCCTGGTGATGATCGCCGCCGCGGTCTTCGGTGTCCCCGCGGCGAACAGCCTGTCGGCAGGCGGATTCCAGGATCCGGCGGCGGAGTCCTCGCGATCCGCGCAGATGCTCGCCGACGAGTTTGGGCAGCCCGTGGTGCAATTGGTCATCATGGTCACCGCGGCCGATGGTGTTGATGGATCTGCCGCTCGCGCCGCGGGGTTGGACGTCGTCGACCGTCTTCAGAATTCGCGGGACGTCGCAGGCGTGGTGTCGCCATGGACGGCACCACCGCAGGCGGCGGCCGAACTGGTCAGCACCGACCGTAGGTCGGGACTCGTCGTCGCGGGCATCTCGGGTGGCGAGCAGGAGGGGCCCAGACGCGCACAGGTTCTTGCCGACATGGTGTCGCAGTCGGTGGGTCCCGAGCACCCAGACGTATCGCTTTTGGCCGGCGGGTCGGCGATGGTGTACGCGCAGATCACGTCTCAGACTCAGCGAGATCTGTTGATAATGGAGTCAATTGCGCTACCGATAAGTTTTGCGGTACTCGTGTGGGTGTTCGGCGGTTTACTGGCAGCGGCGCTGCCGATGGTGGTGGGCGGATTGGCGATCGTCGGATCGCTGGCGATCTTGCGTCTGCTCGCCACCGTCACGGATTTGTCGATCTTCTCCCTGAACCTGTCGACCGCTCTGGGTCTCGCGCTGGCCATCGACTACACGTTGTTGATCATCAGCCGCTACCGCGATGAGATGGCCGAGGGCATCGGACGGGAGGAGGCGCTCACCCGGACGATGCTCACCGCGGGGCGCACCGTGGTGTTCTCGGCAACTACGGTGGCACTGTCCATGGCGGCGATGGTGCTCTTCCCGATGTACTTCCTCAAGTCGTTCGCCTACGCCGGAGTCGCGACGGTGGCGCTGTGCGCGGTGGCCGCCCTGGTCGTCACTCCGGCTGCCATCGTGCTGCTCGGTCCACGGCTCGAAGCATTCGACGTTCGTCAAGCGATGCGACGGCTGCTGCGCCGCGAGGAATCGGCGGCGAAACCGGTCCAGCGGATGTTCTGGTACCGGTGGACGTCGGCGGTGATGCGACATGCGCTGGTGTTCGGCCTGGCCGGTACGGCGGTGCTGCTCCTGCTCGGATTGCCCTTTCTCGGCATCAAGTGGGGCTATCCCGATGATCGCGTGCTGCCGGATTCGGCGTCTGCGCGCCAGGTCGGCGATCGGCTGCGCGACGGCTTCGTGGACAATTCCGCCACGGCGGTGACGATCGTCATGCCCGACGCCAAGGGGGTCACCCCCGCTGACGTCGAGGGCTACGCGGCCCGGCTGTCGAGCGTGGGCGACGTCGTGGCCGTCACCGCGCCGACGGGCACGTTCGTCGACGGGACCAAGATCGGCCCGCCGACGGGTGCCGCGGGAATCACCGACAGCAGGGCCTTCCTGACGGTCGGCACCAATGCGCCGTTGTTCTCGCAGGCGTCCGAGGCCCAACTCGACCGGCTGCACGAGGTGGCGACGCCGGGCGATCGTCCCGTCGAGTTCACCGGCATGGCTCAGATAAACCGGGACAGTGTCGACGCCATCACCGCACGCTTGCCGCTGGTGCTGACCGTCATCGCCACGGTGACGTTCGTGCTGCTCTTCCTCTTGACCGGCAGCGTGGTGCTACCGGTCAAGGCCCTCATCCTGAACGTGCTGTCGCTCACGGCCGCTTTCGGCGCGTTGGTGTGGATCTTTCAGGACGGCCATCTAGGGGCGCTGGGAACCACACCGACCGGAACGCTCGTCGCCAACATGCCGGTCCTGCTCTTCTGCATCGCCTTCGGGCTCTCGATGGACTACGAGGTGTTCCTGATCTCACGCATCCGCGAGTTCTGGCTGGCAAGTGGACGCACCCGGGCCGACAACGACGAAAGCGTGGCGCGCGGTCTGGCCCGCACCGGGCGGGTCGTCACGGCCGCGGCACTGGTCATGTCTATCTCGTTCGCCGCGATGATCGCGGCCCAAGTATCATTCATGCGGATGTTCGGTGTGGGTTTGACGCTGGCCGTCCTGGTCGACGCTACGTTGGTCCGGATGGTGCTTGTGCCGGCCTTCATGCACGTTCTTGGCCGATGGAATTGGTGGTCGCCTCGACCGCTGAGGCGGCTCCACGAGCGCATCGGGCTCAGCGAGTCCGGCCCGCGACGGCGATCACAGCTGGTCAGTGCGGCGGACAAATCATCTTCAACGTCAACCCAACCCAAGCCCTCCGGGCTCCGAATCACCTAAGACATGCTGGTCGCATCGTGGCGACCGGAACATGGCCGACGAACCGGACCGACTGTGAGTGACTGAGGAGCAGTGAGTTGCGGTACAGCAGAGTTCGAGATTTTGAGATGCCCTCCGTGACGGCGATGCACACCGCCTCGTCCAACGACTGGCGAGCTGGGGTGCGCGCCGTGGTCGGGTCGCACTTGTCCGAGTTCGTGACCAGTCACTGCCTCGCCGAACTCGGCAGCGCCAACGTCGACGTCGCCGGCGAGGTGTTGGCCGAATTCGTCGACGGCGGCAAGTACGTCAGGTCGACGTTCATGTACCTGGGCTGGTTGTGCGGTGCGCACGAGGACGAGGCGGCGCTTCGTGCCTCGGCCAGCCTCGAGTTGCTGCACGCCTTCGCCCTGATGCAGGACGACGTCATGGACGAATCGGTGCTGCGCCGTGGGCGGCCGTCAGCCCACGTCGCGCTAAGTCAATGGCATCGTCAACGCCGTTTGACGGGCTTCGCGGAGCGGTTCGGCGAGTCGGCGGCCGTACTGCTCGCCGACCTATGCCTGGTATGGGCGGCGAAGATGCTTCGGGAGAGCGGTATCGGCCCCGACGCGCTCTACCGGGTGTGGCCCCGCTATGACGACATGCGCATCGAGTTGGCGATCGGCCAGATCGCAGATCTGGTCAACGATGCTCACTCGTTTCCGACGTTCGACGAGGTGCTCGACGTGCTGCGGCGAAAATCGGGTAACTACACGGTGCGGCGACCGCTGGAGATCGGAGGCGCCATGGCCGGCTGTTCACCGGAGGTCATCGACGCGCTCGGCGGCTACGGCGCCGCCCTGGGCGAAGCGTTCCAGCTGCGCGATGACATCCTGGGTATTTCCGGTTCTCCGGACGTGACCGGAAAATCCGTTGGCACTGATCTGGTGGCCCAGAAGGCCACCAGCGTGGTGGTCGCCGCCCATCACCTGGCCGACGGCGGGCTGCGCCGCCAGCTCGCCGAACTGATGACCACCCCGGCGCTGGGTCCCGCCGACGCCGAACGCTGGCAATCCCTGATCGTCGCCAGCGGCGCCGTGGAGTGGATCGAACAGCTCATCGATGAACGTCTGAAGCGGGCGGTGGACTGTCTGGCCGACGTCCGCATTCCGCAGACGACACGCGTTGCACTCGAAGACATGGCCGTCTACTGCACTGAAAGGGCCGCATGATGCGCACCGTCCACGGAAGAACCGATCGGGTCGTCGTCGTCGGTGCCGGTCTGTCCGGATTGTCGGCGGCGATGCAGCTGGCCGGGCGCGGCTGCCACGTCACCGTTGTCGAACGCGGGGACCATCCCGGCGGCCGGGTGGGGCGTGCCGACATCGCCGGCTACCGGCTGGACACCGGACCGACGGTGCTTACGATGCCCGCCATCATCGACGATGCCTTCGCGGCCCTGGGCGAAAAGTTGACCGACCGCGTCGAGCTGCTCGATGTGCACCCCGCCTACCGGGCCATGTTCGCCGACGGCGCCACATTGCAGGTCCACACCGAGCCGACGGCGATGTACGCCGAGATCGAGCGGTTCGCCGGTCGGCAGGAAGCCGACGCCTACCTGCAGATGCGTGCGTGGCTGACCAAGCTCTACGAAACCGAGTTCGACGGGTTCATCGGCGCCAACTTCGACTCGCCGCTGTCGCTTCTGACTCCTCAGCTGGTCCGGCTTCTGGCCATGGGCGGCTTTCGCCGTTGGGAAAAGGTGATCAGCCGATTCCTCAGCGACGAGCGGTTGCTCCGGGTGTTCACCTTCCAGGCTCTCTATGTGGGGGTGCCACCGCAGAGCGCGTTGGCCGTCTACGCGGTGATCGCCTACATGGACACCATCGCGGGTGTCTACTTCCCGCGCGGCGGGATGCGGGCCCTGCCCGACGCGATGGCCGCCGCGGCATCTGATGCGGGAGTCGAATTCATTTACGGCGCAACGGTATCCGAGCTCGAGCGGAGCGGTTCCCGGGTCACCGCAGTGGTGACGGAGGAGGGTCATCGAGTCCCAGCGGACGCCGTGGTGCTCACCACCGAACTTCCCGACACGTACCGACTGCTGGACTACACGCCGCGTCGACTGCTGCCGTTGCGTCCCGCGCCGTCAGCCGTCGTCGCCCAGGTCAGCTGTTCCGCGGTCGACGATTCAATCGGCCATCACACGATTCTGTTCGGCGACGCCTGGAAGCAGACCTTCCGCGACATCATCACCGATGGACGCGTCATGGGGGACCCGTCGCTGCTGGTGACGCGACCGACCGCCAGCGACCCGAGTCTTGCCCCGCCCGGTCGCGATCTGCTCTACGTCCTGGCGCCGGCACCCAATACCGAAGTGGGCAAGGTGGATTGGGACGCCACCTCGTCGGACTACGTGGAGCACATGCTGGGCGCCGTCAAAGCACGGTTGCCTCGAGTCGGTGATGACATTGAGGTGCTGTCGGTGGTGACGCCCGCAGACTGGGGCCGCCAGGGCATGGCAGCTGGCACCCCGTTCGCGCTGGCGCACACCTTCGCCCAGACCGGCCCGTTCCGACCGGCCAACACCGTTCGCGGTGTGGACAACGTGATCTTGGCCGGTTCGTCCACGGTGCCGGGGGTGGGCGTGCCCACCGCGGTCATGTCCGGTCGGCTGGCCGCCGACCGAATCACCGGATCTTCGGCGCGGCGCCCGAATCAGGAGGCTTACCAACGATGATCGGATCCGAACTGGATGCGGCCGGGGTCCGTGAGCCGTCATTGCGTGAGGCCTACCGGCAGTGCCGCGAAATCAACGCCCGACACGGCAAGACCTTCTTCGCCGCTACGCGGCTACTCGCGCCCAGCCAGCGCCCTGCCGTCCACGCGCTGTACGGATTCGCCCGGCGCGCCGACGACATCCTCGACGACTTCGATGACGCCCGCGGCAGTGAGCAGCGCGCGGAGCAACTGCAGAAGTTCTCCA
This sequence comes from Mycobacteriales bacterium, assembly GCA_038244615.1. GTDB lineage: Bacteria > Actinomycetota > Actinomycetes > Mycobacteriales > Mycobacteriaceae > Mycobacterium. The sequence goes on along the minus strand of JBBRTH010000005.1, from coordinate 40,875 downwards.
CTCAACTGTTCAACAGTCTGGGGGAGGGAAAGCCGTGTGACGACGACCCCACGTTGACCGCCGTGGTGGACACCGCGCGCAAGTACGACATCGGGTGGGACCTCTTCGATGACTTCCTGGCATCGATGCGGATGGACCTGACCGTCACCGACTATCCGGACCGGGCCGCGCTGGAGCGCTACATGTACGGATCGGCGGAAGTCATCGGTCTGCAGTTGCTTCCGATCCTGGGGACGGTCGGCTCGCGGGAGGACGCCGCACCGCACGCCGCCGCACTCGGCAAGGCCTTCCAGCTGACCAACTTCCTCAGAGACGTCGACGAAGATCTGCGGCGCGGACGGGTGTACCTGCCCGCCGACGAACTGGCCGTGCACGGCGTCGACCGTGACGTGCTGAGTTGGTGCCAGGCCAATCGGCGCACCGACGTCCGGGTGCGCAGTGCGCTGGCCGAGCAGCACGCGATCGCGCGTGCGGTGTACACCCAGGCTCGGCCCGGCATCGAGAGGCTGCAACCGGCGTCGCGCCCGTGTGTCGCCGCGGCGCTGACGCTGTATTCGGAGATCCTGGACCGCATCGAGGAGGTCGACTTCGAGATCTTCAGTCAGCGCGCCACGGTTGGAAAGGTGCGACGACTCACCGTCGCCGGAGCGGGCGTTGCACGGGCATGGGGTGCGCGACTGCGACACGGAAGTAGTTGAGCGTGGACCGCTGGCAGTACCTGATGGTCCTTGGTGCATGCCTCTTGAGCACCCTGCCACTGGAATTCTTCGGCAAGGGTGTCTACCGCCAGCCCCGGCGCCTGGTGGCCGCCGTCTTGCCGGTCGCGCTGGTGTTTGTGATCTGGGATTTCATCGCCGTGGCGGCCGACGTGTGGTGGTACAACCCGCGTTACTTCCTGGGGCTGATCGCTCCCGGCGGGCTGCCGCTGGAGGAACTGTTGTTCTTCATCGTGGTTCCGATCTGCGGGTTGCTCACTTACTCGGCCGTCGAGTCGATGCTGTCGGTGCTTCGACGGTGGCGCGTGAAGGCGAAGCAACGGTGAATGGTACGGGCTACACCCTTCCGGCGCTGATTGCGGTGGTTGCGGTGTGCGCACTGGAATTGGCCGTGTTGCGCACGGGCCTGTTCCGCCGGCCGGCGTATTGGATCGCGATGGTCATCGTCACTGGCTTCCAGATCCCCGTCGACGGCTGGCTGACGAAGCTCAGCGCGCCTATCGTGCTCTACGACGATCGGCACACCTCCGGGGTCCGCTTCCCGTTCGACATTCCCATCGAGGACTTCCTCTTCGGTTTCGCTCTCGTCACGGCGGTTCTACTGTTGTGGGAGCGGCGTCGACCCGCGGCGGAGGCTACGGAGCAGTGATGAGCGAGACAGACCGGTTGCGCGAGACGGTGCCCGCGGCCCCTGGGCTCAGCGACGCCGGCGCCCTGGAACGGGTACCGCGCGTGGTCGTCGTCGGCGCCGGCATCGCCGGTCTTGCGGCCGCGGCGGGGCTCAGCGAGCGCGGGGTGAGCGTCGACGTCCTGGAGGCGCGCGACTACCTCGGCGGGCGGGTCGGCGGTTGGCCCGACACGTTGGCGGACGGCTCGCCGACGGCGATGAACCGGGGTTTTCACGCGTTCTTCCGCCAGTACTACAACTTGCGGACCCTGTTGCGCCGCGCCGACCCGCACCTGTCGGCGCTGACTCCCGTCGAGGACTATCCGTTGATCGACGCGTTGGGACGGCTCGACACGTTCCGCGGGTTGCCGCGCACGCCTCCACTGAATGCGCTGGCATTTGCGTTGCGCAGTCCGACCTTTCGGCTACGCGACCTGGTTCGGATCGACGGCAAGGCGGCCGCGCCGCTGGCTACCGCGTCGGTCCCGCAGACATACTTCGACCTCGACGACAAAGACGCCCAGACGTTTCTGGAGGACATCAACTTTCCCGCAGCGGCACAGCACCTGGCGTTCGAGGTGTTCGCCCGCAGCTTCTTCGCCAAGCCGGAGTATCTGTCGGCAGCCGAACTGGTCACGATGTTCCACATCTACTTCCTCGGCTCCAACGAAGGCCTGGTCTTCGATGTCGCCAACGAGAACTTCGACGTCGCACTCTGGAACCCCTTGCGGAAGTACCTGGAAGGCAACGGGGTCCGGATTCACACCGGACTCGCGGTCGAGTCCATGTCGATGGACGCTGACGTCCGGGTGTCCTGCGGTGGGGACGCGGAGTTCACCGCCGACGCGGTGGTGTTGGCCACCGACGTTGCCGGCCTGCGGCACATCGTCGCCGGATCGCCGAGCCTCGGTGACGTCGAATGGCGCGACCAGGTGGCGCAACTGCATACCGCGCCACCGTTCGTCGTGCTGAGGCTGTGGCTGGACCGACCGGTGCGCGCCGATCGGGCGGCGTTCGTCGGAACGGGTGGACGTCCGCCGCTGGACAATGTCAGCGTGCTCGAGCGCTACGAACGCGAAGCGGCGGTATGGGCCGCTCGCACCGGAGGTTCGGTGGTCGAACTGCACGCCTACTCGGTCACCGACACCGACGAGGAGGTCCGTCGTGCCTTGTTGGCGCGCATGCACGAGCTGTATCCGGAAACCATCGGCGCGACGATCGTCGAAGAACGACTGTTGCGCCGGGGCGATTGTCCCCGGTTCGCGCCGGGCGACTTCGCGCGGCGACCCACTGTGCAGACGCCGGATCGGCGGGTGGTGCTGGCGGGCGACGGGATACGCGTCGACCTTCCGGTGGCGCTGATGGAGCGCGCCGCAACCACCGGATGGCTGGCGGCCAACAGTCTGCTGGGCGAGTTCGGGTTGGCCGGGCACGAGGTGCACACGGTGCCCAACCATGGTCGATCGGCAGTGCTGCGCCGACTGGCGGCGCGCGCGGAAGGCGAACGGCGATGAGTGTGCTCGCGGACATCCGCGCCAAGGCTGCCAAGGCCTGGCCCTTCCACGCCGTTCCGCCGGTCGACTGGTCGGCGCAGGAGCCCACGTTCGGTCAGGCCAGTCCGGCGGTGATCCAAGCTGCCATGCTGCGCGCGCAACGCCGTCCGAGCGGCAACTGGTATCCCTTCGCGGACAGTGCGCAGATCGGCGCCAAGAGCGTCGGGACGAGCGTTGCCGGGGTGCAGATCATCGCTTGGCGGGGGGCCGAGGGGCAGCTGCTGGTGGCGCCGCGCGCGTGTCCGCATCTGGGCGCCGACCTCGCCACCGCACCCGTCGAGTGCGGGACGCTGGTATGTCCGTGGCACGGCCTTCGGCTCTCGGACCGGCGTCACGGAGCGTGGAAGCCGTTCCCGAGTCATGACGACGGGGTGCTGTGCTGGGTGCGGTTGGATGCCGTCGGTGGCGAGCCCCCGACTGATGCGCCCATTGCATCGGTCCGCCCCGGGCTGCCGCGGCTGGCCGCCGTCACCCGGGTCGAAGGTGTCTGTGAGCCGTGCGACGTCGTGGCCAACCGATTGGATCCGTGGCACGGCGCGTGGTTTCACCCGCATTCGTTCACTCAGCTCGAGGTGCTCAGCGCGCCCGCCGCCGATGACGACCTGGCCGAGGAAGACGACCGCTTCCTCGTCGCCGTGACGTTCCGCATCGGCCGGCTCGGTGTACCGGTCATCGCCGAGTTCACGGCTCCCGGCCCCCGAACGGTCGTCATGCACATCGTCGAGGGTGAAGGTCAGGGCAGCGTCGTCGAGACACACGCCACCCCGGTGGGTCTGGGGAGCGACGGCCGGCCGCGGACGGCGGTCATCGAAGCCACCATCGCCTACTCCGGTCGACGGCACTTCGCCAAGGGGCTGGCGGCGGCGCCGTTGATTCGGCCGTTGATGCGACGGTCGGCAACGCGGTTGTGGCGCGACGACCTGGAGTATGCCGAGCGGCTGTTCGAGCTGAGGTCTTAGACTAGCGTCGACGCCCGATGCCTGCGGCGTCGAGCAGCGGGACCTGCTCGATGGCCCAGGGGCTGATCGCCCACGGAATTTGGACGGCGCTACGCAGCTGATCCCACGGCACCCAGGTGGAGTCCATGATTTCCTCGGGGTCGGCGTCCACCGGTCCAGCGGCGCGCGCGGCGAACACCGGGCAGACCTCGTTCTCCACGACGCCGTTGGCGTCGGTCGCCCGGTAGCGGAAATCCGGCAGTATGCACTGCAACTCCGCAATGTCGACCCCGAGTTCCTTGCGGGCCCGACGCACCACCGCGTCATCCACCGGCTCGTCGGGGGCGGGATGGCCGCAGAACGAATTGGTCCACACGCCGGGAAATGCACGCTTGTCCAGCGCCCGCCGGGTCAGTAGCACCTGGCCGGCATCGTCGAAGAGGTAGCACGAGAATGCGAAGTGCAGCGGGGTCGAGTCGCCGTGGATCTCCGACTTGGGTGCCGTGCCGATCCTTTGACCTGCATCGTCGAGAAGGACGACCAACTCATCGTTCGTGGCTGAGTTCATGGACATGACCGCGACATTGCTCCTATGGAAAGAGGGGATTCATTCAATGCTAACGATGGATTCGTCACCGCTTTCGACATGGACTGGTCTATGCGGTGACATCGGTGGGGTCGATCGATGGCGGTAATCCTCGCCTACACGTCGCCCGCCATCGGCCACCTCTTCCCGTTCTGTGCTCTGCTCGGAGAGCTCGCTTCACGCGGACACCAGATCCACGTTCGTACCCTCGACTCGGGGGCGGACCTGTGCCGTCAGCTGGGTTTCGCCGCGCTGCCCGTCGATCCGCGCATCGAAGCCATCCAAGGCGACGACTGGACCACCGGTAGTGCGAAGCGGTCCGCCGGTATGACGTACGGACCCTGGTGCGGCGGGCGGCGCTCGAGGTGGCCGATCTCGAGGCGGCGGTCGCCGACGTCCGACCCGACTTGTTCTCGTCGACGCGAACTGCTGTGGAGCAATTTCGGTGGCAGAGGCCCGACACACCCCCTGGCTGGTCTTCAGTCCGTCCGTTATCTACGCGAAGGGCCGGGATCGCCACCGTTCGGCCCCGGATTCGCGCCCCGCGCGGGCGCCCTGGGCTGGATTCGGCATGCCGGCGTGAAGTCGTGACCGTGGCGATCTTCGACCGTCTCTTCCGCAAGGGCATTCGCCCCGTGCGCAGAGCCCGGGCGGTGTTCGGCCGCGCAGCCCCGTCAGTCGCTCACCCGGCTCACGAGCTTGGCCCCAAGTCCGGCGAGCACCTGGCTCGGACGCTGCTGCTCGCCCTGCTGAGCGCCGAGAACGACGATCGCGCCGGTGAGCACTGGCAACACCCACTGCAGGTACTTCAGTTGCTGCTGTGCCGCGGCGACCTCCTTGGGTGTCGAGGGTGACGGCTCGGTCGCCCCGTCGACCGCATGTCCGTCGCCCTGAGCAGTTTTCGCGCCCAGAACGCCGCTGTAGACGGTGGCACCCAACGCGGCGCCGGTCAGGACGATCTTGGTGACCGTGTTCGCGGTGACGCCTGACTGGTGCTTGGCGCGAGCCCGGTTCGCCCTGAGAATCCCGGCGCCCCCGACGAGATGCGCACCCATGGCGGCAAAGCTGACCGGTGCCCACTTCGCCCAGCCGACGGAGGCGACTCTGGCCCGATCTTGCGGGTCGCGGACGGCGGCTGCGGCTCCGTTGACGCCCACCGCCCCCATGAGCGACCCTCCGAACCAGGCCGCGGCTCCGAGATCGTGGAGGGATCGGACGACGGTATTGCGTGACGACATCGTTGTTCCTTCTTACCTACGCATTGCATCGAGGATTCCGAGCGGCTCCCTCGGTCGAACTACTAAGCGGCGTTCATGGCCGAATGCGGCTTGGCGGGCATGAGCACCCACACCCGACAAGTGCTCGGTCTCCTACCGATTGAAACGCCCTAAGCGCTAACGGTTCCTGAGCGACGTGGATCAGGCTGGGTCGAGCAATCCGACGAAGACGCCGAGTAGTGGAAGTTCGGAACGTCGAAGAGGTTCCGACCAGATGAAGGTGGCGGTGGCGGCGCCTACCGAGATGAGCACGTTCACCCGGTACGCGCTGCTCGGTGCGTACAGGCCCGTCGGCACCTGGGTCGTCAGGCGCGATCGGGGGAGCCGACCTGATGTGCGCCGTCATGAGCAGTTCGTCGTAGGTCTGCCGGTTGGCTGGCGGCTGCTGACGGGACGCATGAGGGAAGTCCCGTGCGATTTGTTCGGCGATGAAGCGGAGCTTGACGTTGTGATTCTGGGATTGCCGTCGCAATAGTTGACACGAATCGGGCGCGTCGATGCCGAACACAAGCATCGGCATGCCCTTGACCCGCTTAATGGTTGCGCGCCGCTCGACGATCTCCGCGACGGCGGCGGTGATCATGTGTTGGTGCCCCACCGGTGCGGAATCGTCAGCAGGATCGTGCATCGGTCGCCCGATGGCCCAGGCCTCCGCGGCTGTGTTCGTTAGTCCGAGTTCAATGCTCACATCGCACTCCCCTGGCTGACATTTCTGGGGCAGCAAGCTATATCTACCGTTGTTGAACTATTAGTTCAACTGTGAACTATTACTGTGAGACCGGTCAACGCACCAACGCCCTCGATAGTCGTCGTCGCGACCTCGATCGTGGATGGCTCACGCTCGCCCAAACAGTTCGACGACGGCTGGCGCTACTCAAGGCCCGCCGGCTGGGTAATGGTCGAGACCGCCGGCATACCCGGGGGAAGGCATGACCGCGTGGTCGCGACGGTCGACCCGCTGCGAAAACAGCCCGGCAGATTCATGTGAGCGCGTTCAGCAGTGCGCGGCAGACCGCGCGAGGGCGGAGACCTATTTGGTGTTCAAGAGCAGTAAAAGCCCCGCCGATCCGCGTAACCTCACAACCGATGTCCCCGCCACATGGTGGACTCGCGGTCCTTCTCGCGCGGGGGGTTCACATGGACGCAGAGCCCTCATCGTCGGGGCCCGATTACTCGCCTGGACCGCCTCTGCACACCATGGTTTTCAACCCGTTGTACGAGCAGATCGCTTTGATCGACGGGTAGTCAGTCGCCGGACGTACCTCGGAGGTGGCGTCCGAAGGGCCCGGACCGGCGACGGTGCCGTCATGAGTGGAGAATAAACGGTGACCGTCGAATTCAGCCGTCGCAAAACACCCTCTCACCAGCGCCCCCGGCAGGAATCGAACCTGCGACCTAGGGATTAGAAGGCCCTTGCTCTATCCGACTGAGCTACGGAGGCAGCGCCCGAAGAGTGTATCTCCCGTCAGATCTGACAACTGCCGCACAACACGGGTATTGCGACCCGCCCTATCGGGCAGCGGACTAGCGTGGACCCCGCACTCGGTGACTACGGCAGGAGATCCACACACGATGAGCGACGAGCCGGAGATCGACGCGGCCGGACTTCCCGAGGAACTGAGTGCGGTCGACCAGTTGTTGCACCGTGGGGAGGCCAATCCGCGCACTCGCTCGGGGATCATGGGCGTCGAGATGCTCGACGCGACACCGGACTGGGAGCGCTTCCGGTCCCGCTTCGACAACGCGTCCCGCAAGGTGCTGCGACTGCGTCAGAAGGTCGTGATGCCGACGCTGCCGACCGCAGCGCCGAGGTGGGTCGTCGACCCCGACTTCAATCTCGACTTCCACGTGCGACGGGTCCGCGTGCCCGCGCCCGGCACGCTGCGCGAGGTGATGGATCTCGCCGAAGTCGCCCAGCAGTCGCCGATGGACATTTCGCGGCCGTTGTGGACCGCCACCCTCGTCGAGGGACTCGCGGACGGCAAGGCAGCCACGATGCTGCACCTGAGCCACGCGGTCACCGATGGTGTTGGCGCCATTGAGATGTTCGCCAACATCTACGACATCGAGCGCGACCCACCGCCGGCGAAGGAAGCGCCGATGCCCATTCCCGAGGACCTCTCGCCGAACGATCTGATGCGGGAGGGTTTCAACAGGCTTCCCGGCTCCATCACCAGTGGCCTCCTCGGCGCGATTGGGGGCGCCGCCCGCGCGCTCGGCAAGGCCGTCCGCGATCCGGTCTCCACGGTTGGTGGCGTCGTCAATTACGCCAGGTCCAGCGCGCGGGTGATGGGGCCGGTGGCCGACCCGTCGCCGCTGCTTCGTCGGCGCAGTATGTCGTCGCGCACCGAAGCCATCGACATCAAGTTCAGCGACCTTCACAAGGCATCGAAGGCAGCTGGCGGCTCGATCAACGACGCCTACCTCGCCGGCGTATGCGGTGCCTTGCGGCGATACCACGAAGCCAAGGGCATCCCCATCGCGACGCTGCCCATGGCGGTGCCCGTCAACCTGCGTTCGGACGACGACCCCGCGGGCGGCAACCGTTTCGCCGGAGTCAATCTCGCGGCGCCGATCGGCATCGTCGACCCAGGAAAGCGCATTCTGAAGGTGCGCGCGCAAATGATGATCAAGCGCGAGGAGCGGGCGATCGACATGGTCGGTGCCATGGCGCCGTTGATCAGCCTCCTGCCGGACAGCATCCTCGAGTCGGTGGCCGGATCGGTCGTCAATTCCGACGTGCAGGCTAGCAATGTTCCCGTCTACCCGGGCGATACCTTCATCGCCGGCGCGCAGATATTGCGGCACTACGGGATTGGACCTCTCCCCGGCGTCGCGATGATGGTCGTGTTGGTGTCGCGGGCTGGCTACTGCACCATCACCACCCGCTACGATCGCGCGGCGATCGCCGATGAGGCGCTGTGGGCCAGGTGCCTGCAGGCCGGGTTCGACGAGGTGCTCGCGCTCGGCGGTGACGGGCGATCGACGCCCGCGTCGTTCACCTCCGATCTACCCGTTCCAACCAGTTCGGTGTCCAACTCGGCCAATGGGAGTGCCGCGCAATGAGTTCGCAGAACGGACAACACGCCCGCCGGGGAGACAACGTCATCCTGCGGTTGCCCGGTTCGGTCGCCGAGATCGAGGCCAGCCCGGAGGGACCCGACGTCGGCGCGTTCTTCGACCTCGACGGCACGCTGGTTGCCGGCTTCACCGGTGTGCTCATGACGCAGGATCGCCTGCGACGCGGGCAGATGAGCGTCGGCGAGTTCATCGGCATGGTGCAGGCCGGGCTCAACCACCAGCTCGGGCGATCGGAGTTCGAAGACCTGATCGGCAAGGGCGCCCGAATGTTGCACGGCAACTCGATGAGTGACCTCGACGAGCTCGGGGAGCGGTTGTTCGTCCAACACATCCAGAAGCGCATCTATCCGGAGATGCGCGCTCTGGTGCGTGCGCACATGGCGCGCGGCCACACCGTCGTGCTCAGTTCGTCGGCGCTCACCCTGCAGGTCGAGCCGGTCGCCAAGTTCCTCGGCATTCACAACGTCCTGAGCAACAAGTTCCAGACCGACGACGACGGCCTGATCACCGGTGAGGTGATGACCCCGATCATCTGGGGGCCGGGCAAAGCACGTGCGGTGCAGGCCTTCTCCGCCAAGAACGGTGTCGACCTGGCCAAGAGCTACTTCTACGCCGACGGCGACGAGGACGTCGCGCTGATGTACCTCGTCGGCAACCCTCGGCCGACCAACCCCGCCGGCAAGCTGGAAGCCGTTGCGGCCAAGCGCGGTTGGCCCGTGCTCAAGTTCAGCAGTCGCAGCGGCAGTAGCCCGGTGTCGCAGATTCGCACCCTCGCCGGAATCGCCTCGTTGGTGCCCGCGGCGGCCGGCGGTCTCGGACTCGGGCTATTGACGCGCAACCGCCGCACGGGGGTCAACTTCTTCACCTCCGCGTGGACTCGACTGTTGATGGCGTCGATCGGCATCAACCTGAACGTGAACGGCGAGGAGAACCTCACCGCCAAGCGCCCCGCCGTTTTCCTGTTCAACCATCGAAACCAGGTCGACCCGTTCATCGCGGGCCGGCTGATCAGTGACAACTTCACCTCGGTCGGCAAGAAGGAGCTCGAGAAAGACCCGCTGATGGGGACGGTCGGCAAGGTGCTGGATGCCGCGTTCATCGACCGCGACGACCCGAAGGCCGCCGTCGAGAGCTTGTACAAGATCGAAGAGCTCGCGCGCAAGGGCATTTCGGTTCTTATCGCACCCGAGGGCACCCGGCTGGACACCACCGAGGTGGGGGAGTTCAAGAAGGGACCCTTCCGGATCGCCATGGCGGCCGGCGTCCCGCTCGTGCCCATCGTCATCCGCAACGCCGAGGTGATCGCCGAACGCAATTCGAGCACGTTCAATCCGGGCAGCGTCGACGTCGCGGTGTTCCCGCCGATCTCGGTCGATGACTGGACGACCGAGAATCTGAGCGAACGCATCGCCGAAGTCCGCCAGCTCTACCTCGACACACTCAGGGACTGGCCGCGCGGGGAGCTTCCCAGCGCTCCGCTCTACGAGCGGGTCGCTAAACCCGTCAAGAAGACTCCAGCCAAGAAGGCGGCGGCCAAGGCACCCGCGAAGAAGGCCCCCGAGAAGAAGGCCCCTGCCCCACGAAAGGCCGCCGCGAAGGTTCCGGCGAAGAAGGCTGCCGCCAAGGCGAACCCCGCAAAGAAGGGGCGGCCGTGAAGGTCACCGCCGACGCCCCGCACAGCTTCAATCCCACCGCCGACGCGCTAGTGCTGGCATCGGTCGATTCGCCCGCCGAAGTCGAGATGCTCGACGACTGGCTGGCAGCCCAGCGTCGAGCCCACCCCGCTGCCCGCATCGAGGTGCTGCAACTCCCGAGCGACGGCGAACCGCCCCCGGCATCCCTCGCGCGGCTCATCGAACTGCTCGAAGTCGACGAAGACCGCTCGGTCGTCCCCGTGCGCGTGTTCTGGATTCCCGGTGGCCTGCCCACCCGCTCCAAGGTGGTGGCGTTCCTCAGTGGTCGAGACACCTATCGCCCGCCGAAGTTGTTGCAGCGCGGCATCCTTCGCAAGGATGCTTCGCGCGCGCGTGTGGTGGCGGGCGAGCCGGCGAAGGTATCCGAGCTGCGCCATAACTGGAGCGACACCACGGTCGCCGAGAACCCACGCGACTTCGCCCGCTTCGTCATGCGGCGTGCGGAGCTGGCGATCGAGCGGGTCGAGTTGCGGCTGCTCGGGCCGGAGTACAAGTCGCCCCGGTTGATCAAGCCGGAGATGCTGGCGTCGGCCCGATTTCGCGAAGGGCTCGAGCAGATTCCCGGAGCGACGTTGGAATCCGCTGGGGACATGCTCGACGAGCTCTCAACGGGCTGGAGCCGGTTCTCCGTCGACCTGATCCCCTCGCTTGGTCGGGCGATCTTCAGCAGGGGTTTCGACCCCCACATCGACTACGACCGATTCGAGGTCGAGGCGATGCGCGTGGCGCTGGAGAATCATCCTGCGGTGGTGCTGTTCTCGCACCGGTCCTATCTCGACGGTGTGATCGTGCCGGTTGCGATGCAAGAGAATCGACTTCCGCCGGTCCATACGTTCGCGGGGATCAACCTGTCGTTCGGGTTCATGGGGCCGCTGATGCGCCGCTCGGGGGCCATCTTCATCCGCCGCAAGCTCGACGACCCCACGTACAAGTACGTGCTGAGGGAGTTCGTCGGCTACATCGTCGAAAAGCGGTTCAACCTGAGCTGGGCCATCGAAGGTACTCGCTCGCGGACCGGAAAGATGTTGCCGCCCAAGCTCGGTCTGCTCGCGTACGTGGCCGACGCCTACCTCGCGGGTCGCAGCGATGACATCCTTCTGCAGCCCGTCTCGATCAGTTTCGACCAGCTGCACGAGACGGCGGAGTACGCCGCGTACGCCCGCGGCGGTGAGAAGACGCCGGAGGGGTTGTCCTGGCTGTACAACTTCGTCAAGGCCCAGGGCGACCGCAACTACGGCAAGATCTACGTCCGCTTCCCCGAAGCCGTCTCGATGCGCAAGTACCTCGGCGAGCCGCACGGGCCGATGACCACCGAGGAGGCCGCCAAACGTCTGGCGATGCAGAAGATGGCGTTCGAGGTGGCGTGGCGGATCCTTCGCGTCACGCCGGTCAATGCGACGGGACTGGTGTCGGCGCTGTTGTTGACCACCAACGGGGTGGCGCTGACACTCGGTCAGTTGCATCACGCTGTGCAGGACGCACTGGACTACCTCGAGCGCATGAAGAACCCGATGACCAACAGCGCGATGCGCTTGCGCACCACCGACGGGGTGCGCGCCGCCGTAGATGCGCTGTCGGGTGGTCATCCCGTCACGCGGGTCGACGGCGGCCGGGAGCCGGTCTGGCGCATCGCGCCGGAGGACGAACACGAGGCGGCCTTCTATCGCAACACATTGATCCACGCCTTCCTCGAGACGTCGATCATGGAGTTGTCCCTTTCCCACGCCGGACGGGCGAAAGGCGATCGCGTCGAAGCCTTCTGGGCGCAGGCCATGCGGCTGCGTGACCTGCTGAAGTTCGAGTTCTACTTCGCGGACTCCGCGGCGTTTCGCTCGCACATCGCCGAAGAGATGTCATGGCACGACGACTGGGAACAACACGTCGCCGCGGGTGGCGACGAGGTCGACGCGATCCTGCGGGCCAAGCGCCCGCTCATCGCCAGCGCCACGCTGCGGCCCTTCATCGAGGCGTATGAGATCGTCGCCGACGTCCTCAGGAACACGCCTCCGGAGATCAGCGAGAAGGACCTGACCAAGCTGGCTCTCGGCGTCGGGGGTCAGTACATCGCACAGGACCGGGTCCGCAGCAACGAGTCGGTGTCGGCGCTGCTGTTCGCTACCGCGCGACAGGTCATCGCCGACCAGAACCTGCTCAAGCCCGCAGCCGACCTCAAGGAACGTCGCACGGCCTTCCTGGCCGAATTGCGCGGCATTCTCGGCGACATGGACAAGGTGGAGCAGTTCTCCCGCGAGCAGTTCTTCGTCAGCGAACTGGTGAAGCGCAAGCAGAGCGGGTGACGGCTGCGGGTTGGGGCGAGTCAGGAACGCGCCATACGCTGTTGGCATGACCACTACCGAGGCGCGGGCGACGACCCGCCGCAGCACGGTCTGGCCGATCCTGTTCGGCGTCGGTCTGCTGGCCGGTGCGACCGCCGCGGGCATCGCCGGGCTGTCGTTGGCCGACGCGTTGACCGCCACCGGACTGCCCAACCCCGGCCCCGTCACCAACTACGGACTTCCCTTCATCCGGGCGGCCGGCGAGATCGCCGCCGTCGTGGCGGTGGGCTCGTTCCTCGTCGCCGCCTTTCTGGTCCCGCCGCAGCGCAACGGCGTCCTCGACGCGTCGGGCTACCGGGCGTTGCGGTTGGGCACCGTCGCATCGGGCGTATGGACCGTGTGCGCGGCCCTGCTGGTCCCGCTGACCGTGTCCGACATCACCGGCCAACCACTGACCAGCCGCCTCGACCCGTCGGCGATCTGGTCGGTGGCGAGCCTCATCGACGTGGCCGGGTCGTGGCGCTGGACCGCGCTGTTCGCCGCGATCGTGACGGTGGTCAGCATCCCGGTGCTGCGCTGGTCGTGGACGCCGCTGCTGTTTGCGGGTGCGCTGGTGACCCTGCTTCCGCTCGTCCTGACGGGACATTCGTCGGCGGGCGGGTCGCATGACCTCGCCACCAACAGCCTGTTCATCCATCTTGTCGCAGGTGCCCTGTGGGCGGGCGGTCTGCTCGCGCTGCTCGCGCACGCGATCCGCGGTGGCGAACACGCCGACCTGGCCGCCCGCCGGTTCTCCGCCGTCGCACTGTGGTGCTTCGTGGCGATGGCCGGGTCCGGCGTGGTGAACGCCCTGGTCCGCATCCAACCCGCGGATCTCTTGCACACCAGCTACGGCTGGCTGGTCGTCGGCAAGGCGGCCGCGCTGTGCGTTCTCGGTGTGCTCGGCTGGCAGCATCGTCGTCGCGGCGTGGCCGCCCTCCAGGCCAATCCGGACGCGCGGGGCCCTTTCATCCGGCTGGCGTTGGTCGAGGCAGGCGTGTTCGGCCTGACGTTCGGCATCGCCGTCGCGTTGGGTCGCACACCTCCGCCACCGCCCGCGGTGTTCAACCCGTCGGTGACGGCCGTCGAGATCGGCTACGACCTGCCAGGCCCGCCGACCGTGGCGCGAGTTCTGTTCGACTGGCGCTTCGACTTGATCCTCGGCACGGCGGCCATCGTCCTCGCAGGCCTGTATCTGGCCGGGGTGTGGCGGCTGCGCAAACGCGGCGATACGTGGCCGACCGGGCGGATCGTGGCCTGGCTGTGCGGCTGCGCCGTGCTGCTGTTCGCGACGTCGTCGGGCATCGGTAGCTACATGCCCGCGATGTTCAGCATGCACATGGCGGCGCACATGCTGCTGTCGATGCTGGTGCCCGTGCTGCTGGTGCTAGGGGCGCCCATCACGCTGGCGTTGCGTGCGCTACCCGCCGCGGGTCGCGACGATCCACCGGGTCCGCGAGAATGGCTGTTAGCTGCACTGCACAGTCGGGTGTCGAAGTTCCTGAGCAACCCGATCGTCGCCACTGTGATCTTCGTCGCGGGTTTCTACGGCCTGTACTTCGGCGGCATCTTCGACGTTGCGGTCGGCAGCCATGCCGCCCACGTGGCGATGAACCTGCACTTCCTGCTCACCGGCTACCTGTTCTACTGGGTGGTCATCGGGGTCGATCCGACACCGAGACCGATTCCGCACATCGCCAAGTTGGCCGTGGTCTTCGCGTCGCTGCCGCTGCACGCCTTCTTCGGGGTGGTGCTGATGGGAACCAAGGCCGTCCTTGCCGGTGACTTCTATCAGTCGCTGCAATTGAGCTGGCACACGGATCTTTTGGCCGACCAACGGCTCGGCGGCGGAATCGCTTGGTCGGCAGGCGAAGTCCCGCTCGTACTGGTGCTGATCGCGTTACTCGTCCAATGGCGCCGCACCGACCAACGCACCGCCGTGCGATTGGACCGCGCCGCCGACCGGGACGCCGACGCCGACCTCGTCGCTTACAACGCGATGCTGTCCAAGCTGTCCAGGCTCGAAGAGCACTAGCGTGGCCGGCCGACCACCGCGGCCGCTTCATCCACAGTCCGTACTTCATCCACAGGCCGCCACGTGATCGGTGCTTCCCGGAGCGCCGCGTCGGCGGCCGGTCGGTAAATGGCGTCAGCTGCGTGACACGCGCTGCCGATCCGAAGAACCGATGAAGGGACACAAAATGTTCGAGACACCGTTCGTCATGGTGGGCACCATCGTCACCGACCCCATCCACCGCCGGGTCGGCGACCAACAGGTCGTCAAGTTCCGCGTCGCGAGCAACTCGCGCCGGCGCACCGCCGACGGCAACTGGGAGGCGGGCAACTCGCTGTTCGTCAACGTGAACTGTTGGGGGCGACTCGTCAACGGCGTCGGCGGGGCACTGACGAAGGGTGACCCCGTCGTCGTGGTCGGCCATCTCTTCACCAGTGAGTACGACGACAAGGAAGGCAACCGGCGCTCATCGGTCGAGGTGCGTGCCACCGCCGTGGGGCCCGACCTCGGCCGCTGTACTGCCAGCGTCGTGCAGCGCAGGCGCGCCGATGCGGAGGCCGAACCTGCGGGCACCAGGGTCGAGACGACGACCGACGACGATGAGACCGACGGCGAGATCGAGGACGGGGGCCTGCCTCTGACGGCGTAGTCGTAGTCCTGCACGCCTAGGATGGTCGACTGAGCAGTGACCGCAGACCGGAAAGGCAATACCCAAAGCATGGCTGAGTTCATCTACACGATGAAGAAGGTCCGCAAGGCGCACGGTGACAAGGTCATCCTGGACGACGTCACGCTGAACTTCCTCCCCGGAGCCAAGATCGGCGTCGTCGGTCCCAACGGCGCCGGTAAGTCGAGCGTCCTGAAGATCATGGCCGACCTGGACAAGCCGAACAACGGCGACGCGTTCCTCGCCGTCGGCGCCTCGGTCGGCATCCTGATGCAGGAGCCGCAGCTCGACGAGTCGAAGACCGTCCGCGAGAACGTCGAGGAGGGTGTGCCGATCAAGGCGAAGCTCGCCCGGTACAACGAGGTGGCCGAATTGATGGCCACCGACTACACCGACGAGCTCATGGAGGAGATGGGCCAACTGCAGGAGCAGCTGGACGCCGCCGACGCGTGGGACCTCGACTCGAAGCTCGAACAGGCGATGGACGCGTTGCGTTGCCCGCCGCCCGACGAGCCCGTCACGCACCTCTCCGGTGGTGAGAAGCGCCGCGTCGCGTTGTGCAAGTTGCTGCTGTCGGAGCCCGACCTGCTGCTGCTCGACGAGCCGACCAACCACCTGGACGCGGAGAGCGTGCTGTGGTTGGAAAAGCACCTCGCCGACTACAAGGGCGCGATTCTGGCCGTCACCCACGACCGGTATTTCCTGGACAACGTCGCCGAGTGGATTCTGGAGCTCGACAGGGGTCGCGCATACCCGTACGAGGGCAACTACTCCACCTACCTCGAGAAGAAGGCCGAGCGCCTGACACTGCAGGGCCGCAAGGACCAGAAGCTGCAGAAGCGGCTGGTGGAGGAACTTGCCTGGGTGCGCTCCGGCGCCAAGGCCAGGCAGGCCAAGAACAAGGCTCGCCTCGGTAGGTACGAGGAGATGGCGGCCGAAGCGGAGAAGACGCGCAAGCTCGATTTCGAGGAGATTCAGATCCCGACCGGCCCGCGATTGGGCACCATCGTGGTGGAGGTCGACCACCTTGACAAGGGCTTCGAGGGACGCGCCCTGATCAAGGACCTGTCCTTTACGTTGCCGCGCAACGGAATCGTCGGTGTCATCGGCCCCAACGGTGTCGGCAAGACCACGCTGTTCAAGACCATCGTCGGCCTCGAGCAGGCAGACAGCGGCATAGTCAAGGTCGGCGATACGGTGAAGCTCAGCTACGTCGATCAGAACCGTGGCGGCATCGACCCGAAGAAGAACGTGTGGCAGGTCGTCTCGGATGGCCTCGACTACATCGAGGTCGGCCAGAACGAGGTGCCATCGCGGGCCTACGTGTCCGCGTTTGGATTCAAGGGCCCGGATCAACAGAAGGCGGCCGGCGTGCTGTCCGGTGGCGAGCGCAACCGGCTCAATCTTGCGCTCACCCTCAAAGAGGGCGGCAATCTGATTCTGCTCGACGAGCCCACCAACGATCTGGACATCGAAACCCTCAGCTCGCTGGAGAACGCCCTCCAACAGTTCGCGGGCTGCGCGGTGGTCATCTCCCACGATCGGTGGTTCCTCGACCGCACCTGCACGCACATCCTGGCGTGGGAGGGCGACGACGACAATGAAGCCAAGTGGTTCTGGTTCGAAGGCAACTTCGGCGGCTACGAGGAGAACAAGCAGGAAAGGCTGGGCGCAGATGCGGCCCGTCCGCATCGGGTCACCCACCGCAGGCTGACTCGCGACTGATCCGGCGGGTCTGCCTTTTGCGACCCAGAGGCCAACTAGTGTCACATCCGCGCGTGCCAGCGTCGGTACGCGGGCGTGAGGCAGGAGCAGATCGGCATGACCACGGTTAATCCTGGACTTCCAGGTCGGCAGCGCAGCGACGATCCGACCGAAACCATAGTGATCCATGACAGACTCACCAGCGGTCTCGCGAAGGCGTACCTCGCGACCCATCAAGGACCGCGCGGCGACGCGCCTGCGGCCGATACCGCGGTGACGATGCCCCTGGACCTGTCCGGGACGGTCTCACCCGCTCTGATCGCCGCGCACGCGCGCGCCGGGCAGCAGCGATCCACGGGCAACACCAAGGTCGCGGTCCACTCGGTCGGGGACTCGAGTGGCGTCGGTCCGGCGATTCAGATCGTCACCGATCAGAGCGCGATGCTGATGGACACCGTCATGGTGCTCCTGCACCGGCTCGGAGTCGCGTATGTCGCGATCATGAACCCGGTGTTCCGCGTGCGCCGTAATCCGGCCGGGGAATTGTTGGACGTTCACCCCGCCGCGGCTCCGGACGCGCCGGCGGACGGCATCGACGAGACGTGGATCCATGTGCAGCTGTCGCCGTCCGCGGACGCCAAGGCCATCGCCGAGGCCGCCGCGCTGCTGCCGAACGTCCTCGGCGACGCCCGTCAGGTGGCGCTCGACTCCGCGGCCCTCAACGCCACGTTGGTCGTCCTCGCCAGCCAGTTGGATTCCGACCGCGACGGGCACTTCCCGTCCTACGACCGCCGCGACGTGGCGGCGCTGCTGCGCTGGCTCGCCGACGGTCACTTCGTCCTGCTCGGGTACCAACGCTGTTCGGTCGCCGACGGCCAGGCCACGGTCGACCCGGCCAGCCGGCTGGGCGTGCTGCGGCTGCGCACCGACGTGCATCCGCAGCTCACCGGCCACGACGATCTGTTGGTGCTGGCACAGGCGACCATGCCGAGCTACCTGCGCTACGGCGCGCACCCGCACATCGTGGTGGTTCGCGAGAGCCTGCCCGGTGAGACGAACGCCATCGAGCACCGGTTCGTCGGGTTGTTCACCGTGGCCGCCTCGAACGCGAACGTGCTGGAGATCCCGCTCATCTCGCGTCGTGTCCACGAGGCGCTCGCGCTGTCACACGGCGATGACAGTCATCCGGGTCAGCTGACGCTGGACATCATTCAGACGATCCCACGTTCCGAGCTCTTCTCGCTCAGCGCGCGTCAGCTCCTCGACATGGCCAACGCCGTCGTTGATCTGGGGTCGCGGCGCCGCGCGCTGCTGTTCCTTCGCACCGACCAGCTCTCCCACTTCGTATCGTGCCTGGTGTATCTACCGCGCGACCGGTACACCACCGTGGTCCGGCTCGGGATGCAGGACATCCTGGTTCGCGAACTGGGCGGTGAGAGCATCGAATACACCGCGCGGGTCAGCGAATCACCTTGGGCGGTAGTGCACTTCACGGTTCGACTGCCCGACGACACCCGGGCCGCCGACGTCGACACGTCGCTGGAGACCGAGACCAGGATCCAAAATCTGCTGACCGAGGCCGCGCGAACCTGGGGCGACCGGCTGATGGGGGCGGTGCCGACCGGCGCGATCAGCCGTGCCGACGCCGAGCATTACTCCGTGGCCTTTCCCGAGGTCTACCGGCAGGCGTTCACCCCGCACGACGCGATCGGTGACATCGCGATCATCGAACAGCTGCACGACAATTCGGTCAAGCTGGTGTTCGCCGACGGTGGTGAGGGCCAGCCGGCGAACCTCACGTGGTATCTCGCGGGCAGGTCAGCATCGCTGAGCGTTCTGCTGCCGATGCTGCAGTGCATGGGCGTCGTCGTGCTCGAGGAGCGGCCGTTCTCCGTCACGAGGGCCGACGGCGCGCCGGTGTGGATCTATCAGTTCAAGATCTCACCGCAGCCGTCGGTCCGGGAGGCAGAGGACGCCGTCGAGCGCGAAGCGACCGCCATGCGGTTCGCCGACACGGTCACCGCGATCTGGCACGGCCGAGTCGAAATCGACCGATTCGACGAGCTGGTCATGCGGGCCGGGCTGACCTGGCAGCAGGTCACGGTGCTCCGCTGCTACGCGAAGTACTTGCGGCAGGCGGGATTTCCCTACAGTCAGTCGCACATCGAGGCGGTCGTCAACGACAACCCAGCCACGGCACGGGCGCTGGTCGAACTCTTCGAGGCGCTCTTCGATCCCGAGGACGCAGAGTCGGACTCCGGCAAGCAGCGTGATGCCACGGCGGCCGCCGTCGCGGTCGCAGCGGGTATCGACGCACTGGTGAGCCTCGACACCGACCGGGTGTTGCGTGCGTTCGCGTCGATGATCCAGGCGACGCTGCGCACCAATTACTTCGTCACCACCCCCGGATCGGCCCGCAGCCAGGACGTACTGTCGATCAAGCTGAACCCGGGGCTGATCGATGAATTGCCGCTGCCTCGGCCCAGATACGAGATCTTCGTGTACTCGCCGCGCGTCGAGGGAGTGCACCTGCGGTTCGGAAACGTGGCCAGGGGTGGTCTGCGGTGGTCCGACCGCCGCGAAGACTTTCGCACCGAGGTTCTCGGGTTGGTCAAGGCGCAGGCGGTGAAGAACGCCGTCATCGTGCCCGTCGGCGCGAAGGGCGGCTTCGTCCTGAAGAATCCGCCCGCCCCGACGGGCGATGCCGCCGCCGACCGTGATGCGCAACGTAGCGAAGGTGTCGCTTGCTACCGGCTGTTCATCTCGGGACTTCTCGACGTCACCGACAACGTCGACACGTCATCCGGCGCCGTGACCCCGCCCGCGGGTGTCGTCCGCCGTGACGGCGATGACGCCTACCTCGTCGTCGCCGCCGACAAGGGCACTGCGACGTTCTCGGACATCGCCAACGACGTCGCCAAGTCCTATGGCTTCTGGCTCGGTGACGCCTTCGCCTCCGGCGGGTCGGTGGGCTACGACCACAAGGCGATGGGCATCACCGCCAAGGGCGCCTGGGAGTCGGTCAAGCGGCACTTCCGCGAGATGGGCGTCGACACCCAGACCGAGGACTTCACGGTGGTCGGGGTCGGCGACATGAGCGGCGACGTGTTCGGCAACGGCATGTTGCTGTCCAAGCACATTCGACTGGTCGCGGCGTTCGACCACCGCCACGTCTTCCTCGATCCGAATCCCGACTCCGCGGCGTCGTGGGTGGAGCGCGACCGGATGTTCGCGCTGCCGCGGTCCAGTTGGGACGACTACGACCGCAGCCTCATCAGCGAGGGCGGCGGTGTCTACAGCAGGGAACACAAGTCGATCCCGATCAGCCCGCAGGTCCGCACCGCGCTGGGGCTGGCCGACGACGTCGAAGAGATGACGCCCCCTGCGCTGATGAAGGCGATCCTGCAGGCGCCGGTCGACCTGTTCTGGAACGGTGGCATCGGCACGTACGTCAAGGCGGAGGCAGAGTCCGACCCCGACGTCGGCGACCGTGCCAACGATGCGGTGCGCGTCAACGCAAACCAACTGCGCGCCACGGTGATCGGAGAGGGCGGCAACCTCGGCGTGACACAGCGCGGTCGCATCGAGTTCGAACTCAACGGCGGCCACATGAACACCGATGCACTCGACAACTCCGCAGGAGTGGACTGCTCCGACCACGAGGTCAACATCAAGATCCTTGTCGACTCCCTCGTCACCGGAGGGCAGGTGAGCTCCGAGGAGCGCACTCCGCTCCTGATGTCGATGACCGAGGAGGTCGGCGCGCTCGTCTTGCAGGACAACGCCGCCCAGAACGACCTGATGGGCACCAGCCGAGCTAACGCCGCTGTTCTTCTTCCGGTGCACGCCCGGCAGATCAGAGCACTCGTCGCCGAGCGTGGGCTGAACCGGGAGCTGGAGGCGCTGCCGCCGGAGAAGGAGATTCGCAGGCGGACTGAGACCGGGCTGGGACTCACGACGCCCGAGCTCTCCACCCTGATGGCCTACGTGAAGCTGGCCCTCAAGGACGAGCTCCTGGCCAGCGAGCTGCCCGATCAGGAGGTCTTCGCCTCGCGGCTACCCGAATACTTCCCGCGCCAGCTTCGCGAGCGCTTCGGCCCGGAGATCCGCACGCACCAACTGCGCAGGGAGATCGTGACGACGATGCTCGTGAACGACCTGGTCGACACTGCGGGCATCAGCTACGCGTACCGCGTCGCGGAGGACGTCGGTGTCGGACCCGTCGACGCGGTGCGGGCCTTCGTCGCCACCGACGAGATCTTCAGGGTCGGCGACGTATGGCGGCAGATCAGGGCCGCGGGCGCCTCCAGAGTGCCGGTTGCGGTGACGGACCGGATGACACTTGATCTGCGTCGTCTCATCGACCGCGCCGCACGATGGCTGCTCAACTACCGCCCGCAACCGTTGGCCGTGGGCGCGGAGGTCAACCGGTTCGCCGCGAAGGTGGCCGATCTGACACCGCGGATGGCGGAGTGGTTGAGAGGCGACGACCGCGCCATCGTGGCCAAGGACTCGGGCGAGTTCATCGCACAGGGCGTACCCGAGGACCTGGCGATGATGGTCGCGACCGGGCTGTATCAGTACAGCCTGCTCGACGTCATCGACATCGCCGACATCGTCGACCGGGATCCCGTCGAGGTGGCCGACACGTATTTCACGTTGATGGATCACCTGGGAGCCGACGGGCTGCTCACGGCGGTGTCACGCCTCGCCCGCGACGATCGCTGGCATTCGTTGGCGCGCTTGGCGATTCGCGACGACATCTACGGCTCGCTGCGGGCGCTGTGCTTCGACGTGCTCGCCGTTGGTGAACCCGACGAGACCGGGGAGCAGAAGATCGAGGAGTGGGAGCTGTCCAACAGTTCCCGAGTGGCGCGGGCGCGGCGCACGCTCAACGAAATCTATGAGGACGGCGAGAAGGACCTGGCGACGCTATCGGTGGCTGCGCGTCAGATCCGCAGCATGACCAGGACGAGCGGGACGGGAACGACCGGTTGACACCCGATGAGCCGCTTGCGCGAAGAGCGTTGGCACCGCGATTCACGACGCCGGTGCCCGTGCGCTGGTCGGACATCGACATGTACCAGCACGTCAACCACGGCACCATGGTGACGATTCTCGAGGAAGCTCGGGTGCCCTTCCTCACCGAGCCCTTCGCAGGAGACTTCGACACCATCGGGCTGTTGATCGCTGAAGTGCGCGTGATCTACAAGGGGCAGTTGCGTCTCGCGGACTCGCCACTGCAGGTGACGATTTGGGTGAAGCGACTGCGTGCGGTCGACTTCACCCTCGGGTATGAGGTGCGGTCGTCACTGGCGGATCCCGACTCCAAGCCAGCGGTCATCGGCGAGTCGCAGTTGGCCGCGTTCCACATCGAGGAGCAGCGATTGGTCCGGCTGGCGTTGCACCACCGAGAGTATCTGCAGCGCTACCAGCGATGAGCACCTTTGGTGGGCATGAGCGAAGCGACCAGGGGAGTGTGTCCCGAGGGACGGGCGAGCGTGGGCTGTGGCTCGACGATGCCGCCCACCGGGAGGACCTGGCGACGTTCGTCGAGCGGGCCATCCGCCTCGACCTCGGCAGCGTCATCCGGTTGCGTCAGCGCGCGGACGGGCAGGTCGTCGCCTGGGTGGCAACGGGTTTCGACATTCTGGCGAGTCGCGTGGTGGGGGGCCGCGTCGCGCCTGCCGATCTATCCGTCGGTGCCGACGCGCTCGCGATGGCACTGCCGTCGATGGATCGCTCGGGATTCGTGGATCCGGGTTTCGCGATGGACTCTGCCTGGCGCGGGATGCTGCCGCCGGAAACGGGATTCGTCCACCTGGACGACGTCCCGGCTCGGGTGGTACTCGACCTCGCGCAGCGCGGAGTCGCACTGGCCAAGGAGTACGGCAGTGCCCATGGCCCTCCCGCGTCGCTGTTGGACCAGGAAGTCGTAGCGGTCAGTTCCGGCGACGCAGGTGTCGGAATCCCGATGCGCTGTGTATTCGCCCTGACGGCAATGGGTTTCCTGCCGCAGTCCAATACGGCGGACCAGTTCGCGCCGGAGTCGGTGGCGCCCGACGAGGTGGTGCGGGTACGAGTGCTGCCGACGTGGTTGCGTGTGGACGCCCGCTTCGGGACCGTGTACCGCCGTAGGGGCAACCCTGCCGTCGTCCTGCGTTAGCCACGCAAGTCAGAACGGCGAGTTGACCATCGAGTGCGCGGCCATCTCCAAGTAATTCAGAAGCACCTGGCGGTGGGCGTCGTCGAGGGTCTGCGAGTCGATCTCGGCGACGGCGGTGTGCATGCAGCGCAGCCAAGCGTCGCGTTCGAAGGGGCCGACCCGGAACGGTTCGTGCCGCATTCGCAGCCGCGGATGTCCGCGCTGCTCGGAGTAGGTCCGCGGTCCGCCCCAGTACTGCTCCAGGAACATGCGCAATCGCTTCTCGGCGCCGTCGAGGTCATCATCGGGGTACAGCGGTCGCAGGATCTCGTCGTCGCGGACCAGTTGATAGAACCGCGACACCATGGTCCGGAACGTCTCGGCACCGCCGACTTCGTCGTAGAACGACGCGGGTTGTTCCGTCACGAACCCCATTGTCCCTTCCGGTGGGCAGGAGCGGAGCGACGGGGGGATCGTTCCGGTGGGCAGGAGCGGAGCGACGGGGGGATCGTTCCGGTGGGCAGGAGCGGAGCGACGGGGGGATCGTTCCGGTGGGCAGAAGCGGTGCGACCGGGGGATCAGTGCGGAACGGGCAAACAGGCGCCGTCATCGGATGTTCACCGAGGTGACCAGCGAGCACGTCCCAAATTGTCGTGCGATCGGCGGCGATCCATGATGCACTGTGTCTCGGAGGACGTATGTCGCTGCGAAGGAGGAGCCGCGGGCATCTGACCGCGGCGGGTTCAACTGGCCCTTCGGTGCTTGCTGCGCAGACCCTGCCACTTCCCGGCATCGAGGCGCGCCCGCCCACTCATGACGGAAGCGTCTGGGGGCGCCGCAGGGTGCTGCTCCTAAACTCGACCTACGAGCCGCTCGCCGCGTTGCCCGCCCGACGGGCGGTCGTTATGCTGCTGTGCGGTAAGGCCGACGTCGTTCACGCCGATCCGACCGGCCCGGTCATCCATTCGGCCACGCGTGCGATCACGGTGCCCTCGGTGATCCGGCTGCGGTCCTACGTACGGGTGCCCTACCGTGCGCGAGTCCCCATGACTCGCGCGGCTCTCATGCACCGCGACCGGTTCCGCTGTGCGTACTGCGGTTCGAAGGCCGATACGGTCGATCACGTGGTGCCACGTAGCCGAGGTGGCGACCACTCGTGGGAGAACTGCGTCGCGGCGTGCGCCGGCTGTAACCACCGCAAGGCCGACCGATTGCTTGCCGAGTTGGGTTGGGTGCTGCGTTCGACGCCCCTGCCGCCGAAGGGACAGCACTGGCGACTGCTGTCGTCGGTCAAGGAACTCGACCCCGCGTGGGTGAGATATCTGGGTGAAGGCGCGGCCTGAGTGGGCATTGCGATACGGTTTGGATGTGAGCACCGCACTTACCCATTCGCTGCTCGGCGGTGTTCCGCTGCTAGTGGCTCTGGTACTGGCCGCATGGATCTTCAGGCGCAAGGGCCCGCACCCGGCGACCTACGAGATGTCCGACGAGTGGACCCACGAGCCGATCCTCTGGGCCGCTGACGAACCGGCCGATCACGGACATGGATCGGATCTGACCGTGGGGGGTGGCGCAAGTGGCAAGTGGTGATCACTCGACCGAGCTGGCGACGACCAGCTCGGAGGTTCTGCCCTACGGCTTCGCATACACCTCGAGCGGCCGGATCTCCGGCGTCACCGAGCCCGGCGAGCTGTCGGTGCACTACCCGTTCCCGGTCAAGGACCTCGTCGTCCTCGACGACGCGCTGAAGTACGGCTCACGCGCGGCCAAGGCTCGGTTCGCGGTGTACGTCGGCGGACTCGGCGATGACGCCGCCGCTATGGCGCGCCAGATCCTGGCCAAGGTGCCCACTCCCGACAACGCGGTGCTGCTCGCCGTATCGCCGAACCAGAAGGCCATCGAGGTGGTCTACGGCTCGGAGGTCAAGGGCCGTGGCATCGAAGAGGCGGCCCCGTTGGGCGTCTCGGCCGCTGCTGCGTCCTTCAAGGATGGCAACCTGCTCGACGGCCTGATCAGCGCCGTGCGCGTCCTCAGCGCCGGCGTCTCACCCCGCTAAGCCCCCCACCCCCCCGCGAGCGTGCGTGTCGGTACGCGACACCCCGTTGATTCTTGGTATTTCGCGCACGCTCGCCGGTAGGAGAGTCATGCCGACCCGCGGGATCTGTGGCAGGTGAAATTCCCGCATCGGGAACCTACGGCCGCCGATAGGATTGGGGTCCAAGCCGGTTGTTGCGGGGAGAGCTGAAGTGTGTGTGCTGGACGGCTTCATGGCGACGTGGTCCGCGGCTCGACGGACGTTTGGTGAAGGTGCGCCGCAGGAGGGTGCCCAATTCGACAAGAGTTCTCAATTGCGCCAGTGGCAGTCGACTGTCGACGCGGCCAAACCGGGATCCCGTTGGACCGGGTCGGCGTCGGAGTCTTACGACATGGCCAACCAGAAGCAGAGCCGGGTGCTCGGCGAGACGGCTGTCCTAGACCAGAAATTGCGTTCAGAGGTGGACCGGGCCGCTGCTGTCGTCACAGCAGGTCGCCGCGATCTCGATGTGGTGAGGCAATGGGTGGTCAGCGCAGCTTCGAACCTGCCGCAAACGGCGCAGGGCGACCTGATGCGCTACACGATCGTGAGCAAGGGGTGCGGCGACATCGCCCACATCGTGCAGAAGTCGAACGGTGACCTGAATGCCATCGCGGGCAGATTGCGCGGGTTGATTGGTGAATATCAGGCGCTCGGAGGTGATCTCAGAGAAGGCTAAGGTCCCGACAAAGTAGTCGACGCGAAGCTCGGCGTGGTCTCCACGCCACCTACAACGGGGTTACCAAGAACATCAATCCGAACGGTTGACGATGGCGCCAGCGGGCATCTCGCCCCTTTGGTCCCGGGGAAGAGGGTTGTCAGAAAACGACGGAGCCGGTGACCTGTGTGGTCACCGGCTCGGGAAACTTGCCGTGTGTGTCAGCTGTTCTCGTCGTGCCGCTGAGCGATCGCCAGCAGCTCTTCCCGAACCGTCGAATCGGGAAGCGCGTAAATCCGTGCGTAGAGGCGGCGCCGGTTCATCGTGCGGGTCAGGTCTTCACGAAACTGCGCGAGGGACATCTTTCTCACTCCTTTGTTGTGCTCCGGATCACAGAGCAGGGTTGCTGTGAGCCCGCCGACATGGGGATCGCCCTGTCAGCCGACTCCTCTATGATCCGTGTTAAATCGATGTGAATCAAACTCTGACGTGTGATTTTGCGCTCACTGCCTGCACCTGAGTCGGCTGACTGAGGCCGGAGGTCGACAAGGTGCGCGTGCCAAATCGGCGCCAAAATGTTTGCTATTGGGTAGCGGCCCGCCGATCACGTGCGGTGTCGACCGGCGGCCGCGGAGAGCTCAGCCCGCGGACGATCGCGCGGACAGCACGCCCCGGATCCGCACGTACCGTTCGAGGAAGGCGCGCTCGTCGAACCGCTTGCGCCGCAACCAGCCGGTCACCTCGTCGTTGCACTTGCTGGCATTGCATGCCGCGCAGGCGGGCACCACGTTGTCGACCGTGTACCGCCCCCCACGTGAGATCGCCATGACGCAGTCCCGTTGCAGCGGGCCGTCGGTGGCGCCGCAGTAGGCGCAACCCTCCCACGCCAGCTTGATGGCGGCCCACTGCGCGGGGGTGAGATCGTTCACGACGGCCGCGACGCGTCGCTTACGCCTTCGGGCGGCACGCGCCCTGCGACTGTTGGTGGCCGCCATGGCGCGAGCGTATGCGACGAACCGCCGAGATCTCGTTAGCCGGCGTCGAACCCGCGCGCCCGGAGCGCTCGCTCCACGCCCGCTCGCCCCTCGATGACGAGCCGACGTAGCGCATGCGGCACCTCACCGGCCAGGAAGCGGTCGGCCGCGTCCAAGCCTTCCTGGCTTACGTCCGACGACGGGTACAGCCCGATGACGACGGTCTGGGCGACCTCGCTGGAACGGCGTTCCCAGACGCCGAGAATGGCGTCGAAGTACTTCGCACTGAACGGCTGCAGCAACGCGGCCTGGCCGGGCTGCACGAAACCGGTGGCGATCGCCCGGGCGGTGACGTTGGCCAACGTGTCGTCCTCGATGACCTGCTGCCAGGCCGTGTCCTTGACCGCTGCCTGCGGGCGCGCGGCCGAAGCCGTTGCCGCGTTCCTCCGCCCCGCCGCGGTGCGATCGCGTTCCACCTCGGCGTCGATGAACGGCGTGGCGGTGCCGCCCTCGTCGATGTCGCCACCGGCCGCCAGTGCCGTGACGATGCGCCACCTTAGGTCGGTGTCGACGGTCAGTCCGGCCAGACCGTGATCGGCGGGGTCGGTGTCGAGCAGCGCCGCCAGCACGGCGGTGTGGCGCAACGACAGCGCCGACGTGCACAGCGCGTTCACGTAGGCCAACTGGAAGTCCGAGCCCGGCTCGGCTGCGCGGGCCAGTTCGAGGAGGCAGTCGGCGAACGCGGGCCAGCCCTGCGAGCAGGCCCAGTCCGGGTCGGCGTAGGCATTCAGGGCGGTCTGCGCTTGGAACAGCAGCCGCTGGGCCACCCCCACCTCGGTCTCGGCGTGCACGCCGTCCTTGACCAGTTCGACGAATTCGCG
This sequence comes from Mycobacteriales bacterium, assembly GCA_038244615.1. Taxonomy (GTDB): domain Bacteria; phylum Actinomycetota; class Actinomycetes; order Mycobacteriales; family Mycobacteriaceae; genus Mycobacterium. Next base: position 12,931 of record JBBRTH010000005.1, on the reverse strand, counting down.
GGCCTTCATCTCGGCCTCGCGGGTCATCTCCCAGGCCGCCGACCACGCCAGTGTGCGGGGCAGGGAATCGGCGATGTCCGCGATGCGGGTCAGCACCGTCTGCAGTGACTCGGGGTCCAGGCGCAGCGAGCAGTAGGTCAGGTCGTCGTCGTTGACCAGGATCAGCTGACCGCGCGGAACACCCTGCAGCGCAGGCACGTCCGTGCTCGAGCCGTCGACGTCGAGCTCTTCGCGGTGAATGCGGACCAGCTGGCCTGAGCCGTCGTCGTCGTAGATTCCGACGGCCAGTCGGTGCACGCGTGTCTCGCCGGCGCCCGGCGCCGCGCCACTCTGGTCGATCGCGAAGCGGGTGAACGTGCCATCGCCGTCGACGTCGAAGTCGGCCCGCAGCGTGTTGAGGCCGGTGGTCTTGAGCCACTGGCGGCCCCAGTGCGACAGGTCGCGTCCCGACGACTTCTCCAGTGCGCCAAGCAGATCACCGAACGTCGCGTTGGCGAAGGCGTGGTCGCGGAAGTAGTCGCGCAGGCCGGCGAGGAACGCCTCGAGACCCACGTAGGCGACGAGCTGCTTGAGCACACTCGCGCCCTTGGCGTAGGTGATGCCGTCGAAGTTCACCTCGACGGCGTGCAGATCGGGGATGTCCGCGGCGACCGGGTGCGTTGACGGCAACTGGTCCTGCCGGTACGCCCATGACTTCTCGACGTTGGCGAAGGTGGTCCACGCGGCGGTGTATTCCGTTGCCTCGCTTTGGCACAACACCGACGCGAACGTCGCGAAGGACTCGTTGAGCCACAGATCGTCCCACCACTGCATCGTGACCAGGTCGCCGAACCACATGTGTGCCATCTCGTGCAGCACGGTCTCGGCACGCCGCTCGTAGCTGTAGCGGGTGACCTTGCTCCGGAAGACATAGTCCTCCAGGAACGTGACGGCCCCGGCGTTCTCCATGGCGCCCGCGTTGAACTCGGGGACGAACAACTGGTCGTACTTGCCGAAGGCGTAAGGCGCGCCGAAGTTCTGGTGGTAGAAGCCGAAGCCCTGCTTCGTCTCGGTGAACAGGCGGTCGGCGTCCATGTACTCGGCGAGCGACCCCCGGCAGAAGATGCCGAGCGGGATGTCGCCGTGGTCGTCGGTGTACACGTCGTCCCACCGCGTGTACGGGCCTGCGATGAGGGCCACCAGGTAAGTGCTCATCCGTGGCGTGGTGGCGAACGCGTGCACCTTTGCGACCGTCGCAAGCTCGACGCTCTCGGTGGCACCGTTGGAGATGACCTGCCAGTGCGCCGGCGCGGTGACCGCCACGTCGAACGTCGCCTTCAGGTCGGGCTGGTCGAAACACGCGAACATCCGCTTGGCGTCGGCGGTCTCGAACTGGGAGTACAGGTACACCTCGTCGTCGACCGGGTCGACGAAGCGGTGCAGGCCTTCACCGGTGTTGGAATATCGGCAGTCTGCCTCGACGACGACGACGTTGTGCTCGGCCAGCCCGACCAGCGCAACGCCGGTGGACTCGTCGTAGCCGGAGACGTCGATCGATGCGCCGTTGAGCGCCGCACTGCGCACCGCTTCGGCGGCGATGTCGATGACGGTGTCGGAACCGGAGAGCGCGTCGAACTCCACGGTCGTCGTCGATCGGAAGGTCCGCTCGCTGGGACCGCCTGCGCCGTCGGTCAGATCGAGGACGATCCGGTAGTTGTCGATGGTGACGAGCGCCGCGCGCTCGGCCGCCTGGTCACGGGTGAGGTTGGGAAGTGCCACGTCGAACCACACTAGCCGGGGGCCGACCTGCACACGCGTCGTCAACCGGCACCGGTCCTACGCTCGATCCGTGGGCGCCTGCTCCACGTAGTCCTTGAGCTGGCGCAAGTCCTGGCGATGCAATCGACGTACCCGTCGACCCATCACGGAATCGATGAGTTGGCGGGCGGGCGGCGGCAGCGGAACGTCTGCGCGGAAGTCCAGATGAACCATCGTCGCGTCGCCGGCGTCTTCGAGTCGGAAGTCAAGCTCCGGCTCCATTCTTCGTCCGAAGGGGCCCGCGTTGTTCAAACGGTAGGAGATCCGTTCGTCGGTGACGGCCGTGAGCGTCTGCCGTCCTCGTTCCCGTCCGTGCCGATCTCGGAACACTATTTGTGAGCCGAGGGCGCGTCCGTCTCCCTCGACGTCGCAGCTGTAGCCGGTCGCCTCCGGCCATGCCGACCAAGCCATGAGTGCGTGTTCGTCTGCGACCGCGCCGCGGACCTCGTCCAACGGTCGGTCGATGCTGATCGTCTCCGTCCACTTCATTGCGTGTCCTCTCAATTCGACGATCGAACTATGTGATGATCGAATCATGCCCGATGACGTTTCGCCAGCTAATTCGCCGCTACTCACCGCCTGCAGGTCTTTGGCTCGCGCCATGGATTCGTTCGACGAGGCCGCTGCGAAGGCCCTCGGCGTCGGCCGCTCCGACCTCCGCGCGTTGAACCTGCTGGAGCACGGCCCGCTGGGGCAGGCCACTCTGGCGGACCGTCTGCACCTCACGCGACCCTCGGTCACCGCATTGGTGGACCGGCTCAGCGCCGGCGGTTACGTCGAGCGTCGCGCCGTACCCGGGGATCGTCGTGCCAACGCCGTCGGCTTGCGGCCAGAGACGTGGTCGGCGTTCGCGCGGGTCTACCGGCCCTTGGGCGAGCACGTCGCCCGCAGCGCCGCGCATCTCGACGAACCGACCCGAGCGGCCGTCATCGTTGCGCTCGTTGCGATGGCCGGCGCGTTCGACACGGTGCGGGCCGCGGTCGACGGCGAGTAGACGCAAATCGGGAACACAGTCCGGGCGTGCATAGTTACGCCAGACGGAAGTCTGTCCCGTGCCTCCCGAGAGGATCTGTAGATGGCCAAGAAAAATGTCGCCGGTTTCTGGTTCGACCCGCTGTGCCCGTGGTGTTGGGTCACCTCGCGCTGGGTCCTCGAAGTCGAGAAGGTGCGCGACATCGACGTGGAATTCCACGTCATGAGCCTCGCGGTGCTGAACGAGGGTCGTGACCTGCCCGAGCAGTACCAGGAAATGATGAAGAGGGCGTGGGGGCCCGTGCGCGTCGCGATCGCGGCCGAGCAGGCCAAGGGCAGCGAGATCCTCGGCCCGCTCTACACAGCCATGGGCACCAAGATCCACAACGAGGGCAACAGCGACTTCACCCAAGTCATCGCGATGTCGCTCGCAGAGGTCGGTTTGCCCGCCGAACTGGCCGAGGCGGCCACCAGTGACGGGTTCGACGACGCGCTGCGCAAGAGTCACCACGACGGCATGGACGCGGTCGGCGATGACGTCGGCACACCCACGATCCACGTCAACGGCGTCGCGTTCTTCGGGCCGGTGCTGTCGCGCATCCCGCGTGGCGAGGAGGCGGGGAAGCTGTGGGACGCGTCGGTGATCTTCGCCGCGTATCCGCACTTCTTCGAGTTGAAGCGCACCCGCCACGAGTCGCCCGAATTCGACTGACGCCAGCGTTCAATCGACGGTGAAGACGATGGAGTGCCACCCCGTCGAACCGTCCGGCACGGGACCGGGGTTGATCAGCCGGAGTCGTTCCTCCGCCTGCATCACGTTGGCCCCGTCGTAGGCGCGACACGTCACGGTGTGTTTACCTGGCGACAGCTTCGCCGTGAGCCGAAACATGCGCCAAGTATGGGGATTCACCTCGGAGGCCAATTCGGCGGGCCGCCAGTCCTCCTGGTCGAACCGGATCTCGACGCGGCTGATCCCGCGTCCCTGGGCCCATGCCGTGCCGGCCACCGTAACCTCGGTGCCGGGGATCTGCTGGAAGGAATCGGGTGAGTCGATGCGCGAGGAGATCTTGATCGGCACGACGCCGGGTGGTTGACCGTCCCAGCCTCTTTCCACCCAGTAGGGCTTGACGTCGTACGTCGTGAGCTCAAGCTCGTCGACCCACTTCGTGGCCGATACGTATCCGTAGAGGCCGGGGACGACGGTGCGCATTGGGAAGCCGTGCTCGGGAAGCAGCGCCTCACGGTTCATGCCGATCGCGAGCATCGCGTCCTTGCCTGCGGCCCGCAAGAGGTCCAGCGGGGTCCCCAGGGTGAAGCCGTCCGCGGAGTGACCCACCAGCTGCTGTGCGCCGCTCTGAATCCCGGCCTGGTCGAGGAGGTCCAGCAACGGCACACCGATGAAGTTGGCCGTCGAGACGTACGGCCCGCCGACTTCGTTCGACACGCACGTCATCGTGATCGTCGTCTCCACGAGCGGCATCGACCGAATGTCGTCGAAGGTGAGCTCAAGTGGCTTGTCGACCATCCCGCTGATGTGCAGTGTGGCGTCCTCTGCCCGCAGCTGCGGCACCTCCAGGTTGATGTCGATTCTGTAGAAGTCCGCTGCGGGCGTGATGAACGTCGGGGTCCCAAGTTCGGGAAAGGCCGCGCCCGTCGGGATCGGGGGCGCAGGCGTCGTCGGAATCAGCTCGCCGACCGCAAGCCGCGACGCCGTCACGTCGACGCGTCGTGCCAACGCGAATCCGCCGGCGCCTGCGACCAGAGCACCTAGCGCGGCGACCATTGAGCCGAAGACGAAGCGACGCCGCCCGATTGAGCTACCGGTCACTTGCTCCGCCCCGGGTGCGGCGGAAGTCATTTGTGGTCGCGCGCGCCCATGCAACCACCAGAACGTCCCTACACCGGTGACCAGCGACGCCACGGGGGCGAGCAGGCTCAACGAGCCGGTGGATTGCTCGTGCACGGCGAGCGCGCCGATGATCCCGACGACGACGACGGCGGCCATGCCTGGCACGGCACTGCGCCGCGAGATCAGGCCGGTCGCCATGCCGACGAGCGCAAGTACCACCGCCATTCCAACCAGGAGGGCAGGCTTGTCGTTGGTGCCGAAGTTCTCGACGGCGAAGTTCTTCAACGGAGTTGGTGTCCGGTCGATGAAGGCGTTTCCCACCGCGAAGAAGGGCGACGCTGCCGGTAGCAGAAGCAGGCCCGCGACCAGGTGTCCCGCTCCGAGGGCTGCAGCGACCGCGATGAATCCGGTGGCCGCGGCGCGAACGCGAGGCAGGCGCGGCGTCATCGTCATGGCGGTGATTCGTTGCTGCTGCACCGTTGGACGACAAGCCCGTCGATTGCCGAGCAGCCGTCGGCCGAACAGAGCGAGGAATCGTCGACTCCGGTTGCGGCGGGACGCACGCCGGACAACGGTGTACCCATGATGACGGCCGAGCCCACCACCGACGGTTCCTACCGCAACAAGATCGTCGCGGTCGAACCCGGCGGAAACGAGTTCATCGCCGAGGCCGACCGGCACGGCAAGCCCAGTCAGCTGTTCTGGACGTGGACGTCGCCCAACCTGGAGTTCGCGACGATCTTCGTCGGGGTGCTCGCCGTCGCCGTCTACGGCATGACCTTCTGGCAGGCCGTCGCAGGGATCGTCATCGGCACCGGTCTCGGCGCCATCGCGCACTTCCTCCTCTCCGCGCGCGGACCGCTGCACGGGGTGCCCCAGATGGTGTTGGGTCGGATGGCGTTCGGCTTCAAGGGCAACGCGGTCCCGGCGGTGCTGATGTCCGTGACCGCCGGTGTCGGCTGGTTCGCCACCAACAGCGTCAGCGCTGCCTATGCACTGGCGGCGCTGTTCGGCATCGGTCCACTGCTTGGACTGATCATCATCGTGCTGCTGCAGACCGCGTTCGCGTTCTTCGGGCACAACCTGGTGCAGGCCTTCGAGAAGTACTCCTTCCCGATCCTTGCCATCATCTTCGCGATCGCGTCGGTGGCCATCCTCACCAAATCGCACTTCGGGGCACCCGCGCTCCCCGACGGGGTCGGCGGCCTGGGTGGTTTCCTCCTCACCGTGGGAACGGCATTCGGGTACGCCGCCGGCTGGACGCCGTATGCCGCCGACTACACGCGTTATCTGCCGTCGACGGTGTCGACCGCCCGCACCGGGCTGTTCGCCTCGGCGGGTCTCTTCCTGTCCTGCGCGGTGCTGGAGATCGTGGGTGCAGCGTCGGTCACGATCGGGCCCGCCATTTCCCAGAACCCCACCGAGGCGTTCACTGGCGAGCTGGCCTCACCGATCGCCAAGGCCACGTTGCTGGCCATAGCCATCGGTGCGATCGCGGCCAATTCGATCAACGTCTATTCCGGTGCAATGGCTTTCGTCACGATCGGGATCAAGCTGCCCGCCCACATCGCGCGCGCATTGGTCACGTTGTCCTTCGGCGTGGCTGGCTTCCTGGTGGCGTGGTGGGCCCTGCCCGACGCCGCGGCGAGCTATGAATCGTTCCTGCTGATCATCGCCTATTGGATCGGGCCGTGGCTCGGTGTCGTCTTCGCCGACCAGTACCTACGGCGGGGGCAGACGATCGCGGGATTCCTCTACGACCGTTCCTACCCAAACTGGGGTGGGTTGGCGTCCTTCGCGCTCGGTCTGGTCGTATCGGTGCTGCTCTTCTCGAACCAGGTCAAGTTCACCGGTTACGTCGCAAAGGCCGTCCCGCAGTTGGGCGACGTCGCCTTCTTCGTCGGGTTCCTCATCTCCGGGGCCTGCTATCTGGCGTTCTGTCGCTCCAAGATCGCCGCCGAGCGCACCCTCGACGTCGCCGCGGTATGACACCGCAGGATATGCTGGACGTCGCCGTCGACGAGGCTTGAAAGGGGTTGGCGGAGGGCGGAATACCGATCTGCGCCGCACTCTTCAGCGCCGACGGTGTCTTGCTGGGCAGCGGACACAACCGACGGGTTCGGGACGACGAGCCGTCGGTGCACGGCGAGACCGACGCCTTCCGCAGGGCGGGCCGCCAACGCGACTACCGGTCTACGATCATGGTCACCATGCTGTCGCCGTGTCGCGACAACGCTTCTGGACGATGAACGCGGCGTGCAGATGATGACGGACTCCATTGCGGCACATCCTGATCTCTGGGCGGAGGACATCGGCGAATGATCGGGCAGGCGCAGCTGGGTGGGAGAGATAAATGATTGCGACGGTCGATCTTTCGCGATGGCACGACGGGGGAGCCGCTGCCGACGCGGTCGCCGCCGAGGTGGACGAGAGTCTGCTGCAGGTGGGATTCATCCTGGTCACCGGCCACGGGGTCGACAAGGGTCTGACGTCCGCGGTGCGCCAGGCCAGCCGGGACTTCTTCGCGCAACCGGACGACGTCAAACGTCGCTACAGCGTGCCGGTGGGCGGCCACGGGTGGATCGGTCCCGGCTCCGAAGCCAACGGCTACGCGGAGGGGACGGAAACGCCGCCCGACCTCAAGGAGAGCTACAGCCTGGGAGCCGAGACGGCGACCGGCGATCCGGCCGTCGACCGAATCTGGTTCGCGCCCAACGTGTGGCCCTCCGAGGTCCCACACCTTCACGCGTTGGTGACGGAGTACACCGCTGCGATGCGCCGACTCTCCGATGATCTCCTCGCCCTGTTCGCGCACGCGCTGAGCCTGCCCGCCAATCCCTGGGCCCTGCTGGCGAACCATCCGACGTGGACGATGAACATCAACCACTACCCGCCCGTCAGCGTCGTGGGGGAACCGGAACCCGGCCAGTTCCGCATCGGCCCCCACACCGACTTCGGCACGGTCGCCGTCCTGGCTCGTGAGCCGGGAGCCGTTGGCCTGCAGGTGTATTCGGAGGCCGACGGTTGGGAAGACGCTCATCTACTTCTACGAGGCAAACCACGACGCGCTGGTCACGCCGCTGGACTCTCCGATCGGGAAGATCAGCGGGTTGGCGCCCGTCACGTCATCGGACTTCGTCAAGGAACGTCTCGACGCCATCACCATCGGCTAGCGGCGCCGAGACCGCGTCATCCGCCTCGCAATGGGCGCCCAGTAAGGTGACCGCATGCGCGTCTACCTTGGCTCTGACCACGCCGGATTCGAACTCAAGCAGGCCATCGTCGAGCACCTCGAGGCCGGCGGCCACGAGCCGATCGACTGTGGCGCCTTCGCCTACGACGCCGAGGACGACTACCCGGCGTTCTGCATCGCCGCAGCGGAGAAGACCGTCGCCAACCCGGGCAGTCTCGGCATCGTCATCGGCGGCTCCGGCAACGGGGAGCAGATCGCCGCGAACAAGGTGCCCGGCGCGCGCTGCGCCCTGGCCTGGAGCGTCGAGACGGCGTCGCTTGCCCGTCAGCACAACAACGCCCAATTGATCGGCATCGGCGGCCGGATGCACACCGTCGCAGACGCCCTCACCTTCGTCGACGCGGTCCTGACGACCGCGTGGTCGGAGGCGCCGCGCCACCAGCGCCGCATCGACATCCTCGCCGAGTACGAAGCCACGCACGTCGCGCCACCCGTTCCAGGCGTCTAGCGCATGCCAGAAGGGCACACCCTGCACCGACTGGCCCGCCTGCACCAGAAGCGGTTCGGCAAGGTGCCCGTCATCGTGACCAGCCCGCAGGGGCGCTTCGCGGATTCCGCCGAGGCCGTCAGCGGCCGCGTTCTGCGCACCGCCGACGCGTGGGGCAAACACCTGTTCCACCACTACGAGGGCGGCGCTGTCGTCCACGTTCACCTCGGCCTCTACGGCAAGTTCACCGAGCGTCGCGTGCCCATGCCCGATCCGGTCGGCCAAGTCCGGATGCGGATGGTCGGAGCCGAGTACGGCACTGACCTGCGGGGCCCGACCGTGTGCGAGGTGATACACCAGGTCGAGGTCGACGAGATCGTCGCCCGGCTGGGACCCGACCCGCTGCGACGCGGCGCGGATCCGTCTCGCGCCTTCGCACGAATCAGCAAGTCCCGCAGGCCGATCGGGGCTCTGCTGATGGACCAGAAGGTGATCGCCGGCGTGGGCAACGTCTATCGCAGCGAGCTGCTCTTCCGGCACCGTATGGAGCCACACCGGCCCGGCACCCACGTCAGCGAGACGGAGTTCGACTCGGCCTGGACCGACCTCGTCGCCCTGATGAAGGTCGGCGTGAGCCGCGGCAAGATCATTACCATCCGACGTGAGGACGACAAGGGGCCGCCCGCGGGCCGCCCCGGCCGGCCGCGAAGTTACGTCTACCGACGGTCGGGCGAGCCGTGCCGGGTGTGCGGCACATCGATCCGCACCGAGGTGATGGAGGCGCGCAACCTCGTCTGGTGCCCCACCTGCCAGGTGTAGCGCCCGCGCTCACAGCTGGACCACAGCCAGCGGGTTACGAGATGACAGACTCCGCGACGCACACGCTGCGCGTGAGGTGGTCGGGTTGTTGTGCCTGGACGGGCTGAGGGCACCTCCCAAGCGGCCGGTGTGTCGGCGCGACTCGAGAGTCGGTTCTAGTCGCGTGGCGAGACTGCCCACCCACCCGAGCGCAGCGGCGGCGAGGACCGCCGCGAGTCCGCTGACGATCCATCCCGACTTGGGGGGCGCCGTCGAATGTGGGGCGTCGGCCGGGCGTGCGAAGGTAATTTCCGGACGTCGGACGGTCGGGTCGTTGTGATGGGGCTTCGCGTCGTGGTGGCCGGTGGGGGAGGCGTAGTACGTGGTCATCGTGGTCTCCGTCAGGTTGGCGCAGCCCCCGTGGGCCGCCGTCACCAACTAGGAGCGACGAGCCGCCCCCATTCCGACAGTTTTCTGCCTACCAGTTTCGGGACGCGGCCGTGAACCTGGGCTAGAAGCCGCCGAAGTCGCCGCCGCCGAAATCCCCGCCGCCGCCGAAGTCCCAGCCGCCGCCGCTGTCGCCGCCGCCGTCGCCACCCCAACCGCCTCCGTCGCCACCGCTCCAGCCGCCGCCGTCGCTGCCGCCGTCACCGAAGCCGCCGTCCTGTCCGGCGCCCTCGAGTTGGCCTTGATCCATGCCGTCCTGGAAACCGTCGCCGTAGCCGTTCTCGAACCCCTGGGCGTCGTAGCCGACGCCACCCATGCCCGAGAACATGGTGCTGAACAGCAGCACCGAACCGACACCCCAGGCGCCCGCCACCAGAGCGGGTTTCCACCACGGCTCGGAGTACCAGCCTGCGGGCACGGGCCGTCCGGCCACGCGGCCGCCGGGGTAGTAGTTCGGCGTGCGTTCGGATGGCGTCGGCGATGCCTCGATATCGCGGCCCTCGTACTGAACGCGACGGTCCTCGGTCACGGTGCCAGCCGAGTTCTGGCCAGAGAGCGTCTCGAGTTCGGGTCCGGGGTCCATCCCCATCGCGACCCGTGCGGCACGCACGTAGTACAGGCCCTCCATCGCGCTCTCCTTGGCGAGCAGCGCTTGGCGAGCGGTGGTGGCCTGCTCGATCTGCGACCCCGCAGCGGTGAAGCGTTCGGAGGCGTCGGCCAATGCCTGCTTGGAGGCGTCGTCCGTTCCGGTCAGATTGATCACCTGGCCGCCGAGGCGGTCGATGGTGCGACGGGCGTCGGCCTTCGCGTCGTCCAGTGAGGCCGCGCTGCGCTTGCCGGATGCCTTTGACGAGGCGTAGACGGCGAAACCGATGACGGCGACGAGGACGACGATGAGCACCAGCAGAAAGCTGTTCATGACGTCCAGCCTACCGACAGAAAAGGGGTGCCTAAGGGCCGGTGGCCGGCTAGCTGAGCGTAGTCACAGGGAACGTCAGCCCAGCGCTTGGCGGCCCGCCTCGGCGCACGCGGCGTCGTCCTCGGCGCTGGCGCCACTGACGCCCACTCCTCCGATGATGCGGCCGCCGACCACGATCGGCACGCCGCCACCGAAGATGACGAACCGGCCACCACCGTTGGCGTGCAGGCCGGACAGTTCGCCGCCGGGCGCGGCGAGGACCGCGAGTTCAGCGGTGGAGATGCTGTTCGCGACTGCGGTGTAGGCCTTGTCGATGGCCAGCACGGGACCTGCGATCTCGGCGCCGTCCATCCGGCCGAACGCCACCAGGTGGCCGCCCGCGTCGACGATGGCGGCCGACACCAGAATCGATCGCTTGACCGCCTCGGCGTGTGCGGCCTCGACGATGCGTTGGGCGGATGCGAGGTCCAGAATCACCTCGACAGTCTGCGGGCCCGAGTCCGGGGGCGGGCGACTACCGTCCCGAGAGGCGTGCGGGGTTCGATGGGTTGGCGGCCATCGGGTGCGGCCGTACCAGTTTGGTGAGGCCGGCCGGTTGGGCGGTGAGCGCCACCTGCGTCGTGTTGACCACGCGAATGCCCTTGGGCGCCAGGGGGGCGCGACGGCGGCCTCCGACGCGACCGTCAACGAGGCGGCAAGGAAGCTGAGCGGTCGTAGCATCGATCAGCGGCCATCCGGTGCAGGTGAGCTACACCAGCATGGGGAGATGTGTGGGATCCTCGAGGGGTGCCGCTCCGCGACCCGCCGAAGGTCTGCATCGATCACCGCGCCATCAGTAGGCCGCGAGGTGCCCCGGTACCTCGGGGTGGCGGTAGCCGCGCGTGGTGATCGGTCGCCGATCCCTGCTGCTCCTCGCGAGTGCTGTCGGAGCGGAGGCTGCACTGGCGGCATGCGCGAGAGGCCCGCGACCACCCGGCGACATCGCAGTACCTCCGACGCCCGCGTACGCCGTGTCCCTCAACGAGCAGATGCCGGCCATCCTGAGAGACAACGGAATACCCGGGGCGATCGTGTTGGTCCGCAGCCGCGAAAAGGGGGATTGGAGCGCGACGTTCGGCGTGGCCGGCATCGGAAGCAAGGTTCCGCCCTCGATCGATGATCACGTGCGCATAGGCAGTATTACCAAGACGTTGACCGCCACTGTCATCCTGCAGTTGCAACAGGAGGGCAGGCTCGCGATCACGCATCCGATATCGCGCTACCTGCCTTGGGTGCCAAACGGAGGCAACATCACCATCCACCAGCTGGCGGAGATGCGCAGCGGGCTTTACAGCTACACCAGCGACCCGACGTTCGCCGCCACACTGGAGAAACGTCCCGACACCGTCTGGACCCCGCAGCAGCTACTCGACATCGCGTTCGCCCATCCGCCGAACTTTGCACCGGGCAGGCAGTACGAGTACAGCAACACAAACTACGTGCTGCTCGGGCTCGTGATCGAACAACTCACGGGCATGTCGGCGGCGTCCGCGCTGCAGACCCGGATCTTCGATCGACTGGGGCTGCGCAACACGGCGTTGCCGGCCGCGGCCGATTCTGCGCTGCCGTCCCCGTATCCGCGGGGATACATGTGGGGGCCCAACGAGGCGTACGAAGGTCCACTGCCGGAGGCCCAGCAGAGGGCGGCGCTGACGGGTGCCCTCGCGCCCGCCGATCACACCAATGACAATCCGTCGTGGGCATGGACGGCCGGTGCCGTCACCTCCCGGGCAGAGGACGTCGCGGATTTCATCGAGGCGATGGTCGGCGGATCGTTGCTCGACGACACGTCCCGGCAGTGGCGATTGGCCAGTTTGAAGCCGATGGACCCGTCCGCTGCGGGGCCCGCAGCCGAGCTGGGATTCGGAACCTACGGCTTCGGGCTGGAGGGGGCGGGCCCGATGTATGGGCATCCAGGGAACATCGTCGGGTTCTCGGGGCTCGCCGTACACGACCCGAAGGTCGGCAACACAGTGGTCATCCTGGCGACCGTGTATCTCACCCTGCAGGGTGACTCGCCGCAGAACGTCCTCTTCAAGCCGATATTCCGTCAACTGTATCCGGATGTGGACGCACAGCTTCGCGGCGAATCACCGCCCACGTCTTCGCCTTCGACTTCTGGTGCACCCGTGGGCACGTCGGCGGCGCCCACCAGCTCGACCGGGCCGGGACGCTGAAGCCACGCTCGATGGCCGAGCTAAATCGCGGGTCCGACGCTGGTTCGCCGTCGCGATCGGAGGATGGCGTCAGGTCATGCGTTCCTCGCTGATGAGTCGGTTGACGATCCGGCGCACCTGCCGGGCGGCGGCATCGGAGTTGACGCTGACCTCGTCACGGGGGCCGTCGATGTTGATGACCTGCTGCATCGTTTCCAGGATCTGCTGGACGCGCCGGTAGTACGCGGCGAAGATCGGCAGCAGTCGCTCGGAT